>JBARWY010000129.1:0-8606 GCA_049647065.1 Devosia sp. | reverse complement strand
TTGCGATCCGCGGCTTCGTGCAGGGCTCCCGCGAGCCGCTCCAGCCATGGCCAGCGATCTTCGTCGGTCAGTGGCGTGCCGGCACGCATCTTTTCGACATTGGCTTCGGGGTGGTAGCCGTCGCCATCAAGGAAGGGCACGTGCAGGCGGCGTGCGATGGACTGGCCGACCGTCGATTTGCCCGAAGAACTTACGCCCATGACGATGATGATGCGGGACGGAATGAGGGGCATGGCTATACCGTCGCCGTAAAGGCGCCATCCACGTAAAGGATGTGGCCGTTAACAAAACGGGCTGCTTCGGAGGCCAAGAAGACCACGGCGCCGCCCAGTTCTTCCGGCTGCCCCCAGCGCCCCATAGGCGTCCGCGTTTCGATCCAGGCGTTGAATTTGTCGTCCTTGAGCAGGGCGTCGTTGAGTTCGGTGGCGAAGTATCCCGGCGCGATTCCGTTGACATTGAGGCCATGTCTGGCCCAGTCGACAGCCATGCCGCGGGTGATATTGGCGACAGCGGCCTTGGTGGCAGCATAGGGCGCGACCGAGGGACGCGACAGTTCCGAGAGCAGCGAGCAGATGTTGATGATCTTGCCCGAGCCACGGGCGATCATGTAGCGGGCGACCGGCTGGCTGACGTTGAAGACCGAGGTCAGGTTGGTTGATATGACCTGGTCGAACTTTTCCGGTGGGAAGGCCTCGAGGCTGGAGCGGAACTGCATGCCGGCATTGTTGACCAGGATGTCGATCGGCCCGATGTCATCCTCGATATAGGTCACCGCCTCGTTGATGCTGTCGCGGCTGGTGACGTCGAAGGCGACGGCATTGACCGTCGCGCCCGTTGCAGCCAGATCCTGCGCGGCGGCGCCGAGGGCGACATTATCGCGGGCGTTGAGCACGACGGCAGCGCCGGCACCGGCGAGGGCGGATGCCATCGCAAAGCCCAGGCCACGGCTGGAACCGGTGACCAAAGCACGTTTGCCGACGAGGCTGAACTGGGCGGCAATGTTGGTCATGGGTTCGGCGGTCCATTGGTGAATGAAAGTCGTTGTTAGAGGAGGGGCAGGGTGCTTGCAAGGGCGGAGGGCCGACGGCGCCCGAGTAGCGGAAATCTTCCATACATGAAGGCAGATTCGGCCAAAAAATGCGCGATTACGACTTCCGTACGGGGCTGGTTTGTGGTCATGTTCGCCGCCGCGCGCCATGCGCTGCGGGCATGCATTGCGACGAAGATTTCGGAAGGACTGTTTGTATGTCGACTGCGGATATCGGCCTGATCGGCCTGGCGGTGATGGGTTCCAACCTCGCCCTCAACATCGCCGAAAAGGGCTATACCATCGCCGTCCATAACCGCACGGCTTCCAAGATCGACGAGTTCGTCTCGACGGCCAAGGAACAGGGTCTCGACGGCAAGGTCATCCCCAAGGCCGATCTCGCCGAGTTCATCCAGGCGATCAAGGCGCCGCGTTCGATCATCATCATGGTCAAGGCCGGCAAGCCGGTTGACGAGATGATCGAGCAGCTGCTGCCGCATCTGGCGCGGGGCGACGCCATCATCGAGTGCGGCAATTCGCTTTTCACTGATACGCAACGCCGCTTCGACTATCTCAAGCCAAAGGGCATCGGCTATCTCGGCGTCGGCGTTTCCGGCGGCGAAGAGGGGGCGCGCCATGGTCCCTCGATCATGGTTGGTGGCTCCAAGGAGCAGTGGCACAATGCCGAGGCGGTGCTGACCGCCATCGCGGCGCAGTTTAACGGCGAGAGCTGCTGCGCCTATCTGGGCGAGGGCGGCGCCGGCCATTTCGTCAAGACCATTCACAACGGCATCGAATATGGCGACATGCAGATGATCGCCGAAGTGTACGGCGTGATGCGCGATGGTCTTGGCATGAATCCAACCGCTTGCGCGGAAGTCTTCAAAGAATGGAACAAGGGTCCGCTCAACTCGTACCTCATCGAAATCACCGGCCACGTGCTGGCCGCCGTAGATGACCAGACCGGCAAGCCGCTGGTCGAACTGATCCTCGACAAGGCCGGCCAGAAGGGCACCGGCGTCTGGTCCGCCATCGTCGCCCAGCAGATGGGTGTGCCGGCAACGGCCATCGAGGGTGCTGTCGCTGCCCGCTCGATTTCGTCGCGCAAGGAAGAGCGCGTGGCGGCCGAAGCCATCTATGGCAAGCCCAACCGCGCCAAGACCGATGTCACGCTGGCCGATCTCGAAAAGGCCCTACTCGCCGGCAAGATCGTCTCCTACGCACAGGGCTTTGCGGTAATCGCCAAGGCCTCGGAAGAGAATGGCTGGAGCCTGCCGCTGGCGACGATTGCCAAGATCTGGCGCGCCGGCTGCATTATCCGTTCGCGCTTCCTCGACCAGATGTCGGCGGCCTATGCCAAGGGCGGCAATGCCAACCTGCTGGTGGTGCCGGACTTCGTCACCCTGATGAAGGACAGCCATCCGTCGCTGCGCAAGGTGGTGGCCGGTGCGGCCCAGGGCGAATTCCCGATGATCTGCCTGTCGGCGGCGCTGAGCTATTTCGACAGCTACCGCCAGGCCCAGGGCACGGCGAACCTCACGCAGGGCCAGCGCGACTTCTTCGGCGCGCATGGCTTCGAGATCGTGGGCCGCGGGACCGACCTGCATGGAACCTGGCCCAGCACGCTGGGCAAATAGCTAGACGAAGCCGATCCAGCGGCCGGCGACCAGAACTGCCAGCCACAGCATCATGGACGCCGCCGCCTGTATCTTCAGGCGCGCGGCGTTCGCGTTTCCGGCGATGGCAGCGTGCCAGGCCTCGCTGCGATCGAGCGTGATGGCGTTGATGATGGCGAGCATCAGTAGCGCCAACTTGGTGAGAAAGGCCGGGTTATCGACATAGTCCTGCGGGGTGACGCTGAAGAGCGTGAGGCCGGTGACAATGGCAAGGCCGATGCCCAGCTTTGCTGTTCCGCTGAGGAAGGGGCCGATGATCGCCAGCGGGACAGTCCGGAACGCGCCGAACAGACGCGCGTCCAGCGCCAGAATGGGCCCCAGCAACAGCGCGATACCCAGTATGTGGCTGGCATTTACCAGCAAATAGGCAAGGCTCGACCGGCGCAGCAGGACCGCGCCGGGCCAACTGGCAATCAGTTCGATCAAGTCGCTCAATTCGCGGGTATGCGCTCGGGGTAGATGTCGAACGTATTGCCGTTCACCGTGATGCGCACCGCCTTCATGCGAAATTCGCCGTCGCTGGCGCGGTTGCCGAGCGCGACGATCTCCTGTCCGATTTCGGCCGAGCCCTCGACGACCCCGCTCGTTCGGTGTTGGTCGGATTACCCAGCTCAACGGTCCACATTTCCCCTTCGGCATCCACTTCGATGATCGGGTGGGGCGGGGCGATGGTGATGCTGGCGATGATGCCGGTGAGCTCGATCTGTCCGGCGTCGGCCCAGCTCCAGCCGTGGTGGGCGAAGGCGAGGCCGGTGAGGCCGGCGGCGAGCACGGTCGTGGTGGCAAGCAGGCGGGCGGCGCGGCCCGCATATGCAAGAGTGGTCATGGCAAACTCCTCTGGCGATGCGTGGACAATTCGCGCGGGCGCCTTAGGGATGCCGTTCGTCCGGTCACGAATTCGCGACACGGCTGGGGCGTTGGTTCAGTCAGTTGTGACGTCAGACGGGAGAGCATCGGCCTCGTCCGAAAGCCCCAGCACGGCATAGGGCACCCGGGCGACAACGACTCGGCCTTCGTCCTCGATCTCGAACTCGCCCCGCACCGGTTCTTCGGCCAAGGCGATGGCGCCTTGTGCGGCGAAGGCCGCCTCATCGAGGGCACTGTTGAGGGAGTCCAGCTTCAGCCCGTCGATGTCGAGATCGCGCTGTCCGTCTTGCGTACGGTGATTGAAAAAGTAGCGTGGCATGATGGCCTCCAGTGTGGAGTGCGAACGGAGGGCGACACTAGTTCGTTCCGCGCGTTTGCCTGCCGAGCGTCAAAGTGATCGAAACATCACAAAGCTGTCCACGTAGCCGAGGGACGGGTGGTTGAAGGCCCGGGGCAGGGTGCCCACGATGTCGAAGCCCAGCTTCTGCCAGAGGGCCACGGCGCGGGTGTTGGTCGATACGACATGGTTGAATTGCATGGCGCGGAAGCCGCGCTCGCTGGCACGCTCCAACGAGTGCTCGCACATGGTTCGGGCCACGCCTCTGCCCCGGGCAGCGGGCGCGGTCATGTAGCCGCAATTGGCGACATGGGCACCGCCGCCCTGCTGGTTGGCCATCAGGTAATAGGTGCCCAGAATGACGCCATTGTCTTCGGCGACGAAAACCTCATGGGCGGGCAGCATCCAATAGGCCCGCACGCCGTCGTCATCGAGATCGCGGCTGATAGCATAAGTGTCGCCCGCGGCCAGTACCGGCTTGACGATGGCTAGAAGGGCGGGCCAGTCGGCCTCAGTTGCGGGGCGGATCTGCATCAGGATCGTCAGCATCCTCATCGATAGGCGGAACACGGATCTGGCCGGGTGGTGCCATATCGGGCACGTGCGGGCGGTTGGCGATGGACGGGCGGTGGCCCAATTCGAACCGCCACGCTGCGACGGTAAAGATCACCAGTGCGGCCGTCACACAGATGGCAGCTGCCACGAAGGGCGCGCCCGGGAAGTAGCCGGGTGAATCGGCCGCGGTGGTGAAGTAAGAGAAGATCTGCGTTGCCGCCAGCGGGCCGATGATGGTGGCCAGCGAATTGGCAGCGTTGACCGCGCCCTGCAATTCGCCCTGCGCGTTGTCAGGCACCTGCCGCGACAGGACGCCATTAATGGCAGGAGCGGCGAGGCCGCTGATCGCGCCGACCATGATGAAAACGTAGAGGTAGAAAACCTCATCGGTGAAGGCGACGCCGGCGAAGGCTACGATGGCGGCAAGCAGGCCGAGTATGGCCACCGGTGGCTCGCCGACTCGCTTGACCATGGGGCCCACGAGGAAGGCCTGGCAGATGGCGAACCCGATGCCGAAGGCGCCCAGTGCACGCCCAATATTGGACGAGGTGAATCGGAAAACCTCGACGGTGAAATAGCTGAACACCGTGGGCAGGGCCTGCGCCGCCAGCGAGAAGGCGAACAGCACGGCCAGCAGCCACAGCACCAGTGGATATTGTCGCAGTGCGATGACGGCGCCAAAGGGATTGGCGCGGCGAATGTCGAACTTGCGCCGTGACGCCTTGGGCAGGCTTTCCGGAAGCACCAGCAGGCCGAAGAGGAAATTGGCGAAGGCCAGCCCCGCGGCGGCGAAGAAGGGCACCCGAGGTCCGAATTCCCCGAGTTCGCCGCCGATGACCGGACCGATGATGAAGCCGAGCCCGAAAGCGGCGCCGATGAGGCCGAAGCGGTGCGTACGCTTATGGGGCGGGGTGATGTCGGCCATGTAGGCGGTTGCCGTCGCCACGGCGGCACCGGCAATACCGGCGATGATGCGGCCGATGAACAGATACCAGACCACCGGCGCGATCGACATCATCAGGTAGTCGAAGGTGAGGCCCAGCAGCGACATCAGCAGTACTGGCCGCCGGCCGAAGCGATCGGACAAGTTGCCCAGTACCGGCGAGAAGACGAACTGCATGAACGCGTAGGTGAAAACCAGGTAGCCGCCGAGGACAGCCGCATTGGCGACGCTGCCGCCGGTCAGTTCCTCTAGCAGTTCCGGCAGCACCGGCACGATGATGCCGACGCCGATCATATCCAGCAGGATGGTCACCAGAATGCAGGAGAGGGTCAGGCGTGAGCGGGTCGCTGCTTGCATGCTTGGGCGCTAACCTTTGAAATCCGGACGGGCCTCTATTGTGCCCGGCAGTTGACACAGGCGAGCCTGCCAAGGCAAGGCCGAAGGGCTGCGCATGGTTCCATTGTCGAACCGCTAATCCAGAGGGGACAGAACGGGAGGCGACACGCCTTCCGGCCTGGCATCGTGGCCATAAAGCCAGGCCAGCCGGCGCAGGTGCCCACGGCGTCCCTGCAGCGCGATCACAATGTTGCGGGCGATGCTGAACGGCCACGGCATGTGGAAGATGCGGCCATTGGCAGCAGATGTCCGGGCGACCCTGGCGACGCGCCCACGACGCCGATGCTCGTATTTCACAAAGGCAGTGTCGGCGCTGGATTCGGCAATCAGCAGGGGCGCTAGCACGGCGGCGTCCTCAATGCCCATGGCGGCGCCCTGGGCCTGGAAGGGCAACATGGCGTGAGCCGCATCGCCGATGATGCCGATGTTGCCCATATGCCAGTCGGATGCATCGGCAGTGTAGAGGGGCCACGGTGTCCAGCCGTCGCTGGCAGCAGCCAGCAGGACGTCGATCTGCGGGCTCTGCCGCCACGTCCTGGGCAGGACTGGGCGCGTACCAAGCTCGGAGTCGTTTTTCGGCAGCCTGGCAAAGAGCGCCAGATTGACCTGCCGTCGATGCGGCAATGGATAGCAGACCATGTGATAGCCCGGACCGAACAGCACAGAAACTCGGTCGAGGGCGATCTGGCTTGCCACGGAATCGAACGGCAGCAGCGTGCGCCAGGCGACCCGCTTGCGGTATTGGGCGGGTGGACCACCGATGATGTCCATGCGGGTTCGGGAATGGACACCATCTGCCCCGATGAAAGCGTGGGCGCGGCCAGTGCGCGACTGGCCGTTGGCCTCATCGATCGAAACGGTGACGCCGCGGGCGTGGGAGACCACATCCCAGCCGCGAACCCCAAAGAGGATGTCGATATTGGCGAAACGCCGGCAGGCTTTGTAGAGGGCGTCGGCGAGGTCGGCGCGATGCATCACGGCATAGGGGGCGCCGAAGCGCTGGCGCATGATGGCGCCGAGTTCCAGCGTCACCAGCGGGGTGGGGCGTCGCCAAGGGTAGATGTCGATGCCTGACGGTTCGAGGCTGCGGGCTGACAGGGCGTCGCCGAGGCCGAGATTGTCGAGGATTTTCCGGGCATTAGGGCTGATCTGCAGGCCGGCGCCGAATTCGGAGATAGTGGGGCTGCGTTCGAGCACGACCACCGTCGCGCCGAATTTCGCGAGCGCCAAAGCAAGGGTCAGGCCGGCGATTCCGGCGCCGGCGACGTAGTAGGTGCGGCCAGTGCCGGGCATGGCCCGGTCTTAGGCGGCGTCTGCGTGAAAGAGCGCGGAAGCAGGGTTGGACGTGCCAGCGGCAAGACGCGAATTGAACACGTAATGCGTTGAGCAATAGGGACAAACAACTTCTCTATCCTTGCCCATGTCGAGATAGATATGGGGGTGGTCAAACGGCGGCAATGCCCCGACGCACTGGAATTCCTTGGACCCGATTTCGATCTGGCGGAGACCTTCGGTGTTGTGGAAATGGGGCGTGGTGCCGTGGGCCATGGCGAGAAAAACCTGTTTGATTTGGCCGGACCATATGCCAAGGACGGAGTGAAGGAAAGGGTTCAAACCCGGTCAGCATCCTGCATGATTGCCGCAAGCACGCTTGCTTATTTCTCGCAGATTTCTGGCTATTTTGACGCCAAAGAGGATTCCCTTTTGCCCAAGTTCCAATCCGACGGTCTGACTCTGTCCTATGAAGTCGCCGGCGCGGGCCAACCGGTGCTGTGCATCCACGGCTTCGCCTCGAGCGGCAAAGTCAACTGGATTGACACCGGCTGGGTCGAAACGCTGACCACTGCCGGCTATTGGGCCATTACCCTCGACAATCGTGGCCACGGCCTGTCGGACAAGCCATATGATCCTGAGCGCTACTATCCAAGCGACATGGCGCGCGATGCCGTGGCTCTGCTCGACCACCTCGGGATCGAGAAGGCCGCCACTCTAGGCTATTCGATGGGAGCGAGGATAAGTGCCTTCATGGCGTTCGAGCATGAGGAGCGCGTAGCCTGCGCCATTTTTGGCGGCATGGGCATGAATCTCATCAATGGGCTCAGTGACGGCAACGACATCATTGCCGGTTTGCGGGCGCCGTCGCTCGCTGAACTGACCCATCCGACGGCCCGGCAGTTTCGCATTTTTGCCGACCATACGGGGGCCGACCGCGAGGCGCTGGCGGCCTGCATGGAGACATCGCGCCAGCCGATGGCACGGGCCGATGTGCGCCGCATCAACGTGCCGGCGCTGGTGGCGGTGGGGGAGGCGGACGAGATGGCTGGACCGCCGGGACCGCTGGCGGAACTGCTGCCACATGCCGAGGCCTATGTGATTCCCAAACGAGACCATATGCGGGCCACGGGCGACAGGGCCTTCAAGTCTGTGGCGCTGGAGTTTTTGAGCAGGACGTTCGCCTGAGTGAGGGGAACGTGAACCAAATGATGCGTGAGGGCTTTGTGTCAGAGCATCAAATGGCTTATATCGGTGGTCCACGATGAAGCGGAGACGCGCCATGTCCACGAGCGCCAGGAAATCAGCCGAGATCAAGTCGATCGATCCGGTGTGGGATGCGGTGCGGGCCGGGGCGCGACAGATCGTCAGCTCGGAACCTTCGCTTTCCAATATGGCGATCTCGGCGATTCTCAACCACGACACGTTTGAGCAGGCGCTGGCGCATCGCCTCGCCGCGCGGCTCGATCATGACGATGTTTCGGCCGACCTGATCCGCCAGGCCTTTGCCGAGACGCTAAGCGATGCGCCCGA
>JBARWY010000128.1:0-3980 GCA_049647065.1 Devosia sp. | reverse complement strand
GAATAGGATGCGGTGGCCGCGTCGCCCGAAACCGTGGTGATGATCACGGGGGCGCCATTGGCGTAGCCTATGAGCACAGGCGTACTTTCGCCCACCCAGACGACCGGCACGCCGTTCGAGGTCAGTGCTGACGTCATCGGCCCGAAGGTGAAGCTCAGCGGATCGCCATTGGGATCGGAAATTGACAGGCTGCCGATCAGCGTCACGGCATTGGTGGTGTCACTGGAACCGGTGCTGTCGAGATTGCCACCCGTCAGGCCTTCTTCAGAGAGACGGCCGAAATAGCGCACCGGTGCGAACGCTGGCGGAAGGTTGGCTGCAAACAGCTCTGCATCGTCTTCCGCCCCAAAGGCCAGGGCAGTTGGCCCCAACAAGCTGCCGAACGCCAGCGCCGAGCCGATGTCACCTACGGGCCGCTCGAAGTTGCCGCCGGAACTCGTGGCGCCCTGACCGTCAGGACCAGCCGCAGTCTGGATGCTGTTGGCTTCAAAGAGCGCGGCGACGGTCAGCGGTGGAATTTCGATATCGCCGATGAAGATCGTCAGTCCCTGAATAGCGCCGTTAGGCACTACGAGCACCGAGCCATCGGCCTGAACAAACTCCAGAGCATCCCCATTTACCCGGGGCTGGTCGATGCTGGCACCGAGAGGCAGCCGGAGTATGGATCCGTCCGAGACTTCAATTGTGGTTGTCGTACCCGGTGCGACCGCCACTGTCGCCGATGTGTCTACCTGCGCGACGAGCAGATGCTCTTCCGATCCTGCCTGTCCCACGTCGCCGCGAACGCCCACATCCAACGAATTGCTCTCGGTCACGACAGCCTCCCAGGTAATTACATCATTAATTCTTCCCTAATCTTGTATCGGCAAGAATTCGTAGCGACAATGTTCGCTCCCAGCTGGAGGCATAACGGGATATGCCAAATTTCAGACAAGCGGCCTTAACCTTAACTGTATTGCATATCCCGTTATACACCCCAGGCCTTGGGTGGCATGAACAAGCATAGATGAGCCCACGTTCGTATCAGCAGAATTCGCGACGCCCATGAGCATCATTGTTGAACGACCTGCTGCGCCCCCGGGCAAGTCCCTGCCCGGCGTGCAAACCACCTCTCAACCGGGGCAGGGCAATGACGCATCTCGGTCCGCACTGCTCATACCCATTACACCCGCGCCAATGTGGGTCACCAGCGCGTTGGCACGCGCCGACTTCACTCAAGACCTTGACCTTGACCAGTCCCGTAAGGTTGCCGGGGATATCGGCGGAGCCAAGGTGAAAGGCGAGCCGAGGCACAGCACACGATCGACAACACCCGCGCCGAAATTGCTGGCCGCTTCATCGTCGAGGCCATGCCGTGCCAGCACCGAAAAAGCCGGACGCCCGCCCTGCACTATCCCCCGAGGAGGTGCGATCCGGTTTCGCTCGACTGATTGATCTGCGCCAGGCTGAAGAGATCGCTGCAAGTCTGGAGAAGGCCCGCAAAACCGCAGAGGAAATTTCACCATCCGATCCCGGCAAAAACAATCCCGGGATGGCCATGGCTAACGGTGTGGTGAGCGGCCGCACCGATGCGGGGCCAGCCATGGGTCGACATGGGCTGCCCCGATTTAGCTACCTGCGCAGGCCCCGCAGGCGGTTGTTCGCGATGGCGCACCCTCATAAGGGTTCCCGCCAAGTACTGCCTTTGGGCCGCGACGAGATGGTTGGCAACTGAGGCGGCGGACACCGCCACCGAGGACCGCGCCCTTCCAGCGCCGACCGCGATGACGAGTATGACGAAGACTATGACGATGACACAGATTTGTCTTAGCCCCCGGTATGACGCCCGCCGTATTGACGGCGAGCCGAGACGGCCGGAGCAGCGGTTTAGACACGTCTGACCGGATCAGTCGGACTCCATCCGGTTTGAGGTCAGGGTGTGATTTCGGCGATGACAGTCACGTCGGGCAGACCATCGAAGTGCTTGTCGCAGGTAATTAGAGTAGCGCCATGGATCCGAGCGCTTGCAAAGATAATCGCATCGGCCGTGGCCAGTTTGTGTTTTCGGCAGGATTCGGCCGCAAGCAAAGCGGTTTCGGTGTCGAGCGCAGCGATCCGGCAGAGCTGAGTGAAAGCTATGACCTGGTCTGATTTCTCCTCGCCAACCTCCCGCATCGTCCATTTGGCCAGTTCGAGCTGCACCATTGTCGGGACCAGCCATTCTGCCTGTTCGGGCAACAGGGTTGCCACGACCTTCCCGGTTGGCGAGCCGACCAGCCACTCGATCCACGCCGACGTATCGATCAGCCGCATCAGGTCCTGTCCGCGCGGTTACGATAGTCGGCCGTGGCCGCGCTTCGGGCCAACCCTGCAAGGGCCTCGCGCTTGGGAACAGGAACGAGGAGTACGCCAGTTCCTTTTGGGATGAACGCAAATGTCGTGCCCGCTTCCCACCGCTGCGCAGAACGGACAGCCTTAGGTATGGAAATCTGGAATTTGGAGGACAGAGTTGCGGTGTCAGCCATACCCATTACCTTTTTTATATCGATGCGCAAAAGGTAAGACAAAATAGCGCAAGTTGCAAGATTACTTTGGGCGATTGATCTCCAGCCACAGGAAAGCTGACGGCTTTGACAATTGTACCTCGGTCCATGCCATCCCGGTATGCCTGTTGTCGGGCACAACCGACACACGAAACTCCCTCGGTTTTGACCACGTAACTTGGCGCTTGCTGCGTTATCGAGCATTTGCCGCAAACCGAGGGGTGACCGGCGGAGATTTCGGCTCAACACTGCTGTTGAACGGCGCCAAACCCACCTCGAACCCAATGGGCCGGCCCTGCCGTCTAGCCGCGCGGCCCATAGTCAGTCGGCCCTATACTCACCAGGCCCCAGGCCCTTTCGGTCCGCGGTTCGCCGCGCCGGAACCGGGGCGGGGGCCCGCCCGCCCCGGTTCGATCATTCGGCCGAATCATTGCTACCAGGCTTCTTGGCGTTCGCCTTGGCGACGGTCATCGCGGCGGGCGCGAAGCCACGCCGCGCAGAGGGGGCGGACTTTTGCGGCGCTGCATCGTCAGCCACAGCCTTACCGACCTCCCCCAGGAGAATGGCACGCGCGCCCTCCACCTCCTGCCCTTCCTTGAACAGGACGATGTAGCTGTCGCCGGCCTTGCTCTGTCGTCCCACCCGAACGCGCAGAAAAGCCCGCGTGCCCTCGAGGACCATGAGGATTTCATGGATATCCGCCGCCCCTTCGAAGCTGGCATAGCGCGGGTTGAATTTGAGGCCGAGATCAGCCAGGTCGGTGGCCGCCGCATCGTGGGAATCCACCTCCTGAACCACCACGCTGAAGACGCCGTCGCGATCGAGGGGATTGTGCTGGAGCCGCAGCGTCTCCCCCGCCTTCGCCCAAGCTTTGGCGCGCTCCGGCTCCGCCTGGGCCATCTCCTGGGTGAACAGGAGCCGACCGATCAATTCGTCGGTCCCGGCTTCGCCCAGTCCGACAAGGTTGATCACCTTGAGCAGTTCGGCGCCTTTGCGAACGACGCGCGTGTTATGGCTGCGCACGACGGCGATGGTCTTGGCCTGGATCGCCTTCTGGATGTCGATCGGCGCCTCGCTGGTGCCAAGCCTGGTCCCCGACACGTTGATCTTCTTAACCGCCCTGATCGACTTGGCCTGTTCGTCGTGCTCACTCACTCTACCACCCCTGGTCCTGCCCGCCGCGAATCGGCATGCAGAGAGTCTCGTCCGAATCAAAACTTTCAGCAACACCCCCTAAGCCATTGGCCCGCGCAACCGCTAAAATAGAGTTATCAACAATGCCGATCGGCTTTGCCCGCTGCGTCTTCATTCAACGGTCCAAAGGGCATTCGGTCCTGGCGGCGGCGGCCTATATCGGCCGCCAGCGGCTGAGCGCCCCCTACCCCAGCCTGGACTATTCCGACCGGAAGGATCTGCTTTTTCCCCTGCGGACCATACTGCCCGCCGATGCCCCAGACC
>JBARWY010000127.1:0-4648 GCA_049647065.1 Devosia sp. | reverse complement strand
GAAGAGGGTCGAGCCGATGCCGATGATGACGGAAAGAACCAGGATCTTGATCCCGGAGGAGATGACGTTGCCGAGGACACGCTCGGCCATGAAGGCCGACTGGCTAAAGAGGCCAAACGGGATCAGGACGAATCCGGCAAGCGTGGTCAGCTTGAATTCTATGAGGGTAACGAAGAGCTGGATGCTCAGAATGAAGAAGGCGAGCAGGACGAGAACCCAGGCGATCAGGAGACAAGTGATCTGGAGGAAGTTCTCAAAGAAGGCCCAGTAGCCGGAAAGCTCGGCGATCGCTTCGAGCAAG
Organism: Devosia sp.; assembly: GCA_049647065.1. Lineage (GTDB taxonomy): Bacteria > Pseudomonadota > Alphaproteobacteria > Rhizobiales > Devosiaceae > Devosia. The sequence continues at coordinate 4,347 of JBARWY010000127.1, read as the reverse complement.
GGGCGGCCAGCATCGAACCCGGTTTGGGCCACGCGGCCGGGTCGCATCAGATCGGCGACCGAGAAGCTGGTCCCCGAAGCCATCAGGCCAAGGCCGGCAAAGCTGTCGAAGATGATGCGGGCCAGACTGTTCCAATTGCCGATGAGGTAGGCGAAGACGCCGACGAAGATCGTCTTCTTGACGAGACGCGCGATGATGTCCTCGTCGGCGCCCCAGGCCCAGAACAGGGCGGCGAGTGTGATGTCGATGACGATCAGCGTCGAGGCGATGAATGCGACCTCGCCGCCCAGGAGGCCAAAGCCACTGTCGATGTAGGAGGTGAAGACCGCGAGGAAGCGATCGATGACGCCGGCGCCTTCCATGGCTTAATTCCCTGCTGACGGTGAGAGGAAGCGGCGGCGGTTCTCGTCCCACGCTGCGCGGCATTCAACGTCACGTGTTGCTGCCTCGCCCAACTGCCGGCAGCGCCGGAGCGTCTCGCGCAGTGGATCGGGGCGTGGTGCCTCTGCGGTGACGGGTGGCGATGATTGCAGGCCGGACGATTGCTCATCGCGCACGAGATGGATCGCCACGGCCGTCACGGCGACGGCGACAATGATGACCGCCGCGAGGCGCGCGAAAACCCATCCGTCCATTATCACCCCTCCGGTCAGCTTCAGTTGCCGCCTGAAAACATCTGGGCGTTGCCGGGCTGGTAGGCGGCACCGGGCTCGAGGAAGCGGCGCCGCTGCTCGCGGCCTTGTTCGGCCGCTGCGGCCTGCTCGGCGGCCGACAGCGCGTCGGCCCGGCCATTGGCCGCGAGCAGTGCTGTCAGATCGGTGAGTTGCTGGGCCTGTAGGGCAAGGATCTGATTGCCAGCCTGGGTGGCCTGGAGCGCGCCGGTCGCGCCCTGGCTTTCTCCAACCAGATTGGAGAGCTCTGCACGCTGGGTCTCGATATTGCCGACCACGCCGGCCTGGACGCGCATGGCGTCCTGCAAGGCGCCGACGGTGTTGCCCCAGCGGTCGCGTGCCAGATCGACAAGCTGCTGGTCGGATGCGGTGAGATCCATGTCTGCATATTGCTGGGAGAAGATCTGATCGACCTGCTGCACGTCGAAGGCGATCCGCTGCGCTTCCCCCAGGAGCTGTTGGGTGCGCTGGACCGACTGCTGAATTTGTTGGAGCGAGGAATAGGGCAGGCTGGCGAGATTGCGCGCCTGGTTGATCAGCATCTGGGCCTCGTTCTGGAGGCTCTGGATCTGATTGTTGATCTGCTCGAGCGCCCGCGCCGCCTGCACGATGTTCTCGGCATAGTTGGACGGGTCGAACACGATGTCGCCGAAGCCGAACAGGGCATAGGCGGGTGTAACGACGATGGGCGATAAGGCCAAAGGCGCTGAGAGCATGGTGCTGGCAAGATGGATGGCGCGTAAGCGCGAGCGAATTCGGGTCATGGGGAAATCTCCGTGTTGGGGTGAACTGGTACCGCCGCAGTAGCGGCGAGATTGTTGAGGTCGGGGATGAGGTCAGCCGCCCAGACGAGGCCATGAGCGCGAAGCCAGGCATCGAGAAAGCCCTCGCGCCCGTATTCGCCCAGAAGCTCTTCGATCCGGGCATGATCGGACTTGGCGGACGCCGCGCAGAGCGCCAGCGCCACGTCGCCGAGGCCGAGTTCGAACAGGCGATTGCCACGGCGGGACTGCGCATAATAGTCCCGCTTGGGCGTGGCGCGGGCGATGATCTCGATCTGGCGGTCGTTGAGACCGAAGCGCCGATAGATTGCCGTGATCTGCGGCTCGATCGCGCGATCGTTTGGCAGCAGAATCCGGGTGTGGCAGGAGTCGATGATCTCCGCCGCGATCGTGCTCTTTTCGAGCTGGGCCAGCGATTGGGTGGCGAAGATGACACTGGCGTTCTTCTTGCGTAGCGTCACCAGCCATTCAGCGAGTTGCTTAGCAAAGCCCGGATCACTGAGTGCCAGCCAGCCCTCATCGACGATGACCAGCGTCGGCCGTCCGTCGAGGCGCCCGGCGATGCGATGGAAGAGGTAGGCGAGGGCCGCCGGTGCCGCACCCGTGCCGAGCAGGCCCTCGGTCTCCAAGGCCAAAACCGGCGCCTGGCCGAGACTCTCCGCCTCGGCATCGAGCAGGCGACCATAAGGTCCGCCGACGCAATAGGGCTGAAGAGCGCGTTTCAGATCATTGGATTGGAGCAGCACGGTAAGGCCGGTGATGGTCCGTTCTTCGAGTGGTGCCGAGGCCAGGGAGGTTAGCGCCGTCCAGATGTGCTCCTTGACCTCAGGCGAGATGGTCACGCCTTCACGCGTCAGGACGGCGACGAGCCAGTCGGCCGCCCAGGCGCGCTCGGGTGTGTGGGCGATGCCAGCGAGTGGCTGGAGCGCAACGGAGGCTTCCGTTCCGTCGGTGAGCTCGCCCCCGAGATCGTGCCAGTCGCCGCCCATGGCGAGGGAGGCGACGCGGATCGATCCGCCGAAGTCGAAGGCGAAGACCTGGGCATTTTCGTAGCGGCGAAACTGCAAGGCCATGAGCGCCAGCAGTACGGATTTACCGGCACCGGTCGGGCCGACCACCAGGGTGTGGCCGACATCACCGACATGAAGGGATAACCGGAACGGGGTTGAGCCTTCCGTTCTGCCATAAAGCAGTGGGGGTGCTTGGAAATGCTCGTCCCGTTCCGGCCCCGCCCACACCGCCGAAAGCGGGATCATGTGGGCGAGATTCAGTGTGCTGATGGGCGGCTGCCTGACATTGGCGTAAAGATGGCCGGGCAGGGTGCCGAGCCAGGCGTCGGCCGCGTTGATCGTCTCCACCATGCCGGTGAAGTCGCGGCCCTGGATGATCTTCTCGATCAGCCGCAGCTTCTCGTCGGCGACGCGGGGATCTGTGTCCCAGACGGTAACCGTCGCGGTGACATACGCCTCGCCGGCATAGTCAGCGCCGAGTTCCTGCAGTGCGAGGTCGGCATCGGTCGCCTTGTTGGCGGCGTCGCTGTCGACCAGGACCGAGGCCTCGTTGGTCAGCACCTCCTTAACAATGGCGGCAATGGACTTGCGCTTGGCGAACCATTGGCGGCGGATCTTGGTCAGCAGCTTTGTGGCGTCCGTCTTGTCGAGAAGGATGGCCCGGGTCGACCAGCGATAGGGGAAGGCCAGCCGGTTCAGCTCATCAAGGATGCCGGGCGTGGTCGCCGCGGGAAAACCGATAATGGTGAGGACGCGCAGATGGGCCTCGCCCAGGCGGGGCTCGAGCCCGCCAGCGAGAGGCTGGTCGGCCAAGAGGGCGTCAAGATACATCGGCGTCTCCGGGACGCGCACGCGATGCCGCTTGGTCGACACAGTCGAGTGCAGAAAGGTCAGCGTCTCTTCGTCATCGAGCCAGCGGCATTCGGGCATGAAGCCGTCGAGCAGGGCGAGCACGCGATCGGTGCGGTCGACGAAGCCCTTGAGGGTTTCCCACGGGTTCACCCCGCTCTGCTCGCGGCCTTCGTACAGCCAGCCTTCTGCGCGGGCCGTGTCCTCGGCCGGCGGCAGATAGACGATGGTGAGGAAGTAGCTGGACTCGAAATGCGTGCCGGCTTCTTCGAAGTCGGCCTTGCGCTCCGCGTCGATCAGCGCCGACGCCGCATCCGCGAAGATGCTCCCCGGATAGGTTGCCGCCTCGTGGCGCTGCGCTTCGACAAAAATGCTCCAGCCGGAACCCAGACGGCGGAAGGCATTGTTGAGACGGCCGGCGACACCGACCAGTTCGGCGGGGACGGAACTGTCGAGATCTGGGCCGCGGAATCTGGCCGAGCGCTGGAAGCTGCCATCCTTGTTGAGGACGACACCCTCGCCGACCAGAGCGGCCCAGGGAAGATAGTCGGCGAGCCGGGCCCCGGTGCGGCGATATTCTGCGAGGTTCATCATCGCGGTGCCTCAAACATTGAGATTGGCAGGGATGCGCAGATGCCGGCGCACCACTTCGACGAAGAGCGGATCGCGCCGTGCCGCCCATACGGCGGCCATATGGCCGATGGCCCAAAGCACGATGCCGACCAGCCAGAGCCGCAGGCCGAGGCCGAGCGCGGCCGCCAGCGTGCCGTTGAGGATGGCGACCGCACGCGGGGCGCCACCAAGTAGGATGGGCTCAGTCAGGGCGCGATGGAGGGGTGCGGTAAATCCGGGGACGGGCTCGTCCATCAGATCAGCGCTCCGCCGCCAAAGGAGAAGAAGGAGAGAAAGAAGCTTGAGGCCGCGAAGGCGATGCTGAGGCCGAAGACGATCTGGATGAGGCGACGGAAGCCGCCAGATGTGTCGCCGAAGGCCAGGGTCAAACCGGTAGCGATGATAATGATCACCGCGATGATC
>JBARWY010000126.1:0-6673 GCA_049647065.1 Devosia sp. | reverse complement strand
GCAACACTACGACTACATCAAGGATGGCGACGCGATTTACCGCCAGTCCTTCGCCATCATCCGCGCCGAGGCCGACCTTTCCCGCTTCTCGCCGGACGAGGCCGAACTGGCGATCCGCATGATCCATGCCGCCGGCGCGGTCGAAGCGGCGCAGCATTTCGAATTCGGACCCGGGTTTGTCAGCACAGCCCGTTCGGCCCTGGCGGCCGGCGCGCCCATATTCTGCGATGCCGAGATGGTGGCCCGTGGCGTTACTGCCGCCCGTCTGCCCGCCAATAATGACGTGATCTGCACCCTTCGCGACACTGAGACGCCCAACATCGCCGCCGAGATCGGCAATACCCGCTCTGCTGCCGCTCTGCGGCTCTGGCTGCCGCGCCTGGCCGGCTCGGTCGTGGCCATCGGCAATGCGCCAACGGCACTGTTCTTCCTGCTCGAATTGCTGCGCGACGGCGCGCCTAGGCCGGCAGCAATTGTCGGCATGCCGGTGGGCTTCGTGGGCGCTGCAGAGTCCAAGGCGGCGCTGGCTGAAAACTCCTATGGCGTGCCCTATGCCATCGTGCGCGGGCGCCTGGGCGGCTCCGCCATGACGGCAGCGGCGCTCAATGCGCTGGCGAGGTCGGGCATATGAAGGGCAAACTCATCGGCGTCGGCACCGGCCCGGGCGATCCGGAACTGCTGACGCTCAAGGCGGTGCGCGCCATCGAGAGTGCCGATGTAATCGCCTACTTCGCCAAGCAGGGCAATTCCAGCAATGCACGCGCCATCGTCGCCGACCGCATCACTACCCAGATCGAGGAGCAGCTCGGCTATCCGGTAACCACCGAGATCGATCGGCGCCACGACGACTACAAGTCGGCCACATCAGCCTTCTATGCCGAGGCCGCCGAGCGCGTTGCCGCCCATCTCGATGCGGGGCGCAATGTCGCCGTACTCAGCGAAGGCGATCCGCTGTTTTACGGCAGCTACATGCATATCCATGTGCGCCTCGCCTCGCGCTACGACACCGAGGTCATTCCCGGCATTACCGCCATGTCGGGCTGCTGGTCACAGGCCGGAATGCCGCTGGTGCAGGGCGACGACATCCTGTCCGTGCTGCCAGGTACGCTGGACGAGATCGACCTGCGGGACCGGCTCAACACAACCGATGGCGCCGTCATCATGAAGGTGGGCCGCAACCTGCCCAAGATCCGCCGTGCCATCGAGGCGGCGGGCCGGCTCGATACGGCCGTCTATGTCGAGCGCGGCACCATGGCCAATGGCCAGTCCATCCGTCTTGCCGACAAAGCCGACGATGTAGCCCCCTATTTCGCCATCGTCCTCGTTCCCGGCTGGAGCACGCGGCCATGACGGGCAAGCTGATCGTCGTCGGCACCGGCCCGGGCAACCCCGACCAGACCACACCCGAGGCCCTGGCGGCCATCGCCGCGTCGCATGTCTTCTTCGGTTACGGCCCCTACCTCGACCGCCTGACGCTCCGCCCCGACCAGCGCCGCGTTGCCTCCGATAATCGCGAGGAACTCGCGCGTGCCAAGGATGCATTGCACACAGCGGCTTCGGGCGAAAAGGTCTGCGTCGTCTCGGGCGGCGACCCCGGCGTTTTCGCCATGGCAGCCGCGGTGCTCGAAGCCATCGAGGCCGGGCCACCCTCGTGGCGTGCTGTCGACCTCGACATCGTCCCGGGCGTCACCGCGATGCTGGCGGTCGCCGCACGGGCCGGTGCACCGCTGGGCCACGATTTCTGCGCTATCTCGCTGTCGGACAACCTTAAGCCCTGGACCGTCATCGAGGCGCGCCTGCGCGCAGTCGCCACGGCTGGTCTCGTCATCGCGCTCTACAATCCCATTTCGAAGGCCCGCCCGTGGCAGCTCGGCACGGCCTTCACCATCCTGCGCGAAGTCCTGCCCTGGACCACACCGGTCATCTTCGGCCGTGCCGCCGGCCGGCCGGACGAAGCCGTCACCATCATGACGCTGGCGGAGGCCGATCCGGCCAAGGCCGACATGGCCACCTGCGTCATCATCGGCTCACCGGAAACCCGCATCATCGAGCGCGAAGGGCGGACGCCGCTGGTCTATTCCCCCCGCTCTACCGGAGGTGGGCTATGAGCTGGCTCTCCATCGTCGGCATCGGCGAAGATGGTCTCGACGGGCTCGGTGAAGCGGGCAAGGTCGCCATTGCCAATGCCGACTATGTGTTCGGCGGCGAGCGTCACTTGCAGCTTGCCGGGGCGATCATTGTGGGTTCGGCCCGCCCGTGGCTCTCGCCCTTTTCTGCCTCGGTTGATGCCATTGTGGCCCTGCGCGGCCGACCGGTCTGCGTCCTCGCCTCCGGCGATCCATTTCACTATGGCGTCGGCGCCACGCTTGCCCGCACCATCGACGCCAGCCAGATGCGAGTCTATCCGCACCCGTCGTCGTTCAGCCTCGCTGCCGCTCGCCTGGGCTGGCCACTCCAGGAGGTTGTCACCCTCTCCCTGCATGGCCGGCCCATCGATCTCATTCGCCCGCACCTGCATACCGGTACCCGCATCCTGGCGCTGACTTCGGACGAGCACGGCCCTGGGCAACTCGCCAAACTGCTGAGCGAGGCCGGCTTCGGCATCTCGCTCATAACCGTGCTCGAAGCTCTCGGGGGTCCCAATGAGGCCGTGCGTTCCCACGTCGCGATGAACTTCCCGCCGGGTGACATCAGTCCGCTCAATATCTGCGCCATCAGCGTCGTCGCCCTGCCCGGCGCCCGCGTGCTGCCGCTGACCACGGGGATCGATGATGCCCTGTTCGAGCATGACGGCCAGATCACCAAGCGCGAAATCCGCGCGCTAACCCTTTCCGCCCTTGCGCCGCGGCGCGGCGAAACTCTGTGGGATATCGGGGCCGGCTCGGGCTCGGTTGCTATCGAATGGATGCTGGCCGATCCGAGCCTTTCGGCCATTGCCATCGAAGCCGATCCCGAACGTGCCACACGCATTGTCCGCAACATGGTCGCCTGCGGCGTGCCCGATTTGCGGATCATCGCCGATCGCGCGCCTGATGCCCTCACCGGCCTCGAGGCGCCCCATGCCATCTTCATCGGCGGTGGTGGGTCCGACCCCGGCGTGCTCGACGCCGCCATCGCGGCCCTTCGCCCAGGCGGGCGAATGGTGGCCAATGCGGTGACGCTGGAGTTGGAGGCGCTGCTCCTGGCCAAACGCGGCGCGCTCGGCGGCAGCCTCACCCGCCTGTCGGTGGAACGCGCTGACGCCGTCGGCTCCATGACTGCCTGGCGCCCCGCCATGCCGATTACCCAGTGGGCCTGGACCAAGCCATGACCGTCCATTTCATCGGCGCCGGCCCCGGCGCGGCTGATCTCATCACCGTGCGCGGCCGCGATCTGCTCGCTGCCTGTCCGGTCTGCCTCTATGCCGGCTCCATCGTGCCTCCCGAAATGCTGGGCTGGTGCGGCCCGGGCACGCGGCTCGTCGATACCGCGCCGATGTCGCTCGACGAGATCGAGGCGGAATATGTGCACGCCCACCAGGCAGGGCAGGATGTGGCGCGGCTGCATTCGGGCGATCTGTCGGTGTGGAGCGCCGTGGCCGAGCAGATGCGCCGGCTCGATCGCCTCGGTATTCCTTATTCGCTGACGCCCGGCGTCCCGGCCTTTGCCGCCGCGGCGGCCACGCTGGGTCGCGAGTTGACCATCCCGGCCGAAGCGCAAAGCCTGGTGCTTACTCGCGTCTCCGGCCGCGCCTCGCCGATGCCGGAAGGCGAGACGCTGGCCGCCTTCGGCGCCACCGGCGCGACGCTGGCCATCCATCTGGCCATCCACGCGCTGGAGCGCGTCGTGGCCGAACTGACGCCGCTCTATGGGGCGGATTGCCCCGTCGCCATCGTATTCCACGCCTCCTGGCCCGACGAGAAGATCATCCGCGGCACGCTGGCGGATATCGAAGCGCGGCTCAATGCCGACCCGATCGAGCGCACTGCCATCATCTTCGTGGGCAAGGGCCTGGGCGCGACCGAGTTCCGCGAGAGTTCGCTCTACGACCCCGATTATCAGCGCCGTTTCCGTGACCGTCTCTAGCTGCCGGCGCTGCTTTCGCGCACCACCAAGTCGGGCTCGATCAGCGTCACCAAAGCTTCCGGCAATGCATCGCCGGTCTGGATCAGCCCTATCAGCCGCTCCACAGCGAGATCGGTCACCCGTTCGACCGCATAGTCCACACTGCTGATTGGCGTGGCGGCATATTGGGCAAATTCGATATTGTCGAAGCCGACAATCGCCATGTCGTCCGGCACGCGCAACCCGTTCTGCTGGGTCCAGCGCAGCGCCCCCAGCGCCAGGGAATCTGTCGCCGCCAGCAGGGCCGTCATGCCATTGCCCCGCGCCATCAGCTCGGCCATGGCCGCGTGCCCCGTCGCTACCGAATGCTGGTGCGGCTCGACTACCAAGATCTCGTCTTCGGCAATACCGGCCTCGGCCAGCGCCCGCGCGTAGCCCTCGCGCTTTTCGAGATTGCCGCGTTCCTTACCGCCATCGATCAGCCCAATACGGCGATGACCACGCTCCACCAGGTGACGTGCTGCCTTGTAGCTGCCCAGCCGCGTATCCATGCTCACCACGTCCACACCGGCATCGGCGTCGCCCACCAGCAGCACCACGGGGTAGCCGGCCTGTCGCACGCGACGGATATGGTCGAGCTCGCGATGGCTGCGCGGATAGATCAGCATGCCATCCACCTGGCGCGAGCGGAACATCTCGATCGCCTTCTTTTCCTCGTGGTGATCGCCATTGGAGGTCGCAAACAGCGTCGAATAGCCCAGTTCGGCCAGCCGCAACTCGATGGCCTGCGCCACCCGGGTCAGGATGGGGTTGGTGATGGACGTCAGCACCAGTCCAACCGTCTTTGTCTCGCGGCTCACCAGCGACTTGGCAATGTGGTTGGGCAGGTAGTTCAGCGCTTCGGCCGCCTGCCGGATCAGCGTCCGCGTTTCCTCGGGAATGCGCGGACTGTCCCGGAGCGCCAGCGAGACGGTATTCACCGAAAAGCCCGTCCTGTCCGCGATGTCCTTGAGGCGAACGATCGGTCTGCCCATGCCTGTCCCTTGTATTAGCGCTAACAGCCTCCTAACACTCGGGGCTGCAAACGCCAAATCGAGAACCGCCATGACCCAGCTTTCCATCCCCGATCTCGCCGGCAAGGCCATCCTGGTCACCGGCGCCTCAACAGGCATCGGTGCCGCGCTGGCCAAGGCGCTCGGCGCGCAGGGCGCGATGGTCGGAGTGCATTACAATTCGAGCAAGGACGCTGCCGAATCGGTTGCCAATGCGGTCAAGGATGCAGGCGGCAAGTCGTTCCTGGTCCGGGCCGACGCCTCGAGCTCAGCCGAGATCGCCCGTGCCGTGGAGGACACGGCAAGTGCCTTCGGGCGGCTCGACGGGCTCATCAACAATGCTGGTGGCATGGTCGACCGCATGAACTACGCCGACATGGACGATGCCTATTACGACAAGGTCATGGACCTCAACGGCCGCTCGGTCATTGCGGCCAGCCGCGCCGCTATTCCCCATCTCAAGCGCCAGGGCGGGTTCATCATCAATACCAGCTCGATTGCGGCGCGTAACGGCGCCAGCAACGGCGCGGGGCTCTATGGCTCGTCCAAGGCGCTGGTCTCAAACATCACCCGCGGCATGGCGAAGGAACTGGTCTCCTTCGGCATTCGCGTTAACGCGGTGGCGCCTGGTGTCATCGACACGCCGTTTCACGAGCGCTATTCCACCGAGGCCCAGCTCAAGGCCAACGTGGCCAGCATTCCACAGGGGCGCATGGGCACGGCTGAGGAGTGCGTGGGCGCCTACCTGTTCCTCGCCTCGGAGGCCCTGTCGGGATACATCATCGGCCAGGTCATCGAGGTCAATGGCGGCCAGCTTATGCCCTGAGAGCCGACTCCAACCCATCGTTCCAGTCGATTGCGCCAGGTCGGCCGAGCAGGAAGCCCTGCGCTTCGTTGCAACCCTCGATGCGCAACACGTCGAGCTGGGCCCGGGTCTCGACGCCCTCGGCCAGCACCGGCACATGCAGGCTGCGCCCCAAGGCCAGGATGGCGCGTACGATGGCCTTGGATTGCTCGTTGACCTCGACCTCATTCATGAATGAGCGGTCCAGCTTGATCTTGTCGAAGGGGAAGCTGCGCAACGTGTCGAGGGAGGAATATCCGGTGCCGAAATCGTCGATAGCGATGGAGACACCCATCGCCTTGATCTGCCGCAGGATATGCAATGCACGCTGCTTGTCGGCGATGATGGAGGTTTCGGTCACCTCCAGTTCCAGCCGTTCGGGTGAAAGGCCGGACATGATGAGCACGCTGCGCACCGTCTCGATCAGGTCCACCTGTGCAAGTTGCAATCCGGAAATGTTGACCGCGATCCGGTACGGCTCGGGCCACGAGGCCGCGTCGAGGCAAGCCGTCTTCAGCACCCAGTTGCCGATGGCGCTGATGGCGCCGCATTCCTCGGCCACGGGGATGAAGTCGGCCGGCGATACATCGCCATGCCCCGGCCGGTCCCAGCGCAGCAGCACCTCGTAGCCGGTAATCTCGCCGGTCGCGACCGACTTCTGGACCTGGTAGGCGAGGTAGAAGCTGTTTAGTTCCAGCGCCGTCCAGATATCGCGCGCCATAGCGCGAGGCTG
>JBARWY010000125.1:0-1666 GCA_049647065.1 Devosia sp. | reverse complement strand
GCCCAGCGTAGTGCGCAACAGGCCGCCGGCGACCGCTACCGCACTGCCGGAAGACGAGCCGCCGGTAATATGATCCAGGCTCCAGGGATTGCGTGCCGGTAGGAACAGCCCGCTTTTGTCGGGGCCGATAGTGCCCCATTCATAGGTCGCCAGCTTGCCAAGCAGCACGGCGCCGCCGGCGCGCAGGCGCTCCACCACTTCAGCATCGGCCTGCGCCAAGGTATCGGCCCGGCCCGGTGCATCGGCGGTGGTCGGCGAACCCACCACATCGATCAGGTCCTTGATGCCGACGGGAATGCCATGCAGCGGGCCGCGATCCTGCCCCGCGGCCAGTTCGGTATCGGCCTTGGCGGCATCGGCCAGCGCTTGCTCGACACTGACGACATAAAACGCACGATAGGCACCATCGCGCGCGGCGATGCGATCGAGATGCGCCCGAACCAGCGCGACCGAGGTCAGCCGACCGTCGCGCAGCATCCGGCCCTGCTCGATCAGGCTGAGATCGAGCGCGCTGGCCGCATCCGTGGGCTGCGCCGATGCGTCGAGGCGAGCGACGCCGTCGCTGAGCCAGCCGGCGAGCTTATAGACGCTTTGGCTCTCGCCCGCGGAAAAAGCCAGGCCGTGGCGCGCGACGGCCGCGTCGAAAGCGGCACGCCGCGCATCGTCGGAAGGGTCGATCGCCAAGGCCGGCTCCCCGCTCATGTCAGTTGTCGGCAATGATACGCTGACCGCTGGCGCGATCGAAGAGGTGGCAAGCGGCCGGCGCGATATTGACACGGACCACATCGCCGATCTCCGCGCGGTAGTCCTTGCCGACCTTGATCGAGATCAGGTCGCCAGCGACGCGCAGCGAGATCATGGTGGCCTCGCCGAGCAGTTCGACGGTGTAGATCGGCGCTTCGATCTGCCCCGACTCGCCAGCCAGCACCGCGTCTTCAGCGCGGAACCCTAGCGTCACCGGTCCCTTCACCGTCTTGGACAAGCCGTCGACGCGGATATGTTCGCCGGTGAACACACCATCGGCGATGTCCCCGTGGACTAGGTTCATCGCGGGTGAACCGATGAAGCTGGCGACGAAGGTGTTGGCGGGACGGTCGTAGATTTCCATCGGCGTGCCGACCTGCTGGATCAGGCCCTTCTGCATGACCACGACGCGGTCGGCCAGTGTCATGGCTTCGATCTGGTCGTGCGTTACATAGATGGTGGTGCGCTTGAGCGTGTGGTGCAGGTTCTTGATCTGGGCGCGGGTCGAGACGCGCAGCTTGGCGTCGAGATTGGATAGTGGCTCGTCCATCAGGAAGGCATTGGGCTCACGCACGATGGCGCGCGCCAGGGCGACGCGCTGGCGCTGGCCGCCGGAGAGAGCCGCCGGCCGGCGCTGCAGGAAGTCGTCGAGCTCGACCATCTTCGAGGCCGCCATGACTCGCTCATGGTGCTGCTCCTGCGGGACCTTGCGCACCTTGAGCGGGAAACGGATGTTCTCGTAGACCGTCATGTTCGGATAGAGCCCGTAGCTCTGGAACACCATCGAGATGTCGCGGTCCTTCGGCTCGAGCTGGTTGACTAGGCGGTCGCCGATCCAGATTTCACCCTCGGTAATGTCTTCGAGCCCGGCAATCATGCGCATGGTCGTGGTCTTGCCGCAGCCGGAGGGCCCCAGCAAGAC
>JBARWY010000124.1:0-11600 GCA_049647065.1 Devosia sp. | reverse complement strand
TTGAGGCAGGCCAAGCTGATGGCCAGGCGAGGGTCCGGAACCTCGGACTTGTCCTCCGGCAGCAGTTGGAGCGCTGTGGCGGTGTAGTCGTCCTCGTGTTCGGCCATTCGACCGCCCTCCTGCCTTGACTCCAAAAGACAGAATTAGTGCGAACGCGATGGCTTGCCGATTCGGGCGAATTCAGTATGAAGCAAGGATTGCGGCGATAGCGCAGGGACTGCCGCGTACTGCCCCACATTCCGACCAGAGTGATAGGTCTGGAAGCTTCGAGGAGTGAGTGGGCGGCTTCAATCGGCGTCTAGAGTTGTTGCTGACCATGGATTGAACACCAAATTCTTCGAGACCCGATGAGACTAGCATTCGATTCATACCGGCGGAACTATGCCTTCGGCGGGTTGACGTCCGGGTTGCTGCAACCCATGCAACCGAAACCGTGCTAAGGCCGCGCTTGTCGTAGGACAGGACGCGGTAGCCCGTCGACAGAATGGCGATAACGCCATCCCAAATGCGCGCATCGCTGCCTGGCGAATTGACCAGCGCGATGGCTTGCGCATCGGCAGCGCGGGCCAGCCGATAATGCAGCAACACGCCACTGATGCGAACAAAAATCACGAGACCTTCCTAGCAGATGACGAATGACCGACAGTTGCGCGAGGCGGCTTCAGACGGGCATGGCGAGCAGGATCGTCGCCGGATCATTCGTTTCGTTGACCAGCGCCCGCGCCTCTCCGGGGGCAAGTCGACAACTGTCCAGGTAGCGGAGGGTCTCGCTCCCCGCCGGCGTCTCCACGGTTACCTCACCGGCAATGACGACGTAAATCTTTTCGACCGCCGCGTCTTTGAGGGAAGTGCGTCCACCGGGCAGAAGGTGCGACAGTCCGATCCAGATCGTATCGGTTTCCGTCGCCTCCTTGCCCTGCAGACGCAGGCAGCGCATGTCGTAATGCTCCGCCGCCTCGTATGGCTTGGCTTCCTTGTAGCGGGTAACCTGCATGGCTCTGTCTCAGGGTTTCAGCAGAACACGGTCAGCGGAGCCGCGAAGGACCAAGGCGTAGGCTTGCTCGGCATCGGCAAGGCCGAAGCAAGTCGCCGGATTCACCGGGAACGGCTTGAGAACGCCTTGCTCGAATTTCGATTTCAGCTTGTCGAAAATGCGCGCGCCATCGATCGACGACAAAGTCAGCGTATCGATGCCGATGTATTTGTGGCGGCCGCGGTAGAAGTTGAAGATGTCGAAGGGGACGGCCCGGTCGAAGGTGGAAATGAATATCTGCCTGGCCTGCTTGGCCATCGCCTTGTTGGCTATCTCGAAATAGGGGCTGCCCACGGTGTTGAAGACGATGTCCGCGCCATGGCCGCCAGTTTGATCCCGGACGATTTGCGCGACGTCGTCGGTGCCGCTGTTCAACAGCATCACCGGGCTGTTGGCGTGCCCCTGCAGTGGCTGGCCGTTATACCCGACAGCGAAGACTTTCGCGCCGGCCATGGTTGCAAGCTGGATTGCCGCCTGACCGACCTTGCCGTTGCCGCCGCAGACCAGCACCACATCTGTAGCCTGCACACCGCCGGCTTCCCGCAGCCCTTCATAGGCAGTAATGAATGGCACGCCGATCGAGGCCGCTTCCTCCATCGTGAAACTTGAGGGCTTTTCACGAACCGCCTTCTCTTCGAGCACCATCCATTTGGCATGGCTGCCGTCCTGGGTCATGCCGAGTTCGCCGCCCCCGCCCCATACTTCCAGGCCCAACATGTGCTTTGGCCCTCCGCGGACGATACCGGCGAAATCACGACCGGGAATACGCGGCCAGACGGCGTGGTGCATGTTCCCAAGTGCCGCCTTTACGTCGCTTGGGTTCACTCCGGCGGCGACTATCTCGACCAGCACCTGACCTGGGCCCGGGCGCGGAACGTCGGCATCAACAAGCTCGATGAGCAGGTTGTCTGCATCGCTCGATGCTTGCACAAGCCGCAACGCTTTGCCTGCCGTGGTCTGGTTGTTCATTGGCATTGTCATGTCGGGATGCTCCGGCCGATCAGGCCCTTAGTTGCAGGATGCTTCTGGCTTCGGACGGCTGGGCGATCTGCCCGCCCAGCTTCTCGATGATGTCACGCGCACGCTCGACGAGTTCGCCGTTCCCCTTCGCCAGAACGCCCTTCGCTATGTAGGAATTGTCCTCGAGGCCGACGCGCACATGCCCCCCCAACAGGTAGGACTGGGCCGCCATCGGGAACGACATGCGACCGACACCGAAGCCAGTCCAGACCGCATCTTGCGGCAGCATGCGCGCGGCAAGCGCCATCGCCTCTGGTGTCGCGGGCAGCCCGTATTTGACCCCGGTGACGATGTCGAACATTGCCGGCGATTTCAGCACGCCGGCTTTCAGCAGATCGTTGGCCAGTTGGATATCGCCGGTGTCGAAAACTTCCAGTTCCATCTTGACGCCCACACTGTTGATAAGGTCGGCCATGATCTTCACATTGCCGGGCGTGTTGATCACCACCTCGGCGCCGAAGGTCATGGTGTTGAGGTCGAGCGTCGCGATATCCGGTTTCAGCGCGAGAATGTGCGCGACCCGCCGTTCCGGCCGCATCAGCGTCGTTCGCGGCCCGGCGATGGCCGGATTCTCGTCACTTGGATGATACCGACCGCCCGGCCCCGTGGTGACATTGAGGATGACTTCGTTGTTCCGCGCCCGGATTCGCTCGATGACCTCGCCGTAGTATTTGAGCTCCATTGAGGGCTTGGCAGTTTCGGGATCTCGAACATGGATATGCACCACCGCAGCGCCGGCATCGGCAGCTTCGAGGCAGGAACTGGCAATCTCCTCGGGCGTCACCGGCAGGCCGGGATGGTGTTCCCGCGTTGTGAGATTGCCGGTGACGGCGCAGGTGATGATGACCTTTGTCTGCATCACAAGTGCCTCCCGCCGTCGACCACAATCCGCGTACCGGTCGAGAAATGGAGATGGGTCGCGCAGGCGAGGATTGCCTGGGCGACGTCGGCTGTTGTCGTCAACCGCTTCAGTGGCGTGGCGGCGGCCGCCTTATCCTTGACGTCCTGGCCCCGTCCGGGGACGAAATCGGTGTCCACCATGCCCGGTGAAACCGCGATGACGCGGATCTGTGGTGCCAGAGCTCGGGCCAGCGAATTGGTCATGATGTCCAACCCCGCTTTGGCGCCGCAATAGGCAATATTGGAGCCGATGCCCGTGAAGGCGGCGATGGATGAAACGTTGACGATCAGTCCGTCACCGCTTGCCTTCAAAGCGGGTGCGAAGGCCCTGATCGTCGCGAACACGCCACGCCAGTTGTTGATGAAGACCTGATCGATCAACGCGTCGGTCAGTGCATCTAGGTCGCCATGCGGCACCGGTTGCGTCACGCCCGCCGCGTTGACCAGAATATCGGCCTTGCCGAACTGGAGAAGCACGGCATCGCGGAACGCTTCGATACTTGGCGTCTCCTCGATGGAGACCGGTAGGGCGGCATGCCCCTCACCCGGCAACTTCGCAACGAGCGCCTCGGCCCTGTCCCGGGCCGACCGGTAGCCCACGGCGACCCGTGCACCAGCTTTGGCGAGCTCAAGGCAAGTATGCTGTCCGATGCCGCCGGACCCGCCGACGACCACGGCGGCCTTGCCTCTTAAGGGGTGCGACATGTCCGCGACCATCACGATTTTTTGCCCGAGATCGGCGGCACCGGGTAGCTCGGCTCACCCTCGACCAGCCGGAATTGGTACTCGCAGCTGTAGAAGGGCAGCGGCGTGTCCGGGTAGTCCGGGTGTTGTTCCGTGTGCTGAACGAAGTCACCGATGATCTGGGTTTTCGCGCCGAAGACGACGTCGCCAGCCAAGGCCTCAAGCGTGTCCGAGAAGATCTGGGTGATCAGCGTCTTGTGCCCGGGTGCCGAGACGATGAAGTGGATGTGGGCCGGACGCATGGGGTGGCGCCGCTGCGCCCGCAGAAGATCGCCGACCGGACCATCAACGGGAATCGGGTACCCGGCCGGCTTGACCGAGGTGATGTGGAAGCGACCATCGACACCGGTGCGGAAGACGCCGCGCAGGTTGAAATCGTCCTGGCCCGCATCCTGGTTTTCATAGAGGCCGACAGGCGACGCCTGCCAGACGTCCAGCTTTGCACCCGCGATCGGCGTACCATCGATCTCCGTCACCCTGCCTTTGAAATAGAGGACCGGGCCCGGTGTTTCTGACCGGGCGATGCTGTCGCCTGAGGCGCAATCGGGTGCCTGGCCGCGATAGAACGGACCGAGCAGCGCCGACATGGTTTCGCCCTGCATGCCATTGTTGTTGATGAGGTCGATCAGCGTCGATGCGCCGAGGACGTCCGCCGCCAGCACAACCTCGTTGTTGCTCTCGTTGGTGTGATGGCCAAGAGCCGCCAGCCAGCGCAGACCGAGCTCGAACTCGTCTTCGGTCGGGCGCGACTCGATGACAAACGCATGCAGGTGGCGGACCAGGGAAGCCATGACTTGCTTCAACCGTGGGTCGGACGTGCGCGACATCGCGGCCAGCACCGTGGGCGTCACGTCTGCAACTGTGCTGATGAGTTTGAGGTCTGCCGTCATATTTTGCATGGTGCTTCTCGTGTCCTTGCCCAGTGTTTCAGGCGGATCGGGCTTTCAAAGCCTGCAGATGCGGATACCGCTCGGTCAGCAGCGCACCGTGGTAGTAGGTCTTGGGGAACGGGTCGGTGGCGCGGATGCGGTCCAGCCAGTCGCGGATCTCGGGCGTTTCGCCGAAGAGGTGGCCAAGGTTGATGTCGTCCATCCGCACGATGATCGGCATGATGGCGATATCGGCGAGCGTCAGGGTCTAGCCCATCAGCCAGGGGCCGCCGCTCTCGCGCAGCCAGCGCGTCATGCGCTCCATGCTGCGCCGGATGCGGCCGAGCGCTTCGTCCATTTCCGACTTTGGAAAACCCGTGCGGCCCATCTTGAGCAGGAACTCGCGGCGCAGCGGCTTGCTCTCGCAGACGGCAAGGAATTCCTCCTCCGTCATCGCTTGGTAATGGGGCAGGAAGGCGAGGTTGTAGGAGGGCACCCGGACCGCCGGCGTAGGCAGTTCGTCGATGTATCGCATCATCGCCCGCATCTGCGAGAGCTTAAGCGGATCGCTGGGTCGCAACGGCGATACCGTGCCCAAAATTTCATCGAGATATTCCATGATGACGGAAGTTTCGATGATGGGATTTCCATTGTGCACCAGCGTCGGAACCAGGCCGTTTGGATTGATCCGCAGATAGTCCGGCTTCAGCTGGTCGCCACTGAAGAGATCGAGCTTGTGCTCTTCGAACTCCTGGCCCTTGGCATGCAGCACGTAGCGAACCCTCTGGCTGCAGGTGGATTGCGGTGCGTTGTAAAGGGCATATTCAGTCATGACTTCTCTCCTCCTGCCTTTCGGCAGGCCAGGCAGTACATCGTATCCGAGGGGCCGGTGCCTATCGGTGCCGGCGTGACTTTAGCGCCAGGTGTTCTGGGCCAGTTCCGCTGCTTCGTCAGTCGTTTCGGGTCAGAAACCAGCGGACCAGACTGTTGAAATCGCGCCACCGGTCGATCCAAAGAAAATGGTTTGCCTTGTCGAAGACGTAGAACTCGGCGCCGGGCATGCGCTTGTAGAGCGACACGCCATTATCCAGTCCCTTGACCGAATTGTTGCCCCAGATGACGAGCGGCTGCTTAGTCAGATTGACCAGGTGCTCACTGATATGAACGCCATCGACTTCATACTGCTCGACGTTCCGCTTGCCCCCATCGGTCCAGAACTTGCTCCATGGCTCCTGCCAGATCGGCATCCATTTCGTACTTAGCTCGGCGCATCGATCGAGGAAGTTGTCTGGCAGGATTGCGGCGTCGTAGGTCATGGTGGCCAGCCAGCGGCGCATGCCGTCCCGCGTGGGCTCAAGCCCCCTGCGGACCGCCGTGCCCGGCACGAAGGCGTCGGTATATTTGTTGTCGACACCCTTTGAGCCCATCCCGCCCGCGGGTAACGCCAGGCTGGCGCTATCGACCAGGATCAGTTCGTCGATGAGATCGGGCCGCTGCAACGCGATATAGGCGGCAATCCAGGCGCCTTGGGACTGACCGAGCAAATGGACGGGGCCAACGCCGAGGGCTTCAATGAACGCGAGCACATGGTCTGCTCGCACCCTTATGTGCCCGATGTCGTCGATATTGCGCGGCGCCTCAGTGTCTCCACCACCCAGTTCGTCGATGGCGAAGACGTGGAAGTGCTCACCCAGGGGGATAAGGTTTGGAAACCAGCGGTCACTGCCCAGGCCGGTCTGTATGTTCGCGCCGTGGACCAGCACGAGCGGCCGGCTCGGGGCGGCCCCTGTTTCCAGGTAGTGGGTACGGTACCCATCTACCGTTATATACTTGCTCTGCACCTTTTCCGGATGGTCGTAGATCGTCGTCCATCCCTGTGTTGTGCTCGGCGCGAACGTATCGTTCATGTTGGATATTCCCTTTTGATCGACAGCCGATCGGCCACCGCCCGTTTGCCGCCCAACCGGCAGGTTGTGGTTTGGCGCGCGCTGGGTCACGCGCGCCAAGTTGCTAGATTGAGGCGGGCCGCCGCGGCAGGCCGAGGGCGTCTTGCGCCGCCCACAGGTACTTGAGCTCGACGTGGTCGCGCCAATTGATCTCCGGGGCGAGGTCCCCGGACTCCTTCAACTGCGAAACGAAGGCGTCCATGACGTCGGCGCTGTCGAAACCGCCGTCGGGGCTGATCATGTCGAGCTCTTCCTGGTAGCCGGCTTCGAACGCGGGTGGGATCTCGTAGCCGGCATCGCGCATGATCTTGTAGGCTTCCTCCCTGTTGGCAGGATCGAAGAGCCACTGCCTTGCACGGATATCCGCAACCAACCATGCAATGACAGTGGCCTCATTGGCGCTGAGCCACGGCTCCAGCCCGATGATTGACTCCTGCGGCGCAGGATAGAGTTCGTCGTAGATGAAGTTGCCGCCCGCCTCCACGATACCCGCCTGGTGGCGTGGAAACATGATTCCGCCGTCGATTTGGCCACTGATGATGGCCAGCTGCCGAGAATTGGACGCGCCAGTCATCGGGACAATCTGAACGTCCTTGTCCGGATCAAGGCCCATCTTCGTGAGAATCTGCCGCAGCACCCAGGTGTTGCGGCCTTCGAGCGCACCGCCGGAGACGACCTTGCCTCGCAAATCCTCCAGCGTTTCGATCCCTTTCCGAACCCCGAGAATCCACCGCTCACGATGACGGAATGTCCCGATGACCTTGATTGGCATGTTGCTCGCGACTGCAGCCGCGAAGGCCACGTCGGTGTCGCTGTGGGCCATATCGAGGCTGTTGCTGACGAGACCCGGAATGTATTCCTCTGTCAGGGTCGCCGTCGGATCGGTGATGCCAACTTCGGCGAAATAGCCCTTACTTTTGCCGATTGTCAGCGGCCAAGAGTCGGCATAGTTCGGCGTAATTTCACCATAGCGCACTGAGGCAAGGTTAGCCTTGATGTTCTCGAGGCTCGGACCTGCATCCTGGGCAAAGGCACCTCGTCCGGTTGCCAAGGCCAGCATGAATCCTAGGGCGCTGTGGCCGCCGGCGCGCAGCACGTCTCGTCGTCCCATCCCGACGTTCGGCGTCTTATTCTTATCAGTCGTCGTCATAGTTAGTTCCCTCCCTTTGGGTCTACGGCTTTAGAACTGAATTCACGTCAGAGGCTGTCGATCCGACGCCACGGTGCGATGCGCGCTTCCAGCCAGCGGGTTGTCTGGACGAGGCCTACCGAGACCAAGACCAGCACAAGAAGCGTTGAGTACATCAGCGACGAATTGAACGTGTCGGCGGCGCGCTTGATCAGATAGCCGAGGCCAGAGGAGCCCCCGAAGATCTCAGCGATGACCACGCCGACAAGGCCACGGCCAATTCCCTGCTGCACACCGGCCATGATGAAGGGCAGCGTGAAGGGCAGCACGACCTTGGCGTAGAGCTCCCAGCGACTTGCGCCGAATACCCTTGCGGCCGCCAGAAGCGACTTGTCCGTCGTCTTCACCCCCGCCCATGCATTGATGATGATCGGGAAGATCGCTGACAGGACGACGATGGTAACTTGCATCGTCATGGTGAAGCCAAGGAACAGGATGAAGAGCGGCACCAGCGCTACACGTGGAAGGGAAGCAAGTGCCCAGATGTAGGGACTGAGGATAGTCTCGACATTCTTGTTGCCGCCCATCAGCAGACCCGCTGGCACACCGAGCACGATTGCAATGACGAGCCCAATGCCCAGATTGCGCAACGTGAAGAACAGGTGGTCGCGGATGCTTCCGGATACGGAGGCCCCCGGTGGTGCTGATGTCGTCAGTCCCTGCCAGAGCGCGGCGAACATGTCGCTCGCCTTGGGCAGAAACAATTCGTTGATTAGGCCCAACCTGATGACGGCTTCCCACAGGAGGAAGAAGCAAGTCAGATTGATAACGGTAATGCCCCAAGAGCCGAAGCGCCGCCGAAATTCGCGCCAAGTCCACTGTGTCTTTACGATGCGATCGGGAGCATCGGTTGACAGTGGCTGGTTGGCTTCCTTGCTCATACTCATCGCTTTCCTCCTCGCGACGCCTGAAACGCCTCGTCCTTGACCAGCCGCCAGATGTGATCGCGCAGCCTGGTAAATTCAGGCATAGCCTTGACGTCATCGTTGAAGCGTGGCCGCGGAAGGTTGACGTCGACCACTTCCTTGATGCGTCCCGGGCGGTAGGAGATAACGACGACCCGATCGGCCAGCATGATCGCCTCGTCGATCGAATGCGTGATGAACACCACGGTCTGTTTGGTCTTGGCGACGAAGCGCTCCATCTCGCTCTGCATTGCTTCGCGGGTCATCGCGTCGATGGCGGCGAAAGGCTCGTCGGCGAGAAGAATGTCTGGTTCGGTGACAAGAGCGCGGGCGATGCCCACGCGCTGCTTCATGCCGCCCGAAAGTTCATAGGGGAACGATTTTTCGAAGCCGGTAAGGTCAACAAGGCCGATGTAGCGGCGTACCCGCTCGTCAATCTCCGTCTTGGACAGGCCGAGATTCTGGAATTCGAACGGCATGCGAACGTTGGATTCCACGCTCCGCCATGGCATCAGCGCATAATCCTGAAAGACCATTGCACGATCGGGACCAGGGCCGGTCACTGGCCGGCCATTGACCATGACACTGCCCGCCCATGGCTTCACCAGGCCTGATATAGCGTTGATAAAGGTCGTCTTGCCACAACCTGATGGCCCAACCAGAACGATGAACTCGCCACGATTGATCGTCAGGCTGATATCGCTCAGCGCCGTGAGCCTTTGCCGCTCCCGGTGGAGCTCGTAGCCCACGGTCAGTCCTTCGGAGACGATGACTGGCGTAGCACTCTTCGCACTTATCGCCGACGATGGCGGCAGGCTTTCTCGGACAACATTCATTAGCTGCGTTTCCTCCCGTAATTCTTCGAAGCCCTTTTTGGGCTGTTATTCAGGCCGGACACCTCCTTGTGGCATCGACTCCTTTGATGGGCCGATTGCGCACGCTTTCCGCGCCTAGTGTCTGGTGTGCATTTGGATCGCTAACTCAGTCTCCAGTTTCCTCGGCCGGTGGGCTATTCGGCCGCTTGCGCGGAGCCTGCGGACTGGTCGAGCGTCCGCCAGTCAACCTCCTTGGGATAGACCCCTTCGCGCGAGGCGATGGACGCGTGAGGAACCCGAGGCTCTTCGGTCCCGATCGCCGGACCGCCATCCGCCACGCGACGCACCGCATCAACCATCAGTCTCCGGAACTCGACGATAGCCAGGTCCGAGGCGCCAAGGATGTCGCTTGTTCTGTCAACCACGCTGCCCATCGACACCCACATGATGATGTCCTGGTTGGGAATGCCCTTGACCCCGGTGAAGCTGCCAAGCTTCATCGCCTGCCGATCCTGCAGGAAGCCATTCTCGAGTGTCCGCCGGGAGACCCAGCGCTCGTCAAGGTCAATCCCTTTGCGGGAGTGATTGAACTTCCGCCAGTCCTCGGTCGTGGGGCAGGTGTCGCCGCCCCAGGCGATGAAGTGGAAGTGGGACGTCGTATCGTCGATCGGGACGATGACCGTGGCCACGTTGTAGTTGTTGTTCGGCGGAATGAGAGACACAAACGGAGCGATGTATTCGGTGATCCGGAGGTAGTTGTGCGTCGCAGCGTTCTTGATCGGCTTGCGAATGGCGGCGTAGTGGAAGCCGTAGGTCGTGGTCTGCGTCTGCATGCGTGGCGACTTGTCGGTCGACGGGCGGTACCAGCCCTCGTCGTCGGCCGCGGCGCCTTCGACGCGCGCCGGCTTCATATCGGACGAATGCAGCGATGAGCTGTGTGCGCTGTCGATCTGGCCTTCGGTAATCTGCGCCCAGTTTGCCGGAATCCGGATTTTCAGGATCGAAACGCGGGTCTGTTCTGTGGGCGCGAAAGCCGGCGGCTGGAATTCCGTCGGCTCGCGTTCCTTATCGAGCCAAGCCCAGATGAACCCGCCCCACTCGTGGGTGCTGTAGGCGCGATGCTTGATCTTGTTGTGCAGCGGACTGCCTTCCGGCTCGGAGGACATGGCCAGGCAAGTGCCCTCCACGTCGAACTTCCATCCGTGATAGAGGCAACGCAGCCCGCCCTCTTCATTACGGCCGAAGATCAGCGACGCACGGCGATGCGGACACAGTTCGTCGAGAAGGCCGATGCGGCCATCAGTGTCGCGGAAGCAGGCATAGCGCCGCCCCATCGCCTCCACGAGAAGCGGCGCCCCATCGCGCTCGGCAACCTCCTCGATCAGACAAACAGGAACCCAATGCTGACGCATCAGCGTCGCCATTGGCGCATCGCCGGTCACGCGTGTGAGGAGTTCGTTTTCCTCCGTCGTAAGCATTGGCAACCTCCCGTTCGTCACTACTTAGATGTCTAAGCTAGCAGTGAGCTTTGCTCTCGTCCAGAGCCTTGACGAAATAAATTAGATATCTAATATCTGGCTCAATGGGAGGTCGCTTGCGATCCGATGGGAACTGAAAATCAAAGACTTGCAGTCCGCGTGGCTGCACGGCGCATGGTCGCCAGGGACATCTGCGAGTTCACGCTGCTGCCGGCAGAAGGCGTCGTGCTGCCCGGGTTCGAGCCGGGGGCGCATATTGCCGTCGAAACGCCCAGCCGCGCGATGCGCCGCTATTCATTGATCAATGACGGGTCCGATCCGGCCTCTTATGTCATCGCGATAAAGCGCGAGGCAGCCTCCCGTGGTGGCTCGCTATCGATGCACGACTCCGCTCCAGTGGGATCGGTTCTCCAGGTCGATCCCCCGGAGAACAGCTTCGCCCTCGTGCCGGCAGCGAAGTATCTCCTGATCGCGGGTGGAATTGGCGTCACCCCGATCCTGTCGATGGCTCGAAAGCTTGCCAGCGAAGCCCACCCTTTCCGTGTCATCTATTGCTCACGCACCGCCGAGGAAGCGGCTTTCCTCCAGGAAATGCAGGCATTCCCGGGCTCAGTGATCCACCACGATGAAGGCAACCGCGACAAGGTCTATGACTTTTGGGACCACTTCGAGGAGCCCAGGAACGAGCATGTGTTCTGCTG
>JBARWY010000123.1:0-1794 GCA_049647065.1 Devosia sp. | reverse complement strand
GACCGAGCACCTCGCACACCGTGACCAGCGACGCGACGGAGGGGGAGACGTCGTCGCGCTCGAGCCGGCTGACGAAACCCTTCGTGAGTCCGGCGGCCTGGGCGACCTGGTCGAGGGTGAGGCCGCGCGTCTTGCGCGCCGTGCGCAGCTTGGTCCCGATGAGCACGGTGGGACGGGCTCGATCGGGAGCGGCCGGCGGGGTCCGGGTGCTCATGCGCCCAGCTGAATCGCCACGGCACGCACGGGCCCGCCGTCGGCGCCAGTGAGTCGGACCGGGGTGCAGGCGACGAGGAAGTCGCCCTCGGGCAGCTCTGACAGGCGGAAGTTCTCACCGATCACCCCGTCCAGGCGCGAGATGAGGTGATGGCAGGGAAACCCGACACCGGGGTGCTGGTCGTCGGGGGTCTCGTCGATGTTGATGGCATCGAGGCAGAAGGTGCGGGCTCCCAGGTCGAGCATCCGCTGGCACGCGTCGGCCGACAGGAAGGGGTGCTCGAAGTAGCGCGGGTCGCCGTAGTGCGCGCTCCACCCGGTGCGCAGCATCACGATCACGCCCGGCTCGATCTGGTCGGCGACCGGTGCGACGTGCTCCCAGGTGATCTCCGCCCGCGGATCCAGCCCGGTGGCATCGACGACCACTCCGGGCCCGACGAAGCGGTCGACCGGCACCTCGTCGATGCGCAGGCGGTCCTCCTCGAAGTGGTACGGCGCGTCGACGTGCGTACCCGACTGCGAGCCCATGTGGATCGCCAAAAGGTTGAACCCGTCCGCCTCGATCGTGCTGTGCACCTCGAACCGCGGGGACGGGTCTCCGGGGTAAACGACCGTCCCATCGTCCACCGGCACGGACAGATCGATGACCCGCTGAACTCTCATGGGCAACAACTATTGCACAGCAGTAAACCCCGCGCTAAAGTCCAGACACCCTTCGTCGTGTCGTTCTCAGGAGTGGTCATGAGCAGAGCCGACGTACCGGCCGATCCCATCCAGCGGCCCCGCGCCACCGAGGTCGAGCAGCACGGGATCGACACGATTCCCTCCGGGCACCGTCACTCCGGGCCGTTCGACCTGTTCCGGATCCAGTTCGGTGGCGCGAACACCTTCGCCACCGTCATCCTCGGCACCTTCCCCATCCTGTTGGGACTGTCGCTGTGGGAGGCCGTCGCCGCGACCGTGCTGGGTGTCCTGGTCGGGGCGTTGATCCTGATGCCGATGGGCCTGTTCGGCCCGCTGACCGGCACCAACAACGCGGTGTCCTCGGGCGCGCACTTCGGGGTGCGCGGACGGGTCCTGGGCTCCTTCCTGTCGCTGCTGACCGCGATCGCCTTCTACTCGATATCGGTCTGGGTCAGCGGCGACGCCCTGGTGGGCGGGCTGATCCGGCTCTTCGGAGTCTCCGACTCCGACCTGCTCCGCGGCGTCATCTACGCCGTGCTCGGCGCGCTCGTCATCGTCGTGGTGGTCTACGGCTTCGCCTTCATGCTGCTGGTCAACAAGGTCGTAGTGGTCGGCAACACCGTGCTGATCCTGCTGGGCGCATTCGCCTACGCCGGGGACATCGACCTCGGCTTCAACCCCGGCCCGGACGCCTACGCGCTGGGCAGCTTCTGGCCCACCTTTGTGCTGTCCGCCCTGATCGTGATGGGCAATCCCATATCGTTCGGCGCCTTCCTGGGCGACTGGTCGCGCTACATCCCCGAACGCACCTCGCCGCGCTCGCTCCTCCTGGCGACACTCGGCGCGCAGGCCGCCACCCTGGTGCCGTTCCTGTTCGGGGTCGTGACGGCCACGCTG
>JBARWY010000122.1:0-2022 GCA_049647065.1 Devosia sp. | reverse complement strand
GCAACGCAGCTGCTCGCCGATATGGGAGCGGAAGTCGTAAAGGTGGAGCGTCCGGGTCGCGGCGACGACGCGCGCGGTCTCGGACCGCCGTTCCTGGCCGACCTGGATGGCAAGGATACGGCCGAGTCCGCGTTCTACCTCAGCGCAAATCGGAACAAGAAATCCATCGCGCTGGACCTTTCCCAGCCACGGGGCCAGGAAATCGTCCGCAAACTGGCGGCCGTTTCCGACATCGTGGTCGAGAACTATAAGGTCGGCACGCTCAAGCGCTATGCGCTGGATTACGAGAGCATCAGGAAGGTCAATCCGTCAGTGATCTACTGTTCGATCACGGGCTTTGGCCAAACTGGCCCCAATAGCCACAAGCCCGGCTACGACACGTTATTCCAGGCCATGGGTGGTGTCATGAGCGTCACCGGGGAACCCGACGAGCGCCCCGGCGGCAAGCCGATGAAGGTCGGTATCGTGCTGTCCGACATCATGACCGGCATGTATGCCGCAATCGGCGTGCTTGGCGCGCTTGTGCATCGCGGCAAGACTGGTCAGGGCCAGTATATCGATCTGGCCCTGATGGATGCCCAAACCGCGGCGCTGTCCCACCATGCGATGTACTATCTTGTCTCGGGCAACAACCCGAAGCGCTTTGGAACGTCGGCTCCCGCAGTCGTGCCGAGCCAGAGCTTCGAGTGTTCCGACGGCTTCATTGTGCTGGTGGTCGGGAACGACACGCAGTTCCGGCGCTTTGCAGATGTGGTCGGGCGCCCCGAACTGGCGGACGACGAGCGATTCAAGGCCAATGGGCTGCGCGTCCGCAACCGGGAAACTTTAGTCCCGCTACTGGAGGAGATTTTCCGGCGGTCGCCCAAGGACTACTGGCTGGAAAAGCTGGAGGCCGCTGGCATAGCTTCGGGTCCGATCAACGAGATTTCGGATGTCTTTGCCGCACCGCAGATCGCCGCTCGCGACATGGTCGTCGAGGTGGAGCATTCACTGGGCCGGCCGCTGAAACTGGTGGCCAATCCGCTGAAGATGTCGGAAACGCCGCTGGACCGCTACGATGCGCCGCCCCGGCTGGGGCAGCATACCGACGAGGTCCTGTCAGGCCTGCTCGGCCTAGGTGCCGACGAGATAGAGGATTTGGTGCGCGACGAAATTATTGGCCGCATCTGAGCGGCCCAAAGCCTACGAAGCCGGTCCCTTGTAGCCGACCAGATTGAGCGCATAGTTGGCAAAGAGGTCGGCGATTTCGTCGGCGCTGAGGCGCCCATCGTGGAACCAGCGGTGGATCCATCGCACCATTCCGGAGATCGCCAGACCGGCAATGTGCGGCTCTTCCACCTTGAACTCGCCCGCCTTGATCCCGTCCTCGATCAATGAGGCGAGCTTGTTGTCAAACTGCCGATGGATGTTCCGTATGCTCTCCAGTGTCTTGGGCGGCAGATCGGCTTCCTCCTGGCCAAACACCATGCTGATGGCGCGGCTTTCGACATTTTGCAGCACGAAGCTGCGGACAAAGTTGCGAAGACGTTTTGGCGCGGGTGATTTGCTGTCCAGATGCCCCTCGATGGCAACCAATAGCTGCTGAGCTCCGCGCTCATACACCGTTGCGACCAGCTGCTGCTTGCTGTCGAAGAATTGGTAGATGAAGGGCTTGGTGACCTTTAACCGCTCGGCCAGCGTATCAAGCGTCACGTCCCGCAGGCCGCGCTCTTCGACCAGCCCGATCATCTCCTTGAGGATCCGCTCGCGCTTGAATATTTCGAGTTCGGCGCGCATCCCGATCGGCTCGCCCGCGCTCGGCTGGGCCTTGGGTGTGCGGATCGGCTTGGTCTTCTTAATCATCTAGCGCTCACATGCCGTCCATGCGCTCTTGCAACAAGCCGCAGGGATGAACCTCAAGAAGTTCCGATCGTTAGCGGTGAAGCCCGGTGCGTGTCAAGGCGCGGCGCCGAGCATGCCAGCCATACTCATGCGTTTCCTATTCGCCCGCCCGCAGCGCAAAGGATACTCAAAAATTCCGGT
>JBARWY010000121.1:0-5056 GCA_049647065.1 Devosia sp. | reverse complement strand
GCCTTCGATGAGGTAGCGAACGCCGAGCGCCCGTGCGATTTCGCGCGCATCGCCGCCCCCGCGGAATTGCTCCGTCGAGACTCTCGCGGCAATCGTGAATGTCTTGAACCGGGACAACGCCGTGACCAGATCCTCGACGAAGCCATCAGCAAAGCTGCCCACATCGTCCATGGCAACGAAGGGCAAAACCGCAATTGCGGGAAGGCCCTCGCCTGCGACATCCCGCGCCAGCCGGTAACCCACCCGGGCGGCGGTTGTCACCCATGGCGACCCATCCTTCCGCTTGCCAAGAATTTTGCGCAGCGCACCGATCTGAACCGGAAGATTGGTTTCCTCAACAATCGCATCTGGCCAGGCTTGGTCCATCAGCACCTGCTTGGAGACCACCCCGCCTTCGGCATCGAGCAAAGCGCGAAGTAAGGCCGCGCCGCGCCCACCCAGGGGTACAGCGGCACCCTTCCGGGATAGCGTTCCGCTATCACAGTCGAATTCAAAGGGTCCGAAACTGATGTGCGTTGCGCCCATAAGTCGATCCGGCATGAGCCCCAGATAGAACCATAGTCCCACGCAACCCGCGATGCACCCCGGAATTTCACTCTGGCCCAGGCGAGGAGAACTGCCCCAGGGTGCCACCGGGCACCGGAGAATAGGTCGCCGTGTAGTTCTCGTCGGAGAACTGTGCGCACAGTTCGGCAATCACGTCCCCGATGTCTGGACTGCCAAGTGCGGTGACGGTCTCTGTGACATTGAACGGCATTCGACGGATCGCGGCGCGGGTGACGATCGACCGGGTGGTGCCGGCGCGCGGATTATTGCCTTCGTAGATGATCGTAGCGCGGCCTGTCTCCGTCGCGCCATAGCTGACGACGCCGTGTGGACTGATCACCGCAAACGCGACCTGAACATCGGGATTATCGGCATGCAACAGTTCCATGAGCCTGATCGAGGCCAGGACGTCGCTAGCGCTAGGCAAGGCGTAGCCGATAGCGGCGACATCCGCGGCCATGAACGAGGCCGGGTACCCGACAGGGATGACCGCGGGATAAAAGCTAGCCGGATGGAAATGGACGAGAAGCACCTCCGGGAAAAGCGCGACAATCCTGCGCAGGTAGGCAACATCAATCTCGACCTCGGCATCCTTGTGAGACGAGCGCTCATTGATGCCGATCTCGATCCAGATGCTGAGCGCTGGAACGAACGCCCACTGCTCCTCGAAACGGCTTCGCCCAGCCAGGTTTAGAACCTGCACCAAGCCGGCCGCCTCATTGGCCACCACCAGTCCTCGAAACAGGTTTTCATGGTTGACCCCAAGGGTGTCGATCTCACGATACGGCGGATGGGAAGTCGGGAGCAGCGCGATGTCAGGGCCCGGCTGCTCTGCCTGCGCCGTTGGGACAAAAAATACTGTTGCCGCGAGGCCAAGCACAGCGAGCCACAGGGAGAATTTGGCTCTCTTCCCCTCGACTCTCCTGCCGATCGCGAAACGTCGCTGGCATGGCTCGGGCGCCCGGCGTCCCACCAAAGCCATCCAAGCCATCCAAGCCATCCGGTACATCGTAGTCCTCCGCCGTTCGCCTCTGGCATGGAACATTGGCGTCCGACGGGGGAGGTGTCCTTAAGGGGTGATGAAATCTTATAAAGCGCAACCGGACCTGTATCCTGGCGCTTGCCTGAGCATAGCGAAAACCGCGATATCGACGACCGCCAGGATCTATGCTGCCGGAATGTTGGAGCTATCCAAAATCCACGTCAGCTGTTGCTGAAATCGGGCTTTGTCGAAGACGGCGAATTGCAAGATCCGGAGGCCGGAACCATATGGCATTACAGGCTAGACCGTCAGATGCGCGGCTCATAGGCTCTGGTGGCGCATATGTCAGGTCGAAGCGTACGTCAGAAGTAGGGCGCCTTAACCCGCAAGACCGCTCCGCGCCCCCGTTTCGGCCATTTTACGACCAGCACGAGTTCCCGAAAGCTGACAGTCCGCTCAGTACGACTGAGGGTCAGTAGGAAGCGAACCGGGGGCTCGTGCTGCAGGTGCTACCTCGAACCCGTGAGTGATGCGAGAGCAGCCTTGGGTTGCTGCAGCACCTGGGTCGTGGTGAGGCGCTCTGCGACCCAACCCTCAAGCGTGGGATTCAGGTCCACCAAAAGCCATCCATCCTGGCGATCGAGAACCCGCAGCGCGGTCCCGCGCGGGAGCGTCATGATCAGTTCACCCGAGTTACTGGGAGTGTGACGAACGTTGAGCAAGGCGACATTGACAAAGCGAGGTGCGTCGAGCGGCGCTGACGCAGAATGGGATTGCACCGTTTTGGCGGAGGTTGCGGATTGCGGAGCGCCGCTGGCGCCGCGCCCCAGGTTTTCCTGGCCCCCGAACTGAAAAATGCCAAACGCAATGATCCCGAGGAGCACCCAGCCAACAGCGTTCGAGTTTTGCTTCCGTTTCGCCATTTGTCCTCGCCCCTCGCCCATCCATTTTGGGGCAAGCATCTTAACGGATGGCGTACGCGGCCAGTCGCAGTAGGCAGCATTGGGGTGGGTTGCGGACTGGCGCTTTTTGCAAAATTTCGTCCGCATTCTGCCATTGCTCGCTCGTGTCGAGCTCCCAGCCAAGCTAGCGGTAGCGAGACAGTGATGCCAAAATCCCAGATAGCTCCACGCCATGGTTTTTTGGAGCCCGTGCTCCAGTTTCCAGGCTGAGACCGCACGCGGTACCCGGAAAGTCGTCTCAAGTGTGAGTAGCACCTTGCGCAGCCCGTCTCGATCTCGCGGGGCTCCCATGTCTTGCCACCAACGCGACGCAGTGCGCGACGGAAGCAAAAATTCACCAGCAAAAGACTTAGCTCTCTGCTCGATGGAAATCGGCATTCTGCTTCTCAGTACATCAACTGCGGTGACTGTGTGACCGCCGTCAAGAAGTAGATGGCAGAGTTCATGAGCAAGCGTAACGCGGAGTGCCGGATCGTCTCCAAAGTTCTGGATTTCGACCTCATTTACTCGCTGGCTTGCCAGATTCAGGAACACACCAAGGCCGTGCCGCGAGCCCCAGATGGCAAGAGCATCTAGAGTCTCAGGTTCAACATCATCAGCACGAACTTCCACTCCCAACCCTTGAAGTGTGGCCAGCACATCGCAAAATGAGTCTGGCCCAATCTTTAACCACGCACGCGCAAACCGCGCTGCGCTTTCCCCTTGCACATACGGCGGTCGAACATGCCACCGCTCCAAAACCTCCCTAAAGCTCGCGCTTGCGAGCGCGTCGAGCGCGTCGGATTCATTTTTGTGAAAGCTTCCAGCAAGCACAAGAATTTCTCGGATCTGGTCGACGGGCAAAGCGCCTGCCATACGTGCAGCGATACGAAGTTCATCGTTGTCGT
The DNA here is from genome assembly GCA_049647065.1 of Devosia sp. Taxonomy (GTDB): domain Bacteria; phylum Pseudomonadota; class Alphaproteobacteria; order Rhizobiales; family Devosiaceae; genus Devosia. The sequence continues at coordinate 1,679 of JBARWY010000121.1, read as the reverse complement.
TTGCAGCCTCGACAAAATTAGCAGGTTGCTCCAGCAAACCCTGATCGATGAGAGTTCTAGAATCATCGAGATCAAGGCCAGTCGCCCAAGCAAGCAGTTTTGCTCCGTCGCCTTCCGTCCGCCTACTCGAGGCCTCTAGTAATGCGGTCCATTTGTCCCCGGCATCTCGGAGCAGTTCGGCAATCCGATTCCCAAGCTCGGTCAGGACCTCAACGACTGTTTCGTAGGGAATCGTCCAAAGCCGACCTTGGCTCTCAAGGTTGTAGGCATCTCCCGATCGCATCAACCAAAAGGGCGGCAACTCAAAAAGCCCAGCAAAAGCGCGAGATAAGTCGTGTGCATCTTCAAAGGCTAAGACTGCATCTTCTTCACGCTCTGCAGTTTCGGCGGGCACTTCATTTCAACGCTTAGAGGCATCCGCCCTCAATTGAGACGGACGAAAAGGGTTGAAAGGAGACGGATACGTCTGCCGCAAAAGTAGTGGCTTCCAGTGCTCCGTCAAAAAGGCGAGCAAGTCATCGAGTTGACGGAAGCGGCCGCCACTGGCGACACAAGGGGGTATCCATCAATGTCAGAAGATTGGCAACGGATCGGTGACAACGACTTTGCTGGTTTTGGCCGAAAGGAGATTACGGCTCGGCGGTCGGACAACGGAGATACCTATCTCGTCGTCGCCGACGACAGCGAACAAGACCAAGTTCGCCTTACGTACAATGGCGCTGAACTTTTGCTGGATGTCGAACGCAAGTTCATCTCGCCCGAAGGAGTTTATCGCCTTTCGGGTGGACTCAGTGACCGCGGAGACGGGTTCGGCATCGAGAGGTATGCATGGGTCGAGCTACTGCTCACTTCGCCAGCAGTGCTTTCGTATTGGGGAAATGCCATCCTGCTTCGGCAAGATTTCGAAGTGTAAGAGGATGCCTCTCCCAGAAGAGGGAACCAACAGGGTTTGCCTGGCGGCTCAGAAAACCCATTGGGCGCCAGAGCCATGTACCTGTTCGAGGCAATCAGGACACGATCTATCGCATACACGGAACGATCGAGCCGTGGTCGATTGGCCTCAATGTCTCTTCCGGTTGCATCCGGCTGACCAATGACGATGTCACCGATCTTCATGCCCAGGTTAAGATCGACGCCAAGGTAATCGTGCTGACGTCGGGGGCCGCGCTGTACCGCGGCGTATGACCATCAAGGGGACTTGCCGATGAATGGACTTCTGAGGCCACTGTCACTGGCCCTGATGCTGCTCTCTATGGGTCTTGCCGCCTGTTCCTCGACAAGCCCGGCCGCAGTCCCCACGATCCGGGGGAGTGCGCAGACCGCCCCGGCAGATCTGCAGTTGCTATGCGCGGGTGAGGCCCAGACACGCTTTGCCGCGCCGCCCAACTCCGTGCTGCCTGTCGCCTCCCGGCCCGGGATGGCGACCGGAACATATTCGGTCGACCTCAAACTGCCCACTGGGCAGGCCCTGTGCGTGATCGACGCCAACGGCGCGATCTCTTCGCTGGAGCGAACGTAACTGAGGCCGACGTCACAGCGACGATCGCCGACGTCAGCCAGCGCCCACGCTGGCATATTCGGCCGCCGCTACCTGCCGATAGGGGAAGACCAGCGCGAAGGTCGAGCCTTTGCCCTCGACGCTGCGAATATCGAGCCGACCGCCGTGAAGCTCCATGATC
>JBARWY010000120.1:0-9464 GCA_049647065.1 Devosia sp. | reverse complement strand
AGATAATACTGCTCGCTGGTATGCTCGAAGCTCTCAATCCCGGCCATGATGGGACTATCGCCAGCCGTCACATCTACCCGGTAGGTGATGATGTTCCCCGGATGCTGCACCCAGTAGACGCTAGCCGCATAGCGGAACGGCACCGAATTTCGGAAACTCGTCGCCATACCCATGTGAAATCCGGCCAGCCCCGTGCCTCCGCGGATCGCCTCGATCAACTTGGTCATCTTTTCCGGCGCCAGCACCCCATCGGTGATGACAGGCACCACGAGATCGTTGCTCGCCACGTCATCGGCACCCAGCGCCTCATAGTCCGGCGTTACCGTAACGACGAACCCCTCCGCCTCCAGCAGCTCGCGCACCACCTGCGCACTCCGCTCCGGCGTATGCAGCTCCATGCCCCCCCAGACCACAAGGGCTTTCTTCATAGTCCCAGCCCCACCGCGCGCGTCCGGTGCACACCCTTGGGCACGAATACGAAATCATCGGCAATTCCCAGCAGGTCCGCCGCCAGATGCACCACACTCAGCCACATCTCGGTGCCTTGCAGGCTCGCCGCCTGCCCATCGGCAAAGGCAAAGCCCTCGCCCGGCATCCAGCGCTCCTCGGCCCGCCCGATCACCGCCCGCGCGATCGCCTCCGCCTCCGCTCGCCGATAATCGGTCTGCTTCAAACACAGCATCAGAGGATGCACCGTGTCGAGCAGGTTACAGGCCGTATAGGTCCGCCCCGAAAACCCGCCATAGTTGCGATAGTTCGACAGGACCGAGTCGATAGCCCGCTCCGCATTGGGGACCGGCAGGCCGAATTGCGCATAGGTCCCGCGCGTCAGTCGGTAGAAGCCGTTGACGGGCTGCAGCAATCCCTCATCGGCGGTGGTTGATCCCCAGAGCCCGGTCGCCCGGTCCTGCTTCATCGCCAGCCAGCCCAACAGCGTTTCCCGCGCCCGCCCGGTCTCGAAATACCGCGCGTTGAAATAGAGCGCCGTGCCAATGGCATCGACTGCCGCGCCGGCGCCCCAGGCCCGCTCGCGCCAGCTGAGGCTGTCCAGCCAGTCGCAGAGTTCGGTCGCTCCAAGCTCCACCTCCGACACGCTGTGCAATGGCTGTCCGCCCAGCACCTCGATGGCATAGCCGACCGACAGCACATTATAGAGCGCCAGCCCATTGTCCCGCACCGCCTGCCCCGGTCTGGGCGGCTGGTGTGGATCGGGAAACAGACCGGTCACCGGATCCTGCATGGCCTGCAATTCCGCCAGCGTCGTCTCGATATCGAGCCACTCGGGCACGGCACCGAAACCGGCAGCGATCTCGATGGCGTCGTTGCGATGCCGCGCGCTGTGCCGCACCGTCCCATCGGCTTCGCGCGAGGCATATTCGCCCCCCTCGCGATACCGCGCCAGCACTTCGGGCCACTGCGCTGCCGCGGCGCCACCCAGCCGACCGAGCGAGGCCACCGCGTCTCGCTTCCCCGATTGCCCGCGATAGCGCACGATCCTTGCCGGCACGCCGCCGACGATGGCCATGGCTGGCACATCCTTGCTCACGACAGCGCCCGCCGCGATCACCGCGCCCTTGCCGACGGTCACCCCGTCAAGCACCACGGCATTCGCACCGATCCACACATCGTCCTCGATGGTGATGCCCAGGGTCTCATGCTTCTGCCTATGGATCGGCACGCTGGGATCGTCGAACCCATGGTTGAAACCCACGATTGACACGTGGCTGGCAATGCGCACGCCGTCGCCGCAGCGCACCTTGCCCGAGATCATCGCATAGGGATTGACCGTCGTATGCGCGCCGAACTCGACATCGCCACGCACCAGCGCGTGCCCGGCGATCCAGCTCGCTTCGCCCAGCACCAGATGGCTGGTAAAAATCGCCGCCTCCGCCGCAACATACGCCGTCGGATGAAAGCTCGCCCCCGCCACCTCTGCCCAATGCGCCTGCCGCGCCCGATGCTCCGGCGCGTCGATGTCGGCAGGTGTCCGGTCCCAGGTCAGGAACTGTAGACGGGCCTCGTGCTCGTCCCCAACATTGACCTGCAGATTCTGAGCCATATGCGGTTTCATATTTTCACTGCGTCCGATCTCTCAGTCGACACCCTCCCCCTTGCGGGGAGGGATCAAGGGTTGGGGGTGTTTAGCCCCGATATTCGGGCCAACCGTCACCCCCTCCCAGCCTCCCGCATCAAGGGAGGTGCCGTTCAGTGACCGATCTGCCATTTCGCCTGAATGCAGGACGCCGCGCCATCACGCCAGCCGCTCCAGCAAGGCCGGCTCGATCTCGAATTCCATCGGCACGTCGGCCACGAACCGCTCGATTTCCTCGATCGCCATCTGACCCAACCGTAGTCGCTCCGTACCCACCGCCCCCGCCACATGCGGAGTCAGGAACACATTGGGCAAGCTATATAGCGGCGATCCGGCAACGGGAACCTCCGGATCGGTCACGTCGATCACCGCATGGATGCGGCCAGTCTGCAATTCGGCGATCAATGCCGCTTCGTCGATCAGCGCGCCCCGCGCCGTATTGATGAAGGCTGCGCCGGTCTTCATCAGCTTGAGCTGCCCCGCACCGATCATCGCCCGCGTCGACGGCAGCGCCGGCGCATGGATTGAAACCACGTCCGAGCGCGCCATCAGGCTATCGAGTTCCACCAGTTCCGCCCCTTCAAGTACCGGGTCACCCAGTTTTACGAACGGGTCGCAGACCAGCACCGTGAAGTCGAAACCCCGCAGCATCTTGGCCACCCGGCGTCCGATGCGCGAGGCGCCCACCAGCCCGATAGTCCGGTGATAGTTGCCTATCGGCTCGTCCATCAGCGCGTAGCTGCTGCGCCGCGCCGGATCGGCCCGGTAACGATCGCGCAGTTCGAACACCCGTTTGTTGGCGAAGATGATCGCAGCCAGCGTGAATTCGGCCACGGGGACCGCGTTGGCATCGGCCGCATGCGTCACCCGGATTCCCGCGTCATAGACGGCATGATCGAGCGTGAACTTCACCGTGCCGGCGGCATGGGCGATGAGCTTGAGGTTGGGCGCGGCCTTTATCACGTCCGACGTCACCATGGGGCAACCCCAGCCGGTCACGAGGATGTCGATCTCGCCCAATACCGCACGGGCATCGGCGCTCAACAACTCCTCGAGCGGCGCATCCCGCACGATGTCGCAGGTACGCGCCAGTCGCGCCAAAGCCTCTGCGTCGAACACATGCCTTGTCTTGTCAGCCGCCATGGCGAAGGCGAGTTTGGGTGCCATCAGAACCGCTCCGGCACCAGGATGGCGCTGACATCCACACCCTCGCGGGCAAACATGGCTTCGAGCGCGTGGAGGTCCGGCGCATGCGGCAACTGCTCCAGTGCCGCCTCGGCTGCCGCTCCTGCCGGCAGGGCCATCGCCGCCGTCATCAGCACTGTCGTCCCCACGGCGATATCGCCGCGCAATTGCGGCACGATAGTCTTGGAGACGATCAGGTTGGTGTTGGGATAGGCCCGATGCGCCCGCCCGTCGCGCTTGCCGGCGAGATCGACGATGGCACTGACATCGGTCTGGCTCTTGGCCACGGCGCGACCAGCTTCATCGACATAGGTGTCAGTGTTCAGGTCCGCACGCCCGATGGCGAAGCCACCTTCGGTGGCATGCAGCGCCCGTGGCGTGGTGATGCGATGCACCCTGATATGCCAGAGATTGGCGGGGATGAGCCAGGTCTCGACCGTTACGTCGCTCCACGGCTTCCAGCGCGCGAACAGCGTCTGCTCGGCAATCTGGGCGACCTCGTTGGTCTCGCGCACCCGATAGTGCCGGCCATCATCGGAGAATGCCAGCGCCCCGTCGAAAGCCCCCATATTGTAGGCCCGCTCGTCGACCTCGACCGAAAATCCGTAGCGGCTGGCATAGGCGAACTTGGCGTATTTCTCGGTGCCCGCCCGCATCTGCCAGTTCTGCTGCCCGCTCGACAATGCCACTACATTGCCAGGCGTATGCATCATCACCATGCCCGGATGCTTGAGTGGCACCGGCTTCTTGCTGGTGACGGCCGGCGTCTCTTCGGCCGTCCAGAATGGGTGGTCGGCCGGCAGTGCCAGCGGCAGGAAGGCCTTGAGTGCCCAATAGGGCGAGCCCGCCGAATTGTAGCTCTCGCTCATGAACAGGTTGGGATAGCCGTAGCCAACGGAGAGGATGCCATCGCGGTTGGCGATCGGCTTGTCGGCCCACCAGCGCAGGTGGCGCAGGAACTGCCCCTTGATCTCGCCCCAGGGCAGCGCCTCGAGGTCGGCAAAAGCCAGCGCCCCCCAGATGCCGCCGCAGGCGAAGCGATAGGTGAGGCTCCGCCCGAAGGCCAGTGTGCCGCCATCCTCGTCGAACCAGTGCCGGATATCCTTGGCGAACAGGGTGGCGCGTTCCTTGTAGGCCGCCACCCGCTTCTCGTCGCCCTTGGCCAGCTTGGCGTAGATCAGCCCGTAGAAATGCATGGCGAACGGAATGTAGTGGTCGATGCGCCGCACATTGCCGTCACGATACCAGCCGTCGCCCAAATAGAATCCGTCGAGTTCCTCGAGATACTTCTCGGTCAGCGAGCGGTCGAACTCGACGCCGCATTCCTCCAGCCCCAGGTCCACCAGGATGCGGAAGAACTTCCAGTTGTTGTCGGCATAGTCGAACTTGCGCGCATGCTTGAGATAGGCGGCCAGGTTGTCCTTGTCCCGCTGCGGCAGCGGCTCCCACACCAGGTGCGGCAGCAGCCGCAGGGTGAAGCCGATAGCCGCCAGTTCCACCATACGCTGGTCGGTCGAATTGACCGTGCCCCAATACTCGGGATGCTCCGGATCGGTGCCATTGGTGAGGCCACGGCGATACAATTCCCAATGGTCAAAGCTGCCACCGCCCGCCGCCAGCGGGGTCAGGCCCCAGAGCGGTCGGGCAAATCCCTCGAGGTCCGCCGCCGCCCGGTCGAAATGAGCGCCCGCCCCATCGAGCCGCACCCGTGCACCGCCCTCCGAGAAGAACGGCAGGACCGGGTTGAACAGGTCATGCAGCGCCCTTTCGACATCGGCGCGCGTCTTGAGCGGGTTGCCATGCAGTGGATTGGCGGTCACCGGATCATAGGTCATCTAGGCAAATTCCTTGGCCGGCGCATCATCATAGGCGCCCTTCAAATTGAGTTTCTCTGCAAAATGGCAGGCCGCCTCCTGCGCGGTACCGTTGATCGGACGCAGCGCCGGTTTGTCCGTGCGGCAAACATCCTCGGCATATTTGCAGCGCGTGTGGAACGGGCAGCCGACGGGGCGATTGCCGAGATAGGGGATCTCCCCACGCATCTCGGTCTTGCGAGCCTTGCGGCGCAGCGGATCGGCGATCGGCAACGCCTCCAGCAGCAATTCGGTATAGGGATGGCGCGGCCGCTCGAACAGCATCTCGGTGGGCGCATTTTCCACCACATGGCCCAGATACATCACCACCACCCGGTCGGCGATGTAGTTCACCACCCCCAGGTCATGGCTGATGAAGATATAGGTCAGCCCGAACTCCGCCTTGAGGTCTTCGAGCAGGTTCAGCACCTGCGCCTGGATCGAGACGTCCAGCGCCGATACCGCCTCGTCGGCGATCACCAGCTTGGGGTCCAGCACCAGCGCCCGGGCAATGCCGATGCGCTGCCTTTGTCCGCCCGAAAAAGCATGCGGATAACGCCCCACCGCCTCAGCCGGAATGCCGACCTTTTCCAGCGTCGAGATCACCCGCTCTTCCAGCTCCTTGCCCTTGCATACCTTATGTATCCGCAGCGGCTCGGCGACGATGTCGAACACCCGCATATTGGGGTTGAGCGAACTCATCGGGTCCTGGAAGATCATGCGGATATCCTGCCGCCACGGCTTGATCTGCCGCTTGTTGAGCGCGGTCAGCTCCACGTCGCCGCCCGATTTCGGGTGGTAGACCACCCGTCCCTCGCTCGATGACTGCGCCTTGATGATGCAGCGTCCCAACGTGGTCTTGCCGCAGCCGCTCTCGCCGACAATGGCCAGCGTCTCGCCCGCTTCGACGGTGAGATTGATATCGGTGAGCGCATCCAGCCGCCGCCCCGGCCCGAACCAGCCGTTACCCAGCGTAAAATGCTTGGAGAGATGCTCGACGCTCAGCAACCTGCTCATGCGGGCTCCTCCACCGGTACGGATGTCAACAGATGGCACCTTGCATGATGTCCATTGCCCAGCTCGGTCCGTGCGGGGCGGATGGTTGCGCAGGGCTCGAAGGCATGCGGACAGCGGCTGGTAAAGGCACAGCCCTCTGGCCGGTCCTTTGGCGCTGGCACCGTGCCCTTGATGGGGCTGAGCCGCACGCGCTCTGCCTTGCGCGCCATCTTGGGAATGGAGCTCATTAGCGCCTGCGTATAGGGATGGCGCGGCGCCGCGAAGACGTCATAGACGCTCCCCTGCTCCACCACATCCCCGAGATACATCACCGCCACCTCGTCGGCGATCTCGGCCACCACGCCCAGGTCATGGGTGATGAACAGCATCGCCATGCCGAAATCGGCCTGCAGCTGCCGCAGCAGGTCGAGGATCTGCGCCTGCGTCGTCACATCCAGCGCCGTAGTCGGCTCGTCCGCGATCAGCAGCTGCGGCGTGCAGGCCAGTGCCATGGCGATCATCGCCCGCTGCCGCAACCCGCCGCTGAGCTCGAACGGATAGGCATCCGCCCGCTCCCGCGCCCCCGGTATCCCCACCTGGTCGAGCAGCGCCACCGTACGCTCGCGCGCCGCCTTGGGCTTCAGCCCCTCGTGGATCACCATCATCTCGTCGATCTGGTCGCCGATCGTATGCACCGGTGAGAGCGAGCTCATCGGCTCCTGGAAGATCATCGAAATCTGGTTGCCGCGGATCGCCCGCAGCGGCAGGCTATCCTGCTTGAGCTTGACGATGTCGGTCGACGGTTCGTCACCGGGCGAAAAGACGATCGAACCGCGCCGGATCTCGGCATTCTTGTCGAGCAGCCGCAACACCGCCCGCGCCGTCACCGACTTGCCGCAACCGCTCTCGCCCACCAGCGCCAGCGTCTTGCCCGGCGTCAGGGTGAGATCGACCTGCCGCACCGCCTCGATATCCGGCTCGTCAGGCGACGAGAAGGTGATGGACATGTCGTTGATGACAAGGATGGGTTTATCGGCCATGTGGATCAGCGGCATCGCGAAGGCCGTCCCCAAAGAAGTTCATCGACAGGATGATGATCACCACGCAAATGCCCGGCGTCAGCAGCCAGGGCGCGGTGGCCAAAGTGCGGATATTCTGGGCGTCCTGCAGCAGTGTCCCCCAGCTGACGATCGGCGCCTGCAGCCCCAGCCCGAGGAACGACAAGGCCGTTTCCGCCAGGATCATGCCCGGAATTGCCAGCGTCGCCGCCGCGATGATGTGGCTCATGAAGCTGGGCACCATATGCCGCGTGATGATACGCCAGTCGCTGGCACCATCCAGCAGTGCCGCCGTCACGAAATCCTCGGTTCGAAGGCTGAGGAACCGCCCGCGCACCACCCGCGCCAGCTCGGTCCAGCCGATGAGGCTGAGGATGATGGTGATGGCGAAATAGGTTTGCAGCGCCGTCCAGTCCTTGGGCATGGCCGCCGCCAGCCCCAGCCATAGCGGAATGGTCGGCATTGAGCGGATGAACTCGACCACGCGCATCACCGCGCTGTCGAACCAGCCGCCGTAATAGCCCGCGAACCCCCCGATAATGATGCCGAAGAACAGGCTCAGCGTTACGCCGGCGAGGCCGATGGAGAGCGAAATGCGCGTGCCGTGGATCAGCCGGCTCAACAGGTCCCGCCCCAGCCGGTCCGCCCCCAGCATATAGAACGGATCGCGCGGGTTTTCGACGCCGATAAACTTGGTCGTCATCGGGATGAAGCCCATCAGCTTGTAAGGCTCGCTCTCTATGAAGAAGTGCACCGGAATTTCCACCTCGGGGTCGATCACATAGGTCCGGCGCATGGCCGCCCGGTCGATCTCGGAGGCATAGCCGTTGACATGGGGGAAGAACCGCCACGACCCATCCTCGTTCTGCGAGATGAACTGCAGGCCCTGCGGCGGCGCGAAGGTATAGCGCGCGCTATAGGCCGAGGGGTCGGCCGGCGCGAGGAATTCGGCCAGCAGCGCCACGAGATAAAACAGGATCACCACCCACAGGCTGGCCAGCGCCAGCCGGTGCCGCTTGAAGCGGCGCCACATCAGGCCCAGCTGGCTTTCGCGCCTGGAACGCGTCAGCGGTACGGGGGCAATATCGGTTCGGGAAATGCTTTCCACCGCCATGCTAGTTACTCCCATAGCGGATGCGGGGATCGATCCAGGCCAGCAGCAGGTCGCTAATCAGCGTGCCGATGACCGTGAGGATGCCCAGCAGCATGATGATGGCGCCCGCCAGATACATGTCCTGGCTGGTGAGCGAGCGCAGCAACAGCGGCCCGGCCGTCGGCAGGTTGAGCACGACGGAAACGATCACCGAACTCGATACCAGCGCCGGCAGCAGCCAGCCGATGGTCGAGATCAGCGGATTGAGCGCCACGCGCACCGGGTATTTCATGATGGTGCGAAACTCGCTTAGCCCCTTGGCCCGCGCCGTCGTCACATAGGGCTTCTTGAGTTCGTCCAGCAGGTTGGCGCGCAGGATACGGATCAATTCGGCCGTGCCCGCCAGCGACAGCACCAGGATCGGCGCCCAGGCGTGGCTCAGGAAGTCCCAGACGCGCGGCAGGCTCCAGCGCGCTGCCTCGAACTCGGGCGAAAACAGACCGCCCAGCGTTTCGCCGAACCAGATGAAGCTGAGATACATCAGGATCAGCGCGAAGAGGAAATTGGGAATGGCGAGGCCGATGAAGCCGCCAATGGTGGCGAGATAGTCGCCCAGCGAATATTTGCGCACTGCCGCATAGATGCCGATCGGCAGCGCCACCAGCCACATCACGATGACGGCGAGGCCCTCGAGCAGGATCGAATTGCCCAGCCGGCCCCAGATCAGCGTCGTTACCGGCGCCTTCCATTCGAAGCTCTGTCCGAAATCGCCACGCAGCACGATGCCGGAAATCCATTTCCAGTATTGGATGAGGAACGGTTCGCCGAAGCCGTATTGCCGGCGCAGCGCCTCGATGGCGGCAGGATCGACCCGGTCGCCATTGGCCGACAGCGTCGCCACATAGGTCGTCAGGTAATCGCCCGGCGGCAGCTGGATGATGGCAAAGGCCACGAAGCTCACGGCCCACATGGTGAGAACCATCGCAATAAGTCGGCCGGCAATGAAACGCAGCATGGGCGTCTCCTAAAACTGAAGTCAGGGCGAGGATGCCGTTGCACTGCCCTCGCAGTCGACACCCTCCCCCTTGCGGGGAGGGATCAAGGGTTGGGGGCCAACCGCCCCCCAATCCCCCATCGAGGGGGAGATGCCGCATCGGGGTATGGCGCAATCGCGCCATCCAATTCTT
>JBARWY010000119.1:0-21427 GCA_049647065.1 Devosia sp. | reverse complement strand
CGCATGTCACTCGGCCTCGCGCTGCGCCTCGCCAACCGGCTCTATCGCCGGGAGGCCGGCCTGCCCAGTCTGGGCGTGATCGACCCCTGCGAGCCGCTGACGGTGGCCGATGTGGTACTGCTGGTGGCGCGGCTGACCGCCGCCGGCATCGCCTTCGAGGAGCGCTATGCCCACCTCACCGAGTCGGGCCTGGAAAACACCGGGCAATCGATACGGACTGCCGCCCTCCTGGAAAAATAATCAAAAACTTATCCCCGCCCCTTCGGCCCATGCGACTATGACCTCATCCCGCCAGTCACAGGCTTCACGCAAAGCCGGGCGGGGTGACCGTGGGAGATGGGCGCCTCTCCAGTGGGGTTGGAAACTCGGCAGCCGGACCTGCAATAATGGTACCGCCTGAACCGGACCCTGCAGAAAAAGCGGATCGTGACGGGCGGCCCTTGGCTCCCATAGTCTAACTCGGTCGAGTCAAAGGCCGCCCGTTACAGTGTCTCGGGTGCACTTGCGCTCTGAAACCCGCAGGCGTCAGCGCCGTGCGGCGCCTTCGGCCGCCTTGAAACTGCCGCCCGGTGGGTGCATGTGGATCACCATGCGCACCATCCTTCTCGCCACCCTCGCCTTTGTCCTCGCCGCCCTGCCTGCCCAGGCCATGACGGTCACCGCCCGCGTCTCCGGCGGCAATATCGCCATCCATGCCGGCCCGCATGACAGCACCGCCATCCTCGGCCGCCTGGCCGACGGCACCGAAATCCCCATCGACCAATGCACCCAGGTCGACAGCGATTCCCGCCGCGGCACCCTCGGCGATGCCGGCTATCCGCTCTGGGGCAATTCCGCCACCCAGTGGTGCCACATCCCCGATACCGGCTGGGTGCAGCGCGACTGGATCGTCGGCCGCGGCCTCGTCAACGTCACCCCACCCGATTTCGCCGGCGCGGGCTGGTAGCTTGACCTCACCCTCCTAAGGCGCAAATGTCAGACAATTGCACCTGGAGGGGAATATGGACCGGATCGCCGCCATCGAGGCGCTGACGCGCAAGTCGCTCTGGCTCTCCAACTGGATGGTCCACCACGCCAACCACATCCGCCCCAATGTGGATGGCGTAAAGGTCGGCGGCCACCAGGCCAGTTCAGCCAGCATGGCCGCCATCATGGCCGCCCTCTATTTCGGCGTGCTGAAGCCGGAAGACCGCGTCGCCGTCAAACCCCACGCCGCCCCGGTCTTCCACGCCATCCAGTATCTCTTCGGCAAGCAGACCCTCGAAAAACTCGAGAATTTCCGCGCCTTCGGCGGCGCCCAGTCCTATCCCAGCCGCACCAAGGACACTGACGATGTCGACATCTCCACCGGCTCGGTCGGCCTCGGCGTCGCCTTCACCGCCTTTGCCAGCCTGATCCAGGACTATGTCCGCGCCAAATCCTGGGCCCGCAAGGACATTCCCGAAGGCCGCATGGTCGCCCTGGTCGGCGATGCCGAGCTCGACGAAGGCAATGTCTACGAATGCCTGCTCGAAGGCTGGAAACACGGGCTGCGCAACACCTGGTGGATCATCGACTACAACCGCCAGAGCCTCGACGGCGTCGTCCGCGAGGGCCTCTACGACCGCATCGAAGCGATCTTCCGCGCCTTCGACTGGAATGTCGTCACCCTCAAATACGGCGCCCTGCAGCGCGCCGCCTTCGCCGAACCCGGTGGCGAAAAGCTCAAGGCCTGGATCGACGCAGCCCCCAACGCCATCTACTCCGCTCTGATGTTCCGCGGCGCCGCCGCCTGGCGCGAGCGCCTGCTCGACGAAATCGGCGACCAGGGCGATGTCACTACGTTGCTGGCGCGCCGGACCGACGCGCAACTGGCCGAGCTCATGGCCAATCTCGGCGGCCACTGCACACCAAGCCTGCTCGAACAATTCGAAGCCGCCGGCAGCGACAAGCCCACCGTCTTCATCGCCTATACCGTCAAGGGCTGGGCCACCCCGCTCGCTGGCCACAAGGACAACCACGCCGGCCAGATGACATCGGCGCAGATCGAAACCCTGCGCCAGTCAATGCACGTCCGCACCGGCCACGAATGGGACAAGCTCGAAGGCCTGGCCGACCCAAAGGCAATCGAAACCTTCCTCGCCAAGGTACCCTTCAATACCACCCAGTCCCGCCGCCATACATCGCCCGCGGTCGCCACCATCGGCCCGCAATTCGTCGGCAATGGCGCCACCTCGACCCAGACCGCCTTCGGCAAGATCCTCGACGCCATCGCCAAGACCGACAGCGACCTGGCCCGCCGCATCATCACAACCTCACCCGACGTCACCGTCTCGACCAATCTCGGAACTTGGGTCAACCGCCGCAACCTCTACGCCGCCAGCGAGATGGTTGACGTCTTCCAGAAGGAAGCCATCCCCAGCGCGCAGAAATGGCGCTTCGCCCCTGAAGGCCAGCATCTCGAACTCGGTATCGCCGAGATGAACCTCTTTCTCGCGCTCGGTGCCGCCGGCCTCAGCCATTCCCTGTTCGGCGAACGCCTGCTACCCATCGGCACGCTCTATGATCCCTTCATCTCCCGCGGGCTCGATGCCCTCAACTACGCCTGCTACCAGGACGCCCGGTTCCTGCTCGTCGCCACGCCCTCGGGCGTGTCGCTGGCCGGCGAAGGCGGCGCCCACCAGTCCATCGCCAGCCCGCTGATCGGCATGGCGCAGGATGGCCTCGCCAGCTTCGAGCCGGCCTTCGCCGATGAACTCTCAGTCATCATGGATTGGGCCTTCGACTACATGCAACGCTCCGGCGATGCCCGGCCCGATCTCGCCGATTGGCCCCGCGACGTCACCGGCGGCTCGGTCTATCTGCGATTGTCGACCCGCAGTATCGAACAACCGTCACGCACCGTGGATAAGTCTTTGTCCGACGGCATCATCCGCGGCGCCTATTGGCTGAAGCCCCCTACGCCGCAATGCGACGTCGTCATCGCCTATCAGGGCGTCCTCGCCAACGAAGCCGTCGAGGCCGCGGCCCGTATCGGCGGCGATCGGCGCAACGTCGCGGTGCTCGCCGTTACCTCGGCAGACCGCCTCAATGCCGGCTGGCACGCCGCCCAGCGCGCGCGCCTCCATGGCGACCATGACGCCCGCAGCCACATCGAAATCCTCCTGGCCGACATTCCTTGGCGCGCAAGTCTCGTCACATCAATCGATGCGCACCCCGCCACGCTCGGCTGGCTCGGCAGCGTCCTCGGCCATCGCACCATCACGCTGGGCGTCGAGCATTTCGGCCAGACCGGCACTGTCAACGATCTCTATGCCCATTTTGGTATCGACGCCGCCGCCATCGAAACGGCCGCGCGGAGCCTGATGGGCGGCGCCAGGTGACCACCACAGCCGCAGGAACCCTTACCTATTCGATGCCCATTTCCTCGCCACCGACGCCGTCCGGCGCAGAAAATGAGCAACCTATCCACAGACCGGCTTGCCAAGGCCAAGTCCATTTGTCAGACATATGTCATTGGGCAGATTTCGAGGGGAATTCGATCTGTCGATTGCGGCCCTGCCGCGACTAAGATGACCGACGCCGTACAAGGCGTCGGCGCACGGGAAACGTCCAAGAACTAGCTCTGCAACAAGGAGGGAGCATCTATGAACATAACTCTGAAAATTGTTGGGGCGCTGACTGTCGCGACGGCTTTGACCGTCCCGACGCTGGCGCAGACCACCGTCGTGGCGCCCGGTCAATCAACGACCGGCACCTACATGGACTACATGAAGACGGTCTATGACCGAGCCACCTTCGCCGAACTCCTGCAGATTCCGATTGCCACCTTCGACAAGGAATTCGAGCTGACGCCCATGGCGGCCGAGAGCTGGAGCCAGTCCGAGGACGGCCTCACCTGGACCTTCAAGCTGCGTCCGGGCCTCGTCTGGTCCGATGGCGAACCCCTCACCGCTGAAGACTATGTCTTCGCCCTGCAGCGCGCCGCCACCTCCGGCTACGATTTCGCCTGGTACTGGGATTTTGCTGGCGGCATCAAGGGCTGGAAGGAAGTCACCGAAGGCACCGCCGACGTCTCCACCCTCGGCCTCAAGGCTGTCGATGATCTGACCATCGAAGTCACCACCGTCGCGCCCAAGCCCTACCTGCCCTCCGTCACCAGCCTCTGGTACCCGGTTCCCAAGCACAAGGTTGATGAACTCGGCGACGATTGGGCCGTCAATGTCGACTCCGTTGTCTCCTCCGGTCCGTTCGAACTCGAGAGCTGGGAAAAATCCAACAACGCCGTCGTCTTCACCAAGTCTGATACCTACACCGGCCCCTGGCAGGCCCAGATCGACCGTCTCGAAGTCGACCCAACGCTTGGCGCGCCTGAAGTCGGCCTGCCGGCCTTCCTCGCCGGCGATGCCGACTATTCCTTCCTCAATACCGGCCAGGTGCCGGTTGCGACCCAGCGCTATCCCGATGGCATCCGCCAGAATGCGGTTTTTGCCACCTCGTACATTTCCTACGATCTGGACTCCGCACCCTTCAACGACGTCAACGTCCGCCGCGCCTTCTACTATGCCGTCGACCGTGCCGAGCTGACCTCGACCGTACTCAAGGACATCGCCATCCCGGCCGGCTCGATCCTGCCGCCCGGCTACCCTGGCTACAATGAATCGGTCGTCGCCCAGGCGACGTTCGATCCTGAAAAGGCCAAGCAGTTCATGGTCGATGCAGGCTTTGCCAATGGCGAAGGCTTCCCTGAAATCGAAATCTGGTACCGTGAAGAAGGCGGCTATAACGGCGCCATCATCCCCGCCATGGCCCAGTACCTGCAGGCCGAGTTCAAGGAAGTCCTGGGCATCACCATGAACATCCGCGTCCTGCCCGGCGCCGACTGGATGGACGGGTTGCGCACCAAGAAGAACAACATCTTCATCGCGCCCTATGAGTACGACTACCTCGATCCGTCCAACTTCTACGGCATCTTCTACAATGGCGGCCGCCACGGCTATTTCATCCCGGAATACGACGCGCTGGTCGCCAAGGCCGACTCTGAATCCGATTGGGATACCCGCGTCGATCTCTACGCCCAGGCCGAGCAGATCATGATCGACCAGGGCCTGATCGTGCCGCTGGTACACCCGGTGACGATTGCCGTTCTCTCCGACCAGCTCGGCGGCGACGGCTCGCAGCCCAATGCTCTGGGGTTCACTCCACTCGATCGCTTGGCCCACTACTACTTCACCCACCTGACGAAGCAGTAAGCCAATCGCATCGCGCTCCCCGGTTCCGCTGCCGGGGAGCGCCCACTCCTCCTCCGAAGTCAGGTTGCTTATGCCCCTCGTCGACATCCAGGACCTCAGGGTCAGCTTCAGCCAGTATGGCGGCGAGATCCATGCGGTTCGCGGCGTGAGCCTTTCCGTCAATGAAGGCGAGAGCCTCGGCATCGTCGGCGAATCCGGTTCGGGCAAGTCGGTTAGTTGCATGGCCCTGCTGCGCCTGCTTCCGGCGACCGCTCAGGTCACCGCCACAAGGCTCACCCTCGACGGCACCGATGTGCTCAAGGCCAACAAGGAAGACCTGGCACGCCTGCGCGGCCGCTCCGCCGCCATGATCTTCCAGGATCCGATGACCGCCTTCGATCCGGTCTTCACCGTCGGCCACCAGATCGGCGAAACCATCCAATCCCATCGCAAGGTGTCAAAGCGCGAGGCGCTAGCCGAGGCCGAACAGTTGCTGCTGCGCGTCGAGATCAAGAACGCGCGCGACATTCTCGGCTATTATCCGCACCAGCTTTCCGGCGGCATGCTGCAACGGGCCATGATCGCCATGGCCCTCTCCTGCCGCCCCAAGGTACTCATCGCCGACGAGCCGACCACCGCGCTCGACGTCACCATCCAGGCGCAGATACTGCAGCTCATCAAGAAGGTGCAGGCCGAGTTCGGCATGGCCTTGATCGTGATCACCCACGACCTCGGCGTCATCGCCGAAACCGTCGATCGGGTGCTGGTCATGTACAATGGCGAGGTGATGGAAGAAGGCCCCGTCCAGCAAATATTCGATGCCCCACGGCACGACTACACCAGGGCCCTGCTGGCTAGCCTCAACACCAGCTTCGACCCCTCGCGCGGCGATGATACCGCGACCGCGCCGGCGCTCGAACTGCGCGGCCTCTCCAAGGCCTACCGCATCAAGCGCCGCTCCGGCTTCTTCACCACCTATGGCGATTTTCACGCTGTCCGGCCCGTCGATATAGTGCTGCCGCGCAACCGCATCGTCGGACTCGTCGGCGAGTCCGGCTCGGGCAAGACCACCACCGGCATGATGGCCATGCGCCTCACCGAACCGTCAGGCGGCCAGATTTTTGTCGATGGCACCGACATCACCAACCTCGGCCCCGATGAGCTCAAGTCCCATCGTCGCCGCATGCAGATCGTCTTCCAGGACAGCTATTCGGCCCTCGATCCGATGATGACGCTGAGCCAGATCGTCGCCGAGCCGCTGCATATCCACAGCATCGGCACATCGACCGAGCAAACCGAGAAGGCCCTGGGCTGGCTCGAGCGCGTCGGCCTGCCGCGCAATTTCGGCAACCGCTATCCGCACGAACTCTCCGGTGGCCAGCGTCAGCGCGTCGCCATCGCGCGCGCGCTCATCCTCGGCCCCACCGTCCTCGTCGCCGACGAACCCACGTCGGCGCTGGACGTCACCGTCAAGGCGCAGATCATTGGCCTGCTCAAGGAGTTGCAGGCCGAAATGGGCCTCTCCATCCTGTTTATCAGCCACGATCTGTCGACGGTCAAATCGCTGACCGACAGCGTCGTCGTCATGTATCGCGGCCGTGTCGTCGAAGAGGCACCAACCGACCGTATCTTCGCCGATCCGCAACACCCCTATACCCGCGCCTTGCTCGACGCGATCCCGGCCACCAACCCGCGAGACAAGCGCGAGCGGACTTTCCTCGCCGCCGAGCAACTCGAAGCACAGACGCCCCGCTACACCGTCATCCAGACCGGCCTCGCACCCAATGCGACACCCCGGCTTGTGACCATCGCCCCCGGCCACCGGGTTGAAGCAATCGTGACGACATGAGGGACGGACAGATGCACTTTGCCCAAACCACCCCCCTCCCAGCCTCCCCCACAAGGGGGGAGGTGTCTCTCCACTCCAGAGGCACAATCCAGCCCCAACCACCGGCAGATACCTCCCCCTTGATGGGGGAGGCTAGGAGGGGGTGGCGTTTGGCCCCAATGCTCGGAGGCACCCCATGATCCCCTACATCCTCCGCCGCCTCGTCTCCGTGGCCGTCACCTTCATCGTCGTCTCGCTCATCATCTTTT
Source organism: Devosia sp. (assembly GCA_049647065.1). GTDB lineage: Bacteria > Pseudomonadota > Alphaproteobacteria > Rhizobiales > Devosiaceae > Devosia. The sequence continues at coordinate 14,120 of JBARWY010000119.1, read as the reverse complement.
TCATGATGCACGCCATCCCAGGGGGCCCGTTCGACGCCAATGACATGCCGGTCTCCGAAGCCGTGCGCGCCAAGCTGATGGCCCAGCTCGGCCTCGATCAGCCGTTGCATGTGCAGTACTTCCGCTACATGTGGGGTGTGCTGCATTTCGATTTCGGCGTGCCCTACCAGAGCCCGGGCGAAACCGTCACCCAGCTGCTCTCGCGCGCCTGGGTCCCCAGCCTCGTCCTCGGCGGCCTCGGCGTGCTGATCGGCACGCCGCTGGGCATCCTGCTCGGCATGGCTGCCGCGCTCAACCGCAACACCTGGATCGACTACTTCGCCTCGACGCTCGCCACCCTCGGTCTGACCATCCCGGTCTTCGTCACCTCGATGCTCCTGATTCTGGTCTTTGCCGTCTGGCTCAACTGGCTCCCCGCCAGCGGCTGGGGCAAACCCGAGCGCTGGATCCTGCCCGTCACCGCCTATGCACTGATTCCGCTCGCCACCTATGCCCGCTACACCCGCTCGGCCATGCTCGACACGCTCAACCGTCCCTTCGTCACCGTGCTCCGCGCCAAGGGCCTCAGCGAACGCCGCATCGTCTTCCAGCACGTGCTGCGCAATTCGGCGATCCCGCTGGTCACCGTCTTCCTGCCCATGTTCATCGGCACGGCGACCGGCTCGATCTTCATCGAATCCATGTTCCGTGTGCCGGGCCTGGGCGCCTATTTCGTCTCCTCCATCGAGGGCCGCGACTACCCGCTCGAAATGGCGCTGATGCTGATGATCACCTTCATGTACTGCATCGCCTACCTGCTCAGTGACCTGGTCTATGCTCTCATCAATCCGCGCATCCGCGTCGGAGGCGAGCCATGACCGTCGAAACCGCACCCGTCGTTCCGCCCGCTTATCGCCAGCGCAATCCGCTCTGGTTCGCCTGGCGCCGCTTCACCGGCAACAAGGCCGCCATCGTCGCTGGCGTCGTTCTCGCCATCCTGATCCTGATGGCGATCTTTGCGCCGCTGATCACCCCCACCGACCCCAACGCCCAGAGCTTCCTGACCGAGGCCCTGGCCTTCCCCTCCGCCCAGCACTGGTTCGGCGTCGATAATCTCGGCCGCGATTTCTACACCCGCATCATTTACGGCGCCCGCGTCTCGCTCACCATCGGCTTCGCTGCCGCAGTGTTCAGCGTGGTCATCGGCATTCCGCTCGGCGCCCTGGCCGGATATTTCGGCGGCAAGACCGACTGGTTCATCATGCGCATCATCGAACTGTTCTCGGTGGTGCCGCCGCTCCTTGCCGCCATGCTACTCGGCGCCCTCACCCGCGGTGGCTACTTCACCATCGTACTCATCGCCGCTTTGTTCGGCTGGGTGCAGGTGTGCCTGCTGGTTCGCGCCCAGGTGAAATCCTTCCGCGAAAAGGAATTCGTCCGCGCGGCGCAGGCCCTGGGCGCATCGCCCTGGTACATCATCCGCCGTCACCTCATCCCCAATTCGATCTCCCCGATCATCGTCGGCTTCGTGCTCGCCATTCCTCTGGCGATGATGCTCGAAGCCAGCCTCAGCTTCCTCGGCATCGGCGTTCCCCCGCCCACGCCGACCTGGGGCCAGATGATCAACGAGGGCATCGATTTCATGTTTTTCTACTGGCATCTCGCCGTGTTCCCGACTGCCGCCCTCGCCATCACCGTGCTGGCGACGACCCTGTTCGGCGACGGCTTGCGCGATGCCCTCGACCCGACTTTGAAAGGCCGCTGACGTGTCCGAAAATCTTGCCCGGCAGTTCCTCATTCGTGAGGACGTCGTCTTCCTCAACCACGGCTCGTTCGGTGCCTGCCCGCGACCGGTCTTCGCCGCCTATCAGCAATGGCAGCTCGAGCTCGAGCGCCAGCCGGTGGAATTTCTCGGCCGCAACCTCACCGAAACCATGCGCGTGCCCCGCATCGCGCTGGCCGCCGAACTCGGCACCACGCAGGAAAACATCGTCGGCCTGACCAACGCCACGCTCGGTCTCAACATCGTCGCCCAGTCGCTCGATCTGAAGCCCGGCGACCAGATCCTCACCACCGACCACGAATATTCGGCGCTGGAAAAGACCTGGGCCTATGTCTGCCGCAAGACCGGCGCCGAGGTGGTCGTGGTCAAGGTGCCCATGCCGCTGCTGACCGAAGCGCAGTTCACCGATACCATCATCGCAGGCATGACCGACCGCACAAGGGTGCTGTTCCTCAGCCACATCACCTCGCCCACGGCCCTGCTCTTCCCGATCGAGCGGTCCATCGCCGAAGCGCGCAAGCGCGGCATCTGGAGCGTCATCGACGGCGCCCACACCCCCGGTCACATCAAGCTCGAACTCGACAAGCTCGGCGCCGATTTCTATTCGGGCAATTGCCACAAGTGGATGATGGCGCCCAAGGGTTCGGCCTTCCTCCACGCCCGTCCCGAGATGCAGGGCCTGATCAATCCTCTGGTCATCAGCCACGGCTGGACCGAAAAGTCCAAGGAGCCTGGCGCCCAGGGCGCCTTCGGCAACTCGCCCTTCATCGACGAGCTCGAAATGCAGGGCACTCGCGATCCCGCCCCCTGGCTCACCGTGCCCGCGGCGCTCGATTACCGCCGCGAGAACGACTGGCCCAGCGTCCAGGCCCATTGCCAGGCGTTGGCGCAGGATACCGCCCGGCGCCTCGCCGAGCGCACCGGCCTCGCTCCGCTGAGCGCACCCGAATTCTGCGCCCCGCAAATGGTCGCGATGCCCTTACCAGAATGCGATGTCGATCAACTCAAGCTCGACCTCTACGACAGGTACAGCATCGAGATTCCCGTCTTCAAATGGAAGGACACCTGCATCGCCCGCCTGTCGGTTCAGGGCTACAATTCTAAACCGCAGATGGACCTGCTGATCGATGCGCTGACCGAACTGCTCGGCCTCACGGGCAGCGCCGGGCGTCGGGTCTCATCGCAAGGCTGACAAACGGCGCGAACTGTGGTGTGTGTGGCCTGAACCAGGGTTTGGAGGATCCGGCGCAGTGAGACAGGGGGCATTGAGCTATCTCGAGCCGCTCGAAACCCGCACGCGAGGCGTTGCGGTGCTCGACGCGCTGGCCGACATGGTCGAGCGCTCCGGCCTCAAGATCGGCGATCGCCTGCCACCCGAAGTCTCCCTCGCCGCCACGCTCGGCGTCGGCCGCTCCACCATCCGTGAGGCGCTGAACCGCTGGGAAGGCCTGGGCATCATCCGCCGCCGCCGCGGCGATGGCACCTATCTCTCCGCCCGCGTGCAGACCTCCCGCGGCCTCGTGCCCACCATGGTCCGCCTCGAGGGCGAAGCCCTGCTCCGCCTCATGGAAATCCGCCGTACGCTCGAAAACGACGTCGTGCGCAAGGCGACGATCAACGCCACCCCTGACCAGCGCCGGCAGATTTCCGGGCTCTGTGACCTGCTGCTGGCCGACGTCAATTCCGGCCGCCCGTGGCGCAAGGCCGACCACGCCTTCCACGGCGCCATCTACGACGCCTCGGGCAATCCCATGTATGGCCAGTTGCTGATGAACCTCGACCACGCCCTCGAGCGCGGGGGTTCCTCCCCGTTCACGGCAGATGCGTTCGGCCTCGGCTCATTCCCGATGCATCGCGACCTGGCCGATGCGATACTGGCCTCGAACGCCGAGGCCGCCGTAGCCGCCATCAACCGCATCCTCGACTCCGTCGAAATAGAAGTCCGCGCCATCATCGACGGCGGCAAGGCCGGCTAGAGCGCACACCAGCATGTGTTGAGCATTCTGACTGGTCAGATCCAGCCCTGCAGCTCGCGGCGCACCATCGCTTCGATCATGTCCATGCCTTGAGGGCTGTCGTTCAAACACGGGATATAGGCGAACTTCTCGCCGCCCGCTTCCATGAAGGTCTCCTTGCCCTGCATGGCGATCTCTTCAAGCGTCTCGATGCAATCAGCCGAAAAGGCCGGCGCCAGGATCGCCACCTTCTTGACGCCCTTGCCCGGCAGCGCTTCCAGTGTCACGTCGGTATAGGGCTCCAGCCATTTGGTCGGCCCGAACCGGCTCTGGAACGTCACCATGATCCTTGACTTGTCCCAGCCCAGATATTCCCGCACCAGCCGCGTCGTCTTGTGGCACTGGCAGTGATACGGGTCGCCGCGCTGCAGATATTCCACCGGCATGCCGTGATAGCTGGTGATCACCAGGTCCGGCTCGAAATCCAGCGCCGCAACCCCATCGCGGATGGAATTGCCCAGGGTCTCGATATATTTGGCATCGTCGAAATAGGCGGGCGCCGTGCGCACTGCCGGCTGCCAGCGCATCTCGCTCAGCACTTCGAAGGCCTTGTCATTGGCTGTGGCCGTCGTGGTCGCCGAATATTGCGGATAGAGCGGCACCAGCAGGATCTTCTGGCACCCAGCCGCCTGCATCCTCTCCAGCACGCTCTTGGTCGACGGGTTGCCATAGCGCATGGCGAAATCCACCACGATGTTCTCGTTCCCCGCCAGCCGTGCTGCCAGTGCCGCCGTCTGGTCGCGCGTGATCACCAGCAGCGGGCTCTCATTGGTCCGCTTGTCCCAGATCTGTGCATAGGCATGGCCGCTCTTCTGCGGCCGGAAGCTCAGGATCACCAGGTTCAGCAACGGCCACCACAGCCATTTCGGCGTCTCGATAACCCGCGGATCGCTGAGGAATTCCTTGAGGTAGCGACGCACGCTCCAGTAATCCGTCGCATCCGGCGTGCCCAGGTTGAGCAGCACGACGCCGATCTTCGGCTGCTGGACGAATGGATGATCGGGCGGAAGATGATCGGACATGAGCGCCAGTTTGGAGAGATTCTAGGCTGGCGGGCACCATAAACGCTCTGCCATCATCCGCAAGGCGGCGATGGGTCGCGCTTCTTCACCTGTCCTAAAGGCTCGCCACCAGAAGCAGCACGCCAAACGCCAGCACCGCGACCGCGCCCAGCAGTTCCACCCACCAGACAACCGCCGTCGTCACCGGATTGTCGACGCCACCGATCCGCCGCGCCAACCCCTTGGCCGTCACCGCGACGGTCGCCAGCGCGGCCACCGTGATCGCCGTTCCCGCACCCATCAGGAATACCGCCGCTATACCTGCCGGCAACAACCCCTGCGAAAGCGCAAACACCAGCACCACCAGTGCCCCCGAGCACGGCCGCAGCCCCACCGCCAGCACCACGCTTAGCTGCTCGCGCAAGCTCCCGCTCGCCGCCTGTGGCGTCACCACATGCATATGCTCGCCATGCCCATGATCGTGGCCATGCTCATGGTGGTGGTGTTCGTGATCATCGTGCGCATGCAGGTGCTCATGCGCCTTGTGCGCCAGGTCCTCATGGTGGCCATGTCCCCAGCCGAATATCTTGCGCGCCACCAGCCAGAGGCCGAGCACAAACACCAGCCCATAGGAGGCGATGCCGATCCAGTTGGCCGCGTCACCCATGGCAATGCTGGTCATGCCGAGCAGCCCCGCCGCGATCAGCACGAACACCACCGCCACCACCGATTGCAGCATCGCCGACAACACGCTGAGCAGCACGCCCCGCCGCAACTGCGTCTCGTTGGCCAGCACATAGGACGAAATTACCACCTTGCCATGCCCCGGCCCGGCAGCGTGGAACACGCCATAGAGAAAGCTCAGGCCACCCAGCACCCAGAACGCGGTCCAGTCCGTGCGCAAGGCGTCCAGTGAATCGGTCATCGCGCCGTAAAAGCTGCGCTGCTGGTCCTGCAGCCAACCCAAAAATCCCGTACGGGGCAGGGTCAGTCCCGGCTCCGCCGGCGGCCCGCCAAACGGCGTGGCCGGCTTTGCCTCGGCCACCTGCGCCGTGGCTTCGACGGCTGTCGCGGCCATGGCCACCGGCACATCGCCGCAGTTCACCGCGATCAGTCCCTGCGTCCCGCGCATCGCTGCGGCCAGGTCGGGCGGCAGTTCCAGCACCTCGGGTCCCAGGGCATAAAGCCGCTCTTCCACCGCCGGGTCCATCGCCTTGGGCGGCTCCAGCACGGCGGCGCAACTGGCCGGGGGGTTTTCCAGCGTCACGTCACCCACATCGGCAAAGCCGATCGCCACGTAATATTCGGGGTCATAGACTGCCAGCTCGAACCGTTCCGTCACCGGCAGGGGCGTCGTCGCATTGACCGAATACGTGAGCGTCACCCGCCCATCCTCATAGACCATGCGCTGGTCGCCGGCAGGCGTAAACGCCATCAGGGCGTCCGCCTCCCCGGCATAGGTGTAGAAACCATAATCGGCGAGCCCGAGCATGTTCTCGTCAGCCAGCCCCTGCAGCTCGTCCGGGCTGGTTTCCCGGTCGCCATTGGTATCGAGGCCCTGGATCATCCAGGCCGAAAAGGCGCTGTCAAACGTCCAGGCATGCCTCAGGCCCGCCACCGCGCCATTGGCATCGAACACCACAGTCGCCTTGGCATCGATCAGGATATGCGGATGCGCGGCCGCCGGGAGGGCAAATGTCAGCAGGCCCAGCGCCCCGGCAGCAAGCCGCCATCCGATCCCGCGTATACTCAAGTCATGCCCCAGGTCAGCCTAGTGAATTGGATGCGTCGCAAACCACTCGACCAGGTGGTCGATCAGAGCTCGCACCTTGCCCGCCAGATGCCGCCGGTGCGGATAAACCGCCTGCAGCGTCTGGCCGGTCGGTAGGTAATCGAACAGCACCGGCACGAGTTCGCCGCTGGCCACTGCCGGTTCAGCCAGGTAGGACGGCAATACGACAAATCCGAGACCCATTATCGCTGCCTTGCGTGCCGCCAGCGGCGAGTTGACCCGCAATGGCCCGTTGACGGGAACCGAGATGGTCTTGCCGTCCTCGATGAAGCGCCAGTTCGACTGGCCCTGCAGGTTGACGTCGATAATGCATGGCAGGTGCCGCAGGTCTTCCGGATGCTTGGGCGTGCCATGCTGCTTGAGCAGTTCGGGCGCCGCGCCCACCACCACATGCATGTCGGCAATCTTGCGCGCGATCAGCGAGGAATCGGCCAGCGTCGAAATGCGCAGCGCCACGTCGATGCCCTCGTCGACCAGGTCGACATAGCGATCCTCCAGCCGCAGATCGAGCGTCACCTTGGGATACTTGCGCAGATACTCATAGATGGCAGGCGCCAGCGTCGACTCGCCGAAATTGCGCGGTGCCGATACCCGCAGCAGGCCACGCGGCTCGGCCGTCTGGTCGGTAATGGTCGCGTCGAGATCGTCCAGCTGCTGCAGCAGCGCACTGGCCTCGCGGTAATAGGCCTCGCCGGCTTCCGTCAGGCTCAGTTTGCGCGTCGTGCGGTTCATCAACCGCACGCCGAGGTAATCCTCGAGGTCCGTCACATACTTGCTGAGCAATGCCTTGGAGCGCCCATGCTGCCGCGCAGCGGATGAAAAGCCACCGGAATCAAAGACTTGGACGAAAGCACGAATGCGGGCAAGGTCCTGCGTCATGGTGTTCCGTTCACGAGATCATCGTAATGGACGCATAACTCATCTGCGTTGAGCGAACAATAACCGGCCTTGGTCGTTCCACGATTAACGATAGGATGGGAAGTACAGTCGACGCGCCTGAGGAGATCGGACTATTTTCCCACCCATGTCCAGACCTTCATCCCGATCTACCCTCTACCGGCTCATCGAGGCCGGGCAGCTCGCGCATAAGGCCTTGCTGCTGCCGCTGGTGGAGCGTGGGCTGGAACCGGGCGACGATGCCATCCTGTTCGAACTCGGCCGCTCGGGCACCACCGAGGCCGCTCTGGCCGCAGAATTGGGCCTCGACGATCCCGCTTTGTCTTCCCGTCTCCTGCGCCTGATTGATCGCGGCCTCGTCACCCGCCAGGCCGTCGGCCCCGAACTGGCACCCGGCGTGGCGCTGACCGAGCGCGGCGTCCGCATACGCAATGGCCTTGCCGATCACTGGGCCCAGCTCGAAGAAGCCCTGATGGGTGAGCTCAAGCCCAGGCAACGCAAGAAACTGGCCGATCACCTCAAGCGTTTCGTCGAGCTGCTGCGTCTCTGATCGGAACCTGACAGGTCCATTCAGCTTCGGTTCAGGCGCCAGGGTGTTTTCTGTCGTTCAAAGGCATTTAGGTGCCCAAGAACGAAGGAGATCAAGAATGGCTCTCAGCAAGAAGATCATGGCAGGCGGCCTCGCGGCTCTGGCGCTTCTGGCAACGACTGCAACGGCTTTCGCGGCGCCCGCCTTTGCCACCGGCAACGTCAATGTGCGTTCCGGCCCCGGCACCGGCTATGCCCGCGTCGATACGCTGCTCCGTGGCGAGCAGGTCGACGTGCAGCAGTGCCGCGGCAGCTGGTGCTATGTCGAAAAGCGCGGTCCCGATGGCTGGGTCTCCGCCAATTATCTGAGCCGCAACGGCGGTGGTTGGGACAATGACGACGACTGGGATCGCCCCCCGCACTGGAATCCGCGTCCGCCGCGCCCGCCGCACTGGGACCCCTATCCCCCGCGTCCGCCGCACTGGAATCCGCGCCCACCGCGTCCCCAGCCCTGGCCCGGTCACGGCGGCGGTAACAATGGCGGCAGCGTCTGCTTCAACGGCCCCAACGGCTACTTCTGCGTCGGCAACTAACACCTTCGAACGCCGCCCTCCGGGGCGGCGTTCTCCTGTCTGCTGTAGGCAACTCCCTAGGCTCTGGTTCGTTATGCCCCCGAACCCGAGGAAGGATTTGCATGATGGCCACCGCCTCCACCACCGAAGACAAGAAGCCTGCTCGCAGCGCGGCCAAGCCCGCCTCCGTCAAACCGGCAACCACCAAATCGAGCGCCAAGCCCGCCGCCAAGAGCTCGAGCAAGCCGGCTGCCAACGCGGGCGCCGCCAAGACGCTGAAGTCGGCCGCAAATGCCAAGCCGGCAACTGCGAAAGCTGCGCCGAGCGCCAAATCCGCGAAGACACCCGCAACCAAGATCGCTAAGCGTGCCTCTCAGCCGGCCAACCGTCAGTCGCGCGACTCCAGCATGACCGGCAAGGAGCACGACGATCACGTCGAGCGCATCTGGGAATTGGCCAAGCGCATCGGCATCGCCATGTTCGTCACCTGGGACGGCAAGGAGCAGCGCGCCCGCCCCCTCGCCGCCACGGTCGAGAAGGATGAAGGCGCCATCTACTTCCTCACCGATGTGAACGGAGAGAAAGACGAGCAGATCGCCGAATTCCCCCATGTCAGCGTCAGCTTCGCCGATCACAAGCACAGCAAGTATGTCGCCCTTTCGGGCCGCGCCGTGCTCTCCAACGATCGCGCCAAGATCAAGGAATTGTGGAACCCCTTCGCCAAGGCCTGGTGGGATAGCCCGGAAGATCCCGCCATCCGCGTCATCAAGGTGATCCCGCAGGATGCCGAGCTATGGGACAGTCCCGGCCGCATCGTCACCACCATCTCCATGCTGGCAGCCGCGGTAACCGGTCGCTCCCCCAAGATCGGCGAAAACGCCAAGGTCGTCATGTAGCGCCGTCGTCGGGGCGGAGACGCCCCGGCTATTCCCGGCCCGGCAGCGTCGGGTCGGCCACGACGGGCACGCGCTTCATCCGCTCGCGCGCCATCACGACCAGCCCCGCGGCCACGATGATGGCCGCCCCCGCCAGCGAAATGGGGTCGATCCAGTGGCCGAAGACCACGGCACTGAGTGCGATTGCCCAAGGGAGCGAGAAATAGTTGAACGGCTGCACCACGCTGGCTGGCGCCATCGACAGTGCGAACACCATCAGCCCATGGCCGGCGCAGGTCGTCGCCATGATGATCACCACCATCAATACGTCGCCCCAGCCCATCGGCTGCCAGAAGAACACGCCGACCGCGGCCGACAGCACCAGGCCGATGATCGCCGTATAGGTCATGCTCGTGGCCGCGCTGTCGAACTGGCTCACTTTGCGCGTAATGACGATATAGACCGAATAGAGCGTCGCCGACGCCAGCGCGAACGCCACGCCCCAATCAAGCGGCAGCCCGCCCGGCCGCACGATCACCAGCGCCCCGGCAAATCCCACGCCCACCGCGACAAACCGGAACACGCCTACCTTTTCGCCGAGGATAGGAATGGCGAACAGTGTCACCAGCAGCGGATAGACCACCGTGATCGCCTGCAACTCGCCCAGTGGCACAGTGCGCAGCGCCAGCGCAAAAAACCAGATATCAGCCATCAGCAGCACGCCGCGCAGCACCTGCCACATCGGGACTTTCGAATTCAGCGCCTGCCGCAACGGCGCCTGCCGCATCACCAGCAGCAGCGAGAATGCGGCAAAGCCCCAATACCGCATCATGGTAATCTGGAACGGCGAATAGGTCTGCACCAGCACCTTGGAGATCGCGTCCTGTATACCAAACACCCCGATGGTGATGAGCGTCAGGACGATCGCGCGGCCGACGTTGTCGGTACGGGTATCGGCGGTTGGGGAAGACATGGCGGGCACAATCGGATGGAAATGAAAACGCCCCGGCGCTAGCTGCCGGAGCGTCCGAAGCGCTATCGCAAAGCCTAGGCCTTGGCCATAGAGGACTTGATGAGCCCGGCAATGGCGGTGAGAATGCCGCCACCCACAAGACCCGTTGCGCCCTGGCCCGCGAGGGCAGTCAGGTCGAGACCGCCGGCCGCGCCCGCCGCACCGGCTGCGGTGCCGACGAGCCCATCGAGACCCGGGATCATCCCGGCGAGCCAGGTTCCGAGCAGGCCTCCGACCGCGCCGACGATCGAATTGCCCGCCGGACCAAGATTGAGCGATTTGGCGATTTGCCCGATCACATTGCCGCCGACACCGCCGGCAAGCAGTTGGACCAGGATTGGCACGATGACTTCCATTTGCTTCCCCCTCATGGAATGCCCCGCGGGGCCACCTGCGCCGCGGTGACATCAGGAGTCTACGCCCGAAGCCCGGGCAACAAAAGGACAAGGCTCCTGTCTGAAGCTGTCAGCAGACCCCCCTAAATCCGCCACTGTCAAAACATTGAACTGGGCCGCCAAAGCGGCCTATGGTCCGCCCACAAGGTCCTGCACGCCCCATCATGTCGAATCGCTCCATTCCGCCGCCCGCCCCTCCCGTCGCCCTCGTCACCGGTGCCGCCGACCGTATCGGTGCCGCTATCGCGCGGCGCCTGGCACGTGACGGCTGGGCCGTGGTCGTTCACTACCGCAATTCCGCCGACAAGGCCGACACTGTGGTGGCCGATATCCGTGCCGCCGGCGGGCAGGCGAGGACCATCAGGGCCGACCTCGCCGATCGCAACCAGCGCAACGGGCTGATCGTCGCCGCACGCGCTCTCTTTGGCCCCCTGTCGCTCCTGGTCAACAATGCGTCGCTCTTCGAGCGGGACAGTGCGTCCGATCTTGAAGAGGAAGTGTGGGATGCCCATTTCGCAGTGCATGCCGAAGCCCCCGCGTTCCTTGCCCGCGACTTCGCCGCGCAACTCCCCGAGACGATGGCGGGCAACATCATCAACATCATCGACGAGCGGGTACTCGATCTCTCACCCGCCTTCTTCAGCTACACCCTTAGCAAGTCCGTGCTCTGGACCATGACCCGCACTCTGGCCCAGTCGCTGGCCCCACGCATCCGCGTCAATGCCGTGGCACCCGGCCCCACCGTTCCCCCGCCCTATGTCTCGGCTGATGTCTATGCCCGCCGCGTCAGTGAACTGCCGCTGGGTCGCAGCGCCGACCCCGACGACATTGCCGATGGAGTGGTTGCCATCCTGTCGCTGGGCGCCATGACCGGGCAGATGATCACCCTCGATGGTGGCGAGCACCTCGAATGGCCCGCCCGCCGCAAGCCGACCCCGAGGCGGAAATGACCGACACGCCCCCGCCCAGCGGCCACGAGGTCATCCGCGCCTTCGTCCGCACCCTGCCATCAGCCCCCGGCGTCTATCGCATGCTCGATGCGGAAGGCGAGGTCATGTATGTCGGCAAGGCCCGCAATCTCAAGGCGCGCGTCACCAACTACACCCGCCCCGACGGCCTCGAAGTCCGCCTGCAGCGCATGATATCAGCGACATCAGGCATGGAATTCGTGCGCACCGAGACCGAGTCCGAGGCGCTGCTGCTCGAAGCCAACATGATCAAGCGGCTCAAGCCCCGCTTCAACGTGCTGCTCCGCGACGACAAGAGCTTCCCCTATATCCTGATCGCCACCGATCATGAGGCGCCCGAGCTCACCAAGCATCGAGGCACCCGCCGCCGGCAGGGCCACTATTTCGGGCCCTTCGCCTCGGCCACCGCGGTCGGTCGCACCATTGCCAGCCTGCAAAAGGCCTTCCTGCTGCGCAATTGCTCCGACAGTTTCTACGCCGCCCGCACCCGCCCCTGCCTGCAACACCAGATCAAGCGCTGCGCCGGCCCCTGCACCCGCGAAGTCTCCCTCGAAGCCTATGGCGAACTGGTCGAGGATGCCCGCCTTTTCCTCTCCGGCAAATCCCAGGGTGTGCGCGATCACCTGCAGCGCGACATGAACCAGGCCGCCGAACAGCTCGATTTCGAGCGCGCCGCCCTGATCCGCGACCGCCTCTCCGCGCTCGCTTTGATCCAGTCGCAGGGCGACGCCACTGCCAAGTCGGTGGAAGAGGCCGACGTCTTCGCTATCCATCACGAAGGCGGCCAGTTCTGCGTGCAGGTCTTCTTCTTCCGCGCCTTCCAGAACTGGGGCAATTACCCCTATCGCCCCCGCGCCGACGCCAGCCTCAGCGATGCCGAGGTACTCGAAGCCTTCATCGGCCAGTTTTATGAAAACCGCACCCCGGCCCGCCTCGTCCTCATCAGCCATGAGCTGGCCGAGCATGCGCTGATGGAAGAAGCCCTTACCACCCGCGCCGGCCGTCGCGTCTATATCGAGCAGCCCCGTCGTGGCGAAAAACGCGACCTGGTCAACCACGCCCTCAACAATGCCCGAGAGGCACTGGGCCGCCAGCTCGCCGAAGGCGCCACCAATCGCAACCTGCTCGAAGGCGTCGCAGAAACCTTTGGACTCGAGCAGGTGCCACGCCGCATCGAGACCTACGACAACTCGCATATCTCGGGCACCAACATGGTCGGCGCCATGGTCGTCGCGGGCGAGGAAGGCTTCTCCAAGAAGCACTACCGCACCTTCAACATCAAATCGGACATCGCCGCCGGCGACGACTTCGGCATGATGCGCGAAGTGCTGACCCGCCGCTTCACCCGTCTCGCCAATGAAAGCGAGGATGACGCCGAGGACGAGGCCACCGGCATGCCGGACTGGCCGGACGTCGTCTTCATCGATGGCGGCGCTGGCCAGATGAGCGCCGTGCGCGGCGTCATCGCCGAACTGAACCTGCAGAAGGAAGTGACCTTCATCGGCATCGCCAAGGGCGAGGAGCGCGACGCTGGGCGCGAGAAATTCTTCATGGAGGGCCGCGAGGCCTTCATGCTGCCCCACCGCGATCCCGTCCTCTATTACGTCCAGCGCCTGCGCGACGAAGCCCACCGCTTCGCCATCGGCACCCATCGCGCCAAGCGCAAGAAGGACCAGATCAGGAACCCGCTCGACGAGATCGAAGGCATCGGCCCCACCCGCAAGCGCGCCTTGCTCAACCACTTCGGCTCAGCCAAAGCCGTGGGCCGCGCCTCCCTCACCGACCTCGAAGCCGTCCCCACTATCTCCCGCGCCATGGCCCAACTAGTCTACGACCACTTCAATCGGACCGAATAGGCCCTGCTCACCGCACAATCTCGATCCGGTCACAGGAGGGAAGTTTACCCTCCCCTTGGCGCCGCCAGGCCCCCTGGGCCGCAGCAGAGCTAGGGGGCGAGAGCCCCCGATACGCAGGCCAAACAACCCCCACCCTTGCTCTCCCCTGTGGAGGAGTGAGGGTGGGGGTATGCCGTCCCGTGGATAAAAACTGGATCGCGCCTCCGAGTGGAGAGAAACCTCCCCCTCTGATGGGGAGGTAGGAGGGGGTGGGCCACAAACACCAAACCCAGACTTATCCATCTTGTCCCCACCCCCATCGGCTCGCGTATTCTCTCCCGTGTTGCCCACGTCAGAGCCCAGTCATGACGAGTGATGGTCGTGGGGATAGCCGGAGGAGGAGGGGTCGCCTTCCTTGTGCGGGTTGGAAACTCGGCAGCCGCGCCTGCAATAATGGTAGCGCCTGAA
>JBARWY010000118.1:0-3033 GCA_049647065.1 Devosia sp. | reverse complement strand
GGCCACTCCATGACCCCACGCCAAATCATGACGCCGTTCCATATCGGCGCTCCCTCACCGGGATAGAGACTTGCTCGAACCAAGGAGTGGATGCCGTCGGCACCAATCAGAATATCGCCACGTGCTTCGAACCCGTTCGCATTGGCGTCAGTAAGATTGATCATTACGCCTGTTGAGTCGGCGGAGTGGGCCGTGAACCGGCGACTGACATGAACGCATTCAGGTCCAATCCGATCTAGCACCGCTTTATGCAGCAGGCCGAGCAGCCTGCTCCTGGGGATGCTGTACTGAGGAACCCGGTAGCCAGCATCCAGTCCACGTGGCTCACGCCAAACCATTTGCCCAAAACGGTTGAGGTAGATGAGTTCCCGAGTGCGGACGCCGCTGCTATCGAGAGGGCCCAGCAGGCCGAGCGAGGCAAGCGCCTGGACCGCATGGGGTAGCAGGTTGATGCCCACCCCGAGTTCGCGAACCTCCGGCGACTGCTCGTAAATCTCCACCTCGACACCAGCTCGATGGAGAAACAGCGCGCTGGCGAGGCCTCCGATGCCCGCACCGGCAATTAGGGCTTTCATGGCGACTAGTCGAACCCGCTCTCGGGCGTTTCACCTGCCAGAAACGGTGCGATAAATGCCATCATGAGGTCTGCTTGGCCTATAACCGACGTATGCGAAGAGGCAGGCAGGATAGCCAGCCGCGACGCTGCAGAGGTTCCTCGGTATCACCCATGACACCCCCCCCCAAGCAACCGGAACATCGAGACAACATGGTCTAGCGTGATGCCATCGGCATCACCGGCGATAATCAATACCGGTGTATCGAGTGCCGTCACCTGCTCACCCCACGCGAGTGGCTGACGTTCGAGGTCAATTAACTTCTTGACTAGCTCGGGGAACCCGTCCGGGTTTGGGGCGAGCGACTTGTATTCTTCGGCCAGCGGAGGCGCGGTGAACTCTTCAACCGTCAAAGTCGGAATGGCGTCGCCGAATGCCGCCTGATACCCCGCAAAATCGTAGACACCGGAGGCGAAAATCAATTGATCAACCTTCTGCGGATGGTCGATGGCAAGCCTAAGTCCGGCAGTAGCGCCCATTGAGTAGCCAAAGACGTCGGCCTTCTCGATCCCGACCGCGTCCATGAATGTTGCAACGTCGTCCGCAAGATCTGGGTAGGTTAGACGCCGGTCGATGTCCGGAGTCCGACCATGGCCCTGAAACTCAAGTGCGTAAACTCGATGTGTCTCTCCCAACTGGTCGATAATTTCGCTCATCTGGGGAATGCTCATCTGGCTGCCATGCAGCACGATGATCGGATCGCCGTCTCCAGAAACCTCGTAGTACATCTGCATTCCATTGACCTCGACTCGGCCACCCTGCGGCACATCCTGGGCGAAAGCAGCGCTTGCGGCGACGAGCGCTGCGGCAGTCATTGCTGTTCGTAACATCGTAAATCCTCCCTCAATCCCGGTGGGCTTACCTATTCTTGATTTCGGTCGATGCCATCGAGGCTGCTCGATACTCGGGTACTCCGCTGGGGCGGTATTTCTGAATGATCACCCCTCCCCTTGTTGTTCGGGATTCAACCAGATCGAGCGCGATATCAGGACCAGTGTCGGGAAACCCCCCACGCGTAAATCCGCCGCGGCGATCCTCGTCGGGGCCGCCAAGCCCCTGCATGACGCCATCCAGGGAGACCATAGTTGTGGTTGTTAGTTTCATTGTCGTGCTGCCTTCGCCAGAATTGTGCGATGCTGCACGAGCGGAGGATGCCCTTGGAGGTCGAATCTTGCGGTTCAGAGCGCTGCCGGTTCGCGAATGCCAGTTTCCAGATGCCGGCCGGGCGGCATGACATTGACCGGTCACAGCTAGATTAGCTTGGCAGTTCGCCCCGAGTTTGAAACGATGGTTGAAGATCAAGCATCAGCATGAAAATCGAGATTGAAACATCCAACGACGATTTAGTCAGGGGGGAGCGCGTCATCAGGCGAACGCTGCCCAAAATGGAAGTAGAATACGGATGGCTTCGACCTTTCGAAGGCGAGCAACCCGTGCGCCCCAACCGCGTAAAAGTGGTATTCTCGGGACACGCAGGCGTTTGGTTGAGCCATGGCGACGTCGTCAGGGAGATCGCAGTAAGGCCGGGGAGCGCCTACGTGATGGCCGAGACCCCGACCTCTCTCCGACGTATCGAGCATCATAGCGAAACGATTGATCTCTTCCCTGACATGGCATTCCTGTCGTGCGAGGCGGAGGCGCTGGGAATTTCTGACTTTGTGCTCCGCGCCACGCTGGACATGTCCAGGATCGAGCAGTTTGAGGTGGATCCAGTCCTCCTGGGCCTTGCAACGAAACTTCGACTTGCCTGCCTCGACCCAAGCTCCGCTTCAGCGATGGATTTATCCTCTCTGGCAGCGCTGCTTGTTCACCAGCTCATCTCTCCGGATGGCAAGGGGGAGAGGGAACAGGCGAGCCAGAGCGGACTCCGATCATCAATCTTGCGAAAAATTGCCGAGCACGTTGAGGAAAACTTGGCCGAACCGTTGACGATCGGCGGCCTGGCAGGCATCGCGGGGCTGAGCACATTTCATTTTGCCCACGAGTTCAAAGCGGCAATGGGAATCGCACCTTGGCAATATGTTCAGGCCCGGCGCATTGAACGTGCAAAGCAGCTTCTGCAGCGAACGAAACTACCGGTCCAGGATATCATTTGGTCGATTGGCATGGAGAACATGAGCCACTTTCGGCGTCAGTTCCGTCGGCATGTGGGCGTTAGTTTGAGTGACCTGCGCAAAGTCGTGAACTAGCTGCTTGGGGTGCCATTCCGTAGCAATGGCCAATGACGGTGGAGGCCGGAAACGCATATCCGCTTCCGTCGCTTGGGAAGGCTAGCCACCCCGGGCTGGTGACCTCAGCGTTCCCTCGCCGCCGGGGCCGGCGAAGCGCCCGGTGATTGTACCGCCTTGCTGCGTCGCAACGATCTGGAATCCGCCCATGGGAATGGAGATGGTGCCCTCGACCGCCGTTCCGGCTCGGC
>JBARWY010000117.1:0-2636 GCA_049647065.1 Devosia sp. | reverse complement strand
CCGCTACCGTATCCCACGGCGCTGACGGAGGAACCGACGCTAATTTACCGTGCTTTGGTAAAGCTGGTTTCCGCTGGTTGCAGGCAAGGCAAGACTTCAACTCCGTCTCCACCTTCCTGAGTCCGTTTTTCACCTCAAACAGGCTCGACACTTTCGACCATGTTTTCTTTGCGCCAAGGTGTGCATGGTGAGCTGGTTCATGTAGAGCTCGCACCACCTGAGTAAACAAGGAATCCGGAAGAAAAGGCTTGAAAGGCTCTTCTTTCGTTCCAAGCACTCCATCTCTGACCGTTATGTGGTCTGCCCTCCTAAGTCGAAGTAAAGTACACCGTGGACACTCCGCTTGCGCCGCGATCATCTCTTCTCGACTTGGTAAATTACGACGGATTTCCGGAATAGCCAATGTACAGAAGGCGTTTTCTGGCATTGCTTCCGACTCTGCGAAACTCCGCGTAAAGGCATCAACGTTGGCATGAATCTTGCCAGATCGATGGACTATCTCGAAGTCTCCGAATTCTGCCAATCTCAAAGCCCAACGACATAATCTTCCCGACTTAGCGTTTTTCAACCACTGTAGACTTGAGTGATCTGTCCGAACGATGAACTTTGACCCTAACAGGTAGTGCCTGTAGGTTTCCAACGCCCAAACGATCCCAAGAGCTTCTTTTTCCCTGATGTGCCACTTACTTTCAGCCGGTTGCAGCCGTCTGCTAGCAAATGCCACAGGTCTTTCAAGTCCATCGACAACCTGAGAAAGACAGGCGCCGAGTCCTTGATCGGACGCGTCTGCATCTACGATCCATGGCAAATCAAATCGTGGATGCCGCAGGACTGCTTCTTTAGTTAAAGCCAAGGTCAATTTCCTAAGAGATTGTTCCTGTGCTTCACCCCATAAGAAGGCAGTGTCATTCTTCAGTAAGTCAAACAAGGGAGCTGCGGTATCAGCAAAGTCTCGAATGAACTTCCTGTAGTATCCTGCGAGCCCAAGGAAAGCCCTAACTTCTGTAGTATTCCGAGGAGTCGGAAACCGCATAAGTTTGTCTATTTTAGAAGGATCAGGACTGATACCTTCTGGAGTAACGATATGACCCAGGTACTCAACGCGTTCCACGCCAAAGCGACATTTCTTTGCTTTAAGCACGAATCCAGCTTCTGACAATCTTGTCAAAACCCGAGACAAATCTTCCACGTGAGTCTTGAAATCAGGCGAGTAGACGAGGATGTCATCTATGTATACAAGGCATGACTGCCAAGTAAGTCCCGCAAGTAACAAGTTCATCAGTCGTTGATAAGTTGCTGGTGCGTTACAAAGTCCGAACGGCATCACCGTAAACTCGAACAGACCTTCCGAACAAATGAAGGCTGTCTTTTCAATATCAGTGGTTCGCATCGGTATGTTCCAGTAACCAGCAGCTGCGTCCAGTGTTGTAAATATTTGGGCTCCTGCAAGGGATTCCAACATATCCGAGGTACGAGGAAGAGGAGTTACATCCTTTTTGGTAATGTCATTCAAACGCCGGTAGTCGACGCAGAAACGAACACTTCCATCCTTTTTCCTCACCAACACAATCGGAGAAGCCCAGGGGGATCTAGAGTGTCGAATTGCTCCAGACTCTAACATCTTCTGAACTTCTTCGCGAACAACAACTCTGTCTGCTGGGGCAGTCGGTCTTACACCTTGAGCGATTGGTGCGTTATCACCAGTCTCAACAGGGTGGTATCCGATATTTGTTTTTCCAAAGGGTCGATCCTCCGACGAGAAAAGATTGGGTCCCATTTGTAATAACAAATCTGCCATGACCTTTACTTGGTCTGAGGTTAACTGTTCGCCCATCACCACATCTGGAGGAAGCTTGTAACCTTTCGGAGCGCACTTAGGTGAGTGAGGCTGAGGATAAACTTCACTAGCGGACACCTTTCGGCAAGTGGCCAACCTTGCACCTTTTCGTACTACCTTGGCTTTGCATCCTAAATTTGCGAATAGGACATGCGCCGGAGGACCTTCACTAAGTGTCCTTCCACCAAGTAGACCTTTTGCAACCTCGGCATCAGCAATAGGTTCCGTCAACATTAACTCTGTAGATGGACCTAAGGCTTCGGTTTCAACCCAGACCTCGGATCTAGCTGGTATAATCATGTCTCGAGCACAACAGAGAACTTGCTCATCAGCAACAGCACTTGTTATGAACTTTAGTGACATTCCAGGAAAAGCCAAGAATTCCAGTCCACCGCGACTAGGCATCACGGCAATCTCATATAACGTGAGAAAGTCGAGTCCAAGTAAACAATCTGCCGGTAGTGAAGGTAAAACCGCGAAGGTAAAGGCGCACTGAACAGGGCCTATCCTGACCATTAAATTGACTCTTTCCGTAGTCTCTTTAATCGTTCCATCTGCAAGCAAGACTTTAGGTCCAACAAACGACTCTGTTGTTGTTTTCAGCCGGTTAACTGTTTCAAGGGACACGTAACTCAATGATGCACCAGAATCAGCGACTCCGCTAAACATTTCTTGCTTCGCGTGATGTTTGCCTACAAACATACAAAGTCAACCAATGCTGATTTGAGTTAACGTACCTAGAAAAACCGGTACTCGTGCGGTGCTCAGTTCCGCTACGGAAAACAATGCAGTTAGCCCT
>JBARWY010000116.1:0-6541 GCA_049647065.1 Devosia sp. | reverse complement strand
GCGCCAGATAGGCACTCTTGCCGTACTTGGCTCTATAGGCGTCATCGATCCGCTGGTTGACGTCGCCAGCGACCGGTGCGAATGCCACGTCCTTGGTGAGGCCCGCAGAGCTGATCCGTCCTGCATTCTGGCTCGCCGCCGCCCTGTACCAGCGCGACGCGGTGCCGTTGTAGGCTCGCACATACAACTCGCCATCGACTACCACCGACCATATCCATGTCGGGGTGCCATAGGTCTTGCCGTCCTCGCGGAACGGAGCGATGCGCAGGTCGTCGGCCGCTGCGATCCGGTCCAGCTCGTCTTTCGCCCAGGTGCTCACGACAACCTCGTCATGGCCGCAGCAGCGTCTTGATGGCGCGGCGTTCATCCATGGCTCGATAGCCTTCCGCGGCATCGGCCAGCGGCAGCTCGAGATCGAAGACCTTGCCGGGATTGATCTGCCGCGTCAGGATCAGGTCCAGCAGGTGGGGCAGGAAGCGCCGGACCGGGGCAGGGCCGCCCATCATGCCTGTCTGCGAGTAGAACAGCCGCTCGCCGTCAAACTCAACGCCATGAGGGACACCGACATAGCCGATCATCGAGCCCGGACGGGTGCAATTGATCGCCTGCTGCATGGATTCCTGAGTACCCACGCATTCGAGGACTGCGTCTGCCCCGATGCGCTGTGTGAGTTCCTTGACCCGCGCAACGCCGGCGCCGCCGCGCTCCGAGATGATATCGGTCGCACCATATTCGAGCGCCAAATCCTGGCGCGTCCTGTGCCGGCTCATGGCGATGATGCGGCCAGCGCCCATCTGCTTGGCCGCGAGCACGCCCATGAGACCGACCGCGCCGTCCCCGACGACAACGACCGTCGAGCCGGGCTGGACGCGTGCCGCGTCGGCCGCATACCAGCCGGTGCCGAGCACGTCTGAGGCTGCCAGAAGGCTCGGGATCAGGTCGTCGGACGGCATTTCCTCGGTCGCGATCAACGTGCCGTCTGCCAGAGGCACCCGGGCCAGTTCGGCCTGTCCACCAGTCATGAATTCGCGCTGCTCGCAAGAGGACTGGAACCCGTGCCGGCAATGCGGGCAGGTATTGTCGGAAAGCACGAATGAGCCGACCACGAACTGACCCGGCCTGATGGTCTTCACGTCGCTGCCGACCTCGACCACCACGCCGCAATATTCGTGTCCCATCGCCATCGGCGACTTGACATCGTTGAGGCCACGGAACGGCCACAGGTCGGACCCGCAGATGCAGGTCGCGGTCAGCCGGATGATGGCATCGGTGGGCTTGAGGATCTTCGGCTCGTCGCGGTCTTCGACGCGCACATCGCCGGGGGCATAAAGCATGGTTCCGAGCATGGATGACTTCCAGGTCTGTCAGGTGATGAAAGGCGCTTCGCTTGCCGGACTTGTCGGCAACAGAAACCACGGCGCTGGGGGCGTCGGAGCCGGACTAGACGCCCGCCTCGTCGAATACGCCACGGGCAATGCCCAGCGCGGTACCGGCCGCCGGCCAGCCGGCATAGAAGGCGAGGTGGGTGATGGTCTCGACGATTTCCTCGCGGGTGACCCCGTTCTCCAGCGCACGCTTGAAATGGAACGGCATCTCGTTCACCCGGTAGTTCGAGATCAGGCACGTGATGGTGACGAGGCTGCGGTCGCGCGGCGAGAGTCCCTCGCGCGTCCACACATCGCCGAAAAGGACCTCGTCGGTGTACTTGCCTAGGGCCGGGGCGATATCGCTGAATGGGTTCTTTGCTGGAGCGTCGGTCATGAGATTTCCTTTGCACTCTTGAACTGCCCGTACTGGGCGTCTGTTACCTTTTCGAGCCAGTCGACGGCCTTGCCGTCGAGTACTTCGTGAATGGCGAGGTGGGTCATCGGTTGTTCGGATGAAGCACCGTGCCAGTGCTTTTCGCCCGGCGGAAACCAGACGATGTCGCCGGAGCGGATTTCTTCGATCTTGCCGCCCCACCGCTGAGCCCGGCCCGTGCCACTGGTGACGATCAGGATCTGGCCGAGCGGGTGGGTGTGCCAGGCGGTCCGCGCGCCGGGATCGAAGGTGACACTGGCCCCCTGCGCTCGTCCGGAAGCGTGCGGGTTGAAAAGCGGGTCGATGCGCACCGTACCGGTAAACCAGTCTGTCGGACCCTTCCCCGTTGGGCGGGAACCCGCGCGTATTACGTCCATCGCCGTCTCCTCGATCTGCCTGGCCGCTGCGTGCAACCTAGCCGACTGCACGCTGATGGATTAGTAGGGGTAATGTACGTGTGGCTGTGAATTGGATTCAGTAATGGCGCGGAACAACATTCACGAAATGATCGGGTTTCTAGCCGTTGCCCGGGAGCGCAGTTTCACCAGGGCTGCCGCCCAGCTCGGCGTGACGCCATCCGCCCTAAGCCATTCCGTACGGCACCTAGAGGAGCGGCTCGGCATCCGATTGCTGTCCCGAACCACCCGCGACGTCTCGCCTACCGAAGCCGGCGAGCGGCTGATGCGCTCGATCGGGCCGCATTTCGAGCAGATCGACGCGGAGATCGACCGGCTCAGCGAACTGCGGGACAAGCCCGCCGGCAATATCCGGATCGCTTGCAGCGACTACGTCATCGGCACCATTTTCCGGCCGATGCTCAAGCCATTCCTGTGCGACCATCCCGATATCAACGTGGAACTGGTCATCGACAACGGTTTCACCAACATCGTCGAGCAGCGCTTCGATGCAGGGGTTCGCCTGGGCGAGGCCCTGAGCAAGGATATGATCGCAGTCAGGATCGGCCCGGACTGGCGTTTCACGGTGGTCGGGACTCCGGACTATTTCGAAAGACGCTCGAAGCCCGAGACGCCGCAGGAGCTGACCAACCATAGCTGCATCAACATGCGGCTCACTACTGCCGGCGGGCTTTATGCCTGGGAGTTCAAGAAGGATGGCAGAGAGCTCAACGTGCGCGTTGAAGGCCAACTGGCGTTCAACAGCGTGATCCCTGTACTTGATGCGGCACTGGACGGTCACGGGCTTGCCTATGTGCCGGAGGACCTGACCAAGCCCTATCTCGACAGGGGAGACCTGGTTGAGGTCCTCGCCGACTGGTCGCCCAGTTGGCAGGGTTATCACCTCTACTATCCAAGCCGCCGCCAGGCATCGCCCGCATTCTCTGCTTTCGTGGACGCGATCCGGTATGCATCCAGGCCATCGCCTTGAGCGGCTAATGGATATGCGGGGCCGCTTTGTCTGATATGGTTTGCAACTCGGGGTACACGAAATTGCAGAGTTGGTTGCGAGCATGGAGCTGGCCGCTGGATCGTGCGGCGCCTGCAGTTATGCGTGAAATCAAGGCTAGGGAACGGAATGTTGCAAGAAAACTCCGCCATCTTCGTGGATGAACGTTTCGCCCATCTGGTGCGGCTTTGTGCGCGCGGCTTCAACAGGTCGCTTGCCTTCAGGCTTTCCGAACATGAGGTCACCTTCGGCCAATGGGTCTTTCTGCGCATCCTGTGGAAGGAGGAAGGCCTTACCCAGCGTGATCTCGCGGAGCGGGCCAGCCTGACCGAGCCCACGGTCCATACTGCGCTTACGAAACTCGAGCGACAGGGTCTGGTCGTGCGGCGGTCCTTATCGGGGAATCGCCGCAAGCAGCATACTTTCCTTACCGAGCGCGGCCATGAACTGCGCCAGGTGCTTGAACCACTAGCGGTCGATGCCAATGAAAGAGCACTTCGTGGCGTGGATGAGGCCGAACGGTCGGCGTTCCGCGACGTATTGCTTCGAGTACTCGAAAACCTCACCGAGGACGAGATGGAGGCGGAGGCCCGTGGTCTGAAGATGCCTCCGACCCGTGGCCTGATTGAGTCCTAATCTTTACAAGGCCGCCAGGCGATCGATCAGGCGGGCAATTGACGTGATCTCCCTGGAGGCCCGATCAGAAGGGCCGTCATCTGGATCAAGCCGAAGCCCATCTTCATCCCAGAGCCACCAATAGGCGATGCCGCCGCGGGGATTGCGGACGGGAATTCGGAACGTTGTGAGCTCCGGCCCGTCTTCGGGCGCCGGTGCACGCCCGAGCAGCCGACCCTTGACCTCGCCGCGCGACAGCGCCCGGCCGAGATCGGTCATGGCAGCAAAGGCAGTGGGGCGGGCGGCGAGCGACGCGGCGTCCGTCGCCGCCCCGGGACGAATGGCGCGCAAGATCTCAGGATAGGGCGCCCGCACAGCCAGAACCTGCACATGCCGAAGTCCCGCGGGCGTCTCGATCTCCACCACCTCACCGGCGTCGAGATCGTAGTCTGCTTTGGTGATGGTCACAGCGGTTCTCACAGGGAATAGGATTCGGTTGTCGCCGGATGGAACAACTCTTCTGCGCGCAATCGGCGAGGCGAGAGGCCCTGTCGATGATGATAGTCGAGAAATGCCTCGACCACATGCAGGTTGTCCGCGAGGCCGTAGCTCCATATCTGGTTGCCCATCAGCCGACGAGAGACGGCCAGCGTGTCTTCTACGAAAGGCATGGTCACCTTGGTGGCTGACGTATCTGCCAGCGCAGCTTCCGCCACATGTTTCGCCTCCGAAAACGCCTTGAGCAGCGCCCCTGGCAACCAGGGATGGGCGTCGGCGAGCCTGCGGCGTACACCGAGAAGGTGCATGATCGGAAAGATGCGTGTTCGTTGGTAGTATTCTGAGGCGGTGGCAATACCGTCCTCGAACAGCCTCCTTATGTCGGGGTGGCCCTCGTCGAAGCAGCGTGGAGCGCGTGGTCCCATGAAGCCGTCGATCTGACCGGATCGCAGCATGCCATCGAGCGTCGCGCCCTCGGGGGCCAGTTCGATGCGGATGTCCGCCGGCAGGGTCACCTTGATCTTTTCCGGGCGGCCCGGGGCATCCATGCCGCCGCGCACCCAGGTTATCTCCGATGGTTTTACGCCGAAGTCGTCTTCGAGAATGCCGCGCACCCAGACATTGGCGGAAAGCTGGTACTCGGCGATCCCGATCCGGCGGCCGCGCAGATCTTCCGGCCTATGGATACCGCGATCAGACCGGACATAGATCGAACTATGACGGAAGGCACGCGAGAGAAAGACCGGAATGGCGATGTAGGAGGGATCACCTGCGGCAAGTTTGACGCAATAGGACGAGAATGACATCTCGCTCACGTCAAACGCCTCATGACGGAAGACCCGAAAGAACATTTCCTCGGGACTCAGGAGCATCGTCGTCGGTGCGACACCGTCGATCTTCACCCGCCCGTCGTAGATCGACCGGGTCCGGTCGTAGTCGCCCATTGCTATGGATAGCTGAATGTCAGGCACTTCTTTTCCTCCGTCGTTACCAGTGCCGTTCCGGCCGTCAGGTCTGTTGCGCCAACCGCACTCGGTCCCCCGATGCCGCGCTTTCCAGCATCGCGTGACATATTTCGAGGCTAGCCCGGCCCCATCCGTTAGCTTGGGCTGGCTTGCGCCCAAAGCGGACCGCCTCATAGAGAGCGTGGAGGGTGGGGGCACGGGGTGCCGGGTCGGGTGGCGCGGGATGAAAGCGGCGTTCGAAATCGCCGGATATTTCGACGCCTTTTGCCGTAATGCGAAGATCGGCGCGATCGCAGCTCACAATGACGGGGCCGAAATGCTCGGAATGCGGAGCAGGGGGCGGCGCTTCCATTGCGCCATAAGTACGGCCCGATTTCAGACGCGCCTCATCCTCCGGCGTGCTGACGCGACTGAGTGCCCGCCGTGCGGCACCATGAAGCTCCGGATTTTTGGGACCGCCCAATTCGCCGATCCAGTCTTGCCACATGTCGCTGTCGAAATGCGCGTAGCCTGAATAGACGAGATTGGCGAAGCCGCCACCGGCGAAGCTGATCAGCGCTGCGTAAGCGCCTTCGGTAGGACGCTGGGCATCCCAGGCTCCCGTAGATGCTGTTACCGAGAGGGCAGGCGCCCCCATGAGCAGACGGACTACGTCCACCTGGTGGGCGGCCTGGCTGAAGATCACGCCGCCGCCCTCTTCGGTACGGAGCTCCTCGGGCCGGCGTGGCCGGTAAAGGAAATCTGTGTAGTTCAAGGCGTGGATCATACGGACCCGCCCGAAGGCGCCCGAGGCGATCAGGTCCCGCGCCGCGAGCACCGCAGGATCAAAACTGTGGCTCGGCCCGGTGATCAGCGTCACGCCAGCTGCCGCCGCTGCCGCAACGATCGCATCGGCATCCTCCATCGTCACGGCCAGGGGTTTTTCGATGAGGAGGTGTTTGCCCGCTCGGGCGAGAACCTCCGCATGCTCCCGATGCATCTGATGCGGGGTGGCAATGTAGACCGCTTCGACTGCGTCGTCTGCAGCGAGTGCTTCAACCGATGCGTATGCGGAAGCCTTGAACTCGGCAGCGAAGGCCTCGCGGCTTTCGGCCCGGGGGGCGGCGCAGGCCACAAGGCGAACATGCGGATCGACACGCAGGCTTGGAAGCGTGAGCATGAAGCCGCGACCGAGCCCGAGAGCCCCCAGCCTGATTGGATCAGAGATCAAGGACAAGGTCGCCGCTCCGAGCCCGGGAGACGCAGATCATGATCCGATC
>JBARWY010000115.1:0-2287 GCA_049647065.1 Devosia sp. | reverse complement strand
TCCTGGATCCCCCGGCCCACCGCGGTCAAACCAGCCCGGAAGTTCTCGATGTGGAACGCGCTCGCCCACAGGCTGAGCGCCACTACCCCGGACCAGAAGATCGACAGCTTCAGACCCATCGCCGGCAAGCCGTAGAAGATGAAAAATATCTGGACGAGGTACGGGGTGCCCCGGATGAATTCCACGAAGGCTGTAACGAGGTATTGGAACGGCTTGAATCCGGTCAACCTAAGGACCGTGCCGACGAGGCCCATGAACAGGGAGAATACGACGGCCAGGAAGCTGACCATAATGGTCATCATCAACCCCGATAGGAGGGCGGGTAGCGCCTGTATGATGTAGTCGAAATCCATCTGCTATGGTCCGGATCGTGGCTGTGGATGGTTAGTCTGGCCCGACGTCGCGACGGTCGGGCCAGGGGATTGTGATAGGTCAGTTCGCGGCAGGCGGCTGGGTCTCGAATGCTTTGTGCATGAGGCCCTGGACCGCCGGATCCTCGACATATTCGTTGACGGCGGCGGGATAGAAATTCTCATCGTCCAGCCGCTTGAGCGCTGCATTGACGAAGGCCATCAATTCCGGGGCGTTCTTGGCGACGCCGATGTGGCTCGTTCCCAGATCGTAACCTTCCTCGACGACGCGGAGTTCTGGGTTGTTGGAGCCGAGCACCGCAAGCGGCCCTCCGTCGCCGGCGTATGCGTCGGCACGGCCCTGGAGCAGCGCCTGAACGCTGTCCGCCATGGTGTTTAATTGCATGATGTTAACTGCAGGCATGTTCGCCGTGAACCACCTGATCTGAGACCCTCCCTTGTTGATGAGCAAGGTCTTGCCTTCCAGATCCGCTAGCTTCTGGATGGGGCTGTCCTTGAGCACGACGATATTGCTCGTCCCCCAGAAGTAATGATCAGAGAAGTCGATGACTTTTTCGCGCTCGGGATTCTTCCCGAGCGTCGCGAGTATGAGATCGATCTTGCCTCCGTTGAGCGATGGAATGCGAGCATCGCTGGTCACGCACGTCAACTCTGCCTTGTCCGGCGAGCCAAACGCGTACGTGGCAATGGCCTTGGCCATGGCAACCTCTACGCCGACGGGCTGCCCGTCGGGGCCGGTAAAGCCGAAGGGCGGGGAGTCGCACTTGACGCCAAAGCGAAGCACGCCCGCATCCTGGATGGCCTGGGGAAGTGGCGGCATGGTCTGCGCTTGAACGGCGCCTGCCAGCAAAGCGATGATCGCTGTGGCTGTTGCGACAACCTTCATAATCGGTATTGCACGCATCCAGTTCGTCCCTCCTCATGGGCTTCGAGCCCGACCAGTTAGATCTGCTTCAGCGATGGATATCGATCAGGGGCGCCGTCTGCTCGATCGCCGACTGGCGATACCCCGCAGCGTGGCCGCGAAACCGTTGATCGCGGGATCATTTCGATCTGCGACGCGGCGCCCCTGAGAGCAACTACTGCTGGGGTGCCTCTTCCAGGAAACCCCTAAGCATGACCTCGACGACAGGCCCCTCGGTGACGAACTGAGGGATCACCTTCTCGTAGAAGCCCTCGCTGCGCAGACGTACAAGGGCGGCATTCACGAAAGCCTGGAGCTCGGGCTCGTTCTTGCGCAGGCCGATCCCGTTGACGCCAGGATCGAGACCTTCCTCAACGACACGAAGCTCGGGGTAGTTGGACGCCAGGGTGTAGATCAGTCCGCTGTCGCCCACGTAGGCCACGGCACGGTCCTGAAGAAGGGCCTGGACGGAGTCGGCGGTGGTGTTGAGCTGCAGAAGCTGGATCCCGGGGATGTGTTCTTCCAGCCAACGTATCTGCGAGGCGCCCTTGACGATGGCCACGGTCTGATTTTCCAAGTCCGCCAAGGCCTGCACTGGGCCGTCCTTGGGTACGATCGCGTTGCTAGTGCCCCAGAAGTAGATGTCTGAGTAGTCGATGACCTCCTGGCGAGCCTCGGTACGGCCCAGGGTAGCTAGGATCAGGTCGATCTTGCCGCCATTGAGCGATGGGATGCGGGCGTCCGAGGTGACGCAGCTCAATTCGGACGCGTCCGGGGAGCCAAAGGCATACTCCCCGATCTTCTTGGCCATCTCGACCTCGATGCCCGTGGGCTTGCCATCTGGGCCAGTAAGCCCGAACGGCGGGCTATCGCACTTGACGCCGATGCGGATCTTGCCGGCTTCCTGGATCGCAGCAGGCAACGGCGGCATAGTTTCCGCGTGAACCGTGCCGGCGAAAATCAAAAGCGCTACAGTGGCTCCCGTCACCGAGCTCAGAATCTGGGGTAGGCG
>JBARWY010000114.1:0-49122 GCA_049647065.1 Devosia sp. | reverse complement strand
CTGCTGGCGGCGCGTTACCTCGGGGCCGAGACGGTGGTCACCCCGGTGACGTCCAACTCTGCCATCGAGCGGACTGGCTATTTCGCTCGCGTCATCAGGACCAGGGTGGGATCGCCATATGTCGTCGAGGCGATGGAGAGTGCCGACGGCGCCGTGATCGGCTTCGAAGCCAATGGGGGCACGTTTGTCGGGCGAGGCGTCAGCGTGGCCGGGCGTGACCTCGCGCCGCTCGCCACCCGGGATGCGGTCCTGCCGATCCTTTGCGCGCTCGGCCTGGCGCGGGCGGAGGGCAAGACGCTCGATGAGCTGGTGGCGGCGCTGCCGCTGCAGCATGCGCTGGCGGATCGGCTGCAGGATGTCCCCGGCGAGCGTAGCGGCGTCTTCCTGCATCGGCTGGCCAGCGATCAGAAATATGCCGAGGCGCTGTTCCAGCCGCATGGCATTGCCAGCCTGACGAAGATCGACGGGCTGCAGTTCCGTACGAAGTCTGGCGATATGGTGCATTTCCGGGCGTCGGGCAATGCGCCCGAGTTGCGCTGCTATGTCGAGGGCAGCACGCCGGAGGTGGCGCAGGAGCTGTTGGCCTGGGGACTTGGTATAGCGGCCCGCGAGGTTGGTTGAAAGAAGAAGGGCCGCTGCGAAAGCGGCCCTTTTGTTTGTCACTTGGCAGTGGCGTCGATGATGACTTTGCCGATGAGCGAGGTCGGATCGCTTTCGGCCGCCATGAAGTCGATGAGACTGAGGCCCGGAGGTTCCTTGGCGGTCATTTCGATGGTCAGGTACTTGGCCTTGCCGCTGACGAAGGCGTTGAGCGCCGCGCCGACCTTCTGTGCCTCGGCTGCGCCTGCGAGCAGGCCGACTACAGTGCCTTCAGCGAGGCCGGCAAAGACCGGACGCATCGTGGCGGGATCGGAGCCCTGATCGGCGGCGACGCGCGCCAGGATGATGTCGGAAAGGCCGGCATCGGTGACGTCGAGCGTGAGGTGGCTGATCGCGACGCCCATAGCGGCGGCGAGGGCCGCGTCTTCATCGATGCCGAACAGGGCCTCGGTGGCGTTGGTGATGGTCCCGGCCAGCTTGATGGTAGCCAGATCGGCGCCGGTGATGGAGATGTCATTGACGGAGATAGTGTTTTCGGCCTCGTTCCATGAAGCGTCGAGGGTGAAGCCGGCGTCGACACTGGTCACGCCGAGGCTGATCAACTGCTGGATCTGCTCGTCGTCGCTATCTTCCGGCAGCTCGATAAAAATGTTGCTGGCCGTGGTCAGGACATTGGTTGGAATGCCGTTGAGATAGTCGGCGAGCGACAGGTCGAAGGCGCCGATGCTGGCCTGGATGCGCTCGCCATCGGCCTCGGGATCGGGCACATCTACCGCGACATCGCTGAAGGAGAGCCCGGCAAAGGCGGGGATCAACGAGCGGGCATTCTCGGTGAACCAGACCTCGTCGATGGCCTCCGGGGCGGCCTCGACGGCAGCGATGGGTGCCGACAGGTCCATTTCCTTGAAGGTGATATTGCCCACCTGCACCGAACCGTCGCCTTCGACGGTGACGTCGAGTCCATCCAGCGAGATTTCCGGGTAGACACCGGGGCTCATGCTACCCATCGACATGCCGGCGATCGTGAAGGTCAGGTTGTTCCCTTCGTCATCTACACCAGAACAGTCGAAGCCACCGAACTCGGCGGGGGATGATTCAAACGCGGTGAACAGGTCCACATACATGCGCAGAGCAGCGCCGATCAGCTCGGGCGAAGGGTCGTCTTCCTGCGCCTCGAGGGTCTCGGCCAAAGCCATTATCTCGCCAAAGGTATGGTTGAGCGGCCGGGCCTTGAACTCGGCTACGGTCATCGAACCCATGGTGCAGCTCATTTCGGGGGCTTCGAAGGTGCCGCCCTCGAAACTGAAATCGCTATAGATGGTTTCAAGTTCGGTCTGGCCGCCGGCATCGACAAGGCCGTAAAGCCCCAGGACGCCGCCGATATTGAAGGTGGAGGCGGAAACGGCGCCAAACTCGGCGGCGCCGTTCTCGCCGGCATCGACGCTCATGCCGGCGAGGCTGA
This sequence comes from Devosia sp., assembly GCA_049647065.1. GTDB lineage: Bacteria > Pseudomonadota > Alphaproteobacteria > Rhizobiales > Devosiaceae > Devosia. Next base: position 47,060 of record JBARWY010000114.1, on the reverse strand, counting down.
CCGAAGCCGCGGTGCCGCCGGAGACGTCCGACAGCACGAGATCGGTGAAGGTGACGACCGCTTCATTGGCCTCGCCTTCGATGGTCGTCGTCGCTGACAGGGTGATTTCGGGAATGGTGATGCTGGTCGCGCTGAGACCGGCAAGCGCACCAGCGTTATCGACCACGTTGCCGCTGAAGATCGAGCGCAGTGTTGCTTCATCGACGTTGGAGTCGATGGCGTCGATGGTGGGGATGTCGACGCTGAACTCCGAAGTGGTGGCGGACGTCGCTGCGGGTGCCGCATCCTTGTTTTTGATCTTCTGCGCCCATGCGCTTCCAGCCGGCAGGGCGACGCTCAACAGACCGGCAGTCGCAAGAATGCCCAGGCGCTGCCGGGTCGTGGTGTGGAACGGCATAGTGATGTTCTCCCGCTTTGACGTGGGCGCAATCTGGGGCATCGGCCGCGCGGCTTCAATAGGCAAACGCTGCGCAATCCGGTCACGCTTGTCAGTGGGGGCGCGAAGGGCAATATTGCGCCGTCGCCTCCAGCCGAGAGCCCAACAGCCGTGTGGTTCGCTTCAGTAGCCAGATACTTGCCGGCCGTGGCCATGTCACTGATGCTAGGGCAGGGCGCGTTTGCGCAGGACCCCGGCTCGCAGAGCTCAGCCAAGCTCGGTGCCCCGGCGGTCGCCGCGCCAGCACGCCCCCAGCCCGATCCTGGCACGATGTTCGCGTTTGCCAATGCCGTGGGTGAGACGTTGCAGTTCACGGTCTTGGGCAACACGACGGGCACGATCTGGGGCGATGGCATCTATACCAGTGACTCCGTGCTGGCGACTGCCGCGGTCCATGCCGGGTTACTCGAACCGGGCGAAACCGGTGTGGTGACTGTCGAGGTGGTCGCCGGACCGGCCAGCTATAACGGGGTAGAGCGGAACGGGGTGGTGAGCCGGAGCTATGCAAGCTGGGACGTTGCCTACCGCTTTGCGGGTGTCACGCGGGTGAATGGCGGCATCGTCCTGCCCGACCCAGGTGACGTATCCCTTTACCGGGGGCAGGACGGCGCCATCCTGACTTTCGAGATTGCGGGCGACGTCTCGGGACCAGTCTGGGGCGACAGCATCTATACCGACGACTCGCGCCTCGCTTCGGCTGCCGTGCATGCCGGGATACTGCAACCAGGCGAGACCGGACTGGTGCGCGTGGAAATCCTGCCCGGGCAGGACAGCTATGAGGGCGCAGAACGCAACGGGGTAGCGTCGGGCACCTATGCCGCGTGGGCCGGGAGCTTCCGCCTGCTACCAATGAGCCTCAAGGCGACGAGCAAACTGTCCAATCTTGGTCAGTAGACGGTCGTCAGGACCTCGATTTCGCGGGCCGAGCCAGCCTGAACCTGGAATTCGCGGTTGAAGACCTGCGCCCCCTGCTTGGCCAGAACCAGATACTCGCCTTCGGCCAGCACTGTGGAAGGGAAGGCGCCAAGGTCCGAGAATACGGTGGCGCCGTCAGCCGTCTTGATGGTCCATTCGACGTCGGCGATGGCCTCGCCGCCCTCTTCGGAGACGAGCTTGAAGCCGACCTGGCTGGCGTGGTGATAGAGCGTCGCATCGGTCAACTGACCGGCCTCGACGCGCAGGTCGGCGCGAACCACCGCGTTCACCGAGCCGAAATAGGACACGATATGGTAGGTGCCGGCGTTGAGGGTGACGATGTCGTTGGGCAGCAGCCCCTCGGCCACCAGCGCCCGATCGTTCTCTTCGCCGGCAGTGAAGATGTCGAACTTCAGCAGGCCAACCGGAATGGCGATGTCTCCGGTTACTGCGGAATTGAGCCGCAGAGCGCCAGCTTCAAGCACGAAAGACTTTTCGTTGGCGCCCGGGACGACGGAGAGGGGTTCGCTGGTCTGAGCCCGCCCATAGGCGACATGGACGACATACTCGCCGGGCGGCAATTCAACGGTGGGGGCGCCGAGATCGGACTTGGCGACCAAGGCCAGTTCGCCGCTGGCATCGGGCTGGGTATCGAAGATGCGCCAGACCAGCCCATCTGGGATCGGCGCGCCATCCTGGGTAATGCGGGCACTGAGGGTCACGTCCTGCGGCACCGAGGTCATCGCAGCAATCGCGTCGGTGGCCGGTGTTGCCTGTGCGGGCCCGGAGCCGGAAGCAGGGCTGGTCGGCAAGTTATCCGGATCGGGACGCGGGCGCGGCATTGGCGGCATTTCGTCCGCTGCCTCCTGCGCCATGACGGGCACGGCGATCGACGGGAATGCGGGAGCCACGGCAGCCAGCACAAGCAGGAAGGCAAGTAGTGGTCGCAAGCGCATCGGGTCTCCCTGGCCGCTGGAGCCAAGCTGGCTGAATCAGTTGCGCCGTCATAAGGCGCGATTGGGGAAAAGCTGTGTCACAGACCTTGAGCGATGAAAACACCGCAATGGAGTGGGCGATGGATTTGCCCAGCTTCTGGCGCGATGCGGCGCTTCGCGATACTGCTGCTGCCGAAACGGAGTCTGCCCATGCCTGCCAATGCCGCCCTGCGCGACTATCTGCTCACCCGCCGCTCGGTCGGCATAGCCTTTCTGAGGGAGCCCGGCCCAACGCCGGCAGAGCTCAAGCAGATCCTGACCATCGGAACGCGGGTCCCCGACCACGGCAAGATTACGCCGTGGCGCCTGATCCTGATCGAAGGCGAGGCCCGGCAGCAGGCAGGCGAAAAGCTGGCCGAGATCGCCCGGAAGAACAATCCTGATCTCGACGAGGCCAGTCTCGACATCGAGCGGCAGCGGTTTTTGCCGGCGCCGGTCACGATCGGCGTGATCTCATCGCCCAAGGCGCATCCCAAGGTGCCCGAATTCGAGCAGTTGCTATCGGCGGGGAACGTGGCGTTCAATCTGCTCCATGCGGCCCATGCGCTGGGCTTTGCCGCCTCCTGGGTGACGCGCTGGTATGCGTTCGACGCCACAGCGGCCGCGATGCTGGGGGCGCGGGACGGGGAGCAGTTCGTGGGGTTCGTGCATATCGGTACGCCAACCGCTGTCATCGAGGACCGGCCACGACCGGCGCTGGCCGAAATTGTCAGCCATTGGGACAAATCTTAACGTCTCGGTCGTACTGGTTAACAGACTGTTAGCGTTTGTGGCGTTCTAGTGGTCAGATTAACGAATCTGCGAGACGAGCCTGTCGATGGGCGTACAGCCAATTTCCGTGCCACAGAGCCTGGCCTATGTGCTGACGGCGGCCGGCGACCGGAATGGCGTGGATTTCGATTATCTGCTGCAGACCGCCATGCGGGAGAGCAGCCTCAACCCGCAGGCCAAGGCGCAAACCTCCTCGGCCGTCGGGCTGTTCCAGTTCCTCGAAAGCACATGGCTGCAGGTGATGAAGGAAGAGGGTCCGAGGCTCGGCTATGGCGACATCGCCAACAATATCGAGCGGTCGTCGGACGGGGACTACTTCGTGCGCGATGCCGGGAGCAAAGCGGAAATTCTTGCGCTTCGGGAGGACCCGAGAATTGCCGCAGATCTCGCCGCCGCGTTCACCAAGAGTAATGGTGACTACCTGAACCAGCGGTTTGGCCGCATGCCCAGCGCCGGCGAACTCTATATCGCGCATTTCATGGGAGCCCAGGGGGCGGAGCGGATGTTTACCGCCGGCCTGCAGAACCCCGACCAGATCGCCGCCGACCTGTTTCCCAAGCAGGCGTCGGCCAATCGGGCGATCTTTTATTCCGAGGGCCAGCCCAGGACGATCCGCGAGGTGTATCGCGTGCTGGTTTCCAAGCATGAGGCCAGCGATACCAATGCTACGTTTGCGGCCCAACAAATGGCCGGGCAGCCTGTCATACCGGAATTACCTGTAGTTCCGTCGCGGTTCTCGCCAGCAAATATGTCGTTTACGGGTTTGTTCAAGAATGAAGTCGAGGATCTTCCGGTGACCACTACTGATGGTGATGGGGGCGCATTCTTCACTCAACTTTATGCCCGATAGCAACTTGTGCACGGCGATGGCGTTTACCTTTTGGAAGGTATGCAGTCCAAGCCATGGACAAAAGCCGTAGTTGCATAAAATGCCGACTATTTGATTGGGCGAAGGCTTAATGAAGTGATCGTGTAATCGCAGGTGTAGAGAGAAGAATTCTCCTGACGCGCCAAGGAGGCGGAAAATGCGCCGGACTACTGCAGTTCTGCACGCTCAGCAGCCCCTGCCGCTCCCTAGGGGCTGGATCATCCTAGGTGCGGCTCTCACGGGCTGGGCACTATTCGCTGGCCTCTGGGTCGGCACCAGTCAGCTGTTCCAGTTCGTACTCGCCGCCGTCTGATCCTTACCAGCCCGTTGCCAGGCATGGTGAACCGTTCCTTAAGCCTTCACCGCTAAGGTGAACTCTGCGCTGTGCGGAGACTGGAATGGTTGCGTATCATGAGTTTGTTTCGCTATCTCAATCCGCAGATAGCGAAGAGCGTGGCAGCGCAGCACACCTTTCGGCCCGGGCCTATCTCAACCATTTCGGGCCTGCCGACGAGCAGGCCGCTCTCTACGCGGCGCTGATCGGCTTTCTCGACGATCCGTCGGTAAAGGTGCGGGCGGCGCTGGCCTATGGCCTGCTGCATTCCAGCGAGGCGCCGCGCCCGATCATGCTGGCGCTGCTGCATGACAGCTCGATCATCGCCCGCGCCGTGCTGCAATATTCTCCTGTGCTCATTGATGCCGACCTGATCGGGCTGATCAAGACGCTCGACATGTCCATGCTGGTGGCGGTTAGCCAACGGGCCGAGCTCAGCCCGCGGCTGGCCGCGGCGATCGTGGCGCGCGGGCAGGGTGCGGTGACCCTGCGCCTGCTGCGCCGTCATGACGTAGCCCTGGAAACAGGACTGCTATCGGAACTGGCCGCGTCGTTCGGCGGCGGCGCTGATATGCGCGGTGCGCTGCTGGCAAGGCCGGACCTTCCGGCCGCGGCCCGCCTGCTGCTGGTGCAGAAGGCGACAGAGGCGTTGCGCGATGCGCGGATCGTCAAGGGCGCCGTCGCCGAGGATAAGCTCAACCGCCTGTTGCGCGACTCCTGCGACACGGCCCTCTCGGCCATTGGTGAGCGCGAAGCGGTGCGGACCAGTGCCGCGGCCTATGTATCGGACCTGATCGTCACGGACCGGGTTAATACGAGAGTGCTGCTGCACGCGGTGGTGACCGGACATGTGATGTTTTTTGCGGATTGCCTGGCCGAGCTGGCGCAGACGCCACGCACGAAGGTGTTCGCCCTGCTCGAGACCGGCAGTCGGGCGGCGCTCAATGCGCTACTGGCCCGCTGCGGACTGGGCGAGGGGGTGCGGAACCTCTTGGCTCGGCTGGTGCTGCATGCGCGCGCCAGCGACCTAGCCGACGACGCTGCAGCGCGACACTATGTGGTGACAGCGCTGACCGAGGAACTGATCGCCGAGCATGGCCGGCAAATTCCGCAAGAGCTGGAGGAGGCCTTTGCCTATCTCAGCGAGCAGAACATCGTACTGGCGCGCAAGGCGGCGCGCGGAGTGATGACGGCTTTTGCCGAAGATGCGACGGCACCCATGGCGCTGCCGGAAACCGTGCAACGACTGGCACTGCCGGCCGCCTGACCCGCTAGAAGCGGAACTGTTCGCTGAGGACGCGTTCCTCAAGGCTGGTGCCTGGATCAAACAGCAGGGTCACGGCATGGGTGCGGTCTTCCCGAACCGTGACTTCGAGCACGTTTTGGAATTCCACATTGTCGGCAACTGCGCTGACCGGTCGCTTGGCTGCCTCGCGCGTGATGAAGCGGACTTCGGCGCGGTTGGACAGAATTGCGCCGCGCCAGCGGCGTGGGCGGAATGGCGAGATCGGCGTCAAGGCCAGCAGGGGAGCCTCGATCGGCAGGATCGGGCCATGGGCCGACAGATTGTAGGCGGTGGATCCGGCCGGCGTCGACAGCAGCACGCCGTCGCAGATCAACTCATCCAGCCGTGTCTCACCGTCGACGACGATCTGGATCTTGGCGGCCTGATAGGTGGAGCGGAAGAGCGAAACTTCATTGAGGGCCAGCGCAATCTGCAATTTACCAGAGGTATCGAGCACCTGCATCGACAGCGGATAGATGCGGGTGCGTTGCACCGAGGCCAGGCGGGTGACCAGATCGTCTTCCGAAAAGGTGTTCATCATGAAGCCGACCGAGCCGAAATTCATGCCGTAAACAGGAACGCCTGTGCGCATGACGCGGTGCAGCGTCTGCAGCATCAGGCCGTCTCCGCCCAGCGCCACGACAGTATCGGCGTCATCAATGCGGTGATCACCATAGCGAACCCTCAGCCGCGCAGCGGCGGCATCGGCTTCGGGCGTGCCGTTGGTGACGAATCAGGGGGTCGCGGGTTCGAACCCTGCTGCCGGCACCAAATCCCCACCACCCTGCGCCTCGGCACGCCGAAGTCATGGCGGAAGCGCTGGCGGAATCACCAGTTCGACTTCAGCGGCGGCGACACGCTGGCGCGGCTAAGCCCGAACAGCCCAGATTTGCTACGATCGAATGGTTTCCCGGCGGGTTCGGGCGCCGCTGGACATGATCACGCGCGGCCGAATTCGTCTTCGATGCGGATGATGTCGTCTTCGCCCAGGTAGGAGCCGGTCTGGACCTCGATCAATTCCAGCTCGATGCGACCGGGATTGGCAAGGCGGTGGGTGCAGCCCAGCGGGAGGTAGATGGACTGGTTCTCGCTCAGCACGGTGACCGCGCCGTCGATGGTGACTTCTGCAGTGCCGCGCACGACGATCCAATGCTCGGCGCGATGGTGATGCTTCTGCAGGCTCAGTTTCTTGCCCGGCTTGACGAACAGGCGCTTCACCTGGAAGCGCTCGCCGTTCAGCACGGACGAATAACCGCCCCATGGGCGGTAAGCGGTCTTGTGAATCTCGGTCAGGTTGGCTGTCAGCTTGCCAGCACGCAGCGTCTTGACCATGCCGCCAACCTTTTGCGCTTCGGACAACTTGCCGACGTAGATGGCGTCATTGGTTGCGATGACGGCGATGTCGTCGACACCATCAATGGCGACATGAGCGTGATCGGTCACCACCAGCGAGTTGCTGACGCCGTTCAGCGTCACCGGACCTTTGACCGCATTGTTCGCAGCGTCCCGCGAACTGATCTTCCAAATCGCGTCCCAACTGCCCAGGTCCGACCAGCCGAAGTTGACCGGCACCACAGCGGCCCGGGCGGTCTTTTCGAAGATGGCGTAGTCGATGGAGATGCCTGGTGCCGCGGCGAACGACGCCTCGTCGAGGCGAACGAAGTCCAAGTCTACCTTGGCCTTGGTCACTGAATTGCGGGCGGCGGCGAGCACGTCGGGGGCAAGGGCGTCGCATTCGCGCAGGAAGGCGTCGGCCCCGATCATGAACATGCCGGAGTTCCAAAAGTAGCCGCCCTCCGCGAGCATCTGCTGCGCCCGCGCGGCATCGGGTTTCTCGATGAAGCGTTCGATCTTGCTGGCGCCACTGCCTACTGCGCCATCGGCCTTGATGTAGCCATAGCCAGTTTCCGGATGGGTTGGCACCAGACCGAAGGTGACGAGGTCACCGGCTGCGGCCGCCTGGGCGGCGTGCTGTACGGCCAGGAGATATCCTTCGTCCACGTCCACCTCGTGATCGGACGGAAGGATGTGGAGTATAGCGTCAGGGCCGAAGCGATCACTGACGAAGGCGGCCGCCGCGGCGATCGCAACCGCTGTGTTGCGCGCTACCGGTTCCAGTAGAATCCCCGCCAACGGCGTTTCGAGCTCGTCGGCCTGTTCGGCCACGATGAAGCGATACTCAGCGTTGGTCATGACCACGGCCGACGCATAGATACTGGTGTCCGATACACGCTGGAGCGTCTTCTGAAACAGGGTGACAGCGCCTGTCAGGTTCAGAAACTGCTTGGGACGGGCGGCTCGCGACATGGGCCAGAGGCGCGTGCCTTGTCCGCCTGCAAGAATTACCGGAACAATCAGATTGGACATACTAATCCTGCAGGAGTGGAAAGCTGTATCTTGAGGCTGAGATTTACCGGCGATGGTATCACCGGCGTCGCGGGCATTGAAGCTTTGGCCATAGTCTTGCACCGTTCTGGTTAACCCCCCAAACGACAGGCCGATGGCAGCCTTTTTCCAGCCCTGCGTGGACTGCATGGCAGCATTCCGCTCTTCTATTCGGTGCATGCGACGCGCTACCCCTACTGGGCGATGGGGCAAATTTGGGGCAGTTCGTCACCAAAGCCCGCGGCAAAGGGGTGCCCCGGAACTTTTTTTTCGCGCGGCCGCCAGAGCGCGCATTTTCAGCCGCCACGCAGCGCGCTTGCGGGTGCGTCTTGTCCGCCGCTTCGGCAAAGGCAGACAAATATGCCCGTGCGCCCCAGGAGAGGAGCTCGCCTACCCTTTTCGGACTTGATGTGAAGCCGGTTGCAGCCTTAGTGACAGGTGGATTTTCGGGCGCCCCACCGGCGCAATGGAGTAGTGAGTGAGCGCTGGTTCCCTGACCCATCTGCAGAGCCTTGAAGCGGAAAGCATCGAGATACTGCGCGAGGTTGCCGCCAGTTTCGAGCGGCCGGTAATGATGTATTCCATCGGCAAGGATTCGAGCGTCCTGCTGCATCTGGCGCGCAAGGCCTTCTATCCAAGCAAGATTCCCTTCCCGCTGCTGCATGTGGACACGACCTGGAAGTTCCGGGAAATGATCGCGTTCCGTGACCGGATGGCAGAGGAATACGGGTTCGATCTCATCACCCATACCAATGCCGACGGCGTGCGTGACAACATCAATCCTTTCGACCACGGCTCGTCGCGCTACACCGACATCATGAAGACTGCCGCCTTGCGGCAGGCCCTCAATGCCGGCCGCTACGACGCGGCGATCGGCGGTGCCCGTCGCGACGAGGAAAAGTCGCGTGCCAAGGAGCGTATCTTTTCGCACCGCAACGCGAACCATGCGTGGGACCCCAAGAACCAGCGCCCCGAACTCTGGCGCGTCTTCAATACGCGCCTCAATCCCGGCGAGAGCATGCGGGTATTCCCGCTCAGCAACTGGACCGAGCTCGATATCTGGACCTACATCTACTCGGAGAACATCCCGATCGTGCCGCTCTATTTCGCCAAGAAGCGCCCGATCGTTGAGCGCTTTGGCACGCTGATCATGGTGGACGACGACCGCATGCCCCTCAACAGGGATGAAGTGCCGCATGAGGAGCTCGTGCGCTTCCGGACGCTGGGTTGCTATCCGCTGACCGGCGCGATGCGCTCCACCGCCTCGAATCTTCCGGAAATCATCATGGAAATGCAGGCCAGCCGTACCTCCGAGCGGGAGGGGCGCCTGATCGACAGCGACAGCGTCGGTTCCATGGAGAAGAAGAAGCAGGAGGGGTATTTCTGATGAGCCTCTCCATGGCCACTGCCGATACCGATATCGACCTCTGGCTCAACCAGCAGACGGACAAATCGCTGCTGCGGTTCCTGACCTGCGGTAGTGTCGACGATGGCAAATCCACGCTGATCGGCCGGTTGCTCTATGACAGCCAGTTGATCCTCGATGACCAACTGGCCAGCCTCAAGAAGGAAAGCCGCAACCGGACCACGGGCGACGAGGGCATAGATTTCTCGCTGCTGGTCGACGGCCTCTCGGCAGAACGCGAGCAGGGCATCACCATCGACGTCGCCTATCGGTTCTTCTCGACCGACAAGCGCAAATTCATCGTCGCTGATACGCCCGGACACGAACAGTATACCCGCAACATGGCGACCGGCGCATCCAATGCCGACCTTGCCCTGGTGCTGATCGATGCGCGCAAGGGCGTGCTGACGCAGACAAGACGGCACAGTTTCATCTTGTCGCTGATCGGCGTGAAGCATGTCATGCTGGTGGTCAACAAGGTCGATCTAGTGGATTACGACCAAGCCGTGTTCGACCGGATCGTCGCCGAATATCGCGCCTTTGTCGAACCGCTCGGCTTCAAAACTCTTGCGGCGGTGCCGGTGTCGGCGCTGCGTGGCGACAATATCCTCGCACCAAGTCCCAATACGCCCTGGTATTCCGGGCAGGCGCTAGTGCCGTACCTGGAGAGCATCGACGTCTCCGAGGATCGGACGGAAGAGAAGTTCCGCTTTCCGGTGCAGTGGGTAAATCGACCGGATCTCGATTTCCGCGGCTTCTCCGGCACAGTGGCCTCGGGCAGCATCGCGGTGGGCGACGACGTGCTCATTGCCTCGTCGCGCCGACCCGCAAGCGTCAAGCGCATCGTCACCATGGGTGGCGACCTCGACGCTGCGGTGGCGGGGCAGGCGGTAACACTGGTGCTCGATCGCGAGGTCGATCTCTCGCGCGGCGACGTCCTGTCGCGGCCGGGGGAGACGCCCGAATTCTCTAACCAGTTCCAGGCGCGCCTCATCTGGATGAACGAGGAATCTGCCTTTCCGGGCCGGTCTTATCTGCTCAAGGTTGGCTCACAGCTGGTGCCGGCGACCATTACCGATCTCAAGTTCCGCACCAATGTGAACACGCTGGAGCACACTGCCGCCACCAAGATCGATCTCAACGAGGTCGCGACCGTAACGATTGCGACGGACAAGCCGATCGCCTTCGACCCCTATGTGACCAACGGACTGACCGGCGGGTTCATTCTGGTGGATCGCCTGTCCAATGCCACACTGGGGGCAGGGACCATCGAGTTTGGTCTGCGCCGCGCCCAGAACCTGACCTATCAGTCCTTTGACGTGAACCGCGACGTGCGGGCGAGGATGAAGGGGCAGACGCCCCGCATCGTATGGTTCACCGGGCTCTCTGGCTCGGGCAAGTCCTCGATTGCCAACCTGCTGGAAAAGCGGCTGACCGCCGAGGGTCGTCACGCCTATATCCTCGATGGCGACAACGTTCGTCACGGGCTTAACAAGGACCTTGGCTTCACCGAGGCGGCCCGCGTCGAGAACATCCGGCGCGTCGCCGAGGTAGCGCGCCTCATGGCTGATGCCGGGCTGATCGTGCTTGTGTCTTTCATCTCGCCCTTTGAGAACGAGCGGCGGCTTGCCCGCGAGATCGCCGGCGATATCGAGTTTGACGAGATTTATGTCGATACGCCGCTCGAGGTTTGCGAAGCCCGCGATCCCAAGGGTCTCTACAAGCGCGCGCGCGCCGGCGAGATCAAGAATTTCACCGGGATCGATTCCCCGTTCGAACCACCGAGCAACCCTCAGCTGGTGTTGCACGGTGCCGACGAGGAGCCCGCAGAGCTGGCCGATCAACTACACGACTGGCTGGCCCTATAGCCCAACTCACCGGGATGGGGCAGCGGCAAAGTCAGCCTGGTCGATTTCACTGAGCGTCTTCATCAGGAGGCCCTTGAAGATGGGCTCCTTTTCGTCGCGATGCGCCACCACCGAAGGTAGGCCGCTGACCCGGCAGACCAGGCTGCTCGCCAGGGCGGCGTTGATCTCGGCCTGCATGAGCGAAAAGGCGCGGGCACCGGGACCGACGATCAGAATGTGGGACGGATCGAACACGGCCATCAGGCGGCTCAACCCAAAGCCGATGGCGCGGCCGGCGACGTTGAAGGCGTGGGTCGCGTTACGATCGCCGGACTCCGCCCGCAGGATCAATCCATCATATTCCTGCTGTGGCACTGCCACGGCCGGCGCTGCATTTTCGGGCACCGAATAGGCGGCGCGCAACACCCCGTAGTCCGAGGCATAGGCTTCTATGCAACCGCGCATGCCGCAGCGACACAGGGCGCCATTGGGCACGTGGTTCATGTGACCGAACTCAGTGGCACCCTCGTCTCCCCGTCCCATGATCTGACCGCGGAAGGTCATGCCCATCGCGACGGTAGAGCCTACGAAGACTGTGGCGACGCTTGCATCGCGCAGGGTCGGATCGAGCCATCGCGAACCCTCGGCGAGCAACCGGCCGCGTTTGTGGAGGGTGACCGGCATGGTGAAGGCGTCCGCGAGCTCCTGGACGAAGGGCCGGTCAGCCAAGTGAGCAATCGGCGACCATTTCAGGGACCGGCCATCTCGGTCGAGAATGCCCTGGACGGATATGGCCACGCGACGCAGGGCTGCCGTTTCAGAGGGGTTGCGGGTCTGAAGCTGGCGTAACCTCTGGGCAAAGAACACGGCGGGTGGTGTGTCGGCAAAGGTGAGGGGTGTTATCGGCGTCTCAATGCGGTCGACCAGTACTCCGCCGTAATCGACCAGCGACAGTCGTGCGCGATTGACGTCGACCTCGAACAGGGCTGCCGCGCCGATGTGGCGATTGAACCCCACCAGCGTCGCTGGACGACCCCGTCCGCGGCCATCCGACTTCTCCGTAGGCTCCAGGTCGACGATGACCTGCTGCTCGATAAGATCCTGAGTGATGGCGGTGATGCTTGCATGGCTGAGACCGGTACCCGCTGCCAGCGCCGTGCGCGACAGTGAGCCCTGAACGCGCAGGGCGCCGAGCACCAGGCCCCGGTTCTGACGCCGGACGCTGTCGCTATCGCTGACGTTCCGCGCCAACCACTTTACTCCTCAACCGCTCGCAACACATCATTCCTCCCCGATTATCGCAATCGGTATTTATTTCGGGTTTCGAAATTGAAGTTGACTCGGCGGATCGCCGCATGGCACATCTTTTTTCGAGCAGTGAAATTAATGCTCAGGGCGCCGGTGGAGGGTGCCCGCTGGGGCAAAGCCACCGGCACGTAAGCGGGTAGAGGACTGCCCGCTAGGGAGGACAGACATGAACAAGTTTCTAGCGGTCTTGCTTTGCACGACCGTCATCACTGGTGCTGCCAGCGTTTCAACTTTCGCCCAGGACGGCATCGTAGTCGGCGTGAGCTGGAACAACTTCCAGGAAGAGCGTTGGAAGACCGACGAAGCGGCGATCAAGGCCGTTCTCGATGCTGCTGGCGCGACCTACATCTCGGCTGACGCCCAGTCGTCGGCTTCCAAGCAGCTCACGGACATCGAAAGCCTGATTTCCCAAGGCGCTGACGCGATCATCGTGCTGGCCCAGGATAGTGAAGCTGTCGGTCCTGCAGTCGCTGCTGCCGTTGCTGAGGGCATTCCGGTGGTCGGCTATGACCGCCTGATCGAAAACCCGGACGCCTTCTACCTGACGTTCGACAATAAGGAAGTCGGTCGTCTTCAGGCTGCCGGTGTTGCTGCCGTTGTTGCCGAAGGCAACTTCGTGTTCATCAAGGGCAACAGTGCCGATCCCAATGCGGACTTCCTGTTCGCGGGCCAGATGGAAGTGCTCCAGGCCGGTATCGACTCCGGCGCCATCAAGAATGTCGGCGAAGCCTATACCGAGAACTGGAATCCGGAAGTCGCCCAGGCGAACATGGAACAGTTCCTGACCGCCAATAACAACGAAGTCGACGCCGTCGTTGCTTCCAATGACGGCACGGCCGGTGGCGCTATCGCTGCTCTGGCTGCGCAGGGTCTCGCCGGTTCCGTGCCGGTTTCGGGTCAGGACGGCGATCATGCCGCCCTCAACCGCATCGCGCTCGGCACCCAGACGGTCTCGGTCTGGAAGGACGCTCGTGAACTCGGCAAGAAGGCCGCTGAAGTGGCCCTCGAGCTGGCTGGCGGCACCGCTCTCGACGCCGTCACCGGCGTGGTGCCGTTCTCGGGTGGTCCGAAGGGCGTTCAGATGAACGCCTTCTTCATAGCTCCCGTCGCCGTGACCAAGGACAATCTCAACGTCGTCATCGACGCCGGCTGGGTTGCCAAGGACGTGGTGTGCGCTGGTGTTGCCGCCGGCTCGGTTGCTGCGTGTAACTGAGGCTCAATCGTAATATCCTGAGCAGGTACGGTGCCGCGGCGTTCGCGCTGCGGCATCGTCGTGACAGGACCGCGCCGCCCGACGGTGGCGCGGCCCAGCGGGGAGAGACACTTTGGCAGATCAGCAGGCCATTCCGACCAATATCCATCCAAGCCGGTTCGTGCAGAATCCGCTGCAGCGATTCCTGATGGCCACCGAACTCGATACGCGCCTGCTGGGCATGATCGGCGCCCTGGCAATCATCTGGATCGGCTTCAACATCTTTTCGGGCGGCCTGTTCCTGACGCCCCGCAATCTCTGGAACCTGTCAGTGCAGACGGCCTCGGTGGCCGTGATGGTAACCGGCATGGTGCTGATCATCGTTACCCGCAACATCGACCTGTCGGTCGGATCCATCCTGGGCCTGGTGGGCATGGTGATGGGGGTGATGCAGACCGATATTCTGCCCTCACAACTCGGCCTCGGCCTCGGCAACCCGATGATCTGGATACTGTCGCTAGCGGCAGGTCTTGTGGTGGGCGTGGGCATCGGTGCGCTGCAGGGCGTCATCATCGCCTATCTGCGCGTGCCGGCCTTCATTGTCACCCTGGGTGGCTATCTGGTGTGGCGTGGAGCGGCATGGTGGGTCACCATGGGTCGCACCGTGGCACCGATGGATCCGACCTTTCAGCTCATGGGCGGCGGTCCCTCCGGCGCGGTGGGTGCGTTGTGGAGCTGGATCGTTGGCATCGTGGCCTGCGCGGCAATCCTGATTGGCCTCTATTTCGGCCGCCGCCAGCGCCGGCGTTTCAATTTCCCGCTGCGCCCGATCTGGGCCGAGGCGGCTTTGGCGACCATCGGCTGCGGCCTGACTATTGCGGCCGTCTGGGTCGCCAATGCTTATCCCTGGCCGCGGCGTATTGCCGAGAATTATGCGGCAGCCAATGGCATTACAGTTCCGGAGACGGGTCTCTTCATCTCGCACGGCATTGCCATTCCGGTGCTGATCGCGCTTGGCGTCGGCGTAGTCATGACCTTCATCGCCACGCGTACCCGATTCGGCCGCTACGTCTTCGCCATGGGCGGCAATCCCGAGGCGGCGGAGCTGGCCGGCATCAATACACGCTGGGTCACGGTCAAGATATTCATGCTGATGGGTGCGCTCTGCGCCATTGCCGCAGCCATTTCGACGGCCCGCCTTAATGCCGCGACTAATGCGCTGGGCACGTTGGACGAGCTCTACGTCATTGCCGCGGCGGTGATCGGCGGCACGTCGCTGGCTGGCGGTGTGGGCACTATTGCCGGAGCACTGCTGGGTGCGCTGGTCATGCAATCGCTGCAATCGGGCATGGTGCTGATGGGGCTCGACAGCCCGCTGCAGTCCATCGTGGTCGGTGCCGTTCTCGTTTTCGCGGTGTGGCTCGACACGCTTTACCGCCGCAATAAACACTAGGGAGTCCTTGTCATGCTGGACGCCAGAACACCTCTCGTCGAGATGAATGATATCTCGATTTCCTTCGGCGGTATCCGCGCCGTGGATCGTGCCTCGATCGACCTGTTTCCGGGGGAAGTGGTCGGCTTGCTCGGTCACAACGGTGCGGGCAAGTCGACGCTGATCAAGATCCTGTCGGGCGCTTACAAGCGCGATGCCGGCTCGATCCGCATCAACGGCGAGGATGCCTCGATCAACAATCCGCGCGACGCCAAGGCTTATGGCATCGAGACGATCTACCAGCAGCTTGCCGTAGCAGACAACGTGGACGCGGCTGCGAACCTGTTCCTTGGCCGCGAGATCACCACTCCGATCGGCACGCTCGACGATGCGGCGATGGAATCCAAGGCTCGCGAGGTGATGGGACGGCTCAACCCGAACTTCCGCCGCTTCAAGGAGCCGGTGAAGGCGCTGTCTGGCGGACAGCGTCAGTCGGTGGCTATTGCCCGCGCCATCCTGTTCAACGCGCGCATTCTGATCATGGATGAGCCCACGGCGGCGCTCGGGCCGCAGGAAACGGCCCAGGTGGGTGACCTGATCAAGCAGCTCAAGTCCGATGGCATCGGCATCTTCCTCATCAGCCATGACATCCACGATGTATTCGATCTCGCGGACCGGGTGGTGGTGATGAAGAATGGCCAGGTGGTGGGCAGCGCCCGCACGGGCGACGTAACCAAGGACGAAGTGCTGGGCATGATCATTCTTGGCAAGGTTCCGGGTGGTGCTACGCCCGGCCCGGGAGCTATTGCCGGCTGACGACGTTGTATGCCTCGCGGCCAGCCATTACGCTGGCGCAGGGGGCAGCATGGCAACACGGCGCAAGCAGACGGTGAAACAGGCGGCGAGCAAATCGGCCAGCAAGCGCGACGCCTTCGGCCTGCGGTTGGCCTCCAGCAGATTGCCCCGGCATTCGGCGTTCTTTATCGCTCTCGGCTGTGGCCTGCTCGTTTTCGGGCTGACGCTCTGGCTGTTGCCGGTATTTGCCGTGCCCTTCGGCGCGATCACCATGTTCGTCGTCTATCTCGGGTTGGTAGCCTTCATGCTGCCTGTGCTCACGCCGGATTTCCTGCGATCGCGGGCTGACGAGGCCGATACCCCGACACCATTCATCTTCGCGGCCGTAGTGGGCATCGTGGGCGTCTGCTGCGTAACGCTGTTCATGGCGCTGAACGGCAGCGAGGAGGGGCCGCTGATCGAGGAGGTGCTGCTCAGCGTCGCGTCGGTGCTGCTGGGCTGGTTCACTGTCCACACCATGGCGGCGCTGCACTATGCCTACGAGTATTACGAATCTCCCTCCGCCAATCCAAAATCGGGCAAGAGCGCCGAATTGATTGGCGGGCTGGAATTCCCCGAGGGCGACAGCCCGGACGGGGTGGCATTTCTCTATTTTGCCTATGTGATCGGCACGGCATTCGCCGTTTCCGACATTCGCGTCACCTCCAACAAGATGCGCAAGATCGTGGTGATGCACTCCACCTTCTCATATTTCTTCAACACGCTGATCGTTGCCGCGACGGTGAACGTGGCGGTTGCCGTCGGCAATATCTGAAGGTTGCCGGTCGGCTGCCTCCGTGCCAAACCTTGGCGAAAGATCGCCAAGGAGAACTTCGCCATGAAAACCCGCGCCGCCGTCGCCTTCCAGGCTGGCAAGCCGCTTGAAATCGTCGAGGTCGATCTCGACGGTCCCAAGGCCGGTGAAGTGATGATAGAGATCAAGGCCACAGGCATCTGTCACACCGACGATTTCACCCTTTCAGGGGCCGATCCCGAAGGGCTATTCCCGGCCATTCTCGGGCATGAGGGCGCTGGCGTGGTCGTCGATGTCGGCCCTGATGTGACCAGCCTCAGGAAGGGTGATCACGTCATCCCGCTCTACACCCCCGAATGCCGCGAATGCTATTCCTGCCGTTCGGGCAAGACCAATCTCTGCACGGCCATCCGCGCCACGCAGGGGCAGGGGTTGATGCCGGACGGCACCTCCCGCTTCTCGTTTGAGGGCAAGCCGATCCACCACTACATGGGCTGCTCGACCTTCTCCAATTTTACCGTGTTGCCCGAGATCGCGGTGGCGAAGATCGATGCGTCGGCGGCGTTCGACAAGGTCTGCTATGTCGGTTGCGGCGTCACCACTGGTATCGGTGCTGTGATCAACACCGCCAAGGTGGAGATCGGCGCGACCGCTGTCGTGTTCGGGCTCGGCGGTATCGGGCTCAACGTTATCCAGGGGCTAAGGCTGGCGGGCGCCGACATGATCATCGGCGTCGATATCAACAATGATAAGAAAGCCTGGGGCGAGCGGTTCGGGATGACGCATTTCGTCAATCCCAAGGAGATCGAGGGCGATGTCGTCCCCTATCTCGTCAATCTCACCAAGCGCCGCGGCGATCTTATCGGTGGAGCTGACTACACTTTCGACTGCACTGGTAACACCACGGTTATGCGCCAGGCGCTGGAATGCAGTCATCGTGGCTGGGGCAAGTCGGTGGTCATCGGCGTAGCCGGGGCCGGCAAGGAGATTGCTACGCGACCGTTCCAGCTGGTGACCGGCCGCACGTGGATGGGTACCGCATTCGGCGGTGCCAAGGGGCGCACAGATGTGCCGAAGATTGTTGATTGGTATCTCGACGGCAAGATCGAGATCGATCCGATGATCACTCACACGTTGCGGCTGGAAGACATCAACAAGGGCTTCGAGATGATGCACTCTGGCGAAAGCATCAGAAGCGTGGTCGTCTACTGAGGTCGGCCGACGCAAAAGCGCCGGGCCGATGCAATAGAGGAGGAACTAAACGTGACTGAATCTTTGCATCCAATGCTCGACGGCGGGACCAACCCCGCCAATCCCGCCTTTGCCGGCGGGACGCTTGTCTGCGCTTGCACCGATCGGCCGGTGAAGGTTGCTATCAAGGGCCAGATTTTGCACAACCATGCCTGCGGTTGCACCAAGTGCTGGAAGCCGGCGGGGGCGATCTTTTCGGTGGTGGGCGTCGTGCCGCATGACGCAGTCACAGTACTCGAGAACGGCGACAAGCTCAAAGTGGTCGATCCGAACGCGGTGATCCTGCGCCATGCCTGCACTGCATGCGGTGTGCACATGTATGGTCCGGTCGAGCGCGACCATGCCTTCAAAGGCCTTGATTTCATCCATTCCGAGCGCTTCGTCGAAGCCGGTGCCAATCCGCCCGGCTTTGCCGCCTTCGTCTCTTCGGTCATCGAGGGCGGGGTCGATCCATCGCGCATGGACGGCATACGCAGCCAGCTCAAGTCGATCGGGTTGGAGCCCTATGATGCGCTCAACCCGACGCTGATGGATGTGCTGGCCACCTTTGCCGCCAGGAAATCCGGCGCGCTGCCGGCCTGACCGATCTGGCCGCGCCTCCCACAGGGGCGCTCGCCCATCACTCAAGCCAAACCGTCTCGAACGCCCCCGCCTCGTGAATATCGATCTGCTCCAGTAGTCCCGGGCCTAGATTCTCGAACTTGTGCGGCACGTTGGCAGGGCAGACCACGATCTGCCCTGCAACCGCATCGACCGTGTCCGCGCCAACGGTGAAGCGCACCCGGCCATTGCGGACAATGAACGTTTCGGGGTAGGGGTGTTTATGCAGGCGCGGCCCGTCCCCGATCTTTTCGGTGTGGACGAAGATCACGCAGATGCCCGCACCATGGGCGCCGCCCTCGAACTCTCCCCGCCAATTGCCAACGCCTGCAGTGGCATCGGCCCAGCTCACCTTGTCGATTGCTTTTGCGGCCATTGCCAGCTCTCCCTCCACCCTGTCACAAGGACGCTTCATGCCCCAGCATGCCGACAGCCTTTTCATTGTCACCGGCGCGCCAGGCGCCGGCAAGACCACGTTGCTCGACGCCGCCGCAAGGAACGGAATCGGCGTGGGGAAGGAGGCCGCCCGCGCGGTCATCCAGTCCCAGACGGCCATAGATGGTCCAGCCGTGCAATGGCGTAATCCGGGCATGTTTGCCGAACTCATGCTCGATCGTGACATCCAGAACTGGCAGGCACTTCGAAACAATGCCGGGCCGACGCTTTGCGACCGCGGTATTCCTGATCTGGTTGCCTTTGGCCGCATGCTGAAGTTGCCCGATGCCGGGCATTTCCACCGCGCTGCCATGCTCTACCGTTACAATCCAGTCGCTTTCTTTGCCCCGCCGTGGCCAGAGATCTTTGTCACCGACGCAGAGCGAACCGAAGACCTGGAGCACGCACAGCGCATCTACGGGCCAATGCGTGACGTCTACCAGGAACTGGGCTATCGGATCGTTGAACTGCCCAAGGCGCCGGTCGCCGAGCGGCTGGCCTTCGTGAAGGATGTCATCACCCATGCCTGAACCGAGCATTTTCGTCGATGCCGATGCCTGCCCAGTCAAGGACGAGGCCATGCGCGTGGCGGAGCGGCTGGGGCTGATAATCACGCTGGTCAGCAATGGCGGGGTACGGCCGTCACGCGATCCAATGATCAAGGTGGTGGTCGTGGCGGCGGGCGCCGACGCGGCTGATGACTGGATCATCGACAATGCAACGGCCAATGACATTGTCCTCACGGCCGATATTCCGCTGGCGAGCCGAGCCATCGACAAGGGCTGCCATGTCCTTGGTTTCACCGGCAGGCCGTTCACACCGGCTTCGATTGGCATGGCGCTGGCCATGCGCGACCTGAAACAGCACCTGCGCGAGACCGGCGAGATCAAGGGGTACAATGCTGGCTTCCGGCCGGCCGATCGGTCAGCGTTCCTGAGTGCCCTGGATACGCTGGGGCGCAAGGCCAAGGCATTGGCAGGTAAGTAGTTCTTAAGTTTTCGCGAGGGGAATGTTAACTATAATCGCGAAAAATCGGCAGCAGTTTCCGTTGTTGCCGAGTTCGCACTGTGTCGCTTTCGCGTTTGCTTGTCGGTGTTGTGATTGCGGCCATGGCTCTCGCAGGGTGCGCCAAGCCGCCCAATCCGCATGCAGCCCCGCGACACCCGGCGGTGGACTATTCCGGTCTTATCACCAACAGCATTCTTCCGGGTTCACAGCCTATCGCGCAACAACCCATGCCCCAGCGCATCTTTGCAAGCGGGCATCTGGGCGGGCGCACGCTTGCCGTGGGGTCAACGACGGACATTATCCTGCGGCCCGGCGAGGTGGTGCTGACATTCGACGACGGTCCGCGCCCGGGCAAAACTCAGACGATCCTGGCTACGCTAAGCGATTTCGGTGTCAAGGCGACCTTCCTGATGCTCGGCTCGGCGGCGCAGTCGCACCCGGGACTGGCGCAACAGGTGGCAGCGAGCGGCCACACCGTGGGCAGTCACACGTTCAACCATGTCAACCTGGGTACACTCAGCTCGCAGGCGGCGCTGGATGAAATTGCCAGGGGTGAGCGGGCGGTGCAAATGGCGCTGGCCGGAGGCGGGCAGGTGCTTTCGCCTTTCTTCCGCTTCCCCTATCTCTCGCAAACCGGCTTTCTCCGCACCAATCTGATGCAGGGCAGCATGGTGGTGCTCGACGTCGATATCGACAGCAAGGACTATTACAAGGACACACCCTCGGTCATTGCCGAACGCACGCTGGCGCGGCTCGACGCCCGCGGCAGTGGGATCATCCTGTTCCACGATATCCACCAGCGCACGGTGGAGATGCTGCCGCTGTTCCTGGCACAACTGGAGGAGCGGGGCTATTCGGTAGTGCGCCTCGTACCCAAGGATAACAGCGTATTCGGCCGCGACCTGATCACCGCGAATGCGCCGCTGTTACGCGGCACGCTCTGAGCCTGGTCACACCCTCCCGGAAGGGCGAGGTGAGAAGGAGACGTCAGTCCTCTTCGTCTTCCTCGACATCGGTCAGATACACCGAAATCTCGATATCGATCCCGTAGGCTGCAATAGCCGCGACGACGTGTGCCGGCAGGCGGGCCGACATGGCCTCGCCATGTTCGGGATAGTCAAAGGCAAGGTCGAGCACCGCCTTGCCGACACGGCGGTCTTCCAACATTGCCGCGATGGCCGGACCGGAGCGTTCGGCGAGTTCCAGCAATTCGCGGACCGCATTGTTCACCGGCACGTCGACCTGCGCGTAAAAGCTCCCATCGGCATCCTCAGGCTCATAGCGGCTGGTGAGCTGCTTCAGGGCGGCGTCGAGGTCGTATTGCCCGATGGTGACACCGGAGAGGCGCAGGGCCACGGCGAAGGGAGCAAACTGGCTCATCAGGATCGTCCGGCAGTAGCCGCAAAGAGTGCGATGGCGGCGGCGTTGGAAACGTTGAGCGACTTGATCGGCCCTGGCATATCCAGCTTGACCATCTCGTCGCACAGTTCGCGGGTGCGCTGACGCAGGCCCTTGCCCTCGGCGCCCATGACGATAGCCAGCGGCTGATCGGCAGTGCGGGGCTTCAGCTGATGTTCTGATTCAGAATCAAAACCCAGCACCAACATGCCGCGATCCTTGAGCTTTTGCAGTGCGTCGCCCAGATTGCGGACCTCGATCATCGGCACGAGATCGAGCGCGCCGGAGGCTGATTTGGCCATGACGCCGGTCTCCCGGGGCGAGTGGCGCGCCGTGGTGATGACGGCATCGGCACCGAAGGCGCAGGCGGTGCGAAGGATAGCGCCCACGTTATGCGGATCGGTGATCTGGTCGAGCACGACGACGAGCTTCAGAGGCTGGATGTCATCGAGTCCAAACCGACTCACCGGATCGACCTCGAGCGCAGCGCCCTGGTGAACCGCATCCTCCCCGAGCAGCTTGTCCAGCTCCTTGGGGGTAGTCTCCTTCACGGAAACCTTTCCGATCTCGCCGGTGTCCTTGAGCCGCATCAGCGCGTTTGGCGTCGCCAGCAGAACCTTCTTGATGCGATTCTTGTTGTCCAGCGCGGCACGCACGGTGTGCAGACCATAGAGATAGACCGGCCCGGTATCGGGATCGTATTTCGGCTTGGGCGGAAATTTGTTGAAGCTCATGGGGCAGGCGTAGCGCCTTTGCGCAAGGGCAGCAAGCGGCTGTGTGGAGCTAGGGGACTGCGGCGCTTTCGCCCGTAGGCTCTGAGCTAGATTCTTACCCACCGTTGCGGGTTGGGGCCACTCATCATGCGAAGGGTGTAGCCGCTGTTACGCAGGGATTTAACGTCCGGCGAGAGATTGTCGAGTACGAGGTCGCCGATATCCGTTTTGATCACAAGGATGGCGTGGGCTTCGCCAAGGCGGGTCTTGGTGACAGCGATGCGAAGGGCGCCTGCAGGAAACCCCAAGCGTATCAGTGCGCTGCGTTTGGTCAGTGCATAATCATTGCAGTCGCCGGCAAGGGGGTAGATCTTCCAGCCGCCCGGCGGGTTACGCAGTGGGCGGATCGAAGAATTGATGTCGGTGTTCACCTGCTGCAGAAGCCTTATCACGCGGTCGGTAAGCACCATCTGGGTGGACCGGCTTGCCCTGCATTCTGCTGGATGCCGGGCACAGAAATATTGCATCGGGAGCGGCGCAGAAATGACCTGACCCACTGCTGAGGCGAGGACTGGGCTCCGGGCCTGAGCGGGGAACTGAGCAATTGACCCTGCAGCGAGTGCCAGCCCGAGGCTCAAGGCAATTAGGCTAGCGGCCAGCCCCACCCCCCTGGGACGTCTTTGGAGGGGGAGGATTGCAATAGTGCCGCTGCTCGTTGCCATGACGTCCTCCTGCTCTTCGCTGCCCTTGTCTGTTGTGGCGGGTCGAACGGCGACCCACGCCGATTTCGAAATGCGGACTCACTCGACCGTGACGGACTTCGCCAGGTTGCGAGGCTGGTCGACGTCGGCGCCCAGGTGGGCCGCCGTGTGGTAGGCGAGGAGCTGGATGGCGATGGCTGCCACTATTGGCGCGATGAAGGGGTGAACCTGCGGCAGGACGATCGTCTGAGCCGCCATGGCGCCGTGCGTTTCTGCGCCTTGTGGGTCGGTGACCAGAGTGATCACGCCGCCGCGCGCACAGACTTCCTGCATGTTGGAGACGGTTTTCTCGGTCAGATCATCGGATGGTGCGATGACAATCACTGGGATGGTTTCATCGACGAGGGCGATCGGGCCGTGCTTGAGTTCGCCGGCGGCATAGCCCTCGGCGTGGATGTACGAAATTTCCTTGAGCTTGAGCGCGCCCTCGAGGGCGATCGGGAACAGGGGTCCGCGCCCCAGGAACAGGGCGTTGCGGGCTTTGCTGAGACCCCGGGCAATTTCGGCAATGGCAGTTTCCGCGCCAAGCGCCTGTGCCACGGCACCCGGCAGAGACACGAGGGCCGCGATCAGTTCATCGAGGGCCACATCGTTCAAGGCACCGCGCGCACGACCGGCCACGACCGACAGGCAGGCAAGAGTGGTCAGCTGCGCAGTGAATGCCTTGGTAGAGGCAACGCCAATTTCAGGGCCACAGAGCAGCGGAAACGCCGAGCCGGACTCGCGCGCGATGGTCGATTCTTCGACATTTACGATGCTGGCAATGTGCTGCGCATTGGCCGCGCAATAGCGGAGAGCTGCAAGGGTGTCGGCCGTCTCGCCCGACTGCGAGATGAACATGGCGAGGCCATCGGGCTGTAGGGGCGGCTGGCGATAACGAAACTCGGATGCGACGTCGATGTCGACCGGCAGCCGCGCATAGCGCTCGAACCAATACTTGCCGACGACCCCGGCGAGATAGGCGGTGCCGCAGGCCGAAACGGTCATCCGGGGCAGGGCGGCAAAATCGAAGGACAGTGGCGTATGCACCGCCAGGGTCTGTGTGCTGCGATCGATGAATTGGCCGATCACGCGAGAGATCGCGTCGGGCTGCTCGTGAATCTCCTTGAGCATGAAGTGCCGGTACGGTCCCTTTTCGACGATGTTGGAGGAGGCATTGCTCAGGTGCACGAGCCGGCTTACCGCCGACCCTTCGCGGCTGCGGATCGAGGCGTTCTCCGGCGTGACAATGGCCCAGTCACCTTCTTCGAGATAGGTGACTTTGTCGGTGAACAGGGAGAGGGCAAGGGCATCGGAGCCGAGGAACATTTCGCCGTCGCCATGGCCTATTGCCAGGGGGGAACCTTGGCGCGCCGCGATGAGGAGGCGCTCTTCGCCGTGGAACAGGAAGACCAGCGCAAAGGCACCGCGCAGCTTGCTCACCGTGGCTTGTACTGCCGTGACCGGCGACAGTCCCAGGTCCATCCAGCGGGTCACCATCATGGCAACCACTTCGCTGTCGGTCTGGGTGACGGGCAGGTAGCCATCGGCAGCGAGCTCGACCAGAAGCGGGCGGTAGTTTTCGATGATCCCATTATGGACCACGGCGACGCGGGGCGTGGCGTGTGGGTGGGCGTTGAGTTCGGTGGGCGCGCCGTGGGTAGCCCAGCGGGTGTGACCAATGCCGGTGAAGCCGGCCAGCGGATCGAGGGTCAACTTGTTGGCCAAGTTGACCAGCTTGCCCGAAGCGCGCCGACGCTGGATTTCGCCGTGATCCAGAGTGGCAATCCCGGCGCTGTCGTAGCCGCGATACTCAAGCCTGGCCAGCGCCTGCACCAGACGATCCGCCACAGGCTCGCGGCCGACAATGCCAACGATTCCGCACATTTTCGCTCTCCTGTGGGCTAGCCGGATGTTCTGGTCTCAGGCTATGCCGCGCGGGCGTGGCGGACATTGACGGCGGTCAATTTGCGGGTGGTTCCGGAATCACAAATGCCCGGCGGGGGGCCGGGCATTTGCGCGATGACGTGGGGCCGTCATCGTTGGGGATCACAACGCGAAGTCGCCGATCCCCAATGTCACGAGCCCGGTAAGCTCGATATGAAAGTCCGCCGCTCGATCACCGTTGGTGTCCCCCATCACGATGGTCTTGTCGTTGGCGGTTCCGGTCGGATTTTCCTGAAGCCAGCGCAGTTGTCCGCGCACGCCGGTAAAGGCAGCCCCTTGCGTGGCAAGGAAGCTGAACGCCTGGTCTCCGCCGAGCGAGGTGTTGGCGTCGATTGCAGTGAAGTTGAACACATCCTGGCCGGGGGTGAAGTCTGTGATCACGTCCCGTGTCGTGGTGGTATTTCCCATTTCAGACACGGCTGCAAAGACGAAGGTGTCGTTGTCAGCACCACCCGTCATCACGTCACGTCCGGCACCCCCAGTGAGTCGATCGGCACCGCTCCCGCCGAGCAGGGTATCGGCTCCGCCCATGCCCAGCAGCGCATCGTTGCCGCCACCGCCGTCGAGTGCGTTGACCCCGGAGGAGCCAGTGATGGTATCCGCGCCGGTTCCGCCGGTAACGTTTTCGATGGTAGCGAGGATGTCGCTGCCGGTCTGGCTGCTCGAGGAGGTGCCGGCGGTCAGGTTGACGGTCGCAGCGGCGCTGGTACCCGACAGATCATAGCGGTCGGTTCCCGCATTGCCGGTGTAGCGATCATTGCCGTCGTTCAAGGTTGCCATGAAGGCGTCGTTGTCGGCGCCGCCAGTGGCGGTGTCGTTACCTTCGTCGCCGTAGATCGTGTCGTTTCCAGCGCCGCCCGAGATGGTGTCGTTGCCCGCCAGCCCACGATAGGTATCGGCCGTGCTTCTGGCGGCAAGGTTGTCCACGCCCGCAGTGCCCTGCACCGAGTTCGAGGCCAGCAGGTCCATCGATGCGGTACCCTGGGCGAGCTTGGTGCCCGCTGTGGCGGTGTAGGCGAAGGTCACAGCCGTTTCGTTGTTCAATGGTGGCGTGTAGGTCCACTGACCCGTCCCGGCGGCGACCAGTGTGCCGATGGAGGCGGTAAGGGAGTTGATCGTCACGCTGCCGCTCAGGCCTGCGCCGACAAGCTCCGCCGCCGTGATGGTACGCGAGGTGTTCGCCACGAGTGGAACGAGCGCCGTAGCAGCGAGCACGTCCACTACTTGGGTCGTCGCGGCGGAAAACACCGTCTCCAGAGTTGCACCGCCGTCGCGATAGCTGACGGCGACGCGGACGAGTTGATCCGCATCAGCCTGTACAAGGCGATAGGTTGCCGCGGTGGCACCCGCGATATTGGTGAAAACCGTGCCGTTGCCGCGCTGCCATTGGTAGGAGAACGCGCCTAGGCCATCGGTATCGCGGATAAGCGAAGGGCTGGCGCTCAGGGTCACGTTCTCGACTGCGGTGCCTGCGATCGTCGGTGCTCCGGTCGGAAGGTCGTTGGCATTGAGCACGGTGAGCGTGAGGGCCTTGGCGACGCTTAGCGAGCCGTCGGTCGCAGTCACGGTCATGGCGATGGTCTTGATCGTCTCATAGTCGATCGTCTGGCCGGCCTTGAGATAGAGGGCGCCGGTTGGTGCGTCGATCTCGAACCGGGCATCGGACACCGTCACGACGTTGTTGCGGAAGGCCGCAGCCATATCCGGGTCGGTAACGGCCAGATCGGCAACCTTGGTGCGCAGGAGGTTGTTCTCCCGAACGCCAACCTGATTGCTGACCACAATGTCGGTCGGTGCCTCGTTGACATTGCCGAGGCTAAGCGTGATCGGCTTGGAATAAGTCGCCGGACCATCAGTCGATGTAAGCGTCATAGCTATGGTCGGCGTCGCTTCGAAATTCACCGTCTGGCCGGCCCTGAGGTAGAGTGCGCCGGTAGCGGCGTCGACCTCGAATCGGGCGTCGGAAACCGTGACGACGTTCATCCGCAGCAGGGGATTGGTATCGGGATCGATGACCGTCAGATCGGCGACCTTTGTGCGGGTCGCGGTGTTCTCAGGAAGGACGATCTGACTGGATAGCACGATATCGGTCGGAGCCAGGTTGAGCGGAACCTGCCTTACCGCGACGGTGTGACTGCCGATGGCGCCAAGGTCTAGGGTGAGGACGTCCCCGACCTGGCTGACGACCGCGGCGCCAGTGGCCTGATAGACGTAGCCCGCTGTCTGCTTGACGTCGATCACGATGCGGCCTTCGCCGACAATAGTGAAATCGAGGTTGGTGCCGTTGCCGGTCAGCGCCATCAGCTGGGCGCGGGAGCCGATTGATGTGATGTGGGTCACATCGTCGACGGATGTGCCCAACTGCACCTGGAAGGTGCCGCCATCGGCGTCGAGGAACACGCTATCGGCGTCGTAGGCATACCAGTTGGCGACCGACCGGATGGTCTTGCCGCCCAGATCGTCGAGATCGAGTGCAAAGGTGCCTAGCAGGCCAGATTGCGGCGTGGCGTGCATGGTTATCACGTCACCGGCGACGCTGAAGCCGAAGTCGGCGCGCTCGAAAGCCTTGATGCGTGCAGCGAGGTCCGCCAGCGTCACGAACTCGGTGCCGGCAGCATGCGCTGCGGCGATGAAGTTGGTGAACATCGCCTGGTTATAGGGGGAAGGGGACCCGGCATCGAGGCTCCAGGCGGTGACACCGTAGTCGTGCCACGGCCAGACGACGATGGGCATGTCCGAATTGGCGTTGAGCTCGGCCCATTCAGCCGCCCACTTGGCCTCTGCCTGCTGGATATTAAGGCCCAGCCAGCCCATGAGCGTAAAGTCGAATGACATGTTGGGGGCGATATAGACCTGGCCATCGGCGCCAGGGGTCAGATAGCCGATGGCGCCGGGATAGCCGGCATTGAGCATCGAGGCACCGCCGGACAGGTAGTCATAGTGCTGGATAATCTGTTGGGCCGTGTAGAGGCCCTCGGGCATGCCCGGGACAGCCGCGCCGCCGACTGGATAGCCCAGATTTGCCTCCAGCGCAGCGCGGGAGGCGGCGAACTGGAAGGTGTAGGTCGCGTCGAGGAACGCCTTGGACGTCGCATCGAGCGCCGCGGGGTTCGTTGACGCCAGCACCTGCGCGAGCTTGGCGTTCACTTGCGCCAGGGTCATCGAGGCCAGTGCCTGCCCAATGATGCCCGGACCTTCCGGTGATGCCGCGTATTGGGCGATCCGCTGGGTCAGCAGCTCCTGCGTCATGACGTTGGGCAGCAGCAGGTTGGTATCGTGGGGATGGGAATAGGAATGTGAGCCGATCTCGTTGCCCATCGCGCGGATAGCGTTGTAATAGGGCGAGGAAATGAGCCAGTTGGTCTCCTGGTCGGGTGGATTGAAGCCCACATTGATGTAGTACGACCCAACGAAATTGTAGTCGGTCTTCCACTGCTGCAGGATCGGCACCATCGCATCGTAGATGCCGCCATCAACGTCGTAGGTTTCCTGCGACTGATCCATGTCGTTGCGCGATGCAAAGATGGACGCGTTGCGCGTCATATGCAGGGAGACGGTGGGGCCACCGGCTTCGTCATTGACCCAGTCAATGGCCTGACCGAGGAGATTGAGATCTCCGATCAGAGCATCGGTCGAGAAGTGCACGTTACGGCTGCCAGTGACGGTGCCGAGTACCGCGTCGTGGGTGGTGCCATTGACCACCTGCTCGGCAATGACGCTGACCGAACCGGCCGAAGGATTGGCCGCGGCGAAGTATGAGGTGGCGGCGCCCGTATAGGTGTGGATGGCCCCATTGGGACCATAGCCTTCGGTAATTGCGTGGCCGGTTGGGGTTGCTTCGATGTTGACCGTGACGCCGGACTCTCCGCCCGTACGGTGGATGCCGAAGAGCGTCTCCATCCGCTCATAAGCGTTGTTTGGAAGGCTCGCGTTGGCGGCATCGTTGGTCATGAAGTCGCCGGCTGCGATCAGCGACACGTCATACTGGTAGACCAGCTTGGTCAGTACATCCTGGATGGCGGCGTAGTTGGCCGGTACATTGCGGAACGAGGGAAAGACGACCGTGTCGTAGTTGATCATCTTGGACAGGTCCGTCAGATCCGCTTCCGAGATGAGATCAAACGGAATGCCGGCCGCCATGGCCTGGCTTTGGGCGGCCATGACCAGCTGCGAATAGGCCATCTGGCTGAAATAGTTGTTGGCCGTGGTTTGCGAGAAGACGATGGCGACCTTGTTGCCGGTATCGGTTGCCGCTGGCAGCGAGGCTGGATCGTAGACGGTGTAGGCGGGCGACAGATAATTGGCAGGCAGGAAGACACTATCATTGACGTCAGCAAGGATGCTGACCGACGTAACAGAGACTCCAAGCATGGCCTTGGGCACCGCGAACTCGATGGTCTTGCCGTCAGGTCCGATCTTGTAGTCGATGGCGCCTACGAAGGTCTGTCCAGCGGTGCCGCTGTACAGGCGCGCCACGCCATCCGAGCCGATATTGACGTTGAACTCGGCGCCGCCGGCATAGCCGAATATCTGGGTGCCGGTCGCGGCATTGCCATCGGTATTGAGCCAGAAGGTCGTGTTGGGACCTATCGTGACCGCACTCTTGAATCCTAGGTTGAAGCTGCCATCGCTGTACTCGCCGTAAAACTCATACCCGGCGATCGTGGTCATGGGGGTTTCGAGGCGCTGGTTGGCCGTCCATTCGCTGAGGACGCCATCGAACTGGCTGACGGGGATCGAAGCGGGGTCAACCAAGGTGTAGCCGCCATTGGCGTATGTCGCCGGCAGGAACACGGCGTTGTTTACGTCGGCCAGCAAGGTAATGGCGGTGACGGAGGCGCCTATGAGGCTGCGCGGGACATCGAATTCCATGCTGAGCCCATCCGGCGCTATCTTGTAGTCGATTTCGCCAACCAGGGTCTGGCCGTCGGCGCCGTTATAGAGACGCGCAATGCCGTCCGCGCCAATGTTGACGTTGAACTCCGCGCCGCCGGCATAGCCGAAGATCTGGTGGCCGGTGGCGACGTTGGCGTCGGTGTTGAGCCAGAATGTGGTACCCTGGCCGATGGTGACGGCGCTCTTGAGGGCGAAGACGAACTTGTCTTCGCTCACGGCGCCGTAAAGTTCGTAGCCGGCGACGCCGGTAGTGGCGTTGTCGAGACGCTGCGCCGGTGTCCATTCGGTGAGCAGGCCATCATAGGGCTCCGGCGGCACGATAATCGGGGTGGTGAGGACATAGCCGCCGGCAGCATAGCTGGGTGGAAGGAAGACGCTGTCATTGATGTCGGCCAGCAGCACCACAGTCTCGACCGCGGGACCGAGCAACGCCTTGGGCACGGCAAATTCCATACTGAGACCGCCCGCTGCGATCTTGTAGTCGATGGTGGCGACCAGCGTCGTACCAGCCGCCCCGCCATAGAGCCGGGCAATGCCGTCGGCGCCGATATTGACGTTGAATTCAGCGCCACCGGCAAAGCCCCATATCTGGTAGCCGGTCGCCACATCGTTGTCGGTGTTGAGCCAGAACGTCGTGTTCGGCCCGATGGCAACGGCACTCTTGATCCCGAAGACGAAACTGCCGTCGACGACCTTGCCGTAGAGCTCATAGCCCGCGACAGTGGTCGCCGGGGTATCGAGCCTCTGCTCGGGGATCCACTCGGTCAACAGGCCGTCATACGGGCCGGTTACCGGCGTCGTGATCGTATAGGCGGCGTTGGTATAGTCGGCCGGCAGGAACACCGCGTTGTTGACGTCGGCCATGATGCCGACACTCGATACTGTCGCCCCAAGCATGCTCTTGGGTAGAGCGATTTCAAGCACTTTGCGGTCAGCGCTCATGGAGTAGGTCAGATTGCCGACGAGTGTCTGTCCATCTGCGCCCGTGTAAAGACGCGGTACGCCGTCGGTTCCGAAATTGACGTTGAACTCGGCGCCGGATGCAAAACCCCAGACCTTGTAGCCGCTGTTGATGTTGGCGTCGGTGTTGAGCCAGAGCGTGGATGTTGCATTGATCGCCAGCGCTGAACTGAGAGCGAAATAGAAGACATCAGCCTCAAGCCGGCCATAGAGCGCGTAGCCCGAAATCGTGGTCGCAGCGGTTTCCAGCCGATCATCGGCGGTCCAGTCGAGCAGTAGTCCGTCCAGAACAATGGTCATGATGGCTCCTACTCGAGCGATGTGGTTGGAGGGGCGACGAAATCGGATAGGGCAAGTACCTGGAACAAAGGCGCATCTGCGAAGACTCTGAAGCTGCCAGATGGCGCTACCCACATGGCAGCCTGGCTGCCGGTAAGGGGCAGGGTGCGCAGGTAGGCCAAGCGCTCGGCATGAACCTTCTCGACATGCCCGGCAGCTATAGCCTGGGCCAGCAGCGAGGCCTCGTTGGTGACGTCGCCGGTGAGTCGATAGAGGACGCGCAGTCGCGCAAAATCCGTG
Source organism: Devosia sp. (assembly GCA_049647065.1). Lineage (GTDB taxonomy): Bacteria > Pseudomonadota > Alphaproteobacteria > Rhizobiales > Devosiaceae > Devosia. Next base: position 15,772 of record JBARWY010000114.1, on the reverse strand, counting down.
TCGGTGGGGCTGAGGTCGTAGAGCTGGCGCAGGGCCGATGCCTCGCCTGGAACATTGCGGACTTCGCGGTAAAGATCGCTAAGCTGGCGCAGGGCCCAGGCATTGCCGGCCTGCAATGCCGGCTCCTGATCAAGCAACATCGACGCGTTGTCGGGTTGCCGGGTGAGCATGTAGAGCTTGAAGAGCATATAGCCTTCGTAGGCATTGAGCGGGCGCTCATCTTCCACCGCAACGAGCATCTCGATCGCGTCGCCATAGCGGCCCTCGGCAAGCAGACCCTCTGCTTTTTCCTCCGGACTGGGGAGCAGCGACACCATACCGGCCAGAGCCATGACTGCCAGCAGTACGATTGCCACCAGCGTCCGATCTGGCCGAGTCGATGTGGAGGGGAACGTGCGGTAGACCGGCTTCGGATCTTCGAGTTCAGCGGGATCGGACATCGTCAAGCTCCCTGTCGCCGATGAAGAGGGGGACGCCGAGCGCGGCAGCATTCTGGCGTGCCACGGCCTTTGATTCCGGCGTTTCGAGATACTCGATGAGAAACACGGGTTTGCCGGTGGCCTGGAAGCGTTGCAGCGGCGTCAGGCTGGCACGTAGTTCGCCCTTGGAATTGAGCGATCCATCGCCATCAAGACCAAAAAACAGGTCTTCCTTGCCGACGCCGTCGATTGCATCGGCGTAGATGGGATTGTCCAGCAGCTCCTCGGCATTCTGGCCCACGATGATGAAGCCGGGCTGCGCTATCCGCGCATAGTCGGCAATCGCGGAGACATATTCCGCCATCAGCTGCAGACGCATGGTGCGGGAGAAGGTCGGCTCAGCTACGTCAAATGCATCGATGCGATCGAGATAAACGCCATCGAAGCCGGCGGCGATGATGCGGTCGAGATAGGCGCCGGGATCGCCGATGATCAGGCTCTGCCACTCTGGGTCCCAGTACCGCACCGTGAAGTTGCCCGGCCAGTCCGGGTTTTCGTCGCCCAGCCAGGATGGTGGAGAGTTTGCCCAGTCACGCCGCCAGTATGAACGGTAGTCCTCGGCTTCACCGATGCTCAGATAGGCAAGGACGATACGCGCACCCCCTTCGCTCTTGCGCTGCATGGTCGCCACGTCGGCGCGGCTGAAGGCCTGTTCATCGGTGCCGTCCCGCGCATAGTCCACGACCATGAGATCATAAGGCGAGGACGCGACCAGGTCGGGATCCACCTGCTGGAGCTGGTAGCCCCAACTCTGCACGTCCGCAAGATTTGTCCTCGACGGCGCCGCGGCCGCCGGGTTCGCCGCGACCGCGAGCGCCAGCTGCAGCATGACCGACGCACCAAATAGCGGCGTCGAATGCAGCCTGTGGGACCGGGAGCTGAGGAGTTCGGTGATCTGCATGGTTTCCGCCGAAAGCAGCGCAGGAACCGTCCCACGCCGACCCTAGCTAGATACGGCAGCGTTCGTCGGCACACATTGACGGTCATCAATGCGGCACCCCCGCACGGCCACATAGTTTGACGTCACTGGGCCTGCTCCGTGCAAGCCGCCGCTCTAGGGAGTGATGTGATGAACGAACATATCAATGCGAAGACGATGGTTCTTGACCCGGCCCTGCGGCGCGGCGGGAATGTCGCGGCGATCAGAGCTCTTCAGATTGTGACCATCGTCGGCGAGATCTTGCTGGTTGCTCACCTGTTGGCCGGCAATGGCTGGGGTGCCGCGGCGCTCGGTCATCTCGGCATTGGTGCCGTCCTGACATTCGTCATTATCGGCCTGGAACGGGCGCAGATCGAAACCGGTCCGCTGCAAACCTTCACACTGCTTACCTTTGCCGGCGGGCCGATCGGCGCCGCGGCGGCTTTGCTGGGAGAGCAGCAGATCTGGCAGCCCAAGGGCGATGCGCTGGACAAGTGGTACAACACGATCGCACCGGCCGAAGCGCCCGCCGTCACCCTGGTCGATATGATCATCGATGGTCGCCTGGTGCGCCAGCAGTCACGCCTGCCGCGCCCCTATGATGCGCTGCTCAGCACGGGCACCATGCAGGAGAAGCAGGCACTGCTCGCCTACCTCGCGATCGAGGACGACGAGAAGTTCGTCGAGGTTGCCTTGGCTTTGGCGCTGCGCAGCCCCGACCAGCGTGTGCGCGTGCAGGCGGCAGCCGTCGCCGCACATACCAGGGGCCGCAGCCGGCAGCGCCAACTTTCTACCGCCAGCTCGAACATCATCCACACGTCGCTGGCCAGTCCCGGCGCCGCCTGACTGACTGCGCATCTATACCATTGGGGAGATTGAACTATGTGGCGCGATGTAAACATGGTGCCGGCCAGCTGGCCCGAACGCGTTACCGACGTCTGCCTGATTGCGGAAGGATGCTATCCCTATGTGGCCGGCGGCGTGTCCACGTGGATCGACTGGCTGATCCGGTCGCACCCGGAGCTGACCTTTTCGGTACTGGCAATACTACCCGGCGCGCCAACCAGCGAGCCCCGCTACGCGCGCCCGGACAATTTGCTGTCGATCGACCATGTGCGCCTCGACGACAACAATCTCGGCACCGCGCGTGACTGGCCTGCGACCACCCCCGAGCATATGGGCGAATTGATCGGCCAACTGCTGAATGAGGGCGATACGCGCCAGTTCGCCGAGTTGATGAAGCTGCTGGGCCCACCCGGACACCGGGTGTCGCTCGAAACCTTGCTCAATTCGCCGGAAGCCTGGCAGACCATGTGCCATCACTACAGCTCCATGTCGCATGCGTCCTTCCTCGGTTATTTCTGGGCGTGGCGCACGCTAGTCGGTGGCCTGTTCCGGGTTCTGACCTGTCCTTTGCCGCCAGCCCGCATCTATCACGCCGTGTCCACCGGCTATGCCGGCCTGATCGGCGCTCGCGCCGCTGCCGAGACGGGGCGCGTCTCGCTGATCACGGAGCATGGCATCTACTCGAATGAGCGCCGCATCGAAATTCTGATGGCTGACTGGATCTCCAACAGCATCGACAACGGCCTCGACCTATCGGATGACCGCAAGGACATCCGAGAACTCTGGGCACGGAGCTTTGAAAGCTTCGCCCGTGTGGCGTATGGCTCGGCGACCGAGATCATTGCCCTCTACGAAGCCAACCAGGCATTCCAATATGCTCTGGGCGCCGGCCCGGACAAACTGAGCGTCATACCAAACGGGGTGGATATCGCTCGGTTCGGCCAGATAGAGCGGGTTGCTCAAAGCCGCCCTACAATCGCCTTTATCGGGCGCGTGACGCCCATCAAAGACGTGCAGACTTTCATCGACGTCGCCGAGAGGTTGCGGGGACAGTTTCCCGATCTGCAGGCCCTAGTGATCGGACCGATGGACGAGGATGCCGAATATGCCCAGGGCTGCATTGCCGAGGTCAATCGGCGCCACCTGGCCGATACCGTCACCTTCACCGGTGCGGTGAATGTCGTTGAATATCTTGGACGCATCGATGTGCTGGTTCTGACCAGCATCAGCGAGGCGCTTCCCCTTGTCATTCTCGAGGCCGGTGCTGCCGGCGTCCCCTGTGTCGCCACCGATGTCGGGGCATGCCGGGAGATTTTGGAAGGTCGCGTCAACGAAAACAACGCCATCGGAGCGGGAGGTATAGTCGCACCGGTTGGAGCGAACGACGAGATTGCCGCGGCCGTTGCCTCTTTGCTGGAAGATCCCACGCGTCTGCGCGCTTACGGCGATCGGTTGCAGCGCCGGGTCCGGGAGCACTATCGGGCGGAGGCCGTTGCGGCGGCCTATGGCGCACTCTATGGGCGCAATTTCGCGCCACAGCTCAAGGTGGTGGCATAAATGGCCGGGATCGGATTTGCGCTGAAGAAGCTCAGCAGCCAGGACAACCTGGCATCGCGGTCACTGGCCGGGGGGCATGCAATATTGATCTCCTCCGGCCCATGGATTGTAATAATGGGAGGGCTGGCCCTGCTGCATCTCCTCGGCCGGCCAATTCTGGACCCGGCCGAACTGAAGATCTTCAGCATCCTCGTGATCTACAGTTTCGCGCTGTCGCTAGTGATTACCTCGCCCATCTCACTTGAGGCCACCCTGCGCGTGTCGCGCATTCTGTTCCAGCGTCAGTTTCAGCAGGTGCAGGGGGTTTACCTCGCCGCCCTGTTTGTCACGACTGTGCTGTCACTGGTCGGCGGCGTGATCGTGTTCTTCGGCCTGATCCGCCTGCCGCTGGGGCTGGGGATCGCCGCCACCATCTGCGTGGTCCAGGTATCGCATCTGTGGCTTGCGATGGCGTTCGTCGCTGCCATCAAGCAATATGGTGCCGTAACGTCTGCATTTGCCCTGGGCTTGAGCTGTTCCATCGTTTTTGGCACGTCGGCGGCAGCGCTCGGCTACGGCCCGGGCGGCATGCTTCTAGGCTTCAGCGTCGGACTGTGCGTTGCCTTCTGCATTCTCAATTTTCTCGTCCTCAAGACATTTCCAGGGCGATTGATCCCGTTGCGGGAACTGCTGCCCAAGCTGGCCACGATCCGCCCGACATCGACTACCTTTGTCGCCGCGGGTATCTTCAGCGCGCTGGCAGTATGGATCGACAAGATTATCGTCTGGCAATCAGACGAGGCAACAGCGGTCAGCGAGGGATTGCTGTACGCAGCCCGCTACGACAGCCCGATGTTCATGGCGTACCTGTCTATCGTTCCGGTCATGTCCATTCTCGTGGTGTGGCTCGAAACAACGTTCTTCGACAACTACCGGCACTATCGGGACATCGTGCATTCAGGCGGCACGCTTCGGCAGATCGACGAGCAACGCGCCAGCCTCGCGCAGGATACGGTCGACACCGTGTTCTCTGCTTTCCTCATCCAACTGACGATCAGCGCGGTGCTGGCCGTGATGGCACCCTTCCTGGCGAACCTGCTTGGCCTTCCCTATGATGCAATTTCGGTTCTGCGCCTTGCCTTGATCGGTGCCGCCTTCCACTTCCTGTTCCAGGCGAGTTGCGGCGTCATCCTCTTCGTCCAATACGGCAGGGCCTATCTGTGGCTGCAGGGGCTGTTCCTTGTGCTGAATGCCGGCGGGACTGCCATCATGCTGCGGAATCCGGACTATCTCGGCATGGGTTACGTCCTGGCCTCCATGGCCAGTGCGACCCTGGCTTATGCCGCCATGCGCCACACGCTGGGTACGCTTAACCGCCTGACATTCGTAGTCAATAACCCCGCCGTGTCCGGCTGACCGTCCCGATAACCGCGCTACAAGAGGAGGCTCTCGTGAGCAACGACAACCCCGCCATTCCCGCCAATTTTTCCGATCCAATGTCCAGCGGAGCTCTGTCGCATCGATCCAACGGCCTCGCCTTTGCCGAGGGATTGGCGTTGCTTGGGGTGGGGGCGCTGCTTGACTATACGGGGCTATTGCCGTTCGCGCTTTTGCCGGTTCACCCCTATCTGTTCGTTGTCATCCTGCTCAGCGCCCAATACGGCATTCAGGGGGGGATTCTGTCCGCCCTGGGGGCAGTGGCGCTGTCCCACATCAATGGCTTGCCAGCTCGGCCGATCGACATGACGTATGCGGAGTATTTCCGCATGGCGTGGGCCGACTCCCTGTCCTGGGTTCTCGCTGCCCTGACGGTGGGTATCGTGACCTCACAGCGGGGCAGGGTGCTTCAGGAACAGACTGCCAAGCTTCGCAAGGCCACGCTGGCAGAAAGCCTGATCGCCGCGCAATACCAGGTCCTTGCCCAGCGCACTCACAAGCTGGAGCGCAGCCTGGCCGGCCGCGCCGATGCACCTTCGGCTGAGAGCCGGACGCAGTCGCCAACCCACCCCGAGACTTGGATCGAGCCAGCCTCCCGCCCGCGACGCTCGGGGACCAAAGCCGCCGGGTGAATGCCTACGGTCACCTGTCATTCCGGGTGCGTTACGCCAGAACCATGGCCAGCCCATAGCCGGAAATCAATACCATCACACTGCCAAGCGCCACAGTAAGCACTTCGATGAGCGCCGGCCGATAGACCTGCTGTGGCCATGCGGCGAATATTAATGTGCTCCCGCACAAGAATATGAAAAATGTGATGACCGACAGGAATGAATCGACGGGCATTTGTCGTTTCCAGTTGCTTTGCATTCCTAATGCACTTTCGCTAACAATACTGGAAATTGCGACAAAACAATATTTAATCTTACTTATTGTACGTTCGTACTGATTAGTTATCAGACCTTGGTCGGGTGATTTTTGCTTCTACAATGGTACTCTGCAAGTGCAGGAGGGGTTACTTCAGTGGACCCAGTATCAAAGGCAATTCATCAGTGGGCTACCAGCCGACGTGACCACGCCCCTCCGCAGCGAGGGCCGGTTATCGTCGGGCTGGCGCTAACGGCCTGGCTGCTGATAATCGGGATCGGCCTGACTATGTGGGCCTTACTGACCTGACGCCTACTTCTCCAGATCGGGCCACATCCGACGGACCATGATGCTCGCCTCGACGCGATTTCGCACCTTGAGCTTCGCGAACGCATTGGAGAGATGGAATTTCACCGTTCGTTCGGTCACGCCCAGGCGAGCGCCAATTTCCCGGTTATTGAGCCCCAGCGCCAGATTCTGCAGAACTTGGGTCTCCTGCCTGGACAGGTTGGTGGGCTGCTCGTGCTGCGTCACGCCCGCTCTGTCCTTCAAGATGTTGAGCAGGCGGCCGATCAGGTCCTTGGGGATGAAGTTTTCGCCCGCATTCACCGAACGCACGATGGCGCGCATATCTGGCCCCGCCGTGCCCTTCAGCACATAGCCGGATACACCCGCCTCAAGCGCCCGGGCGATATCGTTCTCATCCTCGGAGGCAGTTACGATGATGACCCGCACCTGGGGGTGGGCCAGGAAAACATCGGCCACCCGATCTACCCCGTTGTCCTTCATTCGCGCATCAAGCAACAATACGTCTGGTTTCAGCGACCGGACCAGTTCCACAGCATCCGCCGCGCTGCTACCCTCGCCAATGACAGAAATGTCGCCCTCTCCCGATACCGCCTGAATAAGGCCGGTCCGGAACATCGGATGGTCATCGACGACAACCACCTGAATCATCTCTGTGGCGACCCAGGCCGGCATTCACACATTTCGCAACCACATCTCGAGCCGGGTCTGGCCATTGCTCTGCATAAACGTGAAATTGCCACCAATGCTCTGGACGCGTGCGCGCAGGCCGTAAAGGCCGATGCCGAGATGGTCGGTGCTCTGGGCGTGTTCGCCCTCGACGTAATTGTTTGCGATCGACAATTTCAGCATTCCTCGCTGCGTTACCGCTGACAGCGACTGTCCGTCGGGCAAGCCGTGGTGGAAGGCGTTATTGAGGCCTTCCTGGATGAAGCGAAAAACGCAGACGGCTACCTCTGGAGCAACATGGACCGGTTCCACCATGCTGTCCACGGCAATGACGGTGCCGGTGCGACGCACATGTTGCTTGATCGCTCGATCGATGACTTCTGTCAGATCGAGATTTTCGATATCCGGCAGCACAAGTGCCATGGCAATGGCCCGGATTTCGGACATGGCGGTACCAAGGGTCTCCTCGACGTCGGCCACGACGATATTGCGCTCTGCAGCCTTGGAAAGACGGCGCACCTGGTCCAGCCTCAGCACGGCAAAACCGATCGACTGCGCTGGGCCGTCATGCAGATCGGTGCCGATAGTGCGCAGTTGCTTGTCTGTCATTTCGGTAACGCTTCTCGATGCGCGTTGGGCCTCCGCCTTGAGCTCACGATGATGCGCCGCCCGTGCGTGGGACTGCGCCAGTCGCTTGGAGAGAATGCGACCCTGGCGCTCAATCTTGCGGCTGCCCTCGAGCACTATGCCAAACAGGGTGATGATCACGGTCGTGGTGGCGACGGCAGCAGTCACCCAGCTGGAGGCGGTGAGCGCCCACAGGTCTTGCTCCAGCGATGCTGTGACCTCGCGCAATTGGGCCACGGCAACGATCTCCTTGGTGTCCTGGTGACGCAGGGGGAAGTAGACCTCGATATAGTCTGTGGCCAGGTGGTGCTCGAGATAGGCCGGCGAGTCCATGTCGGTAAACTCAACAGCAACATCACCGCCAAAGGCGCGAAGGACTGCGGGTGGAGGCACCAATTGCCGCGCCGTCAATTCCGGGACGTTGGAATAGATGATCGTGCCGTCCGGAAGCCACAGGTCAAGGTAAGGAAATTCGGCGACGAAAGTTTCGTCGCGCATTATCGCAGCGAGTTCGCCGAGGGCCCGCTCGCTTAGTGCGCCGCCTGGGCCAAGATCCTGAACAACGGGAGACAGGATGTGCTGAGCGATGGTGGAGACGACACCGCCGCGACGCGCAAGGACAAGCTCTGTCATGACGGTGGTCGTCAGTATGCCGTACAGGATCATTGCGGCGAGCGTGACGACGCTGCCCGAGGCAGCGAATTTGTGAGCAAGCGGGAGCTTGCTCCATTTCTCCGTCAGACGTTTCAGACGATCGCTCTTGTCGATCATCGTCACTCACCCCACGCTGCGGCGGCGATTAACTCGCCGTCCTGCAACAAATATATGTATGGGAAGTTTGGAAGAATATCCAGAATCTTTCTGCCAATGCCGGCTTGCCGAAATAAACTTGGCAGTGCGACCGGCAACGCACGGTCGGGGGCAGGACAGATACTTCTGGAATGTTTGTCGCGCGCCGGTCGGGTGCTGGACTATGGTCTAGGTTTGCGTGCCCCCAAGGTCGTGACTGGGCTAAGACCTTTATGCCACTGATTGACCCGACGTTCTGACCTGACGCCCGTCCACGCAGTTGGGCACTATCCTCCCACTGTTGAGAGTCATGGCGCACCCGCCGTGGCTGAACGAGACGACGAGTATCTGCTTGTGTGCAGGCCGTGCGCTCGGTGTCGGAGGGGTTTGTTATGGTTACCTATATCAAGAGCGACCTTGACTTCATTCTGAAGCAGATCAAGATCGCAGAAGCGCACGCGGCTGGTACGCCACTATATGGGCCTGGCGGTCTTATCCCCACCTACAACCTGGCTTGGGGCCTGCGCACGGTCAACGGCGAGTACAATAACCTGCTGCACCCCGAATGGGGCTCTGCCGATAATCCCTTCCCCGAGCCGCTCGGCAATGACTATCGCCCGGCCGAAGGCGGCGACCTCGATATGGACGGGCCGGGAGGGCAACCCGCGATCCCGACCGCCCCGAACTACAACCCGTCCAACAGTGCGAACAACATCGTTGTCGACGGCAGCGTCCGTACGATCTCGAACCTGCTCGTCGACCAGACGCTCGACAATCCTGCCGCGATCATGGTTGCGCTGGAGCGGGCCGGAGCGACGCTGCCGCCGAACACGACGCTTCTTCAGCTCGCGGTTACTATCAAGAACGAATACCAGGTCGTGAAGCCGTTCCTTGAGGTGGCGGAAGGCGCCCATCTTGACAATGTCAACGCGCAGCGCACCCTGGTTTCCGCCCAGCAGGCATTCGATACCGATCCGACGCCGGCCAACCAGACCGCCCTGGACGATGCGACTGCTGCAGCAGCAGTCACCCAGGCTGCCTCGGATGCGGCGGACCTGGCCTTGGCGGGCGCGCGCGTCACCCTCGACACCATGCTTGCCGACAACGGCATCACTATGGATGGCGACAATATCTCTCTGCCCAACATCGCGCCCGATGAAGGCCTTTCCGCCTCGTTCAACTCCTGGTTCACGCTTTTCGGCCAGTTCTTCGATCATGGCCTCGATCTCGTGGGCAAGGGCGGCAGCGGAACGGTGTTCATTCCGCTCCAGCCCGACGATCCGCTATATGATCCGGCCAGCCCGACGAACTTCATGGTGCTGACCCGTGCGACCGTCACGGCCGGCCCCGACAACGTCATGAATACTGCGGACGATATTCGTCCAATCAACACCACGACGCCTTTCGTCGATCAGAACCAGACCTACACCTCCCATGCTTCGCACCAGGTGTTCCTGCGCGAGTATGTGATGGTCGACGGCAAGCCACAGGCAACGGGCAACCTGCTCGATGGCGCCAATGGCGGTCTGCCGACCTGGGGCGAGGTCAAGGCCCAGGCAAGGGAGATGCTGGGCATCGACCTGACCGACTATCATGTCGGCAACCTGCCTCTGCTCGCCACCGACGAGTATGGCAACTTCATACCGAACCCGACTACGGGCTTCCCCCAGGTGGTGATGGTCGGAAGCCCGCCGACCCTTGCTTCAGGCACGCCGGCTGCACCGCTTAACCTCGTCACAATAGGACCCGATGGTCCCGATCAGGGCACTCTGCCGGACGTCACCCATCTCGCAGTCCGCACCGGACATGCATTCCTCGACGATATCGCCCATACCGCGGTTCCAGTCGGCAAGATTGCCGACGGCGATATCGAAGTGGGTCTCGCCAATCCTGCCAATGGTTCCTCGGAATACGACAACGAGCTGCTCGACGCGCACTACGTCACTGGCGACGGTCGCGGCAATGAGAACATCGGCCTTACCACCGTCCACCACGTGTTCCACTCCGAGCACAACCGGCTGATGGATCACACCAAGGACGTCATCCTCGCAACCAACGACATTGCCTTCATCAATGAATGGCTCGACGTTGGCATCACCGCGCTGACCGAGATCGACACGCAGATCGAACGCGATGCGCTCAAGGCCAATGCGGGCCGCTGGGATGGCGAACGACTGTTCCAGGCCGCCAAGTTCGGCACCGAGATGCAGTATCAGCACCTCGTCTTCGAAGAATTCGCCCGCAAGATCCAGCCGAATATCAACGTGTTCCTGGTTCCCGACGGCTATGACGTGACGATCGATCCGACGATCCTCGCCGAGTTTGCCCACGTCGTGTATCGCTTCGGCCACTCGATGCTGACCGAGACGATCGACCGCTTCGATCCGACCTTCACGGCCGATCACATCGGGCTCATCGAGGGCTTCCTCAATCCCCTCGAATTCGCCTCGCTTCCGTCCGAACAGATGACGGGTGCGGTCATTCGCGGCATGACGCGCCAGGTGGGCAACCACATTGATGAGTTCGTCACCAGCGCGTTGCGTAACAACCTGCTGGGCCTCCCGCTCGATCTGGCGACAATCAACCTGGCTCGCGGCCGTGACACCGGCGTTCCCTCGCTCAACGAGGCTCGCCGCCAGTTCTACGACGCGACCGGCAACGACGCCATTCTCAAGCCCTATGAGAGCTGGGTTGAGTTCGCCAGCCACCTCAAGCACGAAGCCTCGATCATCAACTTCATCGCGGCCTATGGCACGCACACCCTGATCACAGATGAGACCACCGTCGAAGGCAAGCGCGATGCGGCCATCACGCTCATCCTGGGCGAAGCCTTCGGCAAGTTTGCGCTGATGGACCCGCCATTCGTCATGCCGGCAGACCGCGACGACTTCCTTAACGGCACCGGCGCCTATGGAGCTGCCGGAGCATTGGGTGGTCTCGAGAATGTCGACCTCTGGATCGGCGGCCTCGCCGAAGCGATCACGCCATTCGGCGGCATGCTCGGCTCGACCTTCAACTTCGTGTTCGAAGCACAGATGGAGAAGCTGCAGAACGGCGATCGCTTCTACTACCTGCAGCGCCTCGACGGTCTCCACCTGTTCGGCGAGATGGAAGGCAATTCCTTCGCCGGCATGATCATGCGAAACACCGACGCGACCCATCTGCCGTCGGACGTGTTCTCGACACCCGGCCTCATCCTCGAGGTCGATCGTACCAAGCAGTACAACCCTGGCCTGGGCGAGACTGCGGGTCTCGACGGCATTATGGAAGATGATCCGTTGACCCTCGCCAACGAAGCCGCTGACAATATGGGTATCGACCCTGTCGGTGGCGGGCTGCTGACCCAGCTGGTCATCCGCAACAATCCGGCCACTGTCGGCCCCGACACCAATTACCTGCGTTACACCGGCGGGGACCATGTGCTCCTCGGCGGTACAGACAATGCCGACATCCTGATCGCCGGCATCGGTGACGACACGCTGTTTGGCGATGGCGGCAATGACAATCTCGAAGGCGGCCACGGCAACGACATCATCAATGCCGGCGACGGCGACGATATCATCCGCGACATGGGTGGCGACGACAACATCAAGGGCGGGGACGGCAACGACGCCATCCACGCCGGCCCAGGCCTCGACCTGGTCATGGGCGGTCGCGGCCAGGACTTCGTGATCCTCGGCACTGACATGGGGTCGGAGGTGTTTGCCGGCGAAGGCAACGACTTCATCTACGGCAACAAGAATGCCGAGCGTATCCTCGGCAACGAGGGTGACGACTGGATCGAGACTGGCACCTTCGATGGTGCGCCTGGCGACAACTTCGACGAAATCTTCGCCCATGACGGCGTCGACGGGAACGACGTGTTCCTCGGCGACGGCGGCTTTGACGAGTTCATCGGCGAAGGCGGCGACGACATCATGGTCGGCAGCCCGGGTCGCGGCAAGATGGCCGGCATGTCCGGCTTCGACTGGGCGACCTACAAGGACGCCGTCGGCGGCATCAATGCCGACCTGTCCATCGGTATCGTCTTCGACGAGTCTCCCGTCCTGCCGCCAAACACCGCACTCGACGAGTTCGAGTCGATGGAAGGGCTTTCGGGCTCTGCCGGCAACGACGTCCTGGCCGGCTCTAACGAGGATGCAACCACCCGTCTGCCGCTCGCACAGGGCGGCTCGACAGGCTACCTCGGCAGCGCACTCGACGCCCAGGGCATTGCCCTTATCAACGGGCTACAGGCCGTCCTCGGCGCTGGCGTCAACGCGTTCTCGGCCGGAGACATCCTCCTGGGTGGCGACGGCAGTGACGTGATCACGGGCCGCGGCGGCGATGACATCATCGACGGCGACAAGTGGCTGAACGTTCAGATTGGTGTTTTTGCACCCGGCGACGTCAACCACACGGGTACACCCAGTCGCCTGGTCAACAGCATGAAGGAACTGACCAACGAGATCTTTGCCGGCACTATCAATCCCGGTCAGCTCTCAGTTGTCCGGACGATCGAAACCGCGAACGGAGCAGGGGATACCGACGTCGCCGTATTCGCCGACGTGCAGGCCGCCTACACCATCACCCGCAATGCCAACGGCACGATTTCCGTCGCTCACACGACCATTACCGACGGGCTCGAATCCGATGGTGTGGACATGTTGCGCAACATCGAGGTGCTCCGCTTCGCCGATGGCGATCTGGTTCTGTCTCCGCCGAGCCTGCAACTCCACGCCTTTGACGCCAACGCCTTTGTCGAGACGTTCCCGACGGAGAGCTATACCGACGATGACGGTGCCTGGACCCAGAACTGGGTCGAGGCTGGCGACAATGCCAGCGCGACGACCGGAGAAATCGAAATCGAAGGCGGCCGGCTGTCCCTTGACGAGGACATCGATGGCGGGGAGACCCTGACACGTGGGGTCAACCTGACCGGCGCTACAACTGCCACCATTTCGTTCGACTATGAAGATGTGAGCCTGGAAGGCGCTGATGGCGAACATGTCGTCGTCGAGGGTTGGAACGGCACTACCTGGCTGGTGCTGGGCACACTGGGCGATGCGGCAAGCGGCACGGGGACGTTCTCCGCGCAACTGACGCCGGCCATGCTGCTCGGTACCAACTCCCAGATCCGCTTCCGGGCGGAGGGCAATTGGGACAACGGCGACAGCTTCTTCATCGATAATGTCCGCATCGACACGCGGGCGCCGGCCGCCGTACCCACTATCAACCACGCAACGACCTTCGTCGAAGGCGGTGCGGCGGTGTCCGTGGCCAACCAGCCCGGCATTACCGACGCGGACGACACCGTCCTGGCATCCGCTCGGATTGTGCTGACCAATGCCCAACTCGGCGATCAGTTGGTTGCTGGCACCCTGCCGGCGGGCATTTCCGCCAACACCATCATTGCCGGTGGCCAGATCACCATCAACCTAGTCGGTTCGGCATCCTTGGCTGACTACCAGGCTGCCATCCAGGCGGTGGTGTTCTCGAACAACTCCACAACGCCCGCAGTGGTCCCCCGTGCGGTGCTGGTTACGGTCAGTGACGGGCTGCTGGAAAGCAACGTCGCCACAACCACCATCAACGTGACCCCGGTGGATAGCCCGGTAAATGCGGTCAACGACACGATCATCACCAATGCCGCACCAGGCAGTGCCTTCGACATCCCCGAATGGGTGCTGTTGGCCAATGACGTCGACGTGGACGATATCGTGGACGTCACGGCTGTCAGTGCTCCGAACGGGGTCACCGCTTCTCTCAACACCGGCTCCGTGACCGTCACGGATACCGGCGCCCCCGACGGCTCGTTCACCTACACGGCGACGGGCGGACCGGCGACCGACAACGCCGTCGTGACTGTTGACAGCGTGGTGGCTACGACGACCTACAGCGAGACATTTGGCGGCACCAGCTACACCGATGACGATGGTGCATGGTCCGACAACTGGGTCGAGACCGATGATGACGCCAACTCGACTGGAGCAAACGGCCAGATTCGCATCAACAACAACCAGCTGCAGTTCGATGCCGGCAATAACGCGGGTGCCAGCAATGGCGCCGTGCTTGTCAGGGGCCTGGCCGGCCTCGCCGGGGCCACCTCTGCATCGATCACCTACGCCTATTCCGAAACCATCGACGCTGGTGAGACCGTCCTTGTCGAGTTCACCCGCAACGGGACGGATTATGTGACGGTGCAGATGATCAGCAGCACGTCGGGGTCGGCCACCCTTCCGGCTTTCGCGTTGGCGGGTCCGTTCACTGCGGGTGCCGCACTTCGCTTCACGGCGTCGACGATGAACCTGGATGCCGACCTGGTCACCATCGACAATATCAGCGTGGCCTTCACCCTGCCGGCCACCACCGTCAACGGTGGCACGGGTGGTGACATCCTGGTCGGCGACATCAACGGGTCTACCTTCGATGCCGGCACTGGCAATGACACGGTCCTGGCCGGAAACGGCAATGACCTGATCGTGTGGAATGCCAATACGGCAGCGGGTGGCAACAACACCAACGGCGACGGGCGCGACTTTGTCGACGGTGGTGCCGGCACCGACACCTTCGATGTCAACGGCAACGGCAATAGCGAGACTTACCGCCTCTATACCCGCGTCGAGGCCCTTGCGGCCGGATTGACCGGTCTCAATGCCAACACCGAAATCGTGGTCACCCGCGGCCCGACGACGAACAATGCCGCGATCATTGCGGAACTCGACAATATCGAGGAAATCACCATCGACACCTTTGGTGGTGCAGGCGACACGATCCAGATCTTCGGTGATTTCTCGGCAACCAGCCTTGCACTCAACACCATCACCATCGATGGCGGCGAGGGTGATGACACCGTCGACATCACCTCCCTCGGGTCTGCGCACCGGATCGTCTTCCGGTCCAACGGCGGCAATGACACGATCATCGGCGCCCTGCGTCCGCAGGACGTGATCGAGCTGCCCCCGGGCACGGACTACGTCGAGACCACGGTGGACGGCGTAACGACGCTCACCAGCGGCGACAGCAGCGTCACCTACACGACGACGGGCGAAGGCCCGCAGGTCGGGGAAGATGACGATGACGATGACGATGATTACGAAGACGACGAAGACGAAGACGATCATGATGACGACGATGATGACGACGATTGCGACAATGATGACGATGACGATGATGATGACGCTCCGGCGCCGTCGCCTTCGGCTTCGGGCCATCTGATCGGCACGCCGATGGACGATGTCCTGCTCGGCACGTCGGGTGGGGACCTGGTGTTCGGCTATGCGGGGACGGACTTCATCGTGACGGGAGCCGGGGCCGA
>JBARWY010000113.1:0-15512 GCA_049647065.1 Devosia sp. | reverse complement strand
GCAATGTATGCCCTTTCCATCGCTTGATGTATATGCATGACGCATATATATTCCGCTCATGAAAACCAATGTCGCCAAATCGCATTCAGTGCATTTGCATTGGCGGCCGCAGGCAGAAGCGCTGATGCTTGGGCATCAACACGAACAGATGATGGCGCCAGATCTACTTCGCCGCGGGGAGAAGGCCGGCGATGATGAATTGGACCAGTCCATCGATATAGCCGCGGTCCGCCCGTTCGCGGGTAATGATGAGGCGCCAATAGAGCAGGCCGCCGGCGGCATCGTTGAACAGCTTGGTATCCACTGTCGCCTGCAGATCGCCACCGCAAGTCCAGACCAGATGGCCAGTTTCGCCGCCCTGCTGCGGACGGCTTTGGGTGATAATCTCGTCGCCACTGCCGACAGCTTCGTCGACATGATGGCGGAAGAGGGGGTGATGGAGTTTCCCTATGTCAGCGCCCATGAACCGGTTCGTCTCAATGGCCGCGAAGCGGTTCGGCAGCATCTGGCGAGCCTTGCAGGTTTGATCGATATCGACGGCTTTCACGACCTGGCCGAGCCTCGTTCGATCATTCGAATCCTTCGAGAACGACCTTGCCGATCGTCGTGCCGCTTTCGAGTTGTGCGTGTGCCAGCTTGAGGTTGGCCGCGTTGATGGCATCAAAACGAATGGTCGCAGTCGTCCGTACCTTGCCTGCGTCCACCGCACGCGAAACTTCATCGAGAATGACGCCCTGTTCAGCCATATCGGCGGTACCGAAAATGGATCTGGTGAACATGAGTTCATGATGGATCGACACCGACTTGCGCTTGAACTTCATGATGTCGAAGCTCTTGGGGTCGTCGATCAGGACGAAACGTCCCTGCGGCGCGATCAGGTCGGCAATGGCGTCGATATGCTTGTCGGTCTGGGTGGTCGAAAAGACGAACCCGGGTGCGCCGAGACCCAGCTTGGCGATCTCTTCGTTGAGAGGCTTGGAGTGATCGATCACGTGATGCGCGCCAAGCGAATGCGTGAATTCCTGCGTTTCCGGACGGGATGCCGTGGCGATGACGGTCAGATCGGTGAACTGACGGGCCAACTGGATGGCAATCGAACCGACCCCGCCTGAACCACCGATGATCAGGACGGCCGGCGCGGCACCCGGCACCGCTTTCCTGACATCGAGACGGTCGAAGAGGGCTTCCCAAGCCGTCAAGGACGTCAAGGGCAAAGCCGCTGCATCGGCCCAGCCGATGCTTATTGGCTTGCGGCCGACGATGCGTTCATCGACCAGGTGGAACTGCGCGTTGGTGCCTGACCGAGTGATCGACCCCGCGTACCAGACTTCGTCGCCCACCTTGAATTTGGTGACATCGGGACCAATGGCCGAGACGATACCAGCCGCGTCCCAGCCGATCACCCTCCATTCGACCCCGGCGGCGGGCGGGGAACTCCCTCGGACTTTGTAGTCGACCGGATTGACCGAGATCGCCTTCACCTCAACCAGGATGTCGCGTCCGTCCGGCGTCGGCTTGGGGAGATCGATGTCCACGAAGGAATCGGCTTCACTGAGCGGCAGGGGCTTACTGTATCCTACGGCTTTCATGCGAATCTCCTGATGCTGTTGTCTGGTGCTACGCGGAGAAATTGCGAAGGACGTCCTCGCCGGCTTCCCGGTCTTGAGATCAAGACACATCATACATTTCAATCGTTTGATGTCTATGCGTGGTGCATATATATATTCGGGCAATGGAGCGTGATTGTCGAAACCGCGAGTGCAGACGGGCTCCATAGCCGGTGAGTATAGTAGTGGCCTAAAATGCGAACCCATTTTTTGTCGCGGCCCGACCGGTGGATGGCGGCGCAAGTCTTTGGAAACGCGAGATTTATCTGCTGCTTTGCGGGAACAGGAGGAGCAAGGGCATATCTTGCTGTCCATGCTCCGCGCACATATAGATTCGGCATGGATGAAACTCGAGACCGCAATATTTTCGGGGCGTTCGCACTGATGATCGGTGACGACATCGTACGCGCCACTTCATCGCAGGCGCCGGAGGCCGGACCCGCCGCATCAGCGCTGGCTTTGCTCGCGCACAAGCCCGGGCTCTCGATCCGCATGCTTGCGGTTGGCGTAGGGCTTTCACATGCCGGGACCGTCCGGCTCGTGGATCGCCTGGCTTCCGAGGGCTTGATCGAGCGCAGGGGTCATTCGACTGATGGACGCACGCGCGCCCTCTATCTCACTGCAGCCGGCGAAACCGCCAGCCACGACGTCTTGGCCTCGCGGGACCAGGTGATCGCCGAAGGATTGTCGATCCTCGAGCCGTCCGAGATGAAAGTCTTGTGTGACATAGCCGAACGCGTGCTGCGCGCACGGCTCGAGAACCTCGACCAATCCTATCGCATCTGCCGTCTTTGCTGCTACCAGGACTGCACGAATTGCCCGATAGACGACGAGTTGCACCAGCGCGGGGTGGATCGCGAGCAGACCGAAGGGGCGTAGACCTATTGCCCCCCTAGATACCGATCGACAAGGCAAGGGTCCGCAATGCCCGCCAGGGTGAACCGCCCCGAGGCGTCGTTTTCTTATCGGCCCGATCTATCCAGGCGCCAGTCAGGCCGCACGAAGTGGCAGCTGTATCCCCTCGGATGGCGCATGAGGTATTTCTGGTGCTCTGTTTCAGCTTCCCAGAAGGGTTCTTCGGGATTGATCTCGGTGACGACAGAGCCCGGCCAACGGCCTGACGCCTCGATCTCGGCGATCGTCGTCAGGGCGACGGCTTTCTGTTCCGCGCCGGTATAGAAGATTGCCGATCGATAGCCCGGACCAAAATCACTGCCCTGCTGCTCATAAGTGGTGGGGTCGTGGATCTGGAAAAAGAGCTCGAGAAGAGAGCGATAGCTGAGGACGGCAGGGTCGAAGATCACTTCCACGGCTTCCGCGTGACCATGGTGGTTGCGGTAGGTCGGATCCTGCAGTTCACCGCCGACATATCCGGCGCGCGTCGACAACACTCCCTTCGCCCGGCGAAGCAGATCCTCGATGCCCCAGAAGCAGCCGCCGGCCAGGATCGCCCGCTCTGTCCCGGGCGCCGGCCTTTCTGCCGGTGTTTCTTTGCTCATTTTTTCCACCCCGAAGTTCTTCAACCCTCTTCCACGCGACGTTCAAGCCGCACTAGCGGCGGCAGGAAGCGGCTCGCCCACGCGGCGACCATGGTAGCGGTGTAATTCGCGTCGGCAACATCGGTGAGGAGGTGATCGGCCGTGTCGAGCGATATGAAGCTCTTGGGATGACGTGATGCCGCAGCGCTGCACGAATGGAACTGAGCCCCGACACCAACGCCTTATCGGCTATGGAAACTATAACCGCAGCGTATTGGATAATTCGAGGGGGCGCTGCGATAGTGCGCGCGGGTCACGTTCGTTTGAACGCACGGCACCTGGTCTAACGCGCATCGGAGACCATCATGAAGTTTGAAAAATCACAGGCGGCGATCGATCGCCTTACCCCCGAACAACACCGCATCACCCAGTCAGCGGGCACAGAGAGACCGTTCACGGGCGAGTACAACGACAACAAAGAGCCCGGCATCTACGTCGACATCGTCTCGGGTGAGCCTCTGTTCGCTTCGACCGACAAGTTCGACTCGGGTTCCGGCTGGCCCAGCTTCACCAAGCCGATCGTAGCGGGACACGTCAGCGAGCTGGTCGACAACGCACACGGCATGGCCAGGACCGAGGTCCGGTCGGCGCATGGCGACAGCCATCTGGGGCACGTCTTCCCTGACGGTCCCACAGACCGCGGAGGTCTGCGCTACTGCATCAACTCTGCGTCCCTGCGCTTCGTCCCGCGCGACGAGATGGATGCAGCAGGATACGGTGATTATCTCGACCAGGTAGAGGAGGCTTAACATGCATCAGCGCGCAGTTCTGGCAGGCGGATGTTTCTGGGGTATGCAGGATCTGATCCGCAAGCAGCCGGGGGTTGTCTCGACTCGAGTGGGCTATACCGCCGGCGACATCCCTAACGCCACCTATCGCAATCACGGCACGCATGCCGAGGGACTCGAGATCACTTTCGATCCCGCGATGACGAGCTACCGGACCATCCTGGAATACTTCTTCCAGATCCACGATCCTACCACGATGAATCGCCAGGGAAACGATCGGGGGCTCTCTTACAGGTCAGGCATCTACTACGTCGATGAGGAGCAGAAGCGGGTCGCACTTGACACGATCGCCGACGTCGATGCGTCCGGCCTTTGGGATGGTAAAGTGGTCACCGAGGTCGAGCCGGTCGGCGATTTCTGGGAGGCCGAACCCGAGCACCAGGATTACCTAATGAAACGTCCGGACGGCTATACCTGCCATTTCCCGCGGGCCGGCTGGGTACTTCCAAAGCGCCCAGGCGCTGGCGATGTGCAGCCCACAGCCGGGACTGCAGCGGAGTAGGCGAGGCGCCCGGCCGTGCTAAGGTGCGCCGGTTAGCCAGCAATCGGGTCGGAGAAGTTTGTCTTACTTGTCGTCCTTCCGATAACCCAGCGGCGGCCAGCGTCCCCACTGACCGCCTGCAACCTACGAGACACCCGCGACCGACTTTGCGGGGGTCTCGATCATGCTGAAGGAGATCGACTTGGCGTATGGCAGGAACATCGAGGCACGGCCCGGACGCGGCCCGTCTCGGCCAGCGGTGCAACCCGGTCTGCACATCCGCGTGAGGGCGGCATGAGCGTCATCGCCGCCTACTGCTACAACGAAGGCAAGCGAGTTCGGGAAATCGCGATCGACGAGCACGTCCCACAGGACATGGGCCGCTCAGGCTTCTGCTGGATCGCGCTTGTGGCTCCGACCGCCAGCGAACTTGATGCGCTGCAAGCGACGTATCACCTGCATCCGCTGGCGATCGATAACGCGATGCACCCGCTGTGCCCGCCCAAGCTTGAAGTCTATAACGATGAGCTATACGTCGTCGCCCAGACCGCAGAGCTGGTTGGCGACAAGATTCGCTATGGCAAGATGGCGATGTTCACCGGTCACAACCATCTCATCAGCGTCCGACACGGCAACGGGGGAGCGCTCGGCAACCTTCGGGAGCAACTCGAGGCTACGCCGGCGTTCCTTGGAAAGGGTGTCGACTACGTGCTGCACGCGATCCTTCATCGGGTCGTCGACCAATATCTGCCCATCTTCGAAATGATCGAGGATGACGTTCTGGCGATGGAGAAACGCTCGCTGGACGACTTCCTGGGCCGTGCCGAAGTCTCGCGGATATTCGAACTGAGAGGCGAACTCACGCGCTTCCAACGCACGCTCGGCGCTATGGCCGAATTGGTCAGAAAGCTTGTCCGCGGGCATTATCCCTGCATCAGCATGGAAGTGAGACCGTACTTCGACGATGTCGCGGATCACGTGGGCCGCGTGCAAACCATGGTCGATGGCCTCCTCCAGGTCCTGTCGACGGTTTTCGAGTTCAGCAGCCTTCTGGAAGCGCAGAGAACGGGCGTCATCACACGTCAGCTCGCATCCTGGGCAGGTATACTGGCCGTCCCCACGGCGGTCGCCGGAATCTACGGCATGAACTTTAGGCATATGCCGGAACTGGACACGGACTATGGATACCCCGTCGTGCTCGGGCTGGTTGCGATCGTCTGCCTTTACCTGTTCGTGCGCTTCAAGAAGGCCAAGTGGCTATGAATACCGCACTTCGTGTTCCGCTCCGTCATCTGACAGGTGACGGCGCGGGCCATGCGGCAAGTTGATCAGGGTCCCTTACCAGGGGGAAGACGTCATCGGCGATGAATACAGGATCAGCAACCCTGTCGCGTTCTGGTAACCGGACTGCAGGGCAATTGAGCATCCAAACGCAACGGAGCGACCATGAATTGGAATAAAGACCACATCCAGGAAACCATGCTTTCGCTGGAGACCGAAGCCTTCCGTAGCGCTCGCGAAAATTATCTGGACTATGTCGACACGGCCCGGCTTGATCGGACCGAACCGATCGAGCGGGACGAACATGCCCAGGCGGAAGTCGCGAGCGACTTCGCCGAAGCGCTTGATGACACGCTCGATGACTACGCCGACAAACTCGAAAAGCTAAGAACGATCGATTTCGGCGCCAAGTCGGCAGTCCACGAAGGCGCGGTCGTCAAACTGTCGGGCCGCTACTTCGTGATCGCAGTGTCAACGAGCAAGTTCACCTGCAATGGGCGAGAGTTCATGGGCATATCCACGATGGCGCCAATCTTCGAAGCAATCGAAGGTGCGCGAGCGGGAGATACGGTGCATTTCAACGGCCGCGACATCGTGGTTGAAGAGGTCGAATAGGTCAGCGGCCTCCTAGCGGCTGACGGCTTGGACCTCGCCTTGCGTCTGTATCATCGCGGCGAGTGTTGCCGTGATCATGGGCGTACTCGGACAGAGGATAGCCGTGCAGTTTCCCGAAAACGCTTTGACCATCGCTTAGATCTGGATGCGGCAGGCGCGGCGAAGGTCCGAGCCGAAGCGTTCGGGCGCAACGAGACCCTGGTTGCCGTACCTCATGCGGCTTTTCCGGGAATAGGCCCTGTCCGTAGCGACACCATCGGTTGGCTTGGGTGGCCCTCAACTACACCAACCGCTGTTCCAACTGATCATTAGGGAGCCCGCTTTCGTGGGCTCATCCTCTCCTAACGCCAACAGATAGCGGAAAGCGGGCGGGCGTCGAATACCGTAGCCGGCGATCCGGCTGGTGGCCTCCGGGAGCGGGCCCGCATGGAAGGGATGTCCCATCTTGAAGCTCGCCATAAAACACCGCACTACCTACCGCTACCGGTCCCCGGTACAGTTGCTGCCGCATCGACTGATGCTGCGGCCCCGGGAAAGTCGTGAGTTGCAGCTGCTTTCCCACGAGGTGGTCATAACGCCTGAGGCAGTCCTGACCTGGTCCAGGGATGTCTTCGGCAACGACGTGGCGACGGCACGCTTTCTCGGTGTCACCGACCTCCTTGTCATAGAGAGCAACGCCGTGGTCGAACACGGCTCACCTGCCTGGCCGGTGTACGACATCGAGGCGTCAGCGATATCCTATCCATTCCGCTATTCGGATGCCGACTGGGTTGATCTCGGTCAACTGGCGGTCCAGCATTTTCCCGACCCAAGCGGCCACTTCGAAAACTGGGTCATGGGCTTCGTCGCCGCCACGCCCACAGACACCCTGTCCCTCCTCCAGGACCTTAATCTGGGGGTGCATCGCCAAACCAAATACCAGCGCCGCGAAGACGAGGGCACGCAGCAGCCTTCTCATACGCTGGCTAGTGGCTTCGGATCGTGCCGCGACCTGGCCGTACAGATGGTCGAAGCGGCAAGGGTTCTCGGCTTTGGCGCGCGCCTCGTGTCGGGGTACCTTGCCGACATGGAGGGGGATCTGGTGGGGACATCCGATGCAGGGGCGACCCATGCTTGGGCAGAAGTCTTTGTGCCGGGGCCGGGCTGGATTGCCTTCGATCCGACCAACGCAACGATGGGTGATGCCTATCTCATCCCCGCCGCGGTCGTACGCGACATCTCACAAGCAGTTCCGGCATCCGGTAGCTTCGTCGGCCCCAGTGACGCCTTCGAGCGCCTGGATGTCGAAGTCGAGGTCCGTGAAATTCCTGAGGCCTTGGTTAAGGGATCACGGGACGAGACGGGGCACGTCATGTGATAGTGACTCGGACAACCCTGGGCGCGTCACGCCAAGGAAGGCAGACCATGACCGAACAGCAAGCCATCATCCAGGCCTTGGGCGTTGCCGCCACTTTCGATGTCGAGCGGGAAGCTCGAGAGCGCATCGATTTTCTGAGCACCTACCTGCGGGCATCCAGACTCCGGACGTATGTCCTGGGCATCAGCGGTGGCGTCGACTCGCTGACCGCCGGCCTGCTCGCCCAGCGTGCGGTCGAGGCACTTCGGGAGGACGGCTACGAGGCAAGCTTCATAGCGGTGCGTCTGCCCTACGGCGTGCAGGCCGACGAACGCGACGCCCAGCTCGCTGTCGAAACGATCCGCGCCGACCGACTTCTCAGCGTCGATATCAAACCGGCATCCGATGCGACGATGGCATCGATCAAAGCCAGCGGTCTGGACGTCGGCAATGCTGGCCGGGAGGACTTCAGCCTCGGCAATATCAAGGCTCGCCAGCGAATGGTGGTCCAATTCACTATCGCGGGGGTCGAACGCGGACTCGTCATCGGCACCGATCATGCCGCCGAGGCCCTGATGGGATTCTTCACCAAGTTTGGCGACGGTGCGGCTGACATTCTCCCGCTTTCCGGCCTCAATAAGCGTCGCGTTCGGGCGCTTGCCATCCACCTTGGCGCGCCGGCCGAACTGGTCGGGAAGGTGCCCACGGCCGACCTGGAAAGCTTGACCCCGCTGCGCCCGGACGAGGAGGCCTATGGCGTGACATACGACCAGATCGACGACTTCCTCGAGGGAAGAGAGATCGAAAAGGCTGCTGCTGACATAATCCTCCAGACGCATTCCGGAACAGCGCACAAGCGCGCGCTCCCCGTCGCGGCAGTGGCGCTCGATTGACGTCGGACGTTGCCAGCGAATTGATCACGCACCTGTCGCGGTCGGCAGCGGCGTCGAGCGGCTCAAGGTGGGCGACCGTGTCCTGGGGCAGGCGGTCGGCACGACTGTCAACGAGAAGGCACAGGGCGCTTTCCAGAACTATACGATCGTGCTTGAGCACATGGCGGCACGAATTCCGGACCGGATGGAGTTCAGCGACGCTGCTGTCCTTCCGCTCGGGCTTGGCACCGCTGCCGGCGGGCTCTACGGCAAAAGGCAGCTAGCGCTTGTGCCGCCTTCGCATTCACCTGTCGCCAGGCAGGAGATCGTCCTCGTCTGGGGTGGATCGTCCAGTGTGGGTGCCAATGCCATCCAGCTCGCGGTGGCGTCGGGCTACACGGTTATTACCACCGCATCCGCCCGCAACGCCGAGATGCTGAAGTCACTGGGCGCAAGTGCGGTATTTGACCATGCCAGCGCAAGCATCGTGAAGGACGTGGTCGAAGCGATGCACGGCAGGCGCCTCGCTGGTACGCTTCACGCGACGGGTGACATGGTAACAAGCTTCGCGGTCGTCAGCCTATCTGACGGTGTGCGCTTAATCGCGACTACCCTGCCGCCACCCGTGGGCCATGGACTGGAGGCGCTCCAGGGTGCCCTGCAGGTCCTCAAGGCAGGCGTCTCGGCCGCCAAGGTCGTCGTCACGGTAGGTTAGTCGGCAGCCGCCCGGATTGTCCTTAAAATGCCATCGCGCTGGGCTCAGCGCGATGGGATGCGGATGGTCGCTAAACTGCGTCGGTTGCTTCTTCCAGAAGCGATGTAGACTTCTCCACCCCCATAACACCGAGCTGCTCCACCAGTGCCGGCCAGCTCTGGCGAATGTCGAGCAGACAGGTCTCATCCCCGCTCGACCGCGGCAGACGCGGATCGGCAAGCCATGCGGATTGCTGCGGGCTGAGTATGTCCGTGAGCGGATCGCGATAAGGTACTGCCAGATTGATCCGCGTACGCTGGGCCGGCGTCAAAGGCAGATGGCGGACGGCATTCTTGCGCAGATAGAACTGCGGTTCGCGGTCAAGCTCGAAGCCACCACTATTGACCGGGTCGAAGCCCTCCGCATGTGCGTAGGCATCCAAGTCGCGGCGAGAGACCTGCCGCGGATCGAAAGCGATCCGTACCACTTCCTCGCCATCGACCCATCCCGCATCGGTTGTGATCACCGCCGGATGGGCGGCAAGGCTTGTTTCACCCGACCAGAAGCACGGAGTGGTGTAGGTAACGGATTTGCCCAGGCCATACTCCACAAGCAGATCGCGCCCCAGGAGCCGGAAATACTGCGGGACGTCGTCGCCCAGCATTTCCAGTACGGCGATGATCTTTTCGTGCAATCCCAGTGCGTCGTAGCGATCATTCAGCTTGGGCAGGAGCTCGGCTCCATCAGGCGCCAGAAACCGCACCACGGGGTTGTTCCGCGATTCCTCGTTGTATCGACGCAGGATATCGGCATCCGGGCCCGGATGATTATTGAAAATTGCCAGCGGCACGAACCGATCGACGATCATCTCCACCATTAGGGGATGTGTCAGCACGTCCTGCCCGAAACGCACGCATGTCGAACACCCCGGCACTTCCTGAAACAACAGCAGAACAGGCTTGCCCTGCTCGGCCGCGGATGCCAGGGCCAGATCGTGATCGCGCAGCCACGCGACGTCGCCGAGCTCACGATGCTCGCGGAGCGAAATTCCATTCTTTTGCATGTCGCTAATATGGTGAGGCCAGCTCGCAACAACAAGGATGGCGGCCAGGCGCGGCCCGCGATCGACGGAAGGTCATCTGTGTATTGATATTGCAGGTCTCGCAATGGACGCAGGTTTGCTGCGTTTATGCGGAGAGCCTTCTCCTCGCCACTATGGAAACTATTCCCGCAATCTATTGGCGCCCGGCGCCTCCCGAGGGTACCCACGACGACGCCCGGCTACGTCTCTCAGACCTGTTGGGCGTCGGGCGGACCCGCCACCTGCGCGGGTCGCAGCTCGACGCCCATGACGAAGTCGCGGACTTTCTGGCTGGACATCTCGCACGGCCTCAGTGCATCGACCCCGCCTTCAAGGCGATAGAGGTTGAAACTGACGATATCCTGCCCGCCGAGCGGGGAGCAGCAGGGGCATGAGCGCTATAGATGGTCTCCGGCCGTCGGTGAGCGCCGGTCGCGCGGAAAGTGCGACGGCCATGACCTTCGAGGCCGCCCTCGACCTGCTGCCGACCGGGTACAGCATGGGCTGGTTCCACGCACGCAAGTATGGCGTGACTGTCTCCCGCTCCGTAGACGGGAAACGGGTGACCCTGTTCGCGAGAGAGACCGCTGCGACGATCTCATCGGGCTCCTGCCGCCTGGTGAAATCCACGTCCCCGAATGCGCTGAAGATGCGACCATCTGGTCGAACCACGTATGTGGCGGGGACCGGCAGCATGGTGACGGGGGACCCGTGCCGGGCGCCGACGTCCCCGCCGCGTTCCAGGTAGTGCATTCGCACTTCTTCGGGCAGGGGGAACTGCTCTGCAGCCGGGGTGAAGTTGAGCGTCTCGGCCACGGCCAGGAAGTATCGGATCTGATGCAGTTCCACGGGCTTCGCTCCAACTGGTGGGGTGGTGGAGAACAGTTGCAGCAATTTCCCATGTTCCACCAGACCCCGGGCGTGGCCGGACGGCCTCGTCGGCGATGACATCAGGCGCGTTCTTCCCCCGGTCGAGAAAAGGGGGCTGACCCGCCTCCGAAATCCCGGCGGCTTCGCACCGAACTTAGGACACCAGCGACCACCACCGCCAATGCCCGGTGGTCATGGATTCCATTGCCTGCGGCATGAGCCACGAAGGAGACACCAGGATGACCATCGCGTCCGTGGGCGTGCTCGCAACCAGCGGCGCCTCCGCCGTAGCGACGCTGCAGGGTGGGAGCGATCCGCGTCCGCAGGCATGACTCCAGTAATGAGGCTCTCGGCTATGGAAACTATGTCCCCCGGCTATTGGGAATAATCCGTCCCCCTCTGCATACTGGTTCCCGATGGCATGAAGAGGTCGCCCGGTCGGATGTATCGAGATTCATCGCCGGTTCGTGGGGACACAGCTTCGTCCCGAGCCGTTCCTGGGAGCGAGCGAGAAGAACTGATCGGGACCGTGGGCGCCCCACCTTACCGCCGCGTTGCAGAAGTAGAAGTAGAAGGACGGAGGGCGGAATGACAGAAGCGGAACAACAGGCGCCGGAGCTGCGGGTCCGGCACTGGATCGGAGAGGATGGAGCATCTCTCTCGACACCATTGAAGCTTTCCGACCTGGGTGCCGGTCCCAAGATCCTTTTCGCCTTCCAGGACTGGTGTCCCGGGTGCCATTCGCATGGCTTCCCGACGCTGCAAAGGCTGCACGCTGCCCTGGCTCCGAGAGGTGTCGGCTTTGCAGCCATCCAGACAGTCTTCGAGGGCGAGCACGAGAACACCCTCGAAAAGCTTCGCATCAATCAGGAAAAGTACGACCTCCCCATCCCCTTCGGCCACGACGCGCCGACTGCGGGGAAGCGAACTCCGTTCTTCATGGCCGACTACCACAGCGGCGGCACGCCATGGTTCACGATTATCGACGCCGATGGTCGTATCGTGTTCCAGGACTTCCACCTCGATGCCGACAGCGTCGTCGCTGCGCTGGTCGTCCGCGACGGCGCGACGCCGGGAGTTGTGTAGCTCTCTGCTGGTCGCCTTCCAGACGACGCATGGCAGGCGCTTCTCTCATATGTCTTGCTAGTGGCCATACTGTCAGGCCTGATCAGGGCCTTCGGCACCCGAATATCTACGGTGGCATGATGACGATCGAACGAACCTGGGTGGCCGGCAACTCGAGACGCTAGGCCCGGACAACGATTATTTCGGCGGCAAACCGGCTCATGGGAGCCGCGACGACGGTGCAGAAATTCTGAGAAGGAGGCCTTGATGGTTCGGCAGAAGGAGCGATCGACATGGTGACCAGGGGATTCATCGGCAAGAAGATACAGGGTCCCGAGGACCCGACGATCCGCGTTCCGCCAGGGCAGCATCTGGTCGAGAACTTCCCGGTCCTGACCGCGGGGCCCACGCCGCGCGTGGCCCATGAGAGCTGGACCTTTAGCCTCAAGATCGGGCCGCGCGTCGTCAAGAAGTGGAACTGGAAGGAGTTCAACGATCTGCCGATGACCAAGGTCGTCCGGGACATTCATTGCGTCACGTCCTGGTCGAAGCTGGATACCCGCTGGGAGGGCGTGATGGTGGACGAAATCCTGGCCGACGCAGGCATCGAGCCGCCTACCGAGTACATGCTGGCCCATACCTTCGACGGGTATTCCACGAACGTGCCGGTGGCTGACCTGGTGGGCGGCAAGTCGATGGTCGCGCTGAAGTTCGATGGGCAGCCGCTCGAGACCGACCACGGCGGACCCGCCCGCCTGCTCGTGCCCCACCTTTATTTCTGGAAGTCAGCCAAGTGGGTCAACGGCCTCCAGTTCACCAACCGGGACGAGGCAGGTTTCTGGGAACTGAGAGGCTACCACATCTACGGCGATCCATGGCTGGAGCAGAGGTATACGAATGACTGAAGCCGCCAGGCCGAGGCGGCTCGGCGTCTGGAAAGAAGCGTTGATCCTCGAGATCAAGGACCGCACACCGTCCATCAAGAGCTTCTGGCTGGATGTCGGTCGGGGCTTTCGCCACCTTTCCGGCCAGCACGTGATCATCAAGCTCACCGATCCCGAAGGCTACTCGGTGATGCGTAGCTATTCGATCGCTTCTCCGCCGACAAAGGAGGGGGTGATAGAAGTCGCGATAGAGCAGCTCGTCGATGGGGAGGTCTCGACTTTCTTCCACGACGTCGCGGCGGTGGGCGATACCATCGAGCTTCGAGGTCCCATCGGGGGTCATTTCGTCTGGGCGCCGACGGAACCGGGCGCTTCGCTGCTGATCGCCGGTGGCTCAGGGGTGGTGCCGATGATGGCAATCTGCCGCGAGCATGCGCGGGAGAACAGTGAGGTCCCGCTGGGGCTGCTGCTCTCCGCCAGAAGCGGGCCGGATGCCCCGTTCTTCGAGGAGCTCATGGACCTCGAGGCCTCGTGCGACGCCTTCTCCTTCACCGCTACGTTCACCAGAGCCCGACCGGCGCGAATGCGCGACCACGGCAGGCGCGTGGACCAGGCAATGGTCGCAGAGTTGATCGAGCGTATCGGCGAACCGGCACGGACCTTCATCTGCGGCTCAAATCTCTTCGTCAATGCCGCGACGGATAGCGCGCTCGCGGCCGGAGTGCTGCCGGAGACCGTTCGCACGGAGCGGTACGGAGGTTGAGCCCCGGTCGCCCTCCGCCGACGAAATCGTTCAACCAAGGAGAAGAAGATGTACGACCTATCCAAGATCAAGCCGGGCATGACGGTGCTTGGCGCCGACGGTGCGCCGGTCGGCAAGGTGGCGAGCGTTGACAACGATCGCATCAAGCTCGAACCCGCCGGAGCGGGCGGGCATTCGGACCATAGTCACTACATCCCCGGAGGGCTCGTGACCGGCGTCGAAGGCGACGAGGTCCGGCTTTCCGCCACCGGAGCCACCGCCTCGCTCCTCGACGAGGAAGAGGATGGCACGTCGGCCGACTGACGACAGTCATTCGTCGCGCGGGTTCCCGCGAGCGAAACTCGAACGGTCGGCGGCGGTGAATCCGGAAGCGGAGCGCCGCCCGACCCCTTTCGGCTTCCCTCGCGGAACCTGCCATCGGCGCGATGGTTCCGAGCCGGAGCGGCCTACGCAAGATCTACAAGAGCGACTTCGACGCGGTGACCAGGCCCTCCATAACGTTCTCGAGGGCCGGACCTCGGCCCAATCCCTCACCAGCAACTACGGCAAGCTCGGCTGCGACCAGTCCATCGCACTCGTGATCCGGGGTGAGCCGACGCCACCACCAGCAACGACAGCCTGTCTTTCTTCTGCGCAGAAAAACAGCTCCATCCAGATATATGCGCTGCGCATATAGACAACGGGTTGTCGAGCATTTATATGCATGGCGCATACTTATTGTGAATTCGCGTGAAGCGGGTCTTTGACACACTCGGAAGCCATGGAACTCAACCAGCTCGGCTACTTCATAAATCTGGCCGAGACACTGAACTTCACCGCGGCGGCGAAGTTGAGCGGCGTGTCGCAGCCAAGCCTGACTCGCTCCATCCGCCGGCTCGAAGAGGAGCTTGGCGGTACCCTCATCTATCGCGATGGCAAGAACAGTCGCCTGACCGCACTGGGGCAGGATATCGAGACCGAGTTCAGGCGCATGCAGGCCTCGCTGCGCAATGTGCGTCAGCACTCCCGAAACTGGGTGGAGGGCAAGCAGCGTGTTCTGGACATCGCGATCGCTCCCTCGATAGGCCCCGCTGCGTTCACCTCATTCTTCCTTGGCATCCTGGAGCAGTTTCCGAACGTGGGGATCAAGATCCACGTACTTCGGCCGGGCGAGGACACGACGGAGCTTCTATCGGGCAAGTACCACGCCTGCATCGTCGCGAGAAAGCCGACGCCCGACCGGAAGCTGGAGGTGCACCCGCTCTTCCGCGAGCGTTTCGTTCTCGGGTGCTCCGCCGATCACCCGCTCTCTGTCGCGAAGGTGGTTCGTGCCGAAGACATAGCGAAATTCACTTATGTCGATCGCCTCGGATGCGAGTTCCGCACCCAGATAAGGGATCACTTCGCCCGCTTGGAGGCCGTCGCCCGACCTCGCTTCCGGGCCGAGAGAGAAGATTGGGTGCAGGGCCTGGTGGCGGCAGGGCACGCGATATGCATCCTGCCCGAGCGGTCGGTGGTCGTACCCGCCATGGTGACGCGGCCGATCGATGGGCTCGACCTGGCACGGGACGTCGTGATGGCGACGGTCTCGGGATCCACCAGCCCGGTCGAAATCCGGAAGATAGCGCAGCTGGCATCGATGCACGACTGGCAGTGAC
>JBARWY010000112.1:0-5622 GCA_049647065.1 Devosia sp. | reverse complement strand
ATGGCATGCAGCGTATTAGGTTCGATGATGTTGCCGACATAGGCGCCGATCCCTTCGCGCAGCGCATAGGTGAAGATCAGCGCCAGTGGCACGACCAGCAGGGCTGCCGCGAAAATGAAGGCGAGGGCGATGAGCGCGGTTTCGCCAAGGGGGCGGGTTCGGGCTGGTGCTGCCATTATCGGGCCCGATCCACGTAGCGCACCTGCCAGGACTGCAGCGCGTTGGTGACGAGCAGAGTCAGGAAGGCGGCCAGCAGCAGTACGAAGGCCAGGGCGGCGGCGCCTTCATAATTGTATTCGTCGAGGCGGATGAAGATCAGCAGCGAGACGATCTCGGTCTGGCCCGGCAGGTTGCCCGCGATGAACACTACGGCGCCGAATTCGCCCAGCGAGCGGGCGAATGACAGCACACAACCGGCCATGAAGGCGGGCAGGATGGTAGGCCAGATGACGCGTGCAAACACCTGCCAGCGCGTGGCGCCGAGGGTTCTCGCGGCTTCCTCGAGATCGACCTGGATTTCTTCGAGCACCGGCTGGACCGTGCGCACCACGAAAGGGATGGAGGTGAAGGTCATGGCGATGATGATGCCGAGCTGGGTGTAGTTGACCTTGAGCCCGTTGGGCTCGAGGAACTGACCATACCAGCCGGTCCTGGCGAACAGGGTGACCAGCACGAGGCCGGCAACGGCGGTGGGGAGGGCAAAGGGCAGATCCACCAGTGCGTCGAGGATGCGCTTGCCGGGGAAGCTGTAGCGGGTCAGCACCCAGGCCAGCAGCAGGCCGGTAATGCCGTTGAACACGGTGGCGATCAGGGCAGAGCTGAAGGTGATGCGATAGGCGGCCAGCGAGCGGTTGGAGGCGACGATGCGCCAGAATTCTTCCCAGCCCATGCCGCCCACCTTGATGAGCATGGCCAGCAGCGGCAGCAGGATGATGATGGTCAGATAGAGCATGGAGACGCCAAGCGTCAGCCCGAAACCGGGCAGCAGGTGCTTGCTGCGTCGCTGCGCCATGTCGATCCTTCAAATAGGCAAACGGCGCGACCGGAGTCGCGCCGTAGAAATCAGCTCAGTGGTGCTTACTGATTGAGGAAGACCTTGTCGAGCAGCCCGCCGTCGGCGAAGTGCTCCTCGGAAACCTTGGCCCAGCCGCCGAAGGCGTCGTCTACGGAAACGAGGCGGATTTCCGGGAAATCGGCAGCGTGGGCGGCCAGCACGGCTTCGTCGCTGGGGCGGTGGAAATTGGCGGCGGCCACTTCCTGCCCTTCCGGCGTGAACAGGAAGTCCAGGTAAGCCTTGGCCAGATCACGGCTGCCCCTGGCATCGACGACCTTGTCGACAATGGCGACCGGGAATTCGGACAGGAAGCTGACCGACGGGATCACCGCATCATACTTGTCGGCGCCGAGCTGCTTCTGCACGCCGAGCACTTCCGCCTCGAACGTCACCAGCACGTCGCCCAGTTCACGCTCGGCGAAGGCCGTGGTGGCGGCGCGGCCACCAGTCTCGAATACGGGCACGTTGGCGAACAGCTTAGTCAGGAAAGCCTCGATCTGGGCTTCGTCGCCGGCATATTCCTCGGTCGCCCAGGCACGGGCGGCCAGATAGGTGTAGCGGCCGTTGCCCGAGGTCTTGGGATTGGGGAAGATCACCTGCACGCCGTCGGCCGCCAGGTCACCCCAGTCCTTGATGCCCTTGGGATTGCCTTCGCGCACGAGGAACGCCGGGAAGGAATAGAAGGGTGCGGCATTGTCGGGGAATTCGGTGGCCCAATCCTCGGACACGAAGCCGCCTTCGACCAGCTTGTCGATATCGGTGACCTGATTGAAGGTCACGACGTCGGCGGCGAGGCCTTCCAGGACGGCGCGGGCCTGAGCGGACGAACCAGCATGCGACTGGTTGATCGTCAGCGTAGCGCCGGATGCGGCATAGGCAGCGTTCTCCGCCTCGAACAGCTCGCGGGCAATGTCATAGGAGGCATTGAGGATGTCGGTCGGCTGGGCGAAAGCCGGAGCGCTCCCGAGGGCAAGCGCGGTTACGGCGACGGCGAGGAGCTTGTTCATTTGACGCTGGTATCCAACTTCTGGGATGACGTTGGCACGTTGATGCAACGCGACAAGTCCAGTCGTCAAAGGGCAAACCATTGTTGCGGATGACTAATTTACGGGCGGGGAGGATGCGGCAACGGTGTTGCGCGGGGAGGGGTGGTGGAGGGATTTTGTTTCGAGGCGGTCTTGGGCTCAGCGCAAGCGGCCCACCCCCTCCAGCCTCCCCATCGAGGGGGAGGTTTCTCTCCACTCCTGGAACTGGATCGCGTTCAACTCACAAGGCGGCACCTCCCCCTTGATGGGGAGGCTCCCGAGCGTGGCCGTAAACAAAAGAGGCGCCGCTCCCGCGACGCCTCTCAAATTGATTCTGGAAACCCGGCTAAGCCGTTATCAGTTCAGCGCCTTTACCGGCGTGGCGAACAGGTCATATTCGTCGCTGTCGGTTACCAGGACATCGAGCATGTCGCCCGGCTTGATGCCATCGGCGTTGGCGATGATGACGTTGCCGTCGATCTCGGGTGCGTCCCACTTGGAGCGTGCAATGGCCTTGTTGGCCTCGGGCTGCACGTCGTCGACCAGCACCTGGATGGTGCGGCCGACCTTCTTGGCGAGCTGGCCGGTCGAAACGTTCTGCGCCACTTCCATCAGGCGCTCGAAGCGATCCTGCATGACGTCGTCGGGCACGATGCCTTCGAGCTCATTGGCCGGAGCGCCGGTCACCGGCTCATACTTGAAGCAGCCGGCGCGATCGATTTCAGCTTCCTCGATGAAGTCGAGCATCATCTCGAAATCTTCCTCGGTCTCGCCTGGGAAGCCAACGATGAAGTTGGAACGCACAGTCAGATCAGGGACTTGGCGTTTCCAGTCGAGAATTCGATTCAGCGTCTTTTCCTGATGCGCCGGACGGCGCATAGCCTTGAGCACCTTGGGGGAGGCGTGCTGGAAGGGAATGTCGAGATAGGGCAGCACGAGGCCTTCGGCCATCAGTTCCATCACCGCATCGACATGGGGGTAAGGGTAGACATAGTGCAGACGTACCCAGGCGCCGAGCTGGCCCAGTTCCTTGGCGAGATCGTAGAACTTCGCCTTGACCGGACGGCCGCGATAATTGCTCTCGGCATACTTGATGTCGACGCCATAGGCGCTGGTGTCCTGGCTGATCACCAGCAGTTCCTTGACGCCGGAGCGGATCAGGCCCTCGGCCTCGCCCAGGATGCCGGCGGCAGGGCGTGAGGCGAGGTCGCCGCGAATCTGCGGAATGATGCAGAAGGAGCAGCGATTGTTGCAGCCTTCGGAAATCTTGAGATAGGCGTAATGGCGCGGCGTCAGCTTGAGGCCGGCTTCCGGCACCAGGTCGACGAAGCGGTTCGGCACCGGCGGCAGATGCTCATGCACCGCGCTGACGACGTTCTCGTATTGATGCGGGCCGGAAATGGCGAGCACGGACGGATGGGTCTTGCGGATCAGCTCTTCCTCGACGCCAAGGCAACCGGTGACGATGACGCGGCCGTTCTCGGCCAGGGCTTCGCCGATGGCCTCGAGCGATTCCTGCTTGGCGGAATCGAGGAAGCCGCAGGTGTTGACGAGGACGATGTCGGCCCCGGCATAATCGCGGCTGAACGAATAGCCCTGCGAGCGCAGCGTCGACATGATGCGTTCGCTATCGACGAGGGCTTTGGGGCAGCCGAGGCTGACGAGGCCAATTTTTGGCGCTTGGCTCATGTGAGCAAGAGTTCCGATGTGGGAATTGTTGGCCGCGTCATACAGAAAGTTTGACGGTTACGCAATGTGACTGCCTCCCGCGTGGCGCGGGGCAGGGCTGCCGATTCGGGCGGGCGCGCGGCCTTGATTGTGCGCCAGCGTGAACAGTGCGTGCGCTGTTCAGACGGTTATGGGATGCAAGCAATTGCTTTAGTTGGGCTTTCTTCGGTGCGCCGTTTGGTGCCGCCGCATTCCAATGCTCAAGGAGCACATACATGTCCGATCGTCTCTCCGCCTACGCGCCGCAGGTCCTCGCCGTGTTGCGCGTTGTCGCCGCCCTGCTGTTCATCGCGCATGGTACCCAGAAGGTCCTTGGCTTTCCCGCAACGGAAATGCAGCCGCCGCTGATGAGCCTGTTTGGCGCCGCCGGCATTATCGAGATCGTCACCGGGCTGTTGATTCTGGTCGGCTTCTTCACGCGTCCGGCAGCCTTCATCGCTTCGGGCACCATGGCGATCGCCTATTGGATGGTGCACGCGCCGATGAACACGTTTCCGGTGAACAATGGCGGCGATGCGCCCATCCTGTTCTGCTTCGTGTTCCTCTACCTGGCGTTTGCCGGCCCAGGCGCCTGGAGCGTCAACAAGCGTTAAGCCTTGGTGTCTGTCCAGAAAGTCTGACTTCTACGCAATGCAACTGCCTCGCGCATAAGGCGAGGCAGGCTTCCGGCATTGGCGAACACGCAATCTTGACGACCGAACCTTGCGCGATGCAAAAGTTTCCGGTCGCCTTTGTCGCACCAGACGGCCCCGGTGCGTCTTTGGTCCATGCGTCGCGCTATGGCGCGCATATGTCATCGGCTCAAGGAGTGCTTCATGTTCGACCGTCTGTCCGCCTACGCGCCTCAGGCCCTCGCCGTGCTGCGTATCGTTACTGCGCTGCTGTTCGTCGAGAGTGGTAGCCAGAAGCTGTTCGGCTTCCCGGCGCCGTTCCCGTTCCCGGTCGAGGGGCTGCTGCTCGCTGCCGGCATTCTCGAATTCGTCGGCGGCCTGCTGATCCTCGTGGGTTTCTTCACCCGCCCGGTCGCCTTCGTGCTTTGTGGCTTCATGGCCGTTGCCTACTTCATGGGCCATGTCTCGACGGGCGGCTTCTTTCCGTCCGTCAACATGGGCGGCGGGGCCGTCCTCTATTGCTTCATCTTCGGCTACCTGGTGTTCGCCGGCCCGGGCGCCTGGAGCATCAACAAGCAGTAATCCTGACGCAGCAATAGCAAGAGGCCGCCGGGCGGATGCCTGGCGGCCTCTTGCTTGAGTGGTGCAGGGCCAGTGGTCAGGTCACATCCCTGGGTGACGGTGTGCGCTTTGCGGTGCGGCGGGGTTTGGCGAAGGTCTCGCCCGATGCGGTGGCCGGCGCGCGCGGCGTCTCGCTGACGGGCGGCACATAGGGCGCCGGTTCGGTGGCGGGGGTGATGTATTCGTCGGCCTCGGCATAGTCGACATCTTCGCCCTCTTCGGCGAGGTCGCGGATGGCGTCGCGCACTTCGTCGAGCAGGGAGGCCGAGTAGCGTGAGCGGTTGACGGTCTCGCCGCTTGATTCATTGCTCTTGAACCAGACCAGCAGCGCCTCGCACAGGATGCGCAGGCCGACCAGCGACAGCAGGCCGAAGACAGCGATTTCAAGCAACCCCCAGAGTCCATTGCCGAAACCGAAGCCGAAGCTCCAGAACAGATGGCTCACGGCCCAGAGCAGGATGCCGGCAAGGCCCAGCGCATAGAGGATCGGGACCAGCCGCGGCGACAGGATCGCATCGAGCCGGAACAGGGTTTGGCGCGTAAAGAGTCGCTTCAGGTCGTCCAGGGTCATCGCGTCCTCCAG
>JBARWY010000111.1:0-1864 GCA_049647065.1 Devosia sp. | reverse complement strand
CACCGCCACGGCGAGGCCGCGTACCGCGAAATCCTGCCAGGTGCCTTGGCTGGCGGAGAGCGGCACGTTGCCGAACCGACGCACCAGCGCGCTGCCTCCGGCAAAGACCACAATGCTCAGGGCAATCGGAATTCCCGTCAGCGTACCGGTGGTCAACAGAGCGGCCAGGCTCAGTCCCCATACCAGCAGCGACACGACGATGGAGATGACTGTATTGGCGCGCTGGGCGAGAAAGACATAGGCGATCAGCATCATTCCAGCTGCCACCGTGCCGCTGAAACTGGTGATGGCAGCGTCCGACACGAAAGCCGGAGTATGGTCGAGGGCGAGCAGGAAATAGACCGGTCCCGAGGAGATAGGCAGCGTCGCAACCAGCCCGCCGATGACCGGCCCGGCCTTTTCCGCAAAGGATGTCGATGCCACGACCACCATGGCGATCAGGACCATCTTGGGGATCAGGGCCAGGGTAAATGGCCAGGCCTCGGCGAGCAGGTGCAGCATGGTCGTCTCCGTTCTCTATCGCCAGGTCGTCGGCCGGTCGGACGCGCTGACGGGAGGGCCCAGGAATTCCACCTGCCACTGCGCGCCAAAGGCATTGAGCGCGGCACGATCGGGAACGCCACCATGCATCACGCCAGCCAGGCCCGTGAAGAATGCCGCTGCATCGAGCGCGGGGGTGATGATGATGAACTGACGGGCCGGTTTGTCGGAGACATTGACGAAGCCATGCTCCGCATTGCCCGGAATGCCGACCACGTCGCCCTCCTCGGCATAGAAGCGATGGCCATCCACTTCATAGAGATAGCGCCCCTCCAGCACGCGGAAGATCTCGGTTTCGGGATGGCGGTGCCGCGGCGGGCCTTTGCCCGGCGCATTGACCGTCTCGATGATCGAAAGCAGGCCGGCGCTGGCCGCGGGCCGCATGCGGACGAACAGATCAAGCCCGATTGCTGGAATGGCAATGGGCGCATCGGAGCCCTGCGAATGTGTGAACAGGACGCTCATCGGCTCGTCTCGGCCTGCGGAAGCCCGGACGCACGCCAGATCCGGGCGTAGCGCAAGAACTTGCCGACAAATATCCCGGTAAAGGTGCCCGACAAAGCAAGGTCGACGACCTGGAATCCGGTTTCGGCCAGCAGCTGCGGCGACACGGCGCCAATGACGCCGAAGCTGTATTTGACGGCGAACGTGGCCAGCAGCAGCGGCAGCAGGGTGAAGTCGGCCGGACGGTGCAGCACGCCTGCAGCACGGTCGGCCACGATGTTGAAGCGCGAGGCGATGAACCAGCCGATAGCGGACCCGGCGGCAATGCCGGCGAGCCAGAGCACGGCCGACTGCGGTGTGACGCTGTAAAGCGTCGCAAGGTCATAGAGCCCCCAGGCGGTGAAGATGACCGGGATGATCGCCATCTTGACTAGCGTGGTATTGCCCGGGCTGCGGGCGTTGACGCCCTTGAAGATCAGGTAGGCCAGCAGGGCCCAGGCCCAGAGCGGGGTTTGCACGAGAAACTGTCGCAGGATTTCCATGGTCTTCGTTCCAAACGGAAGGGCCGGTGCTCGATGTCACGGGCAGTTATTAGTGACCGGCTGACCGGCATCGATGCTGCCCAGCCAGTCGATAAAGGCCGGTGCCGCGTTCTTGGCTGTGTCCAGGTGGCCAACGCCCGGCAGGACATCCATGGTTACGGACGATCCGGCGTCGCAGATCTTGGTCATGTAACTGGCCGTGACATCCTCGGGGACGGTGTCGTCCACCGTGCCCTGGGCCAGGAAAACCGGAATGGCTGATGGCAGCGTGCCTGCGGAATTCTCTTCCATCAGCCCCTTCCACGGCTCGACCGCGGTAACGTCGCTGACCGTCAGAT
>JBARWY010000110.1:0-18982 GCA_049647065.1 Devosia sp. | reverse complement strand
GGGGAACTTGCGGATTTCCTGAAGATAGCGGCTCAAGCCCCCTTCGGCGGAGAGGACTGGAAGATTGGTCTGGGCCATATAGCGCACCCCTTTCTGGCTCCCCCGCATTCCGCGGGCGGACAAGTGTCTGACGCGATGCCCGAAACCGGCCCATCGGCAAACGACGATGAAGATATAGGAACGCATTTTGGCGATTGTAAGAGGGCCAACACGCGAAAACGTGACAGGGGCAGATTGGTTCCCGCCCTTGCTTATACGTCCACAATTATTACGCGCGAGATGACCGGTGGTTCAATCACCATGCGGTGTATCTGACCTCTCTCCAAATGGGCGAGGTAAGAAGGCCTAGCGCGCAAAGGCCTTGTCGTAGTTCTCCAGTGCCTCCTCGAGCGCCTGCAGGTCGTCCGGCAACGGAGCTTCGAAGAACATTTCTTCCTTGGTCACCGGGTGCTCGAAGCCCAGTTCGGCAGCGTGCAACGCCTGCCGGCCAAGCGCCTCGATGGGGGCGACGACATCTGGCGGCAGCTTGTTGATCTTGGTGGCGTAGCCCGCTGCATAGACGGTGTCGGCCACCAGCGGATGGCTGATATGGGCCATGTGCACGCGGATCTGGTGCGTTCGGCCGGTCTCAAGGTGGCACTGCACGCGGGTTATGTCCCAGCCGACGTCGCCGAAACGCTTTTCGACGAAATAGTGGGTGATCGCCTCGCGGCCATCCTTGCGCACGGTCTGCTTCAGCCGGTTGTTCTGGTCGCGGCCCAATGGGGCGTTGACGGTGCCCTTGGCCGTTTCGGTCGAGCCCCAGACGAAGGCGATATAGGCGCGGTGCAAAGGCCCGGTGCGGCCGTGGTCGGCGAACTGGTCGGAGAGGTGCTTGTGCGCCTTCTCCGTCTTGGCGGCGACCATAACGCCCGAGGTGTCGCGGTCGAGCCGGTGCACGATGCCGGGGCGCTTGACCCCGCCAATGCCCTGGAGGCTATCGCCGCAATGGAACAGCAGCGCATTCACCAGCGTACCGTCCGGCGAGCCGGGGGCAGGGTGGACGACCATGCCGACCGGCTTGTTGACGACGATGAGCTGGTCGTCCTCATAGAGGATGTCGAGCGGGATATCCTGCGGCTGCGGCTCGGCATCTTCGGGGGGTGGGGCAAGAAGGACGATTGTCTCGCCTTCGGTAAGCCGGTATTTGGGCTCGCTGACGGTTGCCCCGTTTATGCTGACAGCGCCGTTGAGGATCAGGTCCTTGATGCGGCTCCGGCTCAGCACGGTATAGGCCTTGGCCAAGCCTCCATCGAGGCGTTCGCCGGCCATGCCGGCATCGACCACGACTTCGACTTCATCGCCCTCGAACTCTTCAGCGGTATTTTCAGCCATGAGCGATCCTAATCAGACTGGGCCAGCAGGCTCCAAAGCGGACGAGCCACTGTCCCCCGAGGCGCTCGCCATGTTCGGCAAGGCGCGCCGCTCGTTCGGGATATCGATCGGCATCCTGTTGCTGGGCTTTATGGCGATTGGCATCGCCCTTGTCTATCGCGTGATGCGCGACGCCCCGCCCCCGGCGATCGCCGAGAGCGTGGTTGTGCCTGCGGGGGCCGAGGTGGTGTCGGCGCTGGTCAGCGAGGGGGCGATCAATGTGACCTATAGTGTGGGCGGCGTGACCACGCTGGCGCTATTCGACCAGGCAACGGGGGAACTGACGCGGAGCGTGGTGATCGGGGCGGAGTAGTTACCGTCCCTGGATTTCCCGCAAAGCCGCCATGCGGTCGGTGACCGAGCCGCCCTTGCGTTCGCCCTTGGCGGGCTTCATCGGCAGGGCATCGGTGCTTTCGCCGTCATCGGCAAAGCGCTGCACGCGGTCGAACAGGCTTTCCTCGGCGGTGCTGGCGACGGGCGTCTCGGTATCGACGGCATAAACCAGGCGGCTGACACTGGCGGCGATGTCGTTGAGCTTCTCGCGCAGATAGGCTTCCTCGAGGCGTTCGGTATCCCAATCGGCCATGATGGTGGATTCGACGTTGCTCACCTTCTTGCGCAGCGTCTCGACCTCGGCTTCGAGACTGAGCTTGTCGGCCAGCAGCAGCTCGGCGCGCCCTTCGGATTGCGCCACGACCTGGCTGGTCTCGGCGAGCAGGGCATTGAGCCGGCTCTCGGCGCTGGCGATGCGGGCTTCGGCGGTGACGAGATTT
Organism: Devosia sp.; assembly: GCA_049647065.1. Taxonomy (GTDB): domain Bacteria; phylum Pseudomonadota; class Alphaproteobacteria; order Rhizobiales; family Devosiaceae; genus Devosia. The sequence goes on along the minus strand of JBARWY010000110.1, from coordinate 16,796 downwards.
TCGGCCTCGGCGGCCTTCCTGTCATCCTTGTTGGCCAGGGCATCGCGCATCTGGGCAATGGCGGAGGTGGCCTCGGCACTGCGGCGGTCCGAATTCTCGAGCCGGGTGATGAGGCTCTTGGCCTGGTCTTCTAGGAAGCTGGCGCGCTTGCGCTCGATGGCGAGGGCCGTGTTCAGCCGGTCGATATCCTCGTCATAGTCGCCGCTGAGGGCGTTGCCGTCGAGGTCGGTGCCGCGGGGCAGGCCGCCGCTCATGGCATCGCGCAGCTTGCCGAGTTCCTCGCCGCGCACATTCAGTTCACGGTCGCGCATGCGCAGGCGCTGCGCCAGGTCGGTGCCGTCGCGCTCCAGTTCGGTGACGCGTGCGCGCAGCTCGGCCTCGCGGGCCTCGAGCTCCTTGACCACGATCAGGTGCTGGTCGCGCTCGGCCTTGAGCATGCCGAGGTCGCTGCGCTTCTGGTTGACGTCGCCGAGTTGCTCGGCCAGCCGCTTGCGCAGCGTTTCGACATTCATCTCGAGACGCCGCGTCGACAGGGCGAATTCGGCGCGCAACTGGTCCTTGTCCGCGCGGAACTCGGCCATGGTGATGGGCGTAGCGGCTTCGATGCGGCGCTTGGTGAGGCGCACGGCGCGCTTCCACACGGCGGGCAGGATGATCAGCGACACCAGGCTGGCCGCAAGCAGGCCCAGCGCAAAGTACATGATGTTTTCGATGACCATCGGCCAAACTCCGGAACCGCATCGGCAGGCGATACGGGCAATCCACTATCTCGCAGCAACGGCCGTCGGTCGCCATATTTGCCAGCGATTAACCCTAACGCGTTTGATGCCCGCCGTCACGGGCCGGAGGCGTAGCTCGATGCAAGTTTGATTACGACCGGGTAGCGCCGGGGCGCATCATCCGTCCTCCTGTGGTGCCGATACGGCCAGCTTGCGCTGCACGCGGTGCAGGTATTCGCGGCGGATGAAGGGGTTGGCGCCTGACCGCGCCCGGCTCGGGGCTACACCATGCACGGGCCGATAGTGATCGAAGCTGCAGTCCAGCATGCCTTCCCCGCCGGTAAGGCCGGGAAGTTGCTGCTGAACCTGATGCACGCAGGCCGCCCGGATTTCGCCCTCCAGCCGGGCGACGGTGCTCTCGATCGTGGTGGTCTCGATGGTCGCGCCAGCCCGGCCGAGGAGCTGCAACGTCGGGCCGAGGGCTCCGCGCGGCAGCTCGAGTTCGAAATGCTGGATCGGTTCGCAGACCAGGGTGCCGGCTCGGCGCAAGGCCTCGGCCAGCACCAAGGGCGTGAGCTGCCGGAAGTCCGCGGCGGTGCTGTTCGGCGCCTGGTGCTTCACCTCGGTCATGGCGACATGGCAGTCGATCACCTGCCAGCCATGCATGCCCTGCTGCAGCGTCTCGTGGACGGCCTCTTCGACCGCACGATAGAAGCTGGTGGGCATTTCGCCGGGATCGACTTCGAGCGCGAAGCTCACCCCCGAGCCGGGTGGGGTCGGGTCGACCCGGAGGCCCACCGTGGCCAAATAGGGGTTGGGATCGCGGGAGAGAAACTCGGCGGCTATGCCGGTTGCGGCAGGTCGCTCGACGCAGATGATCGTCGACTCCCGGAAGGCGATGTCGAGACCATAGTCAGCCAGCAGCGTCTGCTGGATCACCTCCTTTTGCACCTCGCCGTAAAGCGAGACGAAGACCTGTTGCTCCTCATCGTTCTTGCGCAGGTTGATCAGCGGGTCCTGCTCGGCCAGTTGCGTCAGCGCCTGCCACAGGGCCGGCCGGTCGGTGGAGCGAGGCGCCATCACCTGCGTTTCCAGCGTAGGCGGGGCGAAATGGTGCGCTGCCAGTCGCGGTGGCGGCATGCCGATCACGTCGCCAATCCTGGCGTCGCCCAGTCCCGCGAGCCGGGCGATGCGCCCGGCAGCGACATGGTCGGTGGTCTGCACCTTGCCCCCGTCGAAGAGCTGGATGGCGGTGACCACCGCCTCCCTGCCGGCAAAGGTCACGTGGTCACGGACACGGATGCTGCCCGAGAACAGCTTGACATAGGCCAGCTTGTCCCCGGCCCAGCCTCGGTCGATCTTGAACACTATCCCGGAGAGCGGGGCCGTGGCGTCGCCTTTCAGGGCGGGCAACAGCTCCGGAATGGCCGCCATCAGCGGCTCGATGCCAGCACCTGCAATGGCCGAGCCGAAAAAGACCGGATGTAGCATGGCGGTCCGGCTCTGGACCTGCAGGGCGCTGCGCAGGCGTTCGGGCGTGACGGACTGCGGGTTGGCCAGGTAGCTGGCCAACAGGGTGTCGTCGCGCCCAGCCAATACGTCTAGCAAAGTGGCCTGAACATTGGCGGCGGCAAAGTCCCAGGGCGCAAAACTCGCCGCCTTGCTGCCGGTGTCCATGGCCTGGCCCATCGGCACGATAGCCGGGGTCAGCCGGGTGCGGATGGCTGACAGCACCGCTGCGCAGTCGGCGCCGCTGCGGTCGATCTTGTTGACGAAGATCAGCGTCGGGATGCCGAGGCGCTGCAGCGCCCGCATCAGCACGCGGGTCTGTGCCTGCACGCCTTCCACGGCCGAGACGACCAGGATGGCACCATCGAGCACACTGAGCGTGCGTTCCACCTCGGCGATGAAATCGGGATGTCCCGGTGTGTCGATCAGGTTGACGGTGACGTCGCCGATCGGGAACGAGACGACCGCGGCCTTGATCGTAATGCCGCGCTGGCGTTCGAGGGCCAGTGAATCGGTTTGTGTGTTGCCGCTATCGACGCTGCCGATTTTGGCGATGACCCCGGCCGCAAACAGCAGCCGTTCGGTCAGGCTTGTCTTACCCGCATCGACATGGGCAAGAATCCCCAGGTTCAAGGTTCGCATGGACCATCAGTTTCTCAAGATTTCGGAAGGTGTTTCTTGATGAACTGAAGGGCGCCATTGCTAAGTCCTCTCTCCGTTGGAGGCGTACAAAATAACACAGGGTCGCCGCGAGGCAACCCTGTGCACATGGGATGGTGATGGAAGCGGCCTGACCCGTCAGAAGGGGTTCCAGGTCGGCTCGTTGGTGAATTTGAGGTAGCCGATATTGATGCCGAGGCGGGCGCCCACGCCGGAGCGGATCGGCACCATGACGATGTCGCCGCGCTTGATCACCGTCATGCCGAAGCCACCGACGATATAGGCTGAGCCGTCGACGCCGACGAAGCGGCCGAGGACGTCCTGGATCTGGTTGAGGTTGTAGACCAGCATCATGACCTTGGAGCCGTCGCCGCCAATGTCGAAGCCGACCGAGGGACCCTGCCAGTAGACGTTGAATTCGCCGGCATTGCGGGTATAGAGCACGCCCTCGCCGTAGCGGGCGCCTGCGAACAGGGCGCCACCGGCATCCTCGCCCAGGATATAGCCATTGGGCAGGCCGAACTCGCTCACCGCGCGCTCCACCAGCGATGCCAGTCCCTGGCTGGCCGAGCCGAAGAACTCCTTGCCGCTCTCCACCAGGTCTTCGCCGGCATAGGTGTCGCTGAGCGAACCCTGGGCAAAGGCGGGCACCGGCCCTGCCAGCGCGGCAATGAGGGCGACAAGAAGTGCTAGACGCTTGAACATCGAAATCTCCCGGGTGAAAGGCAAGTGGCCGGTTACGGAGTCGTTAAGCCTTTAGCCCGTAGTTTTGGGTGGCAGACTTTGGTCGCCGGCACGCCGATCATTGGGTCAATGATGACGCAAACCTCTAAACAAATCTTAACCATGCTCGCCTTTGTTCTGCCGCTATTGGGCCTTGCGCCGCTGGTGGTGGCACCTGTTTATGCGCAGTCGGTCGTGACGCTCATCGTCACCGATCCACTGACCGGGGTGGGCATCTATGGCATGGACCCGGTGAGCTACTTCACCGAGGCCGAGCCGCTGCAGGGCAGGGCGGATTTCGAATACATCTGGCAGAACGTGCCCTGGCATTTCGCCACGGCCGCCAACCGCGACATCTTCGCGACGGCGCCCGAGATCTATGCGCCGCAGTTCGGCGGGCATGGTGCGATGGGCATGGCGCGGGGCTATGTATCGGATAGTAATCCGGCCATCTATGTCGTGTTCAAGCAACGGCTCTACATGTTCTATTCGGCGGCCAACCGTGAGGCCTTCGTGCTTGCGCCCGATGACGCCGCGATCGCTGCCGAGACGAACTGGGTCGACCTGTCGAAGGATCTTTCGATCAACTAGGCCCGCCCAAGGCGCGCATTTGGTCTGTCCAGTGCCGCGCATCACCCTTTAATGTCGGGGAAACTGATTCTATGGAGACCGCACGGATGGACATCATCGAGCTCAAGGCAACCGATCTGGCCGCCATGCTGTGCTCCAGGGTCTGCCATGACCTGATCAATCCCATCGGAGCGATCGGCAACGGGCTCGAAGTGCTGGCCGATCCCAACCAGACCGAAATGGCCGAAGGCGCGCGCGACCTTATCGCCAACGCAGCGCGGCAGAGCCGGGCCAAGCTCGAATTCGCCCGTCTCGCCTATGGCGCTTCCTCCACCTCCGGCACCGATATCGATACGCGCGAATGCGAGCGCGTGGCGCGCATCCAGTTCGAGATCGAGAAGGCGGATCTCGAATGGAACGTGCCGCTGATCCTGCTGCCCAAGCACAAGGCCAAGCTGTTCATGAACATGCTGCTGATTGCGGCCATGTCGGTGCCGCGCGGCGGCCAGGTGACGGCTGCCATCCTCGGCGATGCCGGCAACGAGAAGTTCGAGTTCACCTCCAAGAGCGATCCTGAGAAGCGGCAGAAGACGCTGGTACCGTCGGGCGCCGCCGGGCTGCTGTCCGGCATTCCGGACGAGGGCTTCGTCGATGCGCGGGGCATCCAGCCGTTCTATACGGGAATCCTCGCCCGCATGACCGACATGGAGATCAATATCGGGATCGAGAACGACATGTTCTTCCTCACCGCTACACCCAAGCCGGCCGGCGCAGCGCTGGAGCAACCGACAGCGTAGTTCGGGCACGCGAAACGTCAGCAGTCTGCTAACCAATTCCTAGGATGTGCTGCTCATAATCGCGTGGAGCGTTAGCCTCTGCGGAGCCTTCCTGGGATGAAATCCTGCCTGATCGTCGATGACTCGAGCGTGGTGCGCAAAGTGGCGCGTCGCATCCTCGAAGACATGGACTACATCGTCGAGGAAGCCGAAGACGGGCAGGACGCCTTCGACAAATGCCGCCAGGAAATGCCGGACGCGATCCTGCTCGACTGGAACATGCCGATCATGAGCGGGCTGGAATTCCTCAAGCTGCTCAGGGCTTACGTGGGTGGCGACAAGCCGCATATCGTCTATTGCACGGTCGAGAACGACATCGGCGCCATCGCCCTGGCGCTCAAGGGCGGCGCCAGCGACTACATGATGAAGCCGTTCGACCGGACCATTCTCGAGGCCAAGTTCGAGATCAAGTCGCCGCTCGCGGCCTAGGCGGTTTCTTCGGCCCTACCAAGCAGATAGGCCTTTTCGCGCTCGTTGCGCGTCAGTTCGGCTGCGCGCCGGAATTCGAGCATAGCCTCGGTATGCCGGCCCAGTTTGCTCAGCATGTCGCCGCGGACGCCGTAGAGCAGGTGATAATTCTTGAGTGTCGGGTTGTCCTTGATCGCATCGATCAGGATCAGGGCAGCGGCGGGGCCGTCGGCCATGGAAACAGCGACGGCGCGGTTGAGCTCGATCACCGGCGATGGTGTGACCTGCGCCAGCGTCGCGTAGAGCGAGGCAATGCGGGACCAGTCCGTATCCGCGGCCTTGCGGGCGCGGGCATGGCAGGCGGCGATCGCGGCCTGCAGCGCGTAGGGCGCATTTTCTCCGCCCAGGGCGATGGCGCGGTCGAGGGCGGCCAAGCCCCGGCGGATCAGCAACTGGTCCCAGCGCGAACGATCCTGATCGAGCAGCAGGACCGGTTCGCCCTGCTTGTTGGTGCGGGCGGCGGCGCGGGAGCCCTGGATTTCCATCAGTGCGACAAGGGCGTGGACTTCGGCATCGTCGGGGGAAAGCCGCGCCAGGGTGCGGCCGAGGCGCATGGCTTCCTCGCACAGTTGCGGGCGGATGAGATCATCGCCCGCGGTGGCCGAATAGCCCTCGTTGAAAATGAGATAGAGCACGCCGAGGACCGAACCGAGCCGCTCCTCACGCTCGGCACCACGGGGCACTTCGAAGGGAATGCCGGCATCGGCGATGGTTTTCTTGGCGCGGACGATGCGCTGGCCGATGGTTGGTTCGGCGGCGAGGAAGGCGCGGGCGATTTCCTCGGTCGTCAGGCCGCCAATCAGCCGCAGCGTCAGCGCTACGCGCGATTCTGCGGGCAGGATGGGGTGGCAGGAGGTGAAGATCAGGCGTAGCAGGTCGTCGCCGACATCGTCGTCGAGGCTCTCGATGATGTCCGCTTCGTGGTCGGGCGCGTCGTCCTCTATGATGCGGCCGACTTCCTCGAGCTTGGTCGCGGCCATCTTGCGATGGCGGAAATAATCGATGGCGCGGCGCTTTGCGGTCTGCATCAGCCAGGCGCCCGGATTGCGGGGAACGCCGGATTCCGGCCAGGTCTTGAGCGCGATGATCAGAGCATCCTGGGCCAGTTCCTCGGCAAGCGAAATGTCGCGCACCATGCGCGTCAGCCCTGCAATCAGGCGGGACTGCTCGATTTTCCAGACAGAGTTGATGGCGCGATGGGTTTCGGATTCGGTCGTCATGGGGGCGGATGAAATCAGCATCGATGTCGCCCCGCAACCGCTTCATGAAAGTGATGGGAGGCGTAGCCTCCCATTCGTCGCGCCGGTCTACTGACCCATGAAGCCGGCCGGGGTCTCGCCCTGCAGAAAGGGCTCGATGAAGCCATAGAGCAAGTCGGTCTGGTTGATGACCGCAGTGTGGGACGTTGCCGGCAGGACGGCGAGACGCGAGGCGGGCAGGGGTGCGCCCATATCACCCATGCCGCCGCCGCCCAGGATGCGGAACAGGGCAACATTGTGCTCCAGGGTCGAGACGTCGGCATCGCCAGCGATGATGAGCACGGGAGCCTTGAGTTCCTTGACATCGTCTTCCCAGGCCATGGGTTCGTGTTCGAGCGCGATGAGCTTTTCCACCAATGCCCGGAAGCCGTCCGGATCGGCGGCAAGCTTCTTCCACTCGTCCTCCATCGGCGTTCCGACGAACATTTCCGGCGCCATCTGCGGGATGAACTCGACAAACGCCGGCTGCCAGCCGGAGGTGTCGTAGGCCACCGAAGCGGCAACGAGCTGATCGACCTTTTCGGGATAATCGATGGCGAGGCGAAGGCCAGCGGCGGCCCCCATCGAATACCCGAAAATGTCGGCCTTTTCGATACCGACAGCATCCATGAAGCCGGCGACGTCACTGGCCAGATTCGGATAGGTGATCGGGCGGTCGATATCGGTGGTGCGGCCATGGCCCTGGAATTCGAGGGCATAGACCTTGTGCGTCTCGGCGAGCCTGCCGACGATGGCGCCCATGCTCGGAATGTTCATATAGGCGCCGTGCAGGATGACCATCGGGTCGCCCTCGCCCGAGGTTTCATAATACATCTGCATGCCGTTGACCTCGACGGTGGCGCCGACGGGTTCGGACTGGGCAAGGGCAGCCGTGGTCATCAGCATGGCTCCTGCAATGATGGCGGTGCGGATCATGGGTCGTCTCCTCTGGGTGGACGCGGCCTCTGACCGCGCTTCTGACCTGACGACGAACGGTGGTGCCAAGCTTCGACATGGCGGCAGGATTTTTGTCACGCAGACAAGAAAAAGCCCCGCGCGAACCTATCGTGCGGGGCTTTTTGATCGACGCCGGAGCCTGGGAGCCTAGGCGACGTTTTCGCTATAGCCTTCGTCTGCATCGGGCTCGCGCAGCACGTAGCCGCGGCCCCAGACGGTCTCGATGTAATTTTTTCCACCGGTGGCCACGCTGAGCTTCTTGCGGAGCTTGCAGATGAACACGTCGATGATCTTGAGCTCGGGTTCGTCCATGCCGCCATAGAGGTGGTTGAGGAACATTTCCTTGGTGAGCGTGGTCCCCTTGCGGAGGGAGAGCAGCTCGAGCATCTGGTATTCCTTGCCGGTGAGGTGCACCCGCTGGGTCTGCACTTCCACCGTCTTGGTATCGAGGTTGACCGTGAGGTCGCCGGTCGAGATGACCGACTGGGCATGGCCCTTGGACCGGCGGACGATGGCGTGGATGCGGGCCACGAGTTCGTCCTTGTGGAACGGCTTGGTCATGTAGTCGTCGGCGCCGAAGCCGAGGCCACGAACCTTGTCCTCGATGCCGGCGAGGCCGGAGAGGATAAGGATGGGCGTCTGCACCTTGGCGACACGCAGCGTGCGCAAGACTTCGTAACCGCTCATATCGGGCAGGTTCAAGTCGAGCAGAATAATGTCGTAGTCGTAGAGTTTACCAAGATCCACGCCTTCTTCACCGAGGTCGGTGGTATAGACGTTGAAACTCTCGGACTTCAGCATCAGTTCGATGCTTTGCGCTGTCGCGCTGTCGTCCTCAATAAGGAGTACCCGCATTATATTCCCCTTGCCATTCGTTCCTGCTGGAACCCGTGAGGCTTAGCGACCAGGACGCCGCCTCACTCCAACCCTACTGGATATGACTGAACCCTAAGCCCAAATAGTTAACAAAGTTTAATTCGGTTCGGCAATACGCAAACAGCGTTAGGGTGAATTTAGTCTAACTCATTGAAATTTAAGGGTTAATCTTATCCATTTTTCTTAAGAAAATGGTTTAAGAAGCCGTTTCAACCGACTCTTTCGACTCAAGCAATTGTGGCTGTGTCAGGGGTTTGGCGGGCGGAAGGTGCAATGCAGCGGACAGGCCGGGCCAACGCCTCAAATAGCGCCTTTTGCTTAACGATCGGTTACTGTGTGATTCGAGGATCATCACGATTTCGAGCTGCGTGGAAACCATAGCTGCTCTTTCAACGGAACGGATTCTGACCGCGAATGAAGGCGCTCATCTCAGCCATCGAGGCGATCGACGACATCGAGGTGTTTGGCCGGGTCAAATCGGTGCAGGGCCTGCTCGTCGAAATCGTCGGGCCGGTGCGGGAACTGCGGGTCGGCGGGCGGGTGCAGATCGAGACGGTCAATGGCGAATTGCTGGCCGCCGAGATCATCGGCTTCAAGGATGGTCACGCGCTCTGCCTGCCGTTCGGGCAGCTATCGGGGGTGCGGCTGGGCTGCAAGGCGGTGTTCCAGCGCCATGACGGCGCGGCATTCCCCTGCGAGGCTTGGCTTGGCCGGGTGATCAATGCCGATGGCGAGCCGATCGATGGCAAGGGACCGTTGCCGCGCGGCGCCGTGCCTTATCCACTGCGACAGAATCCCCTCTTGGCGCATGATCGGGTCCGGGTCGGCGATCCGCTGGACCTGGGCGTGCGGTGCCTCAATACCTTTACCACCGTATGCGAGGGCCAGCGGCTTGGCATCTTTGCCGGCTCTGGCGTCGGCAAGTCGGTGCTGATGTCCATGCTGGCGCGCAATACCAATGTGGACGTGGCCGTCATCGGGCTGATCGGCGAGCGTGGCCGCGAAGTGCACGAGTTCATCCAGGAATATCTGGGTGAAGAAGGCCTCAAGCGGGCCGTGGTGGTGGTCGCCACTTCAGACGAGGCGGCCCTGATGCGGCGGCAGGCGGCCTATATGAGCCTGGCGCTGTCAGAATATTTCCGCGACCAAGGCCTGCGGGTGCTGTGCATGATGGACAGCCTCACCCGCTTTGCCATGGCGCAGCGCGAGATCGGGCTGGCCGTTGGCGAGCCGCCGACCGCCAAGGGCTATCCGCCCACCGTGTTCACCGAATTGCCGCGTTTGCTGGAGCGCGCCGGGCCGGGAACGCCCACGACAGGTTCTGTTACCGGACTATTTACCGTTTTGGTCGAAGGTGATGATCACAATGAGCCCATTGCGGATGCCGTGCGCGGTATTCTCGATGGGCACATCGTAATGGAGCGCGGTATTGCCGAGCGGGGACGCTACCCGGCCGTCAACGTGCTCCGGTCCATTTCGCGCACCATGCCAGGGTGTGTTCCGGTCGATGTCCGGCCGGTCCTGCAGAAGGCGCGAGAGCTCATGTCCATCTATTCGGACATGGAGGAACTGATCCGGCTGGGGGCTTACCGGAAAGGGTCAGATCCGAAAGTGGACCGCGCGATCGCCATCTACCCCGCGCTCGAGGCTTTTCTCGGGCAGACGCGGGAAGAGACGACGACGATTGCCGAGGGCTACAAGATGCTCGAGGCGATCGTGGCCGAGGCGGGCGCGGCAGGCTGATGGGACAGAGTTCAGGTCCCGGAACTGACTTGATGTGTAAGGAGTACAGGTCTTGAAATCGCGCAGCGAGAGCCTCATACGGCTCAAGAAGTTCCAGGTGGACGAGAAGCGCCGTCAGGTTGCGCAGATCGAGATGATGATCAGCGATTTCGAGCGCATGGCGTCCGAACTCGACCAACAGATCGATATCGAGCACACCAAGACCGGCATTTCCGATGTGGCGCATTTCGCCTATTCGACGTTTGCCAAGGCCGCGCTGACAAGGCGCGACAACCTGCTCAATTCCGCCAACGACATGAAGGGCAAGCTCGAAGCGGCTCAGGATGCTTTGGCGGAGGCGCTCGAGGACCTCAAGAAGGTTGAGCTGCTGGACCAGCGCGAACACCAGCGCGAAAAGGACGAGCAGCTCAAGGTCGAGCAGCAGGAATATGACGAGATCGGCCGGCTGCGTTTTTCGCGGCAGTAGGTATCGTTGCCGACCAGAGTTACGAAGGGCCCGCGCAAGCGGGCCTTTTTGTTGCGGTGGTCAAGAGCTCCTGCGAGCGAAGGACAGAAAATTTGTAAGTAATTGACTTCGGTGTCCCGTCTTGCGGGAATTGAATGCGATATTATTCCCGTGCTACTGATGAGGCATCGGTTGTTTCGCGCTGCTCTGGAGGGTGACATGCGCTGTATGCTTCTGATTTACTTGATTTCTGTTGCGCTGTTCCAGCAGGCCGTAGCGCAGGACAATCCCTTCAGCGATGGCCCTGTATTTGTCGATGGCGATGTACCCTGTGACGACATCTACGCACAGGGGACGATTTGCCGGGAGCTTGCCGCACCATTCTCCTACATGAAGGATGGCCTGGGCTGGGAGGCGGCGCCGGGGCTCATCACGGATGGTGCATCCATTCCCCATTGGGCGCAGTGGCTGATCGGAAAGCCCTATGATGAGGATTTCGCCAAGGCCGCGACCTTGCACGACCATTACTGCCGCGAGGAGCACCACGTGCGCGACTACCTGTCGACGCAACGCATGTTCTACAACGCGCTGATCGACTCTGGTGTCGATGGGGTAAAGGCCGGCGTAATGTACGCGGCGGTGCTGGTGGGGGCGCCGAAATGGACGCAGGTAGTGCCAGGAAAGCAGTGCACCAATATCAAGGGTGAGATTTGCGTCCGCACCACGGTAACGCCTGTACCAGGCGTAGCGCTCTCGACCAATAACATCGAGGCCAAATACGACGAACTGCCCATGGAGGACCTGACGAGGGAGTTCCAGAGACGCATCGTCAGCGAAGACCTGTCGCCCGAGCAGATAGAGGAGATGGCCCTCGCCTATCGGGTGCGCCTCGGGTACGAACTGCCTAGCCTGGCGATAAGGCAGCAGGCGGGCGATGCCGCTATCCAATAGCGCCGGCTGGCATCGCTGCCTGACAGTCGCGACACTCCTCGCCGGGCTGGCGAGTGCGGGGTCCGCGGCGGCGCAGGCCGATCAACCGCCGTCGTTGCCCGGCTTCGGATGCATAGTAATGGACCCTGTCAGGGCACCGGTCCCGCCAGAACTGGTTTGGCAGAGCTGGCCGGCGCAGCCGGACGAGATCCCACAGGCAGTGGACCCCTGGCCGTGGCTTCAGGGTGTAACCCTGCCGTCTGCGAGTGACTATTTTTCTGCCTCGGGCGCGAACACCGCCACTCCTGTAGAGAACTGGAAGCTGGTGGCGGGCGCCCTGGCCCGGCACCGCCTGAGCACAGATACGGGCAGCCCGGCTCAGGAGAGTGCTATCGCCGACCTGTTGTCAAACGGGAGCGCCGGAAGTGGGCTGGCTTTCAACTGGAAGGGCGGGAGCCAAGGAGTGGCGCGGCAGGGCGACCCCATGGCACCACTCTGGCAACCTGACAGCGCCATGAAGCGCGCCGGCATTGGTACGCTCGGTACCTTTGCCCCACCGCTGGTCACCTCCGCCCAAAGCGGAACTCCGGGTTTCGACGCTTTTGGCGTAATGGGCTACCCACGATGGGCACATGTGGGCGTAACAGCCGATTTGACGGGTCCGGAACGATCGGAACTGATGCCTTGCAGCGAGGTGCTCAAGCTGGCTCTCGGCAAGTTGCCCGGACGCAACGGTGGCAATGAGATGAATACCGGCACCGGGCCCAATACGGGGCAGTTGCCGGGCTTGCAGGCGGGGCTGACGGCCGGCTTCGCTGCTTCCATGGGTGATGGCTTGCCGAAGGGTATCGACAGCAGCCCTGCCGTCCACGGCGACTGTCGAAAAATCACCTGGGATAGCCTGGATTGGTGCTTCTTGCCCAACGTCGGCCTGCTGTCGCCCGTTGTTGGTGGCGATGTGACCTGCAGTGGGACAATCGTTGGCCCTCGTTACGTCCTGACTGCCGCCCATTGTGTATGTGTCTTTTTGGAAGACGGGCCGAAGGTGGTGGTGCCCGGCGGCATTCTTGTCGGTACGCATGGCGGCATGCCCAGCAGCCGCCTTTTGGAGATCGGACCGGAAGGGGGCGCGACGATCAGGATACCCAACGCGATGAGTGGCGCGGCGGCGGTGATAGTTCCGGTTGAAGCCGTCAAGGTCTTCGGGAATGACTGCAGCCTGGCCAAGGGCATCAACGATCTCGCCCTGATTACTGTTGCTGCTGCAACCCCCTTCCCGATGGGGTTCCGCGCCAAGGTCATGCTGCCTCCTCCGGTGGACATCGTCGTCAACATTGCTGGCTTCGGACGCGATCCGTATGACAATGCCGGGGTTGATAGCCTTGCCATGCTGACCAACCCGTCGCTGGGCAAGGAGCAGCGCAATCTCAAGCGGTATCTCAGTGTGACATTTCTTGGGATCGCCGAGGGCATGCTCCGCCTCAAGGGAGATGACATGGCCGATTCCTGCGAGGGCGACAGTGGCTCGGGTGCCTATCTGCGACTTGCCGATGGTACGCTGGGCGTGTTCGGCGTGCTTTCGGGCGGGGCGGAAATCTGTGTCGGCATGACTGCTGCAGCCTATGTCGATATTTCCGATCCCCGGTTTGCCGATCTGCTGGCCGACGTCCCCAGAGCGGACGCCGACACCAACCTGGCCCTTGCGGAGGATTTCAACTTCTGTATCGGGGACCGTTGCGAAAATGACTACTGGCTCAGGATGGTAGCGGCGGCGACGCCTCAGGTGCAATGATGCAGGGCCCGCGCGAGCGGGCCTTTTCGTTTTGTGCCAGCGAGCTATCCGTACCGGTAGACGAAGCCGCGGGCCGGCTCATTATGCGCCGGGTTCGATCGGCGTGTGGCCGGCGAGCAGAGTGGGCAGCAGGAACTCCGTCCAGTCGTTGAGGATGTGAGCTCCCGCCGACACCCAGAGGTTGCGTGTCACGAGGAAGGCCGCCGTCAGGACCAGCCGCGCCATACCGATTCCGCCGAAGCACTGGATGACGTTCCAGTTGTAGGTCGGCAGGTGAACGGAAGCGAACCAGATTGTGGAGACGAGTACCGCGATGACGAGCCCCACGCGCCGGGGCAGGCCGAACTTGCGGACGCAGAGCCAGAGCACGGCCAGTAGTGGCAGGATGGTGAGGAGCTCCTCGCCGACCAGCTGGATCGCGGTGCGGACCAGGAAAATGGCCATGTCCGCCGGGCCGATATCGACCAGGGTTGCCGCGCTGGGATTGGCGGTCATCGAGGTGAACTGCCACAGGAGGAGCCCCACCGCAAAGGACGCAACCAGCGTCAGAAGGCCGAAACCGATGGCCAGCGCGAATTCCCTGACCCCGAAGCGGCCGAACAGCGCGGTGTGATGCCCGCGCGAGACCGCGGCCAGCGTCAGCAGCGGCAATCCGGTGAAAGCGATCGCCGGCAGCAGGTTCAGCGGAAAAGCGGGAAAGGGCAGGGTGATCAGCAGCACAAATGCCGTGGCCACCGAAGCAAGGAGTGCCAGCCATCCCAGCGGGCGGATGGCCACCGGCCGGTCATTGTAATAGGGAAAGTCCGGCTTCGTGCTCATGATGCCCCCATGGACGGTTTTGCGGTCTGTTTCTAGAGCTTTCCGTCAAGCTCCTCGGGCGCGGCGATGGTCCGCATCCATTTGAGCGATTGAATCGCCCAGGCCGGGTTGTCAGCCTGCAACAAAGTCAGCAGCCCGGGGAGGTGGTTGGCCCCATAGGTGATGTAGATCATCTGGTGGGTGTCGTTGACGATGCGGTCGGCCAGCGCCTGATTGCGGAACTCGAGAATGACCTTGTCCATCTCGTCGGGCGGGGTTGCGCCGCTGAGTGTGCTGGTCAGGAAGCCGCGACAGACAGTGCCGGCCAACCGACGCAATTCCGGAGACCCTGCCTGAAGCCAGCCGATGATTCCTTCGATGCCAGTGCCGGTGGTGCCGGTCGCTGCAGATGCGTCCGCAGGCGCAGGTGTCTCGGCGGCGGCAAAGGCCGGGTCGGTCTGCATCAGGCGTTCGTATTCGTGCATCATGTCGGCGGTGGTGACATCGGCCATGACGTGGCGGTCGGGATGTGCGGCCATGTCAGCCTTGAGCAGGCCGAAATAATCGAGCTGGAACTTGAGGCCGCAGACGTCGCTCAGCATCTTGTAGTTGGCGGAGAGATCGCCACCGCCGGCCAGGGTCCGGCTGAACCAGGCGTCGCCTTCCGGCGAGTCCTGCACACCCTCGTAATAGAGCACGTAGCCGTCGGTCAGGGCCTTTTCGAGATCGTAGACGACGCTCTTGTAGAAGCCCTCGGAACCGATGTGCGACATGCCTTGGAAGACTACGGTCCTGGTGCCGTTCGACAGTGTGGCCTGGGGCACCGTCATCGGCCGCAGGGCGGTGAGCAGGGCGAAGTAGTAGATGGGGGCAGCGGCAACGATACCCAAGACGAACAGCAAGGCGACGAAGGCCTTGGCGATGCTGGCGAACCAGGATTGCAGGCGCTGGCCGCGGAACAGGGCCCGTACCAGCCAAGCCGCCGCCACGCAGAGCATCAGCGCGACCGCGGCGACGGCGAGCACCGCCAGCACCGAAATATCGAGCAGGACGGGCAAGGCCAGCAGGAAACCGGCGCCCAGCAGGAACCAGACGATGGCAGAAAGGCGCAGCTTGAAGCGCTCGCCGCGGCTAACAGGCGATGCGTGTGCGCGACCGTCAGACATTCTTGCCCCCAAGAAATGCGTTGTTGCTGCGACGCGGCAGTGGCACCGCGTCCGTTCGATGTCAGGAGGCGTCTCGTACCCCCTCAGGATACCGACAGGAAGCTACCGTCCAAAGCGAAATAGCAGTTGAAGAAGGTCGTGCCGTCATCGCGGTCGAAATAGCCCTGCGAGACGTAGTTGTTGCCGCTCCTGAACGCCATGTTGGTGGTGATCTCCTGCGGGCGCACGCCAAATTTGGCGGATGCCTCGCCCACACAGTAGCGCGGCATCAGGTCGGTCGAGACATTGGTCGGTGCGGGATTGGATGGCACCGGCGTGGGCAGGGGTACGGGTTGCGGCGCGGTGCCGAGGGATTCGTGCAGGTAGCGGCCGGCGACCCAGCCACGTACACGCGAAGGCGCCTGCACCTGGCACCAGCGGGTGCTGCCCGTCATGGTGCAGCCAAAGTTCTGCAAGGTGTCGCCGTTTCGCACAGTGCCGACAATGCCGTCGCTGGTGGATGGTCCGGAGCGAATGTTGAGCGTGTCGCCGCCCGACAGACCCTGGACCTGCCAGAAGTCCGGGCCGCCCTGCAGCCCGTCGGCAAAATCGGGGGCGGGCGCTGACGGCGCGGGACGCGGCGTCGCTGCTGTGGCGTCCTCGACATAGAGTGTGAGCGCGAAATCCGCGCTTTCATTGCGGCGGGCGGCGTTGCGCATGAGGTAGACGCGGATGGTGTAGTTGCCGCTCGAGGGGATGACGACGCTCGTGGAGTTGCCCGAGATCGACCCGTTGAACAGGGCCTCGGATGCGCCGGGGGCGGTTATGTTGAAGTAATTGCTGGCATTGCCGGTATCGAGCTGCACGTTCATCCGCTGGCCAGCCGACACGCCGAGGCGGTAGTCGATCGTCTCGTAGCCCGTGATGGTTTCGTTGATGGTCGTCCCCGATGTGCCACGCGGGAAGCGCACGTCAACCGTGCGCGTATCCTGGGCCAAAGCCAGGCTCGGCAGCAGCAGTGACACGAGGAGAATGAACAGAGGGACCATGCGGATAGAGTGGGCCTTCATAGCGACGTTCTCCGTGGTTGGCAGCGAGGCTGGCGCTGCGCTTGTGATTCAGGGCGTGATCACCATGCGCTGGCTTTCGCGCTCAGCGGAATAGGTGGCCGGATCGTAGGTTGCCTGGGTTTCGAGCTGCTCGCGGGTGGCGTTGAGAAAGAGGTAGCGATTGCGGAAGGTGTCCGCGGAGAAGGCCAGGTTGTCGAAGCCGACGGCCACAGGCTTGGCGCCGAGGCCGAGGAAGCCGCCCACGTCGACAATAACGGCATCGAAGCTGCCATCGGGGTTGGTGACGATATCGCCGATAGTGCCGATCTGTTCGTCAT
>JBARWY010000109.1:0-15766 GCA_049647065.1 Devosia sp. | reverse complement strand
GTTCGGGCCGATGCAGTCCGGCTTCGAGTTTCGATCGACGCTGCCGTCCCTCGACAAAAGACGTCCAGAGACGCCCCAGATGCGCCGGTTCGGCAGCGAGCAACCTGAGGGCCTGCGTCAGGCGACGGCCCCTGATGCTTGCCACCAGTTCCTCATAGGCAAGCCCTGATTTCAGCGCCGAAAGCCGCCTTGCAAAGGCCGCCGCAAGCTCGGTGGAAAACGGCTGGTGTGTGTCGGTCAGCGCCGTCTGCCGCTCGACCATTGCCCGCATGTCATCAACGGACAGGCGATGTGATATCGAAGCCGAATGGCGCCGGTAGAGGTAAAAGGGTTCCGAAACAACCACCATCCGCGCACCCAGCAACAGCAGGCGCAGCACGAAATCATAGTCTTCGCCGATCCGCAGGCCCTCGTCATAGCGCAACTGCTTGGCCAGATCGGCTCGAATCATAGGCTTGAGATAGCCAAGCGACGGCGAGCCATCCACGCCCGCCACAACCCAATCCCGGGTTAAAACGGTAAAGCTGCCGCGCGTCTCGTCCCCCAGCATCAACCGCGGCGGGCTGCCATCCTCATGAAACAGCAGCAGGTCATCGGCGATGATATCCCCGTCCTGCTGGTCCGCAACGGCCAGCAGGCGATCGAAGCGTTCAGGGTGGATGATATCGTCCGAATCGACCACGGCCACCCACTCGCCCCGCGCTATGTCCAGCGCCCGATTGCGGCAATAGGCCGGCCCTCGGTTGATCGGATTGGCAATCACCCGAATGCGCGGATCAGCGGCCATGATGTTGCGCACCCGCCCAAGGCTGTCGTCCTGCGAGGCGTCGTCGCTGACGATCACTTCGAGATCGCCCATGCTCTGGCCAAGGACGGACTGCAAAGCCGGCACGATCTTCTCGCCAGCCTGAAAATTGGCCATCACGACTGAAACGCGCGGCCGGCTTCGGGTCCGTTGGTCAGGTGACTGCATGTTGTCCGCCGTCAGGCGACGCCTTCGCTCGGCGGACCATTGGCCGCAAGGCTCTGGCCGACCTGCCCCAGAAGCGCTTCCAGCCGCTCAATCTGCGTATCGAGTTGGGCCACGCGCTGACGGGCTCGCGCGGCGCTGTTCTCGGCCGAACCGATATCGGCCTCGTCGAGGCGGTCGCGCTTGCCATATTCGGGGGAATTTTCCAGCAGCGCCGCCGCTTGCGCGTAGTACATATTCATTCGCTGGCCCAGGCCGTCACGTTCGCGACGGGCATCGGCCAGGGCCATGGAGATCGCATTGGTGATCGTGCCCAGGCGAGCTTCATCGGTCTCGGCGTCACGGCCAGGATTGCGGGCGCGGAAAGCGCGGGGGCGGAGCGAAAGCAGAACCATTTGTCTCTCCTGTTAACGGCTGCCGGTGCGCAGGATTACGACCTTGACGGTCTTGATCAGGATGACCAGGTCGCCGATGAAGGACCATTGCCGGACGTAGAGGGTATCGAGCTTGACCCGCTGGTCGTAGTCACAGTCACTGCGACCGCTGACCTGCCAAAGGCCGGTAATGCCGGGGCGGACGGCCGAATAGTGTTCGATCTGCTCGGCATAGCGGACCACTTCGTCCTGCACGATGGGGCGTGGCCCCACCAGGCTCATTTCGCCACGGATGACATTGACGAGCTGAGGCAGCTCATCAAGGCTGGTGACCCGCAGAAAGCGGCCTAGCGGGGTGATGCGAGGGTCGTCCCGCAATTTCTGCGTCGCCTCCCATTCGGCTCGGGCCTGCGGGAACAACTCCAGATGGCGCCGCAAGGCTTCCTGGGAGTCGACAACCATCGAGCGGAATTTGAGGCAGCGGAAGCGCTTGCCATTCTGGCCGATGCGTTCGTGGGAGAACAGGATCGGCCCCCGATCGGTCGAGAACATGACGATGGCGATGAAGAACATGGCCGGCAGGGCAAAGACCAGCATGGCCAGAGCCGTGGTGAGGTCGAAAACCCGCTTGGCGCCTATACCCCGTTTGCCGCCCTGGTGGATTTCGTTACTGACTTCAGCATTGGTGATCGACATGATGTTTCTCGCGAAGTTTGAAGCCTATAGAGTTGAGCAGCGCTGAACGGTCCCGATGAACATGGAGCGTCGTTCGCGAAAGCGCATACGCTCACGCGGGACACTGCCCCGTCGAACATCGAATTGACCCCGGACTGATCATGCCGGGCAGGCCGCTTATGTCGGTGACGCTTTCGTGGCCGAACTGCGCATCACCATGAACAGCAGGCAAACATGATCGGAAAGGCGTGGCAACGCCGGGCGCGCATAGCTGCAATGCGGCCGTCCAGTCACAAATTCAACGCAAAGCGAACCCGCCAACAGCGCAAATCAGTCGGCATAGTCGAACAGCGGTGAGGCTGGCCGCATTGAAAAGACTATCTTTTCCGCTCTTCTATACGAAACGCGTCGCGGAAGTCATGGCGGGCCAACGTACAAAATGGCGGGCCGCTCACCAATTGAACAGAAATGCTATTCCGTTCCAGAGCAGATAGATCCCAATCCAGGCCAGAGCCATGACGCCGATCGCCACCAGCCCCCAGGGCCAAGCCAGACTGGCGCGCCTCTGAGCCGGTTGAGCCGCCGTCAACGGTGCTTCGCGCACCTGGCCATCATCGGGTCCATTTGGCTCCACGAAAACCTCCAATGGCCGGCGGCCCCGGTACCCTGCGACAGATCCCTCGTCAGCCCGGATACCGTAGCCTCTAGGGCGCAACCCATCTTATCGGCTCACTAGCACGATGGGGGTAAATACAACTCTCACGGCTGACGCGAAATAGGCAAATTGTTCACGTCTGCGTGGAATGCGTGCCAATCCGCAGGCTGGCCGAAGGTGCAGGTTTCTACTTTCGATCGATGCGAAACGGGCGAATTTTACTTCGAAGTTCTTGGGATAAGAGTAAAAGAAAGTTCCTCCTACCCCTGAAAATGCGGCAAAAATCCGGCCCGATGCCTATAATCTAGGCAAAACAGGACAACAGCATATCTGCAATTGAGCCATGCAAACACATTGGCAATTTACGGTGGCTCGACTTGTTCGAGCATGGTCCAATTCACGCACCGCCCCTTACAAGGAGAGTGAATTGCCAAAACGCGTAAAGACTGCTGTCTTTCCAGTAGCAGGATTGGGAACACGCTTCCTCCCTGCAACCAAGGCCATGCCCAAGGAAATGTTGACCGTGGTAGACCGACCGCTCATTCAATATGCGGTCGATGAAGCTCGCGAAGCGGGAATCACGCACTTTGTCTTCGTGACCGGCCGCAACAAGGCCGTCATCGAGGACCATTTTGATCGCCAGTTCGAGCTCGAAGCAACCCTGGAGGCCCGCGGCAAGACCAAGATACTAAAAGACCTGCAGCGCGACCTGCCCTCGGCCGGCCGCACGAGCTTCACCCGCCAGCAGGAACCCCTCGGGCTCGGCCACGCCGTCTGGTGTGCCCGCCACATCGTGGGTGACGAACCTTTCGCGCTGCTTCTGCCGGATATGCTATTCAAGGCGCCCCGTGGTGTGCTGAAGCAGATGATGGAAACCTATGAGGACACCGGCGGCAATATCGTGGCCGTAGAAGAGGTCCCGATGGCAGAGGTCTCGTCGTACGGCGTCGTGGGACGCGGCGAGGGACATGACGGGAGTTTCCGAATCAATGGCATGATCGAGAAACCTGCAGTGGCGGATGCGCCATCCAACCTGATCATTTCGGGCCGCTACATCCTTCAGCCGGACGTGTTCAACCTGTTGGCCGACCAGCCACGCGGCGCGGGCGGCGAAATCCAGCTTACCGATGCCATGCAGACGCTGATGAAGCAGCAACCGTTCATGGGCGTCAAGTACGAGGGTCAGTCCTTCGACTGCGGCTCCAAGATCGGGTTCCTGACGGCGAACGTCGCCTACGCACTGGATCGCGAGGAGATCGGCGACGATTTCCTCGCCGCCCTGTCCAAGATCGGCCTGCACAATACGCTAATAGAGGGCTTGAAGGTCGCCGCTGAATAACCGTGCGACGGAATCCGGGGCATTCACCGTCTCGTTTAGACGATGAATGCCCCAATCCTATTCAGGCGTTCCGGGCGGATAAACCGTACCACCCTTGCTGGAAACGCCCTAGTTGGGCGCAGCTTCCATCCGCTGCTCGGCATTGTAGGCCAGCCGCTCCAACCCACCCGCATCGGTGAATTTGGGCAGGGCGTTGAGGTCCACATTGTTGAGCACCACGCCGACGACATGGTCGGCCAGTTCCGGCTCCCGCTCCATCAAGCCGGTCAGCAGCCTGCGGGGCGTCTTGCCCCATTCGGCGACCAGAATGCTGCCATCCGTGAACGGCAATACCGAGAGGGCGTCGATCACCATGCCGAGCGCGGGAAGGTCGATGATCACGTAGTCGAACTGCCCCCGCGCCTCCGCCAGCACCTTCTGCATGGCGACACCCGACAGATCTCCTGCTCCTGCTTCGGGAATTGAGGCCGAAAGCGTCACGATGCCCGTCTCGCCGTCGGTGGCCGCCACCCGGCGCCAGTCGCCCATCTGCGACGGCATGAGGCGTCCTGACGTAGCGGAGCGGTTCTCTGGCGCGTTTTCGTCGGCATCGATCATCAGGACGCGGGATCCCGAAGCCGCCAGCATTTCGGAGAACGATACCGCAAAGGTGGATTTGCCTTCGCCAGGCAATGCCGAGAGAATGCCCACAACCGTCGTGCCGCGATCGGCTACCGGCTGCAACACGAGGCGGGCCGCCTTGAGCGTTTCCATATAGGGCCCGCCCCAACGGCGCCCAAGGCGTCGGCCAACGGCACTGCGCACCATGGTGCGGATGGTCCGCCGCTGATGGTCCGGAGCGGCACCGGCATCGACCTGGAGCTTGGGGATATAGCCGAGGAAACGCAGCCCCAGATGGCGGCGCACCTGCGAGCCGACGCGAAAACCGCTTTCGCGCAACTCGTTGACGGTGCCTAGCAGTGCGCCAACGAATGCAGCCGCAATAAAGGCTGCGGCCAGAACGACGAATGTCTTCGGGCTCGATGGCTGTTCGGGCAACAGGGCATCGGTCACGATGCGGATCGAGGGGATCGGGAAGCTCTGGCGCTGCACCGATTCCTCATAACGCAGCAGGTAGCTGTTATAGAGCGACCGCAGAGCGTCGGAACGCTGCTGCAATTCGTTGAGCCGCACCTGTTCCTGGCTGATCGAGCCTGCGCTCTGGCCTTCGGCATCGATGTCGCCGCGTAAGCCGGCTTCCTGCTGAGTGGCGATGGAGAGCTGGGTGCGATACTGTTCGTCGAGATTTTTCAGAAGCGCGAAGATGCGGCTGTCCAGCGCGGTCTTCTCGGCCGCCAAGGTCTGCAATTGCGGATGATCCGTGCCGAAGCTGGCCTCGACCTCGGCAATCCTACTGATTAGCGCTGCCGACTGCGTGCGCAGGGCGGCGATTTCGGCGGGATCGGCCTCCATGCCGCCGAGCAGCGAGACATTCCTAGAAGAGGCGGCTGGCCCTTCGGTGACGACTGTTTGGAGCTGGTCCGAGAGGGCGCGCAGCCGGGCCGTTTCGGCCTGGGCTTCGGCTAGCTGGCCCGACAAGCTCTCGATGCGTTGCGTCGTGAGATTGCGATCCTGCCCCACCGACAAGCCCGTCTGGCGACGATAGTCCTCGATGGCCAGGCTGGCGTTGCGCTGGCTTTCGCCGATTTCCGCCAGCCGCTGCTGCAGCCAGTCCGAGGCGGCGCTGGTTGCCTCGAGCTCGGCGTTCAGCTGGTCCTGCAGCAGCGCGTCGGCATAGGCCTGGGCGATGCGCTGCGCTAGTTCAGGGGTCGCCGCCTCATAGCCTACGCGAATGATCGAGCTGCGCCCCATTCGGTCCACCTGCACATTGGCACGCAGCATGCCGACGACCTCGTCAAGGCTGGCTTCGGGACTTGTCGGTCGTGGCCTAGCCACAAACGGGATCAGGCCGCGCACTCGCTGGCCGAAGGAGGGGGGCGGATTGAGGAATTCCTGATCCGTCATCAGGTCTTCGGAACGGGCCACCGCCGCGGCGACGCGGCTCGAGCGCAGCACTTCGATCTGGTTGAGAACCTGCGCTTCAAGCTCGACGCTGCTTGTCGCCGTGCCTCCTTCACCCGCCGCCTGTTCAAGATTGCGGTCGAGCAGCACTTGTCCGGCCGACAAATAGCTGCGTGGCGCCAACGAGAGGTAGAACACGGCCAGCAGTAAGGCCACGCCGATGCTGAGCCCCAGCACCAAGGCCTGCCGGCGCAGCAGGGAAACGACACGTTCGAGGTCGATCGTCTTGAGATCGATCGACCGCGGGGCCAATGTTTCCGGGTAGCTGTTCTTTTCAAGCATGCAATTGCTCCGCCAAGGTCGCCGGGAAGAAGAATGGGACGCTCAGGATGGCGTCGATTGTCCGTAGTGAGCGGCCTGGCGCAGGCCCAGAAGGCCGCTGGCCACACCCACGTGGAGCACGGCGCGCAACCAGTTCTGGCGTCGCAGCACAGGCGAGAAGGCCGTGAGGGCGGTCATGGCGCCGCAATAGATGATCTTGGCGCCCACCACCGCCAAAGCCTTGGCGCGCGAGCCCGCCAGCAGCATCCCATGGGTCTGCCCGAAGCGCAGGCGACGCCGCACCAGCCAGTCCATGCTGGCCCGCTCGGTTGGTACAGGCTCTTCGACCAGCGCGTCCGGTGCATAGTGGATTGTCCCGCCCAGCGCCGTCAGCCGGTAAAAGAACGCGGTGTCCTCACCGCCGGATTTTCCCAAGGCTAGATCGAAGCGCAGGGCGCGGTATGGTGCCCTCCAGCGGATCAGCACGTTGCACGTATAACCGGTACGGATGATCCCGCCGACAAAGACCGGAAGCGTCGAATGAAAGTCACCCTCCGCCATCCAGCGCGGTGCATCGGGGCCGTAGATGGCGCGCACTGGGCCCAACACAGCGGCGGCGCGGCTTAACTCGGCGTTTTCGACCAGCGCGTTGATCCAGCGAGGCACCAACACCTCATCATCATCGACAAAAGCCACGAAGTCGGCCTCCGCATGATCGAGGCAGGCGTTGCGCGCGACGCAAATATTGGCCTCCGGCGCATGCAGGTAAGTTACCGGGAACGGCAGCTGCTCGCGCATGGTCTCGACCAGAGCGCTTGCCGAGGGTTCATGATCATTATCGGCAATGATAACTCGGATCGTGTGACCGTCATTGTCCAGCCGCGCGACAGACTCGAGCGTCTTTGCCAGGGAAGCTCGGCGGAAGGTGCAGATGCAGATATCGATGCTGATCATGGCGCTCACACCGCCTCGCGGCGAAACAGGCGCTGCGCCACATGGACCCAAAAGCCAGACGACCAGGCGAGATGCATAATCATCGCGGCCAGCCCCACGAGTGGCGACAGCACCATGGGCATGCCATATTCGGGGTCGTGCTTCTGCGCCGCATGCACGCCCAGCGCAACACAGCCGACGCCCCAGAGCGCCAGTGGTACGAGAAAGCCCCAATGCCAGATGGACAGCGCCGCCAGTAGCACGACCGGTAGGATGGCCAGCGGCAGAAGCTGGCGCAAACGCGGCCGCGCGCGATGCTTGAAGATATTGCGCGCCCTGCCCCCGCCATAGCCGAAATATTGCCTGAAGAGCCCGGATGCGGTCGATCGCGGATAGTATGTCATGCCGGTGCGGTCGGTCAGCCAGATCGTACTACCTTCCCGTCTAAGGCGATAATCGAGTTCGGCATCCTCGTTAAAGCGGAACGTCTGGTCGTAGCCGCCCACGTTTCGATAAGCATCCACCCGCATTAACGCATGATGGCCATGATCGACCGGTCCGCTGCTCTTGCCGGTGCGATGCGACGAGCCACCAGTGCCAATGGCAGAGTTCTGTG
Organism: Devosia sp.; assembly: GCA_049647065.1. Taxonomy (GTDB): domain Bacteria; phylum Pseudomonadota; class Alphaproteobacteria; order Rhizobiales; family Devosiaceae; genus Devosia. Next base: position 7,882 of record JBARWY010000109.1, on the reverse strand, counting down.
CCGTGGCAACAGCGCGCTGGAAAGCTGTGACGCCCACAGTGGTCATGGGCACTACGATGCTGCCCACCTTTCGCTCTTCGACCTCGGCAACCAGCTTTCGGCAATAATCGGAAGGATAGGCGCCATGTGCATCAATTCGGATCAGATAGTCGGCGCCATCGCCAAATTGCTCAACCGCCAGATTCATGGCCGCACTCTGGATGCGCTGCGGGTTGTGAATCAGCACCACGCGAGGCGCCGTCAGCGCTCGCTGCGCCACGATGTCTGTGGTGCCATCCGTGCTACCACCATCGGCCACCACGATGTGCGCATCAAGCGCCACAGCCTCGACCAGCAGGGTGTTCAGCAAATCGCCGATGTGGCGCGCCTCGTTCCAGGTAGGGACAACAATGATGGTGCGTGCACTCATGCTGCGGCCTCTAGTTGAGCCTTGACGGAATTGATGTCGAGGAGCCGTGCCACGAGATCGATGCATTCCTGCGTCTCGCACAGGAATGTCGTGCGGTTTTGCATGGCCACCCGCGCAGCCAATGCGCGAATGCGCTCCGCAGTCATGCTCTCGAACAAGGAGACCAACGTCTGCAGCTCGATGTCAGGCACGACCACGCCAATGCCCAGCCGCTCGATGAATGCCGCTGTTTCGGTACCGGCCAACGCGATGGGGATCCCCCCGTTGAGGCACCCTTCGTAAAGCCGGTTGGGCAGAAGCCAGTTCGAATTGAGGCCTTCCTCAAAAAAGTCGATGGCCCAGACAAAGTGCACGCCTGAATAGATCTGCGCGAGGTCACCCGGATAGTTGAAGGCGCCGCCAAATCGGAGATGCGGCGAGGCGCTGATTGTGCGGTGAAAATCGTAGAATTGGGTCAGAGCCGGCCGTCCTCGCAGCTCAACCTCCAACCGCCCATCGAAGTGTCGCGACAACGCATCCAAGACGGCTAGCGATTTGCTGCATCGCAGCGCACCAAACCAGCCAATTCGCATGGGGTCTGGCTGCTCGTCCATCACCGGGTTCCGGCCGAAATCCGTCAGGCCCGGCCCAAAGACCTTATTTTCCACCAGCAGAGCGCTCGGCGCTCCGTGGATATGGAAGTGATTGCGCAGAAAAGCCGGAGAACTGGTGATGAGCACATCCGCATGTCGCATCAGCCGCTGTTCGACCGAGCGCATTGCCTGGCCGATCCGGTCCTGCCGTAACATTAGCCGATGGATATCGAGACATTCGTAGACGAGCCTGTGTGCATTGCCCCAGAAGCCGCGCAGCCGGTTGGCGACGCCGAGCATTTCGAGATTACGCGCCACGATAATGTCCGGTTGTCCAAGGGACCCCGCCCAGTTGGGCGCCCGCCAGGCGGCCCCCATAGCAGCGGCCAGCCGCTGCATCATTCGGCCATCATGGGTGATGTCGAGCTCGACCACGGTATCGACCGGTAGGTTCGGCGGCGCTGCATCGCTCCGCCGGAACCCCGCGATCTCGACCTCCGCCCCACCCTGCGTGAACATGGCCACGCGCCGGCAGACAGCCGGGTCCGAGAGATTGTGAACGAGATATAATATCTTCGGCAAGAGCATCTCCCGTTCCAGCGAGCGAGCTGGTAGTTCGCCCCGTGCAGCGAGTCACTGCCTGGCACATCGCCAAAGCAAAGCTTGAAGGTTCAGTTGAGAGTGCGGGAATGAGAGGGTCAACCTGACCCAGGGTGACACTGTGATGCGCTCAACGCATGACATGAAACAGCCCCAATCCGCTCCCCACAAATGCAACATGCATGAACTGAAAACATCCGAACCGCGAAGGCGTAATCAGGTCCGGTGCCGAGCAAGAGAGAGGAAACCGTGGCCAAGAAGGCTTTCAGGAGGACCTTGCGCGAGAGCAGCTGAAAGGTTCCTGGGATACACCGTCAATCGGTAAAAATCAGGACGCCGAAAAGGCTCGTTTGGTCGCGTAAGACCGATGATCCGTACTCCTCTATATCCCGTGCTGGGCGCACCGAATTGACCGGCCACTGGAGGAGGATGGAGAACTATGTCCGACAGAAGGCTGACCGATTCAATCACATCGACTCGCCCATTTCGGACTCCAGTTTGACCGCAACCTCCAGCTGTGGAAACGTGTGCAGTCCGTTCGACAACGACCGGGCGCGGGTAGATATGGGTCTCGAGGCACTTCAGCCTTGACGCAGCCGATGGTTTCGGCTGTAAGCCACTGGAACTGGGTGTTAATGATTGTCGTGCTCGGCGCGAAAGCCGATGCGGTTGCGGCCTCGAAGTGAATAACGTAATACGATCAAATAGATGCCGGTATAGCTCAGTTGGTAGAGCACCTGATTTGTAATCAGGGGGTCACGGGTTCGAACCCTGTTGCCGGCACCAGTCAAGCTTCTGACGATAAACGGATACTGCATCTCGCTGGAATGGCGATCCTTGCTGGATACTCGGCGACGAACGCCTTGGGGTGAGCGCCGTAGGTTAGGCAGCGGGCATCAGCGATCGTCCGATGCGTACTAGCCGGCGCGCACCGCGCCTGTTGTCAGCACTGCGCCCGTGAGCTTGAGCTCATTCAGCTTGAGCCGGCCAGCACCGTCCCACGGTTGACCGTGGCGTGACCAGCGTCTGTGGGGCTTCACGCATGGATACGAAACATCAACTTTGCTCGTAGATCTAATTTGGTAGACCTTGACGCATCTTGGCAGGGACGTATCTGGTGCATAACGTGTCTGCTGAAGACGGATGAACGAATGACGTGGATGCGCCATTTCCGTAAGGGCTGACGACTAGCGCTTCCAGGGGTCGGCCATTGCGCAGGGTTTTAAATGCACGTAGCGCAAAGCTGTTGATAGTGCTGGTACCGCCGGTGTCTCCGCAGCACCTGCATAACGCACACCGGGCTGGTGCGACGATAAGAGAAATTGCTGAGGCAAGTGGACACGACGAAAACGAATGCGGGCGTGTTATACGCCAACACAACCTTGCTGCCGGAGCAGAACAGGTCATTTCAAGTTTGGAAACATCAAAACGATTTGTCACTGCCAAATGGGTGGCGCAGGGTGCGCCTAGTGCCAAACACTTCACGGGACCGAGCGCCTTGACGAAGGTTGTATGCCTGTCTGGCAGCAAGCCGGAGGTGGGTTTACCGTGAGCCAGAGCGAGGGCGCAAACCAACGCATTTGCATTGTCACGAACGATACTCCCGATGCGAATGAGGCTGCCGCCCGTCTTAGGAGGCGCTATGGGGACCATTCGATCGATACCGCAGAAGTCGTGGTCGCCCTAGGAGGAGACGGCCTAATGCTGCAGACCCTTCACCGCGTGATGCTTAGTGGTGTTCCGGTCTATGGCATGAACTTTGGATCGGTCGGCTTTATGATGAATGTTTTTTCCGAAGACCATCTCGACCAACGCCTGCGCGACGTGCAGCGAACAATAATCTATCCGCTGTCAATGCAGGTTATGGACACGTCAGGAGCGATCCAGACGGCTCTGGCACTTAATGAGGTGTCTCTGTTTCGTTCCACTTATCAAGCTGCAAAGCTGCAGATAATTGTGGATGGCGAAACACGCCTCGATGAATTGGTCTGTGACGGCGCATTGGTGTCAACGCCGGCGGGCTCGACAGCTTATAACTTGTCGGCCCATGGGCCGATACTGCCCATAGAAGCGCCGCTGCTGGTCTTGACCCCTATATCGCCTTTCCGACCGCGTCGTTGGCGTGGAGCGATCCTACCAAACCGAGCTGTAGTTCGCTTCCTCGTTCGGGAAGCGGCAAAGCGTCCCGTTAGCGCAGTTGCAGACAACGTGGAATTCAAGAACGTGCTGGAAGTGACAGTTCATGAGGATCGCTCGCATGGTGTGACCCTGCTATTTGATCCGGGCACCAGCCTTGAAGAGCGCGTACTTAGCGAACAGTTTCGCTTCTAAGCGATAGTTTGGCCCGCCGTCGTGCCTTCACAACTGGTTGCGCCCTACCAGGAATTGCCCGTCTCGAGCCCTTGCCCGATGTAATGCGTGGGGAGGAAATGACCATTTTCGGTATCGACGGGCTCCTGCCGGATCTGGTCGTGCTGCCAGGGGCGCACAGCAAATGGGTCCGCACCGACGGCCAGAAGATTATCGACCTGACGACCTACATGTCGGACGAGATCCTCCGGCTTGGCCGCGTCGACAACACGTATCTCGACTGGGAAGGCACGGCACTGCGTCTCCACGAGGGCAGCACCGTGCAACTGCAATCCACGGCGGCCATTCTGCATGTCTTCTCGCCAGCTTCGTCCGCCGGCTTCTGCTGTCTCGAACCGCAGACTGCCGTGCCGAACGCGGCCAATTTCGGGGCCGACGGCGGGAACCTGCTCTCGCCAGGCGAACGAATGGCCGCCACGACGGCAACGATGACCCACAGGGGCAGTCCGGCCAGGTCGGGCGCCTGCTCCACCCCAACACCGCCCCCGGCGCCCACGGCAGCCCCGCCACCCTGCGCAACGGCCTTGTCCCTTGCCGCCTTGGCATCTGCCTCGAGCTGACCCTTGCTGCTGACCCACGACAGGGCCTTGGCTTCGACGCGAGCAACCCGCGTCGGCCAGCCCTTGCCGAACGTGTTCCAGATGGCCAAGGAGCGGAGAAAGCTCATCCGCCGTGCACAGTGGCCCTTGATCACGGCGCGGGGCTCGGCCGCCTTCGTGGCGACGATGGTGGTAGGTCCAATGCGACCGTCGACGGTCACGCCGACGACACGCTGCAATTCCTTGGCGGAGCGAGACACCCCGGAGTTGACGCCATAGTCCATCGCAAAGAGGTCGACGCCGGCCGGCAGCTCGTCACCCCGGATCTTGCGCCAATAATTGGCTCGTAGATCTCGGCGATCTTGGCGTCCGTCAGGTTCTTGATGTCGAGGTGGGGATAGGAAGCAGCGGCGATGCCCTTCTTGGTCCCCTTGAGTTCGCCGACGCCGACCTTGCCGCCGATCCAGTTGCCCGGGTCGCGGCGATCAGCGGTGTAGTCACCTTCGTGGACAAGCACGTCCGCGAGGCTTGGGGCGAAATTGCCCTTGGCCATGATGGTCTCCAGTGATGTTGAAAAATGAAACCGGCGAACTATTTTTCGGCCATTGCCCCTGAAAGGAGGACAGCAATGGCCATCAGTTATCGAGTGGTCGACGCTAGAACCGAAGCCGCCGACATCCTGGTCGAAGGCGTGAGCACACCGGAAGCAGCGGTGAAGGAAGCGCTGGGCCTGAGCGTTTTTCGGAGCGGATCGCAGAAGGATCTCGTTGCGCGTGTGTACTGGCAGAACATCGGCCAGCCGATGAGTATGGTTCGCCTCTACAGCTCATGCGATTACCGAGAACGCTCAACCGAGAAAGGCGCGTCTTAAACCCGAGGTTAAGCGTGAGGACTTGAGGGACTGGACCGACGTCTCGACGGCCGGCAGTCTCCGTACATGGATGACGATGTGCACAGACTGGCGCAGCGGCAGGACACGAACCTGTTCGCCTTTCGTCGTCTGAAGTGGGGTGCTCCCAAGCGCTTCCGGGTTGCCCAGTCAGTTGATGCGAAGGACGTAGCGGCACGGACGCAGTTTGATGCGCAAGTTCCGCCGGCCCCGCCTGTCACCGACCTAGATCAGTTCAGAAGATGGGATCGGTTATTCGATGCGCTTCTTTGGGGTGCCGCCATCATGGCGGTGGTGGCCTTGCTTCTGGTGACCCTCGCCTAGCACTAAGACGGGGTAGCGCTGCCCGAGCAGTGCAAGCCTACCCAGCGTCCGTGGGTATCACCCCGCTGCCGTGATCCCGGTAACCACTGCGCATCCGTAGTCGGCGCATTCGACCTCCAAAGGTCAGCGCCTGCGCCTGCCAAGCGTGCAGGCGCAACCGTCTGATCTTAACCACGGCCCTGTCCAGCGCTTGCTCCCGGCGCGGTTTAGGACAATGTCGGGCGCAGGGGCCCGGTGGCGGAAAGACTACGCACGGCGCATGCAAGTGCCGACATCCTGGTTCAAATCCAGGCTGGGCCTCCAATCACCAACGCGATTTGCATCCACCGCACTGATATGCCTCAATGTCTGGGATTGGGGAGGGCTCAGATGAAGGTGGCCATTTTCATCGCGAGGCCGGCAAACGACGCACCGCCTGTGCTGCTAGTGCTCCCCGACGCCCCAATAGTTACCGTTCCCCGCGACCTTCACGGCCCTAGATGGTCCTACTTCGTCACCACAACCATTGATGACAAATTGATTGGCGCCCCCACTGCAGAAGTAGAGGCTAGCCTTGCTCAGCACGGCTATGCCTTGGTGTCGCCAACCGCGTAACGCTCGCAGTGTTAGCCGTTTGTTGAAGGTTAACCGGACATGATCACGCTTAGTTAATGGGCAGTTTTTAGTTGGAGTACCCATGCCGGAGTTTGTCTTGCTCGGAGCTGCGGCAGCCGCTGCGGTAATTACCTGGATCGCATTTCCCATTATGTCTTCATGGCCCCGCCAGAGCCTCGCACGTAGGCGCGACGAATGAATGTGGCGGTGTATTTCGCGCAAGCCCAGCCAAGTCAGCGCTTATTGATGATCGTGCCAGTGGGGACAGAACCTGAGGTCCCCACCGCATTGCGCGAATACAACTGGCGGCACATGGTAGCCGCGAAAGACTTGTCAGATCGGCTCCTTGCTCCTGCCGGTCCGATCATCGAAGCGGAAATCAACATCAACGGATATGCGCTTATGCGCCTTAGTGACTGATGCACAGCCATCTGCCAGTGTTGGTCCGATAGCGGAATCGTCGCGAAGGAAACCAACTAGCCGGGATAGTTGCGTGGTCCGTCCAGCCGTGCCTCAATAGCACTAGCTTGGGAGGGCTCACATGCAGGTCAACGTCTTCGTCGCGCGGGTGGATGGCAAACTGAGCAACGACTTGCTCGTGCTCCCCCTCGCCCCACATTCAGCGATACCGGACCAGTACCAAGATCACTGGAAGTACTATGCCACCGTCGAAACCGGTGACCGCATCTTCGGCGATGTCGTTGCCAGCGCCATTGAGGCTGAAATCGGCAAGGTGGGCTTCGCCGTGGTGACGCCGACTGTTCCCGACCGGCGATAATTCGATATCGTCAGAGGAGTCTCGCCATAAAAACTGTCCTCATCCTAACGGCTGTTATCGTTGCTGCCGTGCTGCTTTATGCGACCGGAGCATGGTGGCAGTTGCTCGATGCAATAGCAGCGCAAACACCGTAAAGCGCGCACCTCGTGGCTAGGCTTCGCGAAGCCTGCCGACCCCATTCCTGCCGTTCGACGAACATTCGCGAGATACCATGAGCGGACATTCAGCCAGCGAGCTGCGGCGCGGGCAGTGGGCAGGTCATGAGTAGAAAAGCTAAGCCACTTTGGCGCTTATTTTGGCCAGCTTCAGCGCCTCTGGCGTAGAGGGCCGTCCAAACACATATCCCTGACCGACGTCACATAACAACCCAGCCAAATACTGCCTTTGCTCCTCCGTCTCGATGCCCTCGGCAACGATAATTTTGCCAAGACGCCTAGCCATCAGAATGATGGTCTCGACCAGCACTTCACTCTCTTCATCTGGAAGCTGGCGTACAAAACTCTGATCGATCTTAAGCTTGTCTATCGGCAGGCTCGTCAGAGCGCTCAACGAAGAGTAGCCCGTTCCAAAGTCGTCAAGGGCGATGCCGATTCCCATTAGCCGAAGAGCCTCAAGATCGGCCAGCACCTTAGGATCGTTGCCGGCGAACAAGCTTTCGGTGATCTCGAGATCAAGCCTTGCTGCCGGAAAGCCGGTGCTTGCCAACGCCGCCCTGACATCATCGACGATGTTGCCCAGGCGGAACTGTTCTACGGAGACGTTGATCGCCAGACGTCCATGCCAGTCCCACTGCACGGCTTCGAAGCA
>JBARWY010000108.1:0-65815 GCA_049647065.1 Devosia sp. | reverse complement strand
TATCCCCCTGTTCTGCAGGCAGCACGGGCATGACTGCAGAGTCACCACCGAAGACGACGTGCTGCATTTTGCCATCACAAGGCAATGACAGCACCCAGGTGATCGATGCGTCGCGGTTCGAGGATCTCTGCTGCAAGGCATGGTCGCTGCGACTGCCGGGCTTTAGTCGCACGACCCAGACAAGCATCGGGCAGTGATCTGCAGACTTGTTGAAAATGCCGTGGCGCCATGAACAAGTCGTCGCCGTTTACCTTTCGGGTTAAGCTAAACGGCCGGATTTACTTGGCAATCCTAATGGTCAAGCGCGATATCCACAGTGTGTTTATTAACGGCCAACCATCTTAGCAGGCCAAGAAACTGGAGGATTGTATGTCCGCGCGTGCCAAAACCGAATTGAAGGTGGTCGATGCCAATCACCACGCCGCTGAAGTCGAAGTGGCGGAAGCAGCAAAGCAGACTGCGCCCATGGTGCAGCGCCTTGCGACGCATCGCGATCGCCTCGATCTGGCCGTGAAGGAACTCGAAAGCGAGCGCTTCGAACTGATCTCGCGCCGCGACCATCTGCGCCGCCAGGCTGAAGCCGTCGACCAGGGTTTCTCCATCCACATCGACGACATCGAAGCGACGCTGAAGATGTACGAAGGTGGCCTGAACTCTCAGGCAGTACCGGATTGATGATCCGCAACTGGCCTGCCCCCGGGACTGTCGAGACAGGTCCGCAGGCAGGTCATGATCAGGGCTGATCGAGATTGATGGTGCCCCCCGCCGGACTCGAACCGGCACGCCTTGCGGCGGAGGATTTTGAGTCCTCTGCGTCTACCATTCCGCCAGAGGGGCACGGGCAAGCTCTCTAGCTCAGTTGCCTGCGACCTGCAACGGGGTGATTAGCCGGCGAGCAGCAGGCGCACGAGGTAGACGGTAGCGACACCCGCCGCCATTGCGGCGAAGAGGTTGCGCGACAGGATGAAAACGCCACCGGTCGCTACTGCAGCGATGATCTCGGCCGGGCTGCCCGTCACCAGCGCGGGCGCTACCAGCGCGGCGAGCACGGCGCCGGGTATATGGCGGAGCCAGGCGGCGCCGAACCCTTCACGCGGCAGGCGATCGGCCAGCAGCAAGCCGCTTCCCTTGATGGCGATAGTGACCAGGGCCATGCCGACGATGGCGATGACCGCCTCAGGACTGGTGAACATGCTTGCGCACCTCGAGCCAGGCACCGGCCAGACTGCCAGCTAGTCCCCCAGCCAGGATATGCCAGCTGCCGTCGACGACGTGCGACGTCACGATGGCGGTAAGTGCCGCCACGAGCCATGGCACCAGATCGCTCCGGCCTTTCCACATACCCAAGAGCAGGGCGAGAAACGTGGCCGTGAAGGCGAAATCGAGCCCCCAGCGCGCCGGATCGTCTATCGCCGAGCCAAGGCCGTAACCGATGAGATTGGTGCTCATCCAGGAAATCCAGGCGAGCGCGCCCCCGCCCAGCAGGAAAGCCACGCTGCCGCCGCCACGCGCCATGGCGCCTACGGTCATCGCCCAGTTCTCGTCCGTCACCAGATACATGCTGAGCGCACCGCGCCACAGGCCCTTGTCCGGATAGAGCGGTCGCAAGGTGGCGGTGAGCAGCAGGTAGCGCAGGTTGACGATCAGCGCGGCGATGACCAACGGGCCGACCGGCAGCGTTGCCGGCGTGGCGGTCCAGAGATCCAGTGCAACGAACTGCGCCGAGCCGGCAAAGACGAGGCCGCTCATCATGGCAACTTCGAGCAGGCTGAGGCCTGCCCCACGCGCCAGCACACCCCAGACCAGCCCATAGGCGGCCACCGAAATGCAGACCGGAATGCAGGCGCGGGCGCCAGCATAGAACTGGTTGGAAAAACGGGTGGGGGCGGCGAGGGTGGACATGTTGGAGGTTGTAGCTGCCGACGGCGCGTCGCGCACCGGGAAAACTGCAACAGGCAATGACAAGTGGTGATGGCGGCCATTCGCAGGGCTGATGCACCGCAGTCGCACGCCCCCTCGCGGGGAGGGATCAAGGTGGCGGCGAACACACCTACCGTGCATATGGCCCTCCCCTCCTTACCGAGCGGACTGAAGCGCTGCTGCAACAGGCAGGGTATCCCGTGATAGGCCACATTGACGCACCCCCACCTGCGGCGTACACACGCCGCCGAGTCATTTCCACGCCTCCCGCGCCCGTCCAGCCTGCATCCCCTTCGGGATGTGAATCGGTCCCTGCAGCGGCCTGAACTTTGCTCAGAGCCTCCGCTGCCTTCGGGGCCAGCGACGTGACGCAATTTGTCGAGGTTATCAGGAGTGTTCAGATGAACCCCCAATCCAGGCCGCTCTGGCAGCGGTTCGCCGTGTTTCTCGTGCCGCTGATGGCGTCCAACATCCTCCAGGCGATGTCGGGCACGGTCAATTCCATCTATATCGGCCAGCTGATCGGCGTAGAGGCACTGGCCGCCACCGCCACCTTCTTCCCCATCATGTTCTTCCTGATGAGCTTTATCATCGGCCTCTCCGCCGGTTCGACCATCCTGATCGGTCAGGCCTGGGGAGCCCGCAACATAGACAAGGTCAAGCAGGTCACCGGCACAACCCTTGCCGCTACCCTGGTCCTCGGCATCATCGTTGCCGTGGTCGGCGGCGTCTGGACTGAGCAGATCATGACGGTGCTCGGAGCACCCGAGAATATCCGCCATCTCGCAGTGGGCTATGCCCGCATCGTGCTGATCGGCATGCCCGGTTTCTTCCTCTTCCTCGTGGTCACCTCGGTGCTGCGCGGCGTAGGCGATACGATCACGCCGCTGTTCTCGCTGATCATGTCCATGGTGGTAAGCCTGCTGGTGACCCCGGCGTTGATCCTCGGCTGGTTCGGATTGCCACAGCTCGGCGTCAATGCCGCCGCCGTGGCGATGATCTCCGGCTTCATGACTGTGCTGATCTTCCTCTTCGTCTACATGCGTGCCCGCAACATGCCGCTGGCACCCGACAGGGTGCTGCTCGGGGCCATCCTCAAGCCGGATTTCCAGCTGCTCGGGCTGGTGCTCAAGCTCGGGGTGCCCGCGGGCCTGCAAATGGTGATTTCGTCCATCGCCGGCATCGTTGTGGTCGGGCTGGTCAATCGTTTCGGCTCGGACGCCACGGCCGCCTATGGCGCGCTTGGACAGGTGATGAGCTATGTGCAGTTCCCGGCCATGTCGATCGGCATCGCCGCGTCGATCTTCGCGGCACAGGCCATCGGCGCGCGTCAGTTGCACCAGCTCGGGCCCATCACCCGAACCGCCCTGGTGCTGAACCTGATCATCACCGGCGGACTGATCCTGCTCGCCTACCTCTTCAGCCAGCATCTGGTGGCTCTGTTCATTACCGATCCCAAGGTGATCGAGCTGACCGAGACACTGCTGCATGTCGTGCTGTGGAGCATCCTCTGCTTCGGCTGGAGCGTGGTGTTCTCGGGCATCATGCGCGCCAGCGGCACGGTCTACGCACCGATGCTGCTGTCGCTCGCTTGCATCCTCTTCATCGAGCTGCCAGGTGCGATCCTGCTCAGCCAGACCAGCCTCGGCCTCACCGGCATCTGGATCGCCTATGCCGCCAGCTTCACCATGATGCTGGTGCTGCAGGCGAGCTGGTACCAGTTCGTCTGGAAGAAGAAGCAGATCGTGGCGCTGATCTAGCAACCCGAAGGCGGGCCCGGGAAACCGGACCCGCCTTTTCCGTGCCGGCTGGGAGGTCTTGCATGGGGGCGCCGGCCGGAAATCCGGTCAGGCAGCGCGCGCCTTGTGCACCTTGAGGTAATGCGGATTATTCATGACCGCGAGGATGTGGCCGAAGGGGTCGGTCACCGACGCGCCGATAAAGCCCTCGCCAAAATCACGCGGCTCCTGATAGCGCCTGGCCCCCTTGGACGTGAGCATTTCGAGCGTACCGTCGACGTCATCGACGTGCCAGTAGACGATGGCGCCGGCTGCGGCCCCGCCTGGAGGATTGGCGAAATCGCCGGCCATTTCGACATTGAGCAGGCCGAATTCGTGCTGATAGTCGCCGATGCGGAATTCGGCATAGGCGGGCGTGTCCATATAGGGGGCCACGCCCAGCACGTCGGCGTACCAGGCTTTGGCACGCTCGAAATCCTTCACCGGAAAGACCACCGTAGTCAGGCCGCGCAGAGGCGCCGGAACGGGGATAGTTTCATCGCTCATCGCTGTTCTCCTCGTTTACGAGAACAGTAATGCACGAGGCTGGTGACAGGCTGCGTCAGGAGGCGAAACGGCGCTCGAGCCAGGCCACCGCGAAGTCCACGACAGGGCGCGCCTCGACCAGCACCGAGGCGGCATTTCCCACCAGCCCGCGACGACCCTGCCCGGTCGCGAGGAAATCCTCCACTACCTCTTCGAAATAGTCACCAGCCAAGCCCTCGACCACCGGGTCGCCGGTGTCGAACTCCTCGAACTGCCGCCACACTTTCTGCCCATCGACCAGGATCGGTGCCTCGTAGCGCAACAGTCGCTTATCGGGAATGTCGGCGAGGTGCTCGGCATGATGCAGCAGCGTCATCGTCTCGAGGGGCGCGCCGACCAACAGTGTCTTGCCACCCGCCGCGACCAGCTTGCCGAAGGGCGATTGCGGCCCATAGCCATAGTCGAGCGCGTGATCGGCAACGAACCATTCTGCCCGTCCGCCGAGCGCCGCACAGGATGCGCCCGGACTGGCGCTGCGCCGAGCGCCGGGCGTGGTGCGCAGCAGCTCGGGAAAGGTGCCATTGTGGCGGATGGATCGCGAACTGGCAGGATCGAAGGCCGGAACATGCTCACGCAGCGCCGGGTCGGCATGCGCTTCGTCGAGTTGCCAGTCGCAATAGGCGAGGATGGTCCCATCCGGGCCCACGGCATCGCGCAGCGCGCCAATCAGCGCATCAGGCCCTCCGACGACAGCACCAACCGAGCGCAATCCGACATGCGCCAGCAGCGCATCCCCGGCGTCGAGCCCGAGCGCCGCCAGTTGCCGGGCCAGCTCGGGCCGAGTCGCGGGCATCGATCAGCCGCGGGCGTAGGCGACCTTGCGCGGCTGCGCGGCCGTCACCGTGGTCTCGCGAGAATCGTAGACAGCGCGGGCATCGATTATGGCCGTGTGGTGCTCGGCGGACCAGTCCCACAGCTTGCTGATCGGGCCGTCGAGCGTCTTGCCCATTTCGGTCAGGCCATATTCCACCCGCGGCGGCACTTCGGGATAGATGGTGCGGGTAACCAGGCCATCGCGCTCGAGATTGCGCAGCGTCAGCGTCAGCATGCGCTGGGAAACGCCATTGATCATGCGCTTGAGCTCGTTGAAGCGCAGCGTGCCGTTACGGCCCAGCATGCCCACTACCATGACGCTCCACTTGTCGCCGATGCGATTGAGGACGTCGGACATCGCGGTGCAGTTGGCCGATTTGGACGTGTCGTGCAGTGACATTGCTGTGCCTTCTTGTGCGTAACTCAGGCACAAATATAGATGTGGTTCTCTTCTGTGCCTAGGGTACAATTGTCGCATAGAGCAATTGGGGGAAATGCATGACTGACGTGACCAACGGAACCACCGGCCGCAGCGGGTGGAATATCGGGCTCTGGGTGGCCCAGGCGCTCCTCGCCGCCTTCTATTTTTACGCCGGCTTCAACAAGGTCAGCCAGCCCATCGAGGCGCTCGCCGCCATGAGCATGGGTTTCGTGCTGTTTGTTCCCGAATGGCTCACCCGCTTCATCGGCGTCGCCGAACTGCTGGGCGCCGTCGGCATCGTCCTGCCGGCATTGATCCGCATCATGCCGCGACTGACGCCGCTGGCGGCCCTTGGTCTCTCTATCATTCAGGTGCTGGCCATCCTGCTGCACGCTTCGCGTGGCGAATTCGCCGTGCTGCCGCTCAATGTGGTTCTACTGGCGCTGTCGCTGTTCGTCCTGTGGGGCCGCGAGCGCAAGGCGCCGATAGCCGCCCGCTGAGCGTTCGAGCGATCCATATGCGCAAGTGAATTGACAGCCCCCTCGATGGGGCTGTCTTTGTTTGCGCCATAAGAAGACTGCCCCAGGAGGCCGCCATGAGAGAGCGCATCACCCAGCTTGCCGACCAGATGACCACGGAAGAGAAGGTCTCCATCCTCTCCGGCGAGGATTTTTGGTCCATTCCATCAGTACCCAGGCTGGGCATCGGCAAATTGCGCGTCACCGACGGCCCCAATGGGGCCCGCGGCGGAGGCTCGCTGATCGGTGGCGTCAAATCGGCAAGTTTTCCGGTCGGCATCGCGCTGGGTGCGACCTGGAACGTCGATCTGGTCAAGGAAATCGGCGCGGCGCTGGCGGACGAGGTCAAGTCCAAGGGCGCGCATATGCTGCTGGCCCCCACCGTCAACATCCACCGCTCGGTGACCAACGGACGCAATTTCGAATGCTATTCGGAAGATCCGATCCTGTCGGGCGAACTCGCCGTCGCCTATATCGTGGGCCTGCAAAGCCAGGGTATCGGCGCCACCGTCAAGCATTTCGTGGGCAACGAATCCGAGATTGAGCGCACCACCATGTCGAGCGAAATCGACGAGCGGAGCCTGCGCGAGATCTACCTCCTCCCCTTCGAATGGGCGGTGAAGAAAGCCCATACCTGGGGCGTCATGAGCTCCTACAACAGGCTCAACGGCACCTTCACCTCCGAGCACAACTGGCTGTTGTCAGATGTGCTGCGGAGCGACTGGGACTATGACGGCATCGTCATGTCGGACTGGTTCGGCTCGCACTCCACCGCGGGAACCGTCAATGCCGGGCTCGATCTCGAAATGCCCGGCCCGCCCCGCGATCGTGGCCAGCAACTGATCGATGCGGTGAAATCCGGAGCCGTCAGCGAGGCCACCTTGCGCCAGCGCGTCATCGCCATGCTGCGACTGATGGAACGGGTCGGCTCGCTCACCGATGTCAGGGAGTTCACGGAAGAGGCCAATGATCGGCCCGAGCATCGCGCGCTGATCCGCCGCGCCGGCGCCGAAGCGGCCGTGCTGCTCAAGAACAATGGCGCGCTGCCGCTCAAGGCCGATGGCAGCATCGCCGTCATCGGCCCCAATGCGAAGATCGCCCAGATCATGGGCGGCGGCAGCGCCCAGCTCAACGCGCATTATCGCATCTCGCCCTGGCAGGGCCTGGTTTCGACCCTTGGTGAAGATCGCCTGAGCTACGCCCCCGGCTGCACCAACCACCGCTTCGAACCCCTGCTGCGCGGCGAATTCAAGGTTGAGTACTTCGCCAACGAAAAGCTGAGCGGCGAACCGGCGCACGTGACGACCCAGGACGAGGCGCAAGCCTTCTGGATCGGTCGCATCGCCGAGGGCAAGGTCGATCCCCTGCATTTCTCGGCGCGGCTCACCGGCAGCTTCACCCCCGAGACGAGCGGCGAGCATCGTGTCGGCATCTATGCTGCCGGCTTTGCCAAAGTGTTTGTCGACGGCAATCTGATCGCCGACGACTGGACGCACTGGACTAAGGGCCGCACCTTCTTCGAGGAAGGCAGCGACGAAGTGGTCGGCACCATCGAGATGGAGGCCGGCCGCGCCTATGAGGTTGTAATCGAGTTCGCCACCAAGGATTTCGCCACGCTCGGCCTTGCCGCCTTCGCCGCCGGCATCGGCAAGCCGCTGGGCAATGATGCCATTGCCGAGGCCGTCCGTCTGGCCCGCAATGCTGATACCGCCATCGTCTTCATCGGCCGTAACGGCGAATGGGACACCGAAGGCAGCGACCTGCCGTCCATCGAACTGCCCGGCCGGCAGAACGAGCTCGTCGCCGCCATCGCCAATGCCAATCCCAACACCATCGTCGTCATGCAGACCGGCGGTCCGGTAGAAATGCCGTGGATTGGCTCCATCGCTGCGCTTATCCAGGCCTGGTATCCCGGGCAGGAGGCGGGCAATGCCATTGCCGACATATTGACCGGCGCCGCCGAACCGTCCGGCCGCCTGCCCCAGACCTTCCCGGTACGCTGGGCAGACAATCCCGCCCATAGCCAGGACCGCGAGGTCTATCCCGGCCACGAGGGCAAGGTGCGCTACGAGGAAGGCATCTTCGTCGGCTACCGCCACTATGACCGGCTCGGCATGACGCCTTTGTTTCCGTTCGGCTTCGGCCTCGGTTATTCAAGCTTTGCCGTCGGTGACCTCACAATCGACGACGCCGAATTCGAGGCCGGGGGCAACGTAATGGTCGGCGTCACCGTCACCAACACCTCGAATCGCGACGGCGCGACCGTGCTGCAGCTCTATGTGTCGGACGATGCGTCATCCGATCCCCGCCCGGCCAAGGAGCTCAAGGCTTTTCGCAAGGTCAAGCTCAAGGCCGGCGAACAGCGCCAGGTCACCATGGCGCTCGACGCCCGGGCCTTCGCCTACTATCGCGTCAAGGCCAGGCACTGGCTGGTCGAAGACGGCAGCTTCACCCTGCGCGTCGGACTGTCGTCGGCGGATTTGCCGCTGACCGGCACGGTCACCCGCACGACAACGCTGATGTTGCCGGTGTAGCTTCACACCTCTACCTCTGAGGGAGAGGTAAAGAGCCTCAAGCCGCCCTGTGCTCGGCGGCGTGCATGCCGAGGTAATAATCGAGGTTGTCATCGCGAAGTCCCAATGTTTCCAGCACGCCGGCCATGAAGCTGACCGGCGCGGTGGCGGGGGCCGTAACGATCCAATCGGCGACGACCGCATTGGGCTGGTCACGATAGAGCGCCGCGCCTTTGTAGCCCGTGGGCGGCAGGTTTTCGCTCGAGTTGGATGTGTGCTCCACCGTGTCCAGCACCCCCGACCTTGCCAGCGCCAGGGTCGCGTCGCAGATGCCGGCCACGGTCTTGCCGGCGTCGCGCGCCGCCCTTAGCAACGCACCGAGATCGGGCGCATCCGGCTGGGTCCATACAGTGCCGCCATTGACCACCAAAGCGTCGATTGCCCCGACGTCAATATTTTCCACCGCCATGTCAGGCGTCACCTTGAGCCCGCCCGAGGATGTCACCGGCTTGCCACCGGGCGTCGCGAAATGCGTTTCGACATTGTAGTAGCCGCGCGCCACGGCATTGAGCAGCGCGGTTTCCCAATCGGCATAGCCTTCGGTCAGGATGGTGACGATGGTGGTCATCTGGTGTCTCCTCTTTGTTGACGCCATAACTGATGCAACCGGGCGACAGATTGTGTCAGCAGCGTTCAATTGCCTGTCACTGGGCGCCTGGTCGCATTGAGGTGAAACGCCTGCGCTGCTATGAGGATGCCGAATTTCCTGCCGTTCCGGAGCCGTTTACCCGTGCTGTTTGCCCGCCGTTTCGTCCTCGTCCTCATGCTGGCGCTGCTCAGTCTTGCGCCCGCCCGCGCCAATCCGATGCTGCTGGTGGATATGGACAGTTTCGACGTGCTCTATGCCCAGGAGGCCGGCCAGCCCTGGCATCCGGCATCGCTCACCAAGCTGATGACCGCCTATGTGGCCTTCGAACAGATCGCGCTGGGCAAGGTGACGCTCGACACGCCCGTGGTCATTTCGAAAAAGGCATTCAACCAGGCGCCGTCCAAGTCCGGTCTGCCTGTCGGCAGCGCCGTCACCCTCAAGGACGCGCTCTATCTCATGCTGGTGAAGTCGGCCAATGACATTGCCATGGCCATTGCCGAGACCCTGTCCAGCGACGAAGCGAGCTATGTGGCCCTGATGAATGACGCCGCCGGGCGCATGGGCCTCACGGCGACGCATTACACCAATCCCAACGGGCTGCACGATCCCGCTCAGGTGACCTCGGCCCGCGACCTCGCGGTCCTCTCGCTCTATATCCGCCAGAGCTTTCCGCAATACATGCCCATCTTCGGCACCGGCACGGTCATGCTAAACGGCAAGGCGCTGGAATCGGAAAACAAGCTCCTGGAGACCTTTGCCGGTACCACCGGCATGAAGACCGGCTTCATCTGCGCCTCCGGACTCAACATGGTGGCCACCGTAGACCGCAACGGCAAGCGGCTGCTAGCGGTGATCCTTGGTGGCTCGTCGGCGCGTGACCGCAACGAGCGCGCCGCCGAACTCGTCCTGCGGGGGCTGTCCGGCTCCGTCCCGCCGACGGGACAAACGGTGCTCACCCTGGGCAACAATCCCGGTGCACAGCCGGTCGACATGCGCCCGCTGATCTGCGGCAAGGATGCCAAGGCCTATGTCGCAACCCAGGAAGCGGCATTCCCCATGGGGCTCAAGGGTCAGCCCAGCTTCCTGACCGATACCGTGCTGCCCTCGTCCTATGTGGCCACCGACCTTGGCCGCATCGCCGTTGGCGTCGCCTTGCCCCGCCCGCGCCCCGCGCACCTGCCGGTCTTCACAGCACCCACCACCGAAGCATCGCTCGCCGGCGACCTGCGTCCCGGCCTGCCCACGGCAACGCCCGGCGCCGTGCCCTTCCCCCGTCCTCGCCCCACCTTCTAGGCGGTCGCAGGCCAGTTCCATGCGCCCGGAGCAAGTGTCGGGCCGAGCTATCACGCTACCGCATGGCGTTAACCTTGTTCCTTACCGGGGTATTAATTTGTTCCGTCGCATTTTGCGGACAGTAATTACCCTTTCCAGAACGAGGACATCCATGAAGCGCCTTGGCATCATGCTTGCCGCGATCCTTTCGCTGACCACTGCTACCCACGCCGCCGATCTCGGCTGGAACAGCGGCGCCAGCCCGATCTATTCGCCCACGCCCGCAACCGGCTGGTCCGGCTTCTACGCCGGTGTCAGCGGCGGCTACGGCTTCGGCAGCGCCACCGTGTCGCCTGCGCCCGGCGCGCAGGCGTCCAACAGCACTGGCGGCTGGAATCTGGGCGGCCAGGCTGGCTACAACATGGATATGGGTGGCTTCATCCTCGGTGCCGAAGGCGACCTGCAATGGTCCAATATCGGCTATTCCGAGGCCATTCCTGCCGGCACGTTCAAAACGGGCATCGACTTCTACGGCACCTTGCGCGGCCGCGCCGGCATGGCCTTCGGCCAGGTCATGCCCTACGTAACCGCCGGCCTCGCTGCCGGCCGCGGCTCGGCCAGCCTCGACAATGGCGTAGTCACTTCGCAATCGGCCACCCACATGGGCTGGACCGCCGGCGTCGGTCTCGAGGCGCAGGCGACGTCCAACATCTCGATCAAGGCCGAATATCTCTACGTCGATCTGGGCACCCAGACTTATAACGGCCTGCCGGGTCCGGTCGGCAATATCGACGTCGGGCAGCGCTTCAGCGTTGTGCGCGCCGGCCTCAACTACAAGTTCTAGCACCTCCTGCAGGGCTGGGCCTCAGGCCGCGGCCCTGCGCCTCTCCGCCAGTTCCTCCACCGCGATCAGCGCGATGCCGAGCACGACGAACGGAAACACGATCAGGTTGATGGCCGTCCAGCCGACCGCGGCAATGAGCCCGCCCGAGGCGAAGGTGACGAGCGCGATGACCGTGAACAGCACGAATTCGCTGAATGCCTGCGCCTTGGCCGCCTCCTCCGGACGATAAAGATCGGTGATCATGGCCGTCCCGGCGATAAAGCCGAAATTCCAGCCAAGCCCCAGTAGTGTGAGCATCAGCCAGAACTGACCAACACTGGTGCCGGTAAGCGAAACACCTGCTGCAGCAGCGATCAGCACGAAACCGGCGGCGGCAATGGCCGAGCGGCCAAAGCGGCTGATCAGGTTGCCGGTGAAGAAGCTCGGCCCGAACATTGCCAGCACATGGAAGATCATGCCCATCTGGGCATCAGCGACTGAATGGCCGCAGAGCTGCACCATGGCGAGCGGCGCCGCCGTCATCACAAGGCTCATCATCGCATAGGCGAAGATCGAGATCAGCATGGCCAGCAGAAACCGCGGCTGGCTGGCAATGACGCTGAGCGGCCGCCCGCTGGGCTGCCCCTTGGGCGGTAGTTTCACCTTGGGGACGCGCAGCATGGCCAGCATCGGAATGGCGGCAAGGAACAGCAGCGCCAGCACGAAGAACGGCCCGGCATAGGGCGTATCCGGTGACAGCACCCTTGCATGAATGGCAAGCTGTGGCCCGACAATGCCGGAGACCATGCCCGCAGCCATGACCCAGGCAATGGCTTTGTCCTTGAAGGCCGGCTCGGACGCATCGGCCGCGGCAAAGCGATATTGCTGCAGGAAGGCCGCCGCCCCGCCAAGCACCGCCATGCCGAAAGCGAAGAACCAGAACGAACCGAGGCTGAGGGCCAAGCTGGCGAGCCCCGCACCGAGGGCGCCAAGCAGCGCCCCGACAATGAAGCCGGCACGGCGCCCGACCCGGCGCATCAGCAGGGCTGCGGGGATGGCGGTCATGGCCGAGCCGATCACGAAGGTCGTGACCGGCAGGGTGGACAGGCTTAGGGCATCGGCCGGCAACACCGATGCGCCCGCCAGCCCGCCCGACCCGATGGCGATCGGACCGACCGACCCGGCAATGGCACTGCTTGCCGCAAGCAGCAGGGCAGTTCGTTGCGACAGGCCTAGGGGCTGGCGGATCGGGCTCATTTGAATGACGCTTCCAGGCTCTGGGCGAACGCGGCGGGCTGGGTTTCAAAGCCCATGTGATCCCCGGGCACGCTGACCGGCGCCACGCCCAATGCAGTGGCAAGAGCCATGCTCATAGCATGGATCGGCTGCCCCGCCGACAGCTCGCCAATGGCAACGATCACCTTGGGCACCCCCCTCCTGAGCGTTGCGACATCGGGCCTGTAGGTCGAAAGCGGCAGCATGCCCTGACCCAGCCAGTATTCGAAATTACCGCTGACCCGCATGAAGGTCTCGGCCGCCTCGGGCGGCATATTGGCTGGATCGAAATCAGCCGTCTCGCCTTCGGGCGCGTCGCCACCATCGAGCCCGGCTTCAGCGAAGAACTGCGCCATGGCGGCGTCGATGCCCTGCGTCTCGTAGGTTTCGTACAGGGCCCGGTCTGCTGCCAGCATGGGCTCAGGATTCTCCATCAGCATCATCGACGGCGGCTCATGCGCCACCAGAGCGGTAACCAGTTGTGGATGGCGCGCGGCAAGGTTGAGGCCGATCTGCGCGCCCCCGCTTGTGCCGAACACATAGGCCGGGCCGCCGACATGGGCGATGAGGGCCGCCGCATCGTCAGCCTGCTGGTCGACATCGAGCGGCGTCACTGCGCCATCGAACGTACTGCGCGAATTGCCGCGCGGATCATAGGACACGACCGTGAAGCCGCTCGCGAGCCGGGCGGCAAGCGGTGCGAACACGCCGGCATCCTGCGGCCCGCCGGGAATTATGAGCAGCGTCGGGCCGCTGCCCAGGGTTTCGTAATAAAGTGTGGCGCCAGGCACCTTGAGCGTGGCGGGCTGGGTGGTATTGGTCATCTGGATCACTCCTGGTTTTGTGGCATTGTTCTGGGCGATGGCAGGCATCGCGGTCAGCAGCGACAGTAGAGCCGTCGCGGCAACGAGGCGGATGGGACTGCTCATAGCGCTCCCCTGGCACTCGAGAGAATCATGCGGTTGCCCTCACTGTCACGGAACTCGGCGACGATCTTGCCCGGGTCCCAGGCGGGCTCCTGTGGCTCAGTGACGATGGCAACGCCGCGGCGTTTGAGTCCGGCAACTGTCTCGATGACATCGTCGACCACGAGCACCAGCACCGGCTCGTCCGATGCAGCATCATTGTCCCGGCGGATGAAGTGGAGGTTTGTCTGTGCGCCGGGCAGGCCCAACTCGATCCAGCGCCAGCCGTGAGCGCCCATCGGGCTGTCTGCGACGACACTGCATCCGAACGTCTCGACGTAAAACTGCTTGGCCCGATCCTGATCGAAGACCGGCATTTCGGCGAACTGGATATGCATCTTCCTTGCTCCTCAAAATCAAACTAGACCGTTCAGTTCCGTTTCAAGAACTAGACTGTTTAGTTTGATTGTGTCAAGCAGTCCTGGTGAAGGAGTTCGAAAAATGTCGACACCGCCCCCTGGACCTGGGCCGACCTATGCCCCCGGCACGCGTACGGAGCGGAAGCAGGCAGCCATTGTCGCCGCGTCGGCGGAGGTGTTTCTTTCGACCGGTTATGCCGGCGCCAGCATGGACGAGATCGCTGCGCGCTCCGGCGTTTCCAAGCAAACTGTCTACAAACATTTCACCAGCAAGGAAGCGCTGTTCACTGCTGTCATCAGCGAGATGATGGGCGAGGCGGCGAGTAACGTGCATCAGGGCCTGCCCCAGGTACGCAACGGCAAGGAGCTCGAAGCCTACCTGCTCGACTATGGCGTGCGCCTGCTGAGCGTGGCGCTGACGCCCGGCCTGATGCAGCTGCGGCGGCTGGTCATCGCGGAGGCTGAGCGCTTCCCTGATCTGGCCCGCAGGCTCTATGCCGGCGGCGCCGGAAGGGCGCTAGAGGTCATGGCGGCAGCCTTCGAACCACTGGTGGAAAGGCAGTTGCTGGCCATCGACAATACAGCCATGGCGGCGCAACAGCTCAACTGGCTGCTGATGGGTGATCCGGTCAACCGCGTCATGATGTTGGGCAACGAGGCCATTCCGACTCAGGCCGAAATCAAGCGGCATGTCGCGGCAGGTATCGCCACCTTCCTTGCCGCGTTCCTGCATCCGAGCCAGCGATAGAGGCCTCAGCCGTCCCCCGCATATTTCGGTGCGAGCCCGAACAGTTTGCGTTAGCTTGCCCGTAGCAAAGAGGACGATTTGGCATGACGACTGGCGCGATACGGACTGGAACGGCCGGCTGGGTGTTCGAACCCTGGCGCGGCACCTTCTTTCCCGATGGCCTCGTGCAGAAGAAGGAGCTGGCCTATGCCAGCTCGCGCCTTGGCAGCATTGAGATCAACGCTACCTTCCGCGCCAACCAAAAGCCTGAAAGCTTCGTCAAATGGGCAGGAGAGGCGCGGGACGGCTTCGTCTTCTCCATCAAGGGCCCGCAACTGGTCACCCACATCAAGCGGCTCAAGAACTGCGAACAGGAACTGGCCAACTTCTTCGCCTCGGGCCCCCTGGCTTTAGGCGCCAAACTCGGACCCTTCGTGTGGCAGCTGCCGCCCAATGTCAGCTACAACAGGGATGTGCTGAGCGCCTTCCTCAAGCTGTTGCCGCAAAATACCGGCGACTACGTCGCCCTCGCCGGAAAGGCCGACGAGCGGCTGAAATCCATCCCATTCCTCGCCACCGACGGTGTCGGCCCTGTCAGGCACGCGATCGAAATGCGCAATGCCAGCTTCGATCTGCCCGAGGTCAATGCGCTGCTGGCCGAGCATAACGTCGCCCGCGTCATCGCCGATACGGCCGAGAATCCTTCCCGCGAACTGACGGCCGACTTCGCCTATTGCCGCCTGCAGGGTCCTTTGCGCGGCGACGGCTACAAGCCGGGCGACATTGCCGACTGGGCCGCGACCACCAAGGGCTGGGCCGCGTCGGGCAAGGACGTGTTTGCCTACTTCGTCCACGAGGACAAATTGCACGCCCCCGCCAATGCCATCGCCCTGCGCCAGGCGGCCGGCATCAGCCTGCCTGGTGATTGATCACAAGCCTGTTCCCGGCTGGAATTGGCCATGATGGCGGTCTATCCAGCGCTCCAATTTCAGCGTCACCGAAAGTCCCCCAGCATGGCCGCATCGATCTTCCACCCGCTCGACAAGAAATCGGCCGGACTCGCCTTTGTCCTCGGGCTGGCAGCCATCCTTGGCGCCCTCGGCTCCCAGTTTATCGGCGGCCTCGTACCCTGCGAACTCTGCCTCGAACAGCGTCTGGCCTACTATTATGGCCTGCCGATCCTGCTGGCCGTTCTGGTCACCTGGAACCGGCTGCCGCTGGGCGTCTGGTACATCGCCATGGCCATTGCGACAGCCATCTTCGTCTGGGGCGCCTATATGGGCTTCTACCATGCCGGGGTCGAGTGGGGCTTCTGGCCGGGCCCGACCGCCTGCACCGGCGTCGGCGAGAGCATGGATTTCGACGCCCTCAGCAACCTGACCCCGGTCATCGGTTGCGACGTGGTGCAGTTCCGCTTCCTCGGCATTTCGCTGGCCGGCTACAATGCCCTCGTCTCGGTCGCCATCGTGGCCCTGCTGGGGATTTCGATCTGGGCGCAGGCCCGCCGTCACAAGCGCAGCTAGTCGTCGGGCGCGGCCTGCAGGATCTCGCCGCCTAAGGCTCCAGCTCGATATCCCAGTAGAGATAATCCAGCCAGCTCTGGTGCAGGTGGTTGGGCGGGAAGGCGCGACCATTATTATGCAGGTCGTGCACCGTGGGGTGATACGGTTTCTGGTGCGGGAACATGCGGATTTCGCTGGGCAGGCGATTGGCCTTGCGCAGGTTGCACGGCGCGCAGGCGGCAACGACATTTTCCCAGGTGGTCTGACCGCCCTTGGAGCGCGGAATGACGTGATCGAAGGTCAGGTCTTCCTTGGAGCTGCAATACTGGCACTGAAAGCGGTCTCGCAGGAACACGTTGAACCGCGTGAAGGCAGGATGGCGTGCGGGCTTCACATAATCCCGCAGCGAGACAACGCTGGGCAGCCGCATTTCGAAGCTGGGGGAATGGATGACCGTGTCATAGAGCGACACGATGTTGACGCGATCCAGGCACACCGCCTTGATGGCGTCCTGCCATGACCATAGCGATAGCGGATAGTAACTGAGCGGCCGAAAATCGGCGTTCAGCACCAATGCGGGACAGGCCTCAGGCGACACGTGGATCGTCACTTGAGTCTCCCGGAACGGGAATCGAGTAAGTCCATAGCCCCTTTATACTAAGCCGTTTGTGTCAGGGCTGTGAAGCGGGAAGCGGTGGCTTTATTTTGCTGAGATGCGCTGGATGAAAGCGGTAGCGAAAGCCAGCCCATCCGGGGCGATGCCATGCGCCACGCCTTCGCTGACATGATAGGCGACATCGTAGCCGGCCAACCGCAGGGCGACGTCCGCATCCGCGCTGTGCTCGGGATCGACCACCTCATCCATATCGCCATGCACGAGGCAGACCGGGCTCTTGGCATAGGGCTTGGTGCCGAAGCCGTCCGGCGGCAGGAAGGCGCCCGAAAAGCCGATGATACCCATCAGCGGCCTGGGCAGTGACAGCCCCGTATGCAGCGCCATCATCGCGCCCTGGCTGAAGCCGGCCAGTATTGTCTGCTCCGGCGCGATGCCCGACTGGCTCCACAGGTCCTCGAGAAATTCGAGCAGCACTGGCCTTGCCTCGACAACGCCCTCCTGGCGCTTGGCGAGCCGGTCACCGTCAAAACTCACATCGAACCACTGGAAGCCGGAAGCCAGTTGCCGGCACTGCTGCGGCGCGTTGGGCGAGATGAACACCGCGTCAGGCAACACGTCCTGCCAGTGCGGCGCCAGCCCGATCAGGTCATTGCCGTCGCTGCCATAGCCATGCAGCAGCACCACCGCCTGTTTCGGGGCGCCGCCGGACGCGGGTGGCAGCATGGGGCCGGAGAGCTTGGTCACAGAAGAATTCCTTCCCGGTCGCGCATGACCGCGAAATAGCGCCAGAACAACAAAGCCGCGGCGGAACGATGCGGCGTCCAGCCGGCGGCGATGCCGATCATGTCCTTGATGGTGGGACGAGCGTCAAGCCCGAGCCCGTGATGCACTGCCTTGAGCAGCGCCAGGTCGCCGGCTGGAAACACGTCCGGATGGCCCGCGCAGAACATGAGGTAGACCTCGGCCGTCCATGGCCCGATGCCCTTATGGGCGACAAGATAGCGCACCGCCTCCTCCGCCGGCAGGGTTTCGAGATGGTCGAAATCCAGTTCGCCGGCCACCATGGCTTCGGCAATGGCTCGCACGGTGCGGAACTTGCTGCCGGAAAAACCGGCCGCCCGGACCTGTTCTTCGGTCAGCGAGAGATAGGTCACCGGATCGAGTGCGCCGGGCAACTGTTCAAATCGGCCCCAGATGGCACTAGCGCTGGCGACCGACACCTGCTGGCCGGTAATCACCTTGGCGATGCCGGCAAAGCCCGGCTGGGTGATGCGTGGCTGCACCGGCCCGGCAAACTCGCGCACTGCGACAAGGCGCGGGTCGATGGCGGCCAGTGCCTCGATATGAGCGGCCACCGCTTCGGCGCTATCCAGACGCGGTGACGGCGGCAACGCGCTCATGTAGAAATCCCCTGTGCCGAACAAACCATCAAAACCCGTCCTTCGCTTCGCGCCCAGCCCCAACGGGCTGCTGCATCTCGGCCATGCCTATTCGGCGCTCTATACCTGGAACGCCGCTACCTTGCTTGATGGCATCGCCCTGCTGCGGATCGAAGACATCGACACCGAGCGCAGTAAACCCGAATTCACCGCCGCGATCTTCGAGGATTTGCGCTGGCTGGGCCTCGACTGGCCCGAACCGGTCATGCAGCAGTCCCAGCGTATGGACGCCTATGCCAGTGCGGGCAACCACTTGCGCGACCAGCGCCTCCTCTATCCCTGCTTCTGCTCGCGCAGCGAAATCGCCGCTGCCGCTGTTGGCACCGACCCCGATGGCGCGCCGCTCTATCCGGGCACCTGCCGGCACCTCGACCGTGGCGAGCAGATCGCGCGGTTGGAGCGCGGCGATCCGGTACAGTTCCGGCTCGATACCGGTAAGGCCATGGATCGAACAGGCATGCTGACCTTTTCCGTGGTCGGCCCGCTGGTGACCGACCGCCCCCAGATTCGCCATGCGCGGCCCGAACGCTGGGGCGACGTGGTGCTGCAGCGCAAGGGCGTGCCCTCAAGCTACCACCTCAGCGTCGTCGTCGACGACGCAGCGCAGGGCGTGACGCATGTGACGCGCGGCCGCGACATGGAAGCCGCGACCGATATCCACGTACTGTTGCAGATGCTGCTTGGCCTGCCCTCGCCCATCTACAATTTCCATCGTCTGATTTTGGACGACGAGGGCCAAAAACTGGCCAAGTCGAAGGGCTCCGAAAGCCTGTCCGGCCTGCGGGCCAGGGGCTGGACGCCCCACGATGTCAGACGCGCCGTGGGCCTCGCCTAGGCCGCAGCCTTGCGCTCGAGAAACGGCTTCACCGTCGCCGCCACGGCCTCTTCGAACGGCGTGCCGAAGTCCGCGCCGAGAATGACGTCGAGGCGCGGATCGACCAGTTCCATCGGGTTGTTCCACAGGTAACGCATCTTGACCACCTCGCGCATCACCCCATTGGCCAGCCCCATGGCCTGGAGAATGATCCAGGGCAGCGGCGCTACCTTAAGCGGCACCGGCGATGCCTTGACGATGGCATCCATCAGCGCGCCATGCGTCACGTAGTGCCCGGCAAAGTGGAAAGTCTCGAAGGCACCGAACTCGCCTCGCTTCTCGCCCAGCACGGCGAAGGCGCGACCGAGATCGGGCAGGTAGGCCCAGGCGTGGCCGATCTTGAGATCGGCCATATGGTAGATCTTGCCCTTCCTCGCCTCCATCATCATGGCCTGGTCGAACCAGTCGCCAACATTGTCAGGCGCATAGAAATCGCCGGCCCGCACGATGATTGTCTGGAACTTCCCGGCCTTCGACCCCGCCGCCAGCATTTCCTCCTGCCGCACCCGGATGGCGCCGCGCGGCGTCTGCGGTCGCTGTGGTGTCGATGGTGCCATACGGCGATCGCTCGCGGCATAATTGTAGATATTGCCGGGAAACATCAACGTCTTGCCGCTGTCGCCCATCGCCGCGATGACCATGGCGAGTTGCGCCTCGGCGCGGCCCTTGTCCCATTTGTCATAGGGCAGGTTGAGCGCATTGACGACAATATCGGCGCCGGCGATGGCTGCCTTGAGATCATCAAGACTGGCCGCGTCGCCCTTGATGAAAGCCACCCCAGCGAGTGGATGCCGATTGGAACGTCCGAAGCCAGCCACGTCAAATCCGGCCTGCCGGAACGCCCGCGCCGCATGATGCCCGATATGGCCGTTAATGCCCAGAACCGTGACACTACCCTTGCTCATCGCAATCTCCTTTGCTGATGGACGTAGCATCGCTCATTCATTATCGTCGCGACATTGGCTGAAATTCTGCATTGGGTATTCAAACATGAATAGGGAGCCCGACTGGGCACTGTGGCGCAGCTTTTCGGCAGTCGTCGCCAATGGCTCACTCTCGGCCGCGGCGCGCGATCTGGGTATCAGCCAGCCCACGGTCGGTCGCCACATCGAAACGCTGGAAGCCGATCTCGGCCTCGTGCTGTTCGAGCGCAGCCTCACCGGCCTGAAGCCTAATACCGCAGCTCTGCGCATCTACGAACCCGTGGCCCATGCCCAGGCGTCGCTGGCCGAAGCGGCGATCATGGCCGAGGGCGCGCAGGACGATTTCGGCGGCACGGTGCGCATCACGGCCAGCGTCGTGATCTCCAACTATGTGCTGCCGGCCATGCTGCTGCCGATCCGCCAGCGCTATCCCCGCATCGCCATCGAAACCGTGCCTTCCGATTCGGCCGAGAACCTGCTGCTGCGAGAGGCCGACATTGCCATCCGCATGTTCCGCCCGACCCAGCTCGAACTGGTGACCAGGCGGCTGGGCGAACTGCCGATCATCGCTACGGCGCATGCGGATTATCTCGCGCGCCGCGGCACCCCCGTCACCATCCCGGAACTGTTCAGTCACGATATGATCGGCCTCGACCGCTCCGACCTCATCATCGCCCATGCACGCCGCGTCGGCCTACCGCCGCTGTCTCGCGACAATTTCGTGCTGCGCTCGGACGATCAGACCCATATGTGGGAGTTGCTCAAGGCAGGCCTCGGCATCGGTTTTGCCCAAGCCAGCCTGGTCCACAGTACGCCGGGGATGGTGGCCCTGCCGCTGGACCTCGCCATTCCGCCGCTCGAAGTGTGGCTCACCACACACAGGGAATTGTTCACGTCCCACCGGATTCGTGCCATCTATGACGCGTTGGCCGAGGGTCTGGATGCCTATATCAATGGCCAGCATCCCGTTCGGTAGGATTTCATGCAGACCGCTCTCAATATCGCCATCGCCCTCGCTCTCCTGTTCGTCGTCATCGTGCTCGGCATGGGCCTGTGGAACATGCTCAAGGGCGGGCCGGGCAATACCAGCCAGCGCCTGATGCGCCTGCGAGTCATCGGCCAGGCCATTGCGCTCATCCTGCTGATGGGGGCCCTGTTCTTCTTCGGCGGGCGTGGCGGCTAAGGCGCATGGTCAAGCTCAACCGCATCTATACCAAGACCGGCGATGACGGCACGACGGGCCTCGTCCGCGGCCCGCGGCGGCCGAAATACGATCTTCGCGTCGAAGCCTACGGCACAGTGGACGAGGCCAATGCCAGCATCGGCGTGGCCCGCATTCACACCACATCCATGCCCAAGATCGACATGCTGCTGGGCCGCATCCAGAACGACCTCTTCGATGTCGGCTCGGACCTGGCGACGCCGGGCGCCGACGATGCCGCCGCCGAATATCCCACTTTGCGCATTCGCCCGGTGCAGACCGAATTCCTCGAAAAGCAGATCGACCACTACAATGCCGATCTTGAGCCGCTGAAGAGCTTCATCCTCCCCGGCGGCTCCCCGCTGGCTGCGGCCCTCCATGTCGCGCGCACCGTGGCCCGCCGCGCCGAGCGCATTACCGTCGAACTGGCCACCGCCGAACCCGACACCAGTCCAGAAGCCGTGCGCTACCTCAACCGTCTTTCGGACCTGCTGTTCGTGCTGGCGCGCGTCGCCAACAACAACGGCGTCAAGGACGTGCTCTGGATTCCCGGCAGCCACGGCGATCTCAAGAAGGGCGGCTGATGTTCCTGCCGCTGCATGACACCAACCGCATCCGCCATATCCGCTTTCCCTACGTCAACTATGGGCTGATCGGCCTCAGCACGCTCTGCTTCCTGGTGCAGGCGGTGCTGCCGCAAGCCGCTTTCGATCAGGCCACCATCGATTTCGGCATGATCCCCATCGTGGTGCGGAACCTCTATCCCCAGCCCGTGCCATGGCTGCCCGATTGGGCGACGCTGCTGACCTATGCCTTCCTCCATGCCGACTGGCTGCATCTGCTGAGCAACATGCTGTTCCTCTGGGTGTTCGGTGACAACATCGAGGACGCCATGGGGCACGTGAAGTACCTGCTGTTCTATCTCGCTTGCGGCGTCTGCGCCGCGCTGGCGCATCTGGCCTTCAACCTCAGCGACAATGGCCCGCTGATCGGCGCTTCAGGCGCGGTTGCCGGGGTGATGGGAGCCTATATCCTGCTCTATCCCCATGCCCGCGTCTTCGTCCTGGCCAGGCTGGTCATCCCCATTCCGCTGCCCGTTCCGGCCTTCTGGATGCTCGGCTTCTGGGTGGCGACGCAATTGTTCTATGTGGTGGTGGGTTCCGAAGAGCCGGTGGCCTGGTGGGCTCATCTTGGCGGCTTTGCCGCCGGCATCCTGCTGGCGGCCAGTTTCAAGCGGCGCGAGGTGGCACTGCTGGGCGGACGCTGAGTTCCGGCCCCAGCTGCAGCAGCATCTCCCCCGAAAACACCACACGATTGCGCCCGCCGCGCTTGGCCGCGTAGAGCGCCGCGTCGGCCTGCACGAACAGTTCGTTGCTGGGCGTGGTGCCCAGAGCCACAGCGACGCCGACGCTGGCGGTAATGGCGATCGTCTGGCCTTCC
The DNA here is from genome assembly GCA_049647065.1 of Devosia sp. GTDB lineage: Bacteria > Pseudomonadota > Alphaproteobacteria > Rhizobiales > Devosiaceae > Devosia. The sequence goes on along the minus strand of JBARWY010000108.1, from coordinate 43,241 downwards.
CAGTGAATGTCCAGCGTCTCGATGGCGCGGCGCAGCCGCTCGGCGATCGCCTGTGCCTCTGTCGTATCGGCGTCCGGCACCAGCACCGCCAGTTCCTCACCGCCCAGCCGCGACAGCAGGTCGCGATTGCGCATATTGGCGCGCAGGATCATCGATACCTGCTGCAGCACATAGTCGCCGGCTGCGTGGCCATGCGTGTCATTGACCTGTTTGAAGTGGTCTAGATCGATGAGCAGCAGCGCCGCTGACCGGTCGTACGGCCGCAGCCCTGCAATGCCCCGCTCGAAGGCACGGCGATTGGGCAAAGCCGTAAGCGGGTCGGTCATGGCGCGCGTCTTCCAGTGCTCCTCGCGCGCGATCTGGTTGAGTTCGCGATCAACGAACAGCCCCAGCAGCACCGAGGCGACGACCGAAGTGGTGACCATATAGGGCCCGATGAGCCCTAACAGGGAGGCCGGGGACGCATAGCCCATGGCGACAGCGGTGAAGAGATAGCAGGAGACCACCAGGCCCAGCGCGACGAGATGCCGTGCCTTGATCCGCGTCTTCGGGCGAAGCCCATAGCGCCAGCCCAGCCCCAGCAGGGCCGCTACGACGATACCCGCGGCCCCCGGAATTGCCCCCGCACCACCCAGCCACAGCCGATAGCATCCGCTAATCACTACGGCCACAAGCGCCGCGGGCCAGCCGCCAAAGGCCGCCGCGAAGCCGATGATCAATGCCCGCGAATCCACGATAACCCCGGCCCCGATATGGGTTGGCGCCATCATTGCCAGCACCGCCCCACAGCCGAAGACGAGGCCATGCGCCACGGAACGCAACGCACGGGGCCACAGCTGTCGTTCCACCACGCCAAAGGCGATCGCCATCAGCGCCAGCAGGCTGATGCTATGTATCAGTGCGAGAAACAGTTCTTGAAGCAGCATGACCGCCCGGCCCCCCGGTCGTTGATGTCCCCATCTGGGCGCAAAAACGTAAGCGAGACATGAACTTGGCCGATCCCGGCGCCGAACTCCGCTGGTGCCCTTAACGGATGGTTAAGCCGGTGACATCGACGCAAAGTTTCACCAAATTGCCACGATTGCCCAAGGTTTTGTTTACACCCACGCCCTAAGGTCGCTGGTGGACTGTCAGCAAAGGAGGTCCAGCGTGAACACCGACCTCTCGATGCAGATGATGCAGATGAACTCGATGAAGCTGCAGAGCAGCGTACAGATCGCCGTGTTCAAAAAAGCCCATGAGATGCAGACCGATCTGCTCGAAACCCTGATGCAGACCGCTTTGTCGGCACCGCCCCCCGGGCAGGGCGTCAAGATCGACAAACTCGCCTGAAGGAGTGACGATGAGCAACGCTCTCGGCATCGGTCCGGCGGTGATGATCAACCGTCTCGTCGACCGCAGCGGCACAACAGGTGAGGCCCAGCTCGCCAAGGTCGCCGAATTGCGCATGAACCTTGAACAGGCCGTCGAAGCCGCCGCGGCCCGGGCCGCCGAAGCCATTCCCACGGGCGAGGCCGAAGCTCCCGTCGTCGATTCAGGCGCCGTGGTGGATCGACTGATCTAGCAGCCGCCGCCGCTTCGGGCCTATATCCCCAGGCCGATCAGCGCTTCGATCACCGCCTCGCCATCAGGTGTGTCCCAATGCGCCGGGCCCTGTAGCACCGCCAGCTCGCAGCCATTCTCATCCAGCACCAGAGTCGCCGGCAGCCCGATCGCCACTGCCTGCTGCTTGAGTCGTTCGAACGCCGCGAAAGTATTGTCGGCATAGAGCGGCAGGTTGGCAAAGCTGTTCTCGTCGAGAAACGCCTGCGCCTTTTCGAGCCCGCCTGCCCCGATGTCGAGATTGACCGGCAGAACCATGAAGGCATCGGAATTGTATTTCGTCGCCAGCGCATCGAGCGCGGGCATTTCCTCGCGGCAGGGAACACACCAGCTGGCCCAGAAGTTGACTAGCAGCGCCTTGCCCTTGAAATCGGCAATGGTCATCTCCGTGCCGGCAGAGTCCTTGAACGCCATGGTAGCATAGCCGCGCCCCTCACCCGTGCCATTGAGCGCTGCCAGTTCCCCGCGCGCTGCATCGCCGATGGCCGCTGCTTCCTCGGCCTGGACCGGACATTCCTTTGCCTGGCCGGCATTGCCGAGCCAGACCCACGCCGCTATAGCTACGGCCAATCCCGCCAAGCCCAGGATGACCCACAGCCGCACCCGGCTCGTTGCTCCCCGGCGAGGCGTGTGCGTGTCGGTCATAGCAATCTCCGAGGTAGTCGATGAGCAACAAGATGTGGGGCGGCCGGTTCGCAACCGGCCCCGACGCCATCATGGAAGAAATCAACGCCTCGATCGGATTCGACCAGCGCCTGTTCCGCCAGGATATTGCCGGATCGATCGCCCATGCCACAATGCTCGCCGAGACGGGCATTCTGACGCATGAGGACCGCGACAGCATCGTAGCGGGTCTAAACGAGGTGCTGGCCGAAATCGAGGGCGGCAGTTTCACGTTCTCGCGGGCGCTGGAAGACATTCACATGAATGTTGAATCGAGGCTGCGGGAAAAGATCGGCGATGCTGCCGGCAGGCTGCACACCGCTCGCTCACGCAACGACCAGGTGGCGACCGACTTCAAGCTCTATGTCCGCGACACCATCGATACGCTGGTGGCGCAGGTGAATACCCTGCAGCTGGCGCTGGTGACCAAGGCCGAGGACGAAGCTGAAACCATCATGCCCGGTTTCACCCACCTGCAAAGCGCCCAGCCCGTGACCTTCGGCCACCACCTGCTCGCCTATGTGGAAATGCTCGGCCGCGACGCGGGTCGCCTGCTGGACGCCAGGAAGCGGCTCAATGAATCCCCACTCGGCTCAGCGGCGCTTGCCGGCACGCCATACCCCATCGACCGGTACATGACCGCCGAAAAGCTGGGTTTCGACCGGCCCACCGCCAATTCACTCGACGCCGTCTCCGACCGCGATTTCATCCTCGAAACGCTGGCTGCCGCTTCCATCTGCGCCATGCACCTGTCGCGCTTCGCCGAGGAAATGGTGATCTGGAGCAGCGCACAGTTCGGCTTTGTGCGCCTCAGTGACAAGTTCACCACTGGCTCCTCGATCATGCCGCAGAAGCGCAATCCCGACGCTGCCGAACTGGTCCGTGCCAAGATCGGCCGCATCCTCGGCGCGCTCACGAGCCTCATCGTCGTCATGAAGGGCCTGCCCCTCGCCTATTCCAAGGACATGCAGGAAGACAAGGAAGTCGCATTCGACGCGCTTGATGCGCTCTCCCTGTCGCTGGCCGCCATGACCGGCATGGTCGCCGACATGACGCCCAACCGCGAGCGCATGCGCGTCTCGGCTGCGGCGGGCTTCTCGACGGCTACCGACATTGCCGACTGGCTGGTGCGCGAGATCAACATTCCTTTCCGTGACGCCCATCACATTACCGGGCAGATCGTCGCCCTCGCCGAGCAGAAGAATTGTGGGCTGGAAGGCCTGACCATCGAGGACTTCAAGTTCATCGACCAGCGCATCGATAGCCGCATCCACAAGGTGTTGACAGTGGAAGCCTCCGTCGCTGCCCGCCAGTCCTATGGCGGCACCGCCCCGTCCAACGTGCTGATCCAGGCCGCCCGCTGGAAGACCGACCTGACTGGTGCGGCCCACGAACCGCGTCCGCTCGGCAAGAAAAAGCATGGCGGACATGGCGATGGCGGGGTTGAGTGAACGCATAGTCTTCTGACCTGCAGGAGAGCTAGCGTGGCCAGACTTCCCAGACAGATGCGCCTCACCGAGCGTCATGTCGGCTATCTGCAGCCCGCGTCGCCGTCCGAGGCGATGCCACCACCTCCCGCCGGGATGCGCGCCGCGACGCCGGAAGACTTCCAGCACACCATTGCCAGCCTGCTCGGCCCCGATCGGGACCATGACGAAGTCTGGATCTTTGCCTATGGCTCGCTGATCTGGAAACCGGCCTGCGAGTTCGTCGAGATGCGCACCGGCCTGGTACGCGGCTGGCACCGATCCTTCTGCCTGGGCTGGAACAACCGCTTCCGCGGCAGCGACGCCAATCCTGGGCTTATGCTCGCGCTGGACCGGGGTGGAGCCTGCAATGGCGTGCTGTACCGCCTACCGCCAGGCAAGATTGACCAATGCATGATCCAGCTTCTCGAACGCGAAATGGGCTGGCTGCCATCACCCTTTCCGCCGCGCTGGGTCAACGTCAAGAGTGGCGAGCGCACCATCCGCGCCATTACCTTCTGCATCGACCGCAATTCCGGCCGCTACGTTTCCGGCCTCACCATCGAGCGCGTCGCCGACGTGCTGGCCACGGCGGTTGGCTCGCGCGGCTCCATGGCCGAGTACCTGTTCGCCACGGTGCAACACCTCGAGGACATTGGCATTCACGATCCCCACCTCTGGCAGCTGCAGTCGCTGGTCGCCGACCGCATCGAAGCCGCTTATGAGCCGGATCGGTAAGTCTTGCTTTCGTTTTTCAGCGCGCTGCACTAGAGCCTAGGCACTTCCGACGGAGCCCACGGCCTTGGTCCACCATTTCAACCACCGCGACGACACCCTCTATGCCGAGGACGTCAACCTCAACGATCTCGCCGCCAAGGTGGGTACGCCGTTCTACGTCTATTCCAGCGCGACGCTGCGCCGGCATGTGCGGGTGGTGAAAGCAGCCTTCGAGGGCATCCCGACCCTCCTGGCTTATGCGATGAAGGCCAATTCCAACCAGGCCGTGCTCAAGCTGATGGCCTCCGAAGGCGCTGGCGCCGACGTCGTCTCGATGGGCGAACTCGAACGCGCTTTGGCCGCCGGCATCAAGCCCGACATGATCGTCTTTTCCGGCGTCGCCAAGACCATCGCCGAAATGCGCCGCGGGCTGGAAGTCGGTATCAAGTGCTTCAACGTCGAGAGTGAACCCGAGCTGGAGCGCCTCTCCATGGTGGCGTCGGACATGGGCCTCATCGCCCATGTTTCGGTGCGCATCAACCCCGATGTCGATGCCCGCACCCATGCCAAGATTTCGACCGGCAAGGCCGAGAACAAGTTCGGCATTCCCTATGCCCGCGCCCGCGAGGTCTATCGCCGCATCGCCGAGCTGCCCAATGTCGAGGCCGTTGGCGTCGACATGCATATCGGCAGCCAGCTCACCGATCTTGAACCCTTCGGGACCGCCTTTGGCCTCATGGCTGAACTGGTCAAGGCTCTGAAGGCGGATGGGCACGATATCCGCCACGTCGACGTCGGCGGCGGCCTCGGCATTCCCTACAATGTTGATGAAACCGCGCCCCCGCTCCCTACGGCCTATGCCGCCGTGGTGCGTGACAAGATCGGCCAGCTTGGCTGTACTTTGGTCATCGAACCCGGCCGCCTGCTCGTCGGCAATGCCGGCATTCTCGTCACCAAGGTCGAGTATGTGAAGGAGGGTGGCACCAATTTCGTCATCGTCGATGCCGCGATGAACGACTTGATCCGCCCCACGCTCTACGAGGCTCATCACGACGTGGTGCCGGTCAATCACTCCAACCTCGCCCCGATCACCGCCGACATCGTCGGTCCGGTCTGCGAAACCGGCGACTACCTCGCCAAGGCCCGCACCATGCCGGGCGTCAAGGAAGGCGACCTGCTCGCCATCATGAGCGCCGGCGCCTATGGCGCGGTGATGGCCTCGACCTACAATTCGCGCGCCCTGATCCCCGAAGTGCTGGTCGACGGCGACCGCTTCCACGTCATCCGCCCGCGCAAGAGCCTGGACGAGCTGATCGCGCTCGACAGCGTGCCAGACTGGCTGTGATCTGCAGCTAAACCCTTGCAGCAGCCGGAATCGGTCCCTATCTGGGCCGTCTGGCACGCAGCGGGGAGACTATGGCCTTCACCTTCGGAAAGTCCCATCGCCGATTCACCACCGCCGGACAGGCAGTGGAGGTTTTCAGCATTTCTACCAGCAAGGGCTTTACCAGCAGGCTGCTGCTGGACGGCGTGGAAGTTGCCACTGACAGCACACCGCCCTCGGGCGACGAGGCGCTCCGCAACCACCGGCTGGCCGCGACGCTCGCCGATGGCTCGCCGCTCGAAGTGGAGGCGGGTTATGTCGGCTGGTGGAGCATCGGCAGTACCGCCCGCGTCGCCGGCCAACTGGTCTATGAAAGTCATCCCGGCAAGGTCGTAGCCTATCCCAAGGCCCTACGGCGCTTTGCTGATCAGTCCGATTTCGATTCTACCCGCCAAAAGGCCAGCCTGGTCCCGCTTGCCGTCGATATCGTCATGGGGATCGTCTTTTTCATCGTGGCTCGCGCCACCGATCTGACCACCGCGGCTGTGGTCGGCGCCGTCTTGGGCGCGGCGCTGCTGGTCGCGCAGCGCTTCGTCAAGGTCGATCTGGTGGGCGGATTGGCGCTGTTCGGCGTGGTCATGCTGCTGATCTCGGCCGGTTTTGCGCTACTGTTCAACACCGGCCTTGCGGTGCAATTGCGCACGGTGGTGCTCGGCCTGTTGTCCGCGGCCTTCTTTCTGGTCGATGGCTGGCGTGGGGGGCCGTGGCTGGGTCGCGGTCTCGCGCTCTACCTGCCCTATCGCGACCTCGATACGGGCGCGGTCGCCATAGGAATGGGCCTGCTCGGCGCCGCGATGGCAGCAATAAACGTCCTCTTCATCTGGCTTGCCAGCGAGGACGTCTGGCTGTTCTACACCACGTTTCTCGACATCCCGCTCATCATCGTCGGTTTCTTTCTCGTGACCCAGCGGGCACGGCGCCGCCGGCCCGCCTAGTTCCTGCCACCCCTTGTCATCGGCCTCGGCGCATACTCTCCTCAGCCGAGGAGACCGCCCATGCAGACGCTGACCGATCGACAGCTCAACCGCGCCACCCTTGCCCGGCAATGGATGCTGGAGCGGTCGGATGTCGCCATACCCGACGCCATTGCCTTCCTGCTCGGCCTGCAGGCTCAGACCACCAGCGGCCCTTATCAGGCCCTGTGGAACCGCCTGCACGGCTTTCGCCACGAGGACCTGACGGCCCTAATCCTCGACAAGTCCTTGCTGCGCGCCACCACCATGCGCACCACGCTGCACCTGCATACATCGGCCGATATGCGCGCCATCCGTCCGGTGATGCAGCCGGTGCTCGATCGCACCTGGCAGAGCACCTTCCGCAAGCGCGTCGGTGACATAGACCGCGACGCGGTGCACCACCTCGGCATCGACCTGCTCGACAAGACACCCCTAACCAGTGGCGATCTCGGCAAGCGTCTCGCCGAGAGCTGGCCCGATGCCGAACCGCTGGGGCTGGCGCAACTGCTGCATTGCCGCGAGACGCTGATCCAGATCCCACCCACCCGCATCTGGGGCAATGGCGGGCCACCGCTGCTCAGCCGCATCGAGAACTGGGCCGGCACTCCTGTCGGCCCGGCCATCGACCTGCCCGACCTGGTGCTCCGCTACCTCGCCGCCTATGGGCCTGCCAGCGTCATGGACATGCAGAGCTGGAGCGGTCTTACCAAGCTGTCCGCTGCCTTCGAAATGCTCGAGGGTCAGCTCGTCACCTTCACCGGCGAAGACGGCCGCGTGCTCTATGACCTGCCCGATGGGTTGCGGCCAGATCCCGACACACCCTCCCCGGTGCGGTTCATGCCGGAATACGACAATGTCTGGCTCGGTTTCGCCGATCGCTACCGCATCCAGCCCGAGCTGGCGCGCAACCGCATGGTGCTGGTCAACGGCTATATCGCGGCCTACACCGTCGACGGTTTCATCGCCGGCAACTGGACCATGACGCGCAGGAAGGATCTCCTCACCATCGCCGTCCTGCCGTTCCGCCAGCTGACGCGGCAGGAGATGGATGACGTCGATGCCGAGGCCAGCGCCACTGGCGCGTTCCTGAGCGACGGCAAGGGTCGGGTCGAAATCGAGTGGCGACCCGTCGTGGAGTGACTACTGCTCGCGCGCCTGACGGCCAAGCGAGACCACTTCCACGGGTTTTCCGGCCAGCGCGTCATCAATCTTGGCGAGGAGATCGGCCAACGTGAAGGGCTTTACGATGACATCGTAAATCAGCGCTTCCAGCCCGTGCGCCCGCTCGCGCTGGTCGGCAAAGCCGGTCATCAGCACGATGATCACGTCTGGATACTTGGCAGCCACATGCAGCGCCAGCGCTATGCCGTCCATGATCGGCATCTTGATGTCTGACAGCAGCAGGTCGAAGCGGCCGTTTTCGGCATCAGCGGTCTCGGCGGCAAGGCCCCCGTCTTCTTCGGCGACCACCTCATGACCCTTCATGGTGAGGGCGCTGACCACGAAGGCGCGCACCGACGGATCGTCTTCGGCAACTAGAATGCGGGCCATCAATGATGCTCCGGAGGGGTGGAATGTTCGGGCGCGGCATGTTCGGTGCCGGAGGGTTCCTCCGGCGCGTTCGCCTCTGCCGCGGGCGCTTCGGCGGCGCCATCGGCGGCCCGGGCCCCGGCCGCGACGATGGCCATACCCTGCCCGCCGGCAAAGGTCAGCCGGACCCGCGATGCGTCGCCCGGCGGCAGGGTGAGTTGTGTATCGAAGGTCGAGCGTTCGCCGGCCATCAGGTCGCGCACCGACGGCGTGACGCTCCACTCATAGATGCCCTGCCCATGCTCGTCGATCAGGGTGACCACCACCGAGGGTACGGTGACCGGCTCGGATGTGAGCCCGACGATCTGGGCCGACACGACCAGCACCTCCTTGCCGTCGCGCAGTGTGCGCAGGCTGGAGACATTGGAGAATTCCAGTCCCACCACGTTGACGCCGAGACCGATGGCCTCATAGACGCCGGCCATGGCCGGGAAGCGCTCGACCACCATAGTCCGCGCGAAATAGGCGGTGGCCATCATCGCGCCGAGTAATACGAAACCACCAATCCGCAGCGACCGGCGCAGCCGCGCCAGCGGCAGTTCGGCCTCCATGGCGGTCTGCCTTCGGGTAAAGGCCTTCTGCCGCTTGCGGATCACCGCCGCATCGACCTTGCCGGCCGGGCCGGCAGGCTGGGCCTGTTCCAGTTTCAGCTTGCGCTCCACCTCGGCGGCGACGGCACGTTCCTCGGCGGACATGGCCTCGTCGAGCCCATCTTCGGCGATGGCTGCGAAGGCCTGCTTGTGCTCGGGCGTGTCGTCATCCTTGTCGAGCGGCCGCTGCTGCCAGGCCTGCTGGCAATGAGCGCACTGTACCTTACGGCCAACCGATCCGATGGCCTCGTAGGTCACCTGGTACTTGGTCTGGCAATGTGGACAGGTAATGATCATCGGCCAGGCGGATTGGTGAATGGGAATAGCGCGCTGCCGACCCTATCGGGCGGGGGTTAAGACTCCTCAAACCCTCGCACCCCACGGTCGGCCAACCACATTTGCGCCGTTTTCATGCCTGCTAGGACGGTGGCATGCGCATGCGGCCCGCTTGGCTGTTATGATGCGCCCAACACCTGATTCGCCCTTTCGTGCGGACCAATTGGGGAGCCTCTGTTCTTGATCGAGTTTTCCAATGTCGGGCTGCGCTACGGCAACGGTCCCGAGATTCTGCGAGACCTGACCTTTTCGGTCGAGCCGGGCTCGTTCCATTTCCTCACCGGCCCCTCCGGCGCCGGCAAGACCAGCCTTCTCCGCCTGCTGCTGCTGTCGCTCAAGCCCTCGCGCGGCCAGGTCACCATGTTCGGCGAGGACGTGAACAACCTGAGCCAGGATCGCCTGCTGCAGATGCGCCGCCATATCGGTATCGTGTTCCAGGAATTCCGCCTGCTCGATCATCTGACCACGTTCGAGAACGTCGCCCTGCCGTTGCGCGTGCTGGGCCAGGCCGAGAGCGAATATCGGCCCAATGTCACCGAACTGCTCGAATGGGTCGGGCTGGGCGAGCGCATGAATGCCTTGCCGTCCCTGCTGTCAGGCGGGGAAAAACAGCGCGCGGCCATTGCCCGAGCCGTCATTGCCCGCCCCAAGGTCCTGCTGGCGGACGAACCAACAGGCAATGTCGATCCGGATCTGTCGAGCCGGCTGGTCCACCTGTTTGCCGAACTCAATCGCACGCTGGGCATGACCATCATCCTGGCCACGCACGAATTGCCGCTGCTCGACAAGTTCAACTATCCGCGCATGCTGCTCTCCAGGGGCGAGCTGGTGATCCATGATTGAGCGCTTCCTCGCCTTCATCCCCTCCCGCAAGGGCGCCGCACCCATCGTTCCCGAAAAGAGCGTCGCCGGCCGCACCCTCTTGCTGCTTATCACCATTATGAGCTTCCTATCCGCCGTCACCCTCGGCGGCGTGGTGCTGGTGCAGAAATCGGCAATCGCCTGGTCGACCGATGTGGGCCGCGAGTTGACCATCCAGATCCGCCCGGTCGAAGGTGAGGTGATGGATTCCAACCTGCGCACCGCCGTCTCGCTGGCGGAATCCACTCCAGGGGTGGCTTCGGCGCGGGCCCTCACCATCGAGGAAAGCCAGCAACTGCTCGAGCCCTGGCTCGGCGCTGGTCTCGATCTCACCGCCATCGAAATTCCCCGCCTCGTGGTGGTTCAGCTCGCTGACCCTGTTGATGCCGATATCGAAGGGCTGGGCCGCAACCTCGCGGCGGTCAAGGGCGCGAGCCTTGATACACACGCCGCCTGGCGGCAGCAGCTCAACACCATGGCTGGTACCATCGTGCTGTCAGGGTTGCTGGTGCTGATCCTGATCGGCGCCGCGACCGTACTGGCCATCGTCTTTGCCACCCGCGGCGCCATGGCGACCAATCGCGAGATCGTCGACGTCCTCCACTATATCGGCGCGTCCAACAAGTTCATCGCCGGCGAGTTCCAGGGCCGCTTCCTCTCCATAGGGCTGCAGGGGGGTCTCCTCGGCACCGTCGCGGCCATGCTGTTCTTCGCCTTGGTCGGCACCGCGGCAGGCAATATGCTGTCGAGCGAGGCCGGGGCCCAGGTCGGCATTCTGTTCGGTCGCTTCGCGCTCGGCCTGGACGGTATCATCGGCATCGTGGCCGTAGTGCCCGTCATTGCCGCGCTCACCGCCATCACTTCGCGCGCCACCGTGCGCCGTTTCCTCGCCGAGACTTCATAAAGGCGTGCTGAGGTCATCGTAAGGGCCGCCATGACGCGGCCCCCGACACACCGGGAACGCCCTCGCCAAGTCGGCGTTAGCCCGTTATGACGCTTCAGGACGGCCAGGCGCCGCGGGAGAGGTTCATGGCTATCGTGCAGGCAGTGCGCACCGCGCTGTTCTATTTCATCTTCATCGGCCAGACGGCACTCGTTGCGATCACCATCGGCATAATCGCCATGATCCGCGGCCGCACGCCCATGAGCTGGGCACTGGCAAAATTCTGGTGCCGCTCGAACCTTGCCTATCTGCGCTTCCTCACCGGCGTTAAATCCGAGGTGAGCGGCGAGAAGAATATCCCCGAAGGGGGCTGCATCATTGCCGCGAAACACCAGAGCGACTGGGACGTTTTCTCGATCTTCCCCTATACCGGCCGCCCCGCCTATATCGTCAAGAAGGAGCTGATGCAGATTCCCTTCTTTGGTCCGGCAGCGCGCTCGCTCGATTGCATCGAGGTCGACCGCCGGAGAGGTGCCGAGGCCATTCCCTTGATGATGGCGCAGGCGCATGCCGCCGTCGAGCGTGGCTGCCGCATCGTCATCTTCCCTGAAGGCACGCGCAAGGCGCCGCTGGCGCCGCCTGACTACCGCCAGGGCATCGTACGACTCTATATGGAACTCAATGTTCCGGTCGTGCCGGTTGCCCTGAATTCGGGCCTGTTCTGGGGACGCAACAGTCTGGTGATCTGGCCCGGCACCGCCCAGGCCAAGTTCCTGCCCCCCATCGAGGCTGGCCTCTCTCCCGACGTGTTCCTCGACCGACTCAAAAAAGCCATCGAGTTCGAATCCGATACGCTGATGCTTGAGGCCGTCGATCGTGGCCTCTCCCGCCCCCTCGGCCCCGAGATGCAAAGCCGTATCGATGCTATCAGAGAAGCCCGCGTCACTGCGCCATAGCTACCAGATATTGACGGAACCAGCGAACGGAACCATACATGTAGTCGTCCGGCGATGATCCGCTTGACGCGATCAATATTTTGTTCTATTTTTGTTCTTATTCGATAAACGCTGTGGGGATGGCGTGATGGCCGGCAATACCGAGAACAGGGTCTTGATTCATGGCTTCGGCCGGCTGAGCAACTGGCTGGGCCGTTCCGGGCGTGCCTATGGCCTGGTCAGCGAAAGCCTCGATCGTTTCGCCATGGCTGATGCCGATCTCTATCTCATCGCCAAGGGCAATCACGTGCTGTGGGTCGGCTCGACCGGCGAACTGGTCGGTGACCCGATGAGCCGGACCCGTTTCCGCCTGGCGCTCGACTGCGCCGATCGCGTGTTCCGGCTGCTTACACCAGGCGCTGCCGCTGAGCGGCTGACCACCATATGGGACCTCGAAGGCGCCGAACCCGCGCAGGGTGCACAGGCTGCCTAGATCGATCCTGACCACAAGGGGATGGAGACGACTGAGCCAGTCGCAAATGTCGCGTCCGTCTCCCCTCACAACCCCCTAGCCAAGCCCCTTCTCTTCCTCTATAGAGCCGAGCAATCCCTTCAGAGATGAACTCTCTGGGCCGCTTTGGCGGCGCAACGATATTGAATTCGGAGTACCGACCATGGCAGTGCCAAAACGAAAGACCTCGCCGATGAAGCGCGGCTTCCGCCGCTCGGCCGACGCTCTTGCACCTGGATCCTATGTTGAAGACAAGGATTCGGGCGAGCTGCGCCGCCCGCATCACGTCGACCTCAAGACCGGCATGTATCGCGGTCGTCAGGTCCTCGACGTAAAGAAGTAAACGAAAGACGAGGCGCGCCTTGCGCTCGTTTCTGTTATTGCAACGGCCGATCCCTCCAAGGGTCGGCCGTTTTGCTTTGCCCGCCGCCGGAAAGAGCGGCCAATTCTCGGGAGTTAGACCATGAGCACGCGCGTTGAATCGGACACGATGGGCACCATCGAGGTCCCCTCCAACAAGTATTATGGCGCGCAGACCGCTCGCAGCCTGATGAACTTCGATATCGGTGGCGAGAAGATGCCGACCGAGATCGTCACCGCTTTCGGCGTGCTCAAGAAAGCCGCGGCCCTGGCCAATCACAAGCTGGGCCTGCTCGACATGAAGACCCGCGACCTGATCGTCGCCGCTGCCGATGAAGTGATATCAGGCCAGCTCTCCGAGCACTTCCCGCTCGTCGTCTGGCAGACCGGCTCGGGCACTCAGTCCAACATGAACGTCAACGAGGTTATCTCCAACCGCGCGATCGAGATGGCCGGCGGCACCATGGGCACCAAGAAGCCCGTGCATCCCAATGACCACGTCAACATGAGCCAGTCGTCCAACGACACCTACCCCACGGCCATGCATATCGCCGCCGTCGAGGCGCTGGAAAACTACTTGTTCCCGCGCGTGCAGCTCCTGCGTGACACGTTGCATGCCAAGTCCGAGGAATTCATGGACGTGGTCAAGATCGGCCGCACCCACCTGCAGGACGCGACGCCCCTGACGCTGGGCCAGGAGATCAGTGGCTGGGTTGCCCAGATCGACTACGCCATATCAGCCATCAAGGTGACGCTGCCCCAGCTCAAGGAACTGGCGCTTGGCGGCACCGCCGTCGGCACTGGCCTCAACGCCCATCCCGACTACGCCGTCGCCGTGGCCAGGGAAATCGCCACCCTCACCGGGCACGACTTCGTCACTGGCCCGAACAAGTTCGCCCTGCTGGCCGGCCACGACGCCTTTGTCGGCACCTCGGGTGCCCTCAAGCAACTCGCAGTCGCCTTCATGAAGATCGCCAACGACGTGCGCTGGCTGGCCTCCGGCCCACGCTCGGGTCTCGGCGAACTGACCATTCCCGAAAACGAGCCTGGCTCCTCGATCATGCCGGGCAAGGTCAATCCGACCCAGTCGGAAGCCATGACCATGGTCGTCGCCCATGTGATGGGCAATGACGCGGCCATCGGCTTTGCTGCCAGCCAGGGCAACTTCGAGCTCAACGTCTTCAAGCCCGTCATTGCCTACAATTTCCTGCAGGCCGTGCGGCTCCTGGCCGACAGCGCCAAGTCGTTCAACGACAACTGTGCCGTCGGCATCGAACCCGACCGCAAGCGCATCAAGCAGCTGGTCGACCAGTCGCTGATGCTGGTCACGGCGCTCAACCGCAAGATCGGCTACGACAACGCCGCCAAGATCGCCAAGACGGCGCACAAGAACGGCACCACCCTGCGCGAGGAAGCCATCGGCCTGGGCCTGCTGTCAGGCGAGGAGTTCGACGCCGAAGTGAAGCCCGAACAGATGGTCGGCCCGCTCAAGCTCAGCAAATAGCGTTCGCTTCATCCTGGTGGCGTTAGCCAGTCTTTGCGGCGGCCATGCAATCTGGCATGGTCCGCCCGTGAACAAGGAGAGCCAACTTGGTCGAACACGTCTATGTGCCACCTGCCCGCACCACATCGCGTCATACCGGGCCGTTCATCCCGCCGCTGCTGATCATTCCCCTGGTGATCTACAATCTCGTGGTTTTCCTGTTCCTCGGTAGCGATCCGGCAGGCTGGAACAATATCGCTTTTGCCATTCCCATGGTCTCGGGCGTGCCATGGCTGGTTTCGCTCGGCGACTTGCTCGTTGTCGCATCGCTGATCCTGCTATTCTTCGAGCTGCTGAAGTCAACGCGGATCGGCTCGGTCTCCATCATCGAGCACATGCTTTCGATGATTGTCTTCGTAGTGATCCTGGTGGAATTCCTGCTGCTCGGCGCAGCCTCCAGCACGGTGTTCTTCATCCTGCTGGTCATGGCGCTGATCGACGTCGTCGCCGGCTTCACCATGTCCATCACGTCAGCCACGCGCGACATGAACATGGAAGGCCGTTAGGCCAGTATCGTCGTCCGATACCCCAGCGGCATGCGCTTTACGGCAACCTTCGCGCTAGCGGCATAAGCCCCGATAGCGCCTTCGGCACTACCGCGACGGCGGCTGCGCTGCGGCGCCAGGTTGCCCCGTTCGGCCAGTAGCTGGCTGACGAAGGCGGCGGTCGTTTCGGTGCGAAGCAGTGAGGGGCGTGGGCGGGGCGATCCAATCAGGACAGGAAGTCCGGCGGGCTTTGTGTCAGAACTGGCCATTTTTTTGCCTCGCTTGTCTCAAAGCGGGCCAGCCTGTCTCGAAATGAAACAATCGATCTGGCCCTACACCCCATTAAGGGCAATCGGCGTGCCAGATGCTAACGTTTTTTTAACGCTTTCCGCTCCCAAAGCGGTTGATGGTTAAAGCGGCAGCTGCATCACATGCCTGCGAGTGCCCTCCCGGCCATGCGCCACAAAGCCCGCGCGCTTGAAGACAGGCACAAAGCCCATATGCCGATAGCTCGGCGAGTCCGGGTCCACCGGATAGGCCTCGAGGATGCGCGCCTTGTGCTTTTTGGCATGCCTGGCTGCCGCCTCGATAAGCTCGGCACTGAGGCCCTGCTTGCGGTGGTCACGGGCGATGAACATGCAGGTCAGCGACCAGACGCTGTCGCGGTCCTCGGCGCCGCCGAGCCCGCCCTGGAACGTGTCCTTGGGCGCGACCGACACCCATGCAACCGGCGTGCCTCTGTCATAACCGACAAGACCGACCGGCACGCCATCGGCGATTCGCTCCAGCATCTGCTGCCTGCGCGCGGGGCTCTTGGCATCCTTGAGCTCGGCTGACGTGGCGCGCCAGGCCATGCACCAGCACCAGTTCGGCCCGCCCTTGGCCCCGAACAGCGCTTCGAAGTCGCCGACAGTACTGGCCGTCACCGGCTTGAATGTCAGCTTGCCCGTCATTGCTAGAAGGTATCCTTGCCCTTGCGGATGGCGGCAAACACCTCGGCAGGACTGGCGCCCTCAAGCCCATAATGCTTGGCCAGGCCAGGCTCGTCGGCCCGCAGAAACGGATTGGCCGCCTTGTCCTCTCCCAGCAGGAACGGAATAGTCGGACGCCCAGCCTCGCGCAGAACCGTCACCTCCGCAGCCCGCTTCTGCAGCGCCGCATTATCGGGATCAATCGACAAGGCAAACTTCGCGTTGCTGGCCGTATATTCGTGCCCGCAATAGACCAGTGTGTCGTCAGGTAGTGCACGCAGAGCTTTTACGCCCTCCCACATCGGCCCGGGCGTTCCCTCGAACATGCGCCCGACGCCGAGCGAAAACAGCGCATCGGCGGTGAACAGATGCTTGCCCTCGGCATCATGGAAGACGATATGGCCCAGCGTATGGCCCGGCGCGTCATAGACCTTGAACCTGGTATCGCCCAGCGTCACCATATCGCCTCCGGCTACCAGTTCATCGAGGTCGCCGATCTTGCCGGCCTCCGCGCGCGGGCCGACCACGCGCACACCGAATTCGGCCTTGAGCTCGGGAATAGCTTCGACATGGTCGACATGATGATGGGTGATGAAGATATCGGTCAGCGTCCAGCCGCGATGCAGCAGAGCATTCTTGATAGCGGCCGCCTCGGGGGCATCGATGGCGGCCGTGCGCCCGGTGGCCGTGTCATGCACCAGGTAGCCAAAATTATCGCTCCGGGCGGGAAACACGTCGACGATGAGACTCACGGGCGGCACTCCTGACAAACAACAACAACCCGAAAGCTAGGGTGGCTGGTTCCACATGACAACCGGCCTGTTGGACAAGTCCTTGCGAAAGCGGCAGAGTTGCAAACATGACCGCCGACGTCACCCGCCTCATTGCCTATTACAAATCCCCGCTCGGGCGCATCTCTCGCGCGCTGGTGCGTGAGCAGGTCCTCGGGCTTGCCGGCGACGTCTCCGGCAAGCGCGTCCTCGGCCTCGGCTTCGCCACCCCCTATTTGCGCTTCACCCTCGCGCCGGCCGAGCGTGTGCTGGCCTTCATGCCCGCCCGCCAGGGTGCATCGGCCTGGCCGCGCGAGGGGCCGTCCCATACCGTGCTGTGCGATCCACTCGAAATGCCGCTGACCGATGCGGCAATCGACCTGACCATTGCCATCCATGCGCTGGAACACGTGGCCGATGCCGAGGAGCTGATGCGTGAACTCTGGCGCATCACCGCGCCGAACGGGCAACTGGTGCTCGTGGTACCACGGCGCCGGGGCATCTGGGCGCAGCGCGACAACACGCCTTTCGGCTCGGGCAATCCCTATTCCGGCGGCCAGCTCGATAAGCTTTTGCGCGACCACAGCTTCGTGCCCGAAGCCTGGCGCGACGGCCTGTTCCTGCCGCCCTTCCAGTCGTCGCTGGTGCTCAAATCAACCCGCTTCTTCGAGCGCGCCGGGCGGCTGCTGGGCCCGGCCATGAGCGGCGTCATCTGCGTCCGCGCCCGCAAGGAAGCCTTCCCGGCCGTTCCCCGCCGCAAGCGCGAGGAGCGCTTCGTGCGCGTGCCGAACCTGAACACCGCAACGGCCCGCCAGGGTTAGACGCTTTCCTTTGCCATCCCGCATGGCTTTGACTATGGTCCGCGCGGTTTTTCTGCCCAGATTGGCATCATGTCCGAAGACGATATCCGCCCCGTTCCGCAGCCCGGCATTCTCGACATCGCGCCCTATCTGCCCGGCAAGTCCGGCGCACCGGGCAGCAATGCCGTCAAGCTTTCGGCCAATGAAAGCCCGCTCGGCGCCAGCCCCAAGGCCACCGCGGCCTTCCGCACCGCCGCCGAGCAACTCGAAATCTATCCCGAAGGCTCGTCCAAAATCCTGCGCATGGCGCTGGCCGAAGTCCACGGTATCGATCCGGACCTGATCGTCTGCGGCAATGGCTCGGATGACCTGCTGCACCTCCTGGCCCAGACCTATCTCGGCGAAGGCGACGAAGCCGTGATGAACCGCTACGGCTTCTCGGTCTATCCGATCATCACCAGGGCCACCGGCGCCAGCATCGTTATGGTCGACGAGACAGACTATACCGCCGATGTGGATGCCTTGCTGGCGGCAGTCACGCCCAGGACCAAGGTCGTCTGGCTGGCCAACCCCAACAACCCCACCGGCACCTATCTCAGCGATGCCGAAGTGCGGCGGCTGCATGCCGGGCTGCGCCCCGATATCCTGTTGGTCATCGACAGCGCCTATGCCGAATATGTCACCGCCGCCGATTATTCGGTCGGGCTGGAGCTTGTCGGCGAGGCGAACAACGTCGTCATGGTCCGCACGTTTTCCAAGATGGGGCTTGCCGCTGCCCGCATCGGCTGGATGGTCGGTCCGCCCCATCTGGTGGATGCGATCAACCGCATCCGCGGCCCCTTCAACGTCAACCTGCCCGCCCAGCTTGCCGGCGCCGCTGCCACGCGCGATGTCGAGTTCAATGCCCGCCTCAAGGCGCACAACGCCAAATGGCGCGACTGGCTAACCGCTGAGCTACATTCCAACTACATGCGCGTCATCCCCAGCCAGGCCAATTTCATCATGGTGCTATTTGCCGACGCCGAATCCGCCGCCATGGCCTTCGAGACGCTGCGAGAGCGCGGTCTCATCGTGCGCGAGATCGGCCCCTCCTATGGCATCGCCAACGGGTTGCGCATCTCCATCGGCTCCGAGCAGGCCATGATCGGCGTCGCCGGCATTCTCAAGGCATTGAGCAAAATCTCATGAGCGTCCACTTTCGCAAACTCGCCCTGATCGGCATCGGCCTCATCGGCTCCTCCATCGCCCTGGCCGCCCGCCGGCAGGGGCTGGTGGAAGTCATCTCCATCGCGACCCGCAAGCAGGAAACCCTCGACGAAGCACGCGAACTGGGTCTGGGCGACATCTATACGCTCGACGCTGCCGAAGCCGTGCGCGGCGCCGACCTCGTCATCCTCTGCGCCCCCGTCGGCGCCTATGAAGCCATCGCCGAGGCCATCGGCCCGGTGCTGGAGCCTGGCGCCATCCTGTCCGATGTCGGTTCGGTCAAGGGCCATGTCGTCAAGGTCGTTGCCCCGCATATCAGATCCGATGTCAGCTTCATTCCCGGCCACCCGATCGCCGGTACCGAGCATTCCGGCCCCTCCGCCGGCTTTGCCGAACTCTTCGCCGGCCGCTGGTGCATCCTGACCCCGCAGCCCGACGTAGCCACGATCGCGACCCAGAAACTGGCTGCCTTCTGGGAAGGCATGGGCAGCAATGTCGAAGTCATGGAGGCAGGGCACCACGACATGGTGCTGGCCATCACCAGCCACATCCCCCATCTCATCGCCTACAATATCGTCGGCACCGCCGATGATCTGGAATCGGTCACCAAGTCCGAGGTGATCAAGTTCTCGGCCGGTGGCTTCCGCGACTTCACCCGCATTGCCGCCTCTGATCCGGTAATGTGGCGCGACGTCTTCCTCACCAACCGTGAAGCCGTGCTCGACATGCTCGGTCGCTTCCTGGGGGATCTCGGCGTGCTGCAGAAGGCGGTTGAAACCGGTGATGGCCCGGCGCTCGAATCGATCTTCACCCGCACCCGCGCTATCCGCCGGTCGATCATCTCGGCCGGACAGGAAACCGCCGCCCCCGATTTCGGCCGCACCCACGAAGCGCCGC
Organism: Devosia sp.; assembly: GCA_049647065.1. Lineage (GTDB taxonomy): Bacteria > Pseudomonadota > Alphaproteobacteria > Rhizobiales > Devosiaceae > Devosia. The sequence goes on along the minus strand of JBARWY010000108.1, from coordinate 23,715 downwards.
CTCCGCCCGAAGTCCCCTTCGTCCGCGAACACGGCGGGGGCGACGACGCCTAGAACAGCGGCGGAATGCTGGCGATCGGTACCAGTCCCGAAAACACGCCGCCGGCCCGGAAATTGAGCTGGTTCACATGCGCGCCGTCCGCCCTCGGCGTACCCAGCACCAGCGTCCGCCACGGCTGCTCCAGCAGCGGCCCGATCCGCTCGGCGACGCCAGTTGAGGTAATGGATATCCGTCCCTCGACCAGCCCCTGCGGGTTGAGGCCGAGCTGCCCCTCGGCATCCAGCACCGAATCGCCATCGGTGCCATGCACGGCTACGATCTTGAGCGCACCACCGGCCTGCTGCATCGAGGCCAGCAACGTCGGATCACCCCAGTTGCGCACATCGTCCGGCAGACCCGAAAGCTCAAGCTGGATTTCGGCATTGGTCCCGGTCAGCGTCAGGCCGGGCCAGACCAGGTTCTGCACCGGGGCATAGAGCGCCAAAGCCGCCAGGTGCCGCTCCGGGTCATGCTGCTCTGGAATGTCGAACAGATGCACTTCCACCAGCGAACTCTGCGCGATCATGGCATCGCCGAACAGCGTATCGGTCCAGACCAGGTCCTTGCCTGAGACCGAGGCGCGGGCAATGCGCCAGTTGTCTAGCCGCACGCTGGCTTCCAGCCCCGACCAGGCCACCGCATTGCGCGTGCCGGTGAAACTGTCGGTGAGCTGCAGCGGCCCCAGGGCCGAGGCCAACACATGGGTCGGTGCATAGACGCGGACGCTGGCCCGGATGCCGGGCACCTCCACCACGATATCGCCACTGAGGATGCGGGCCTCGGTGCAATCGACATCGAACCGGAACGGGAAGCCGCCGACATCAAGTCGACCGCAGGTGAGGTTGGCCGTCGTCACCCCGTCGGCCTGCGCCATTGCCTCGACGTTCTGCTTCAACATGCTTGCGAGCACCAGCCAGGCGGCGCTCCACAGCACGATCACTGCCACCACGACGCCGCCAAGAATGATGATTCGCTTTTTCATGGGCGGCACTCTTACCCGCGCGCGGGCATGGACTAAAGCGTCATCGCAATATGGGCGTTCATCGCCGGTAAATCCGGGTCGCCTTAACATCGCATGGCTTCTATTTCGGGCATGGCAATTGCCTTGGCCGGCAAGCTTGCCTAGGTTTCTGTTCAGGTTATGGCGATGCACGATACGGATAACACAGCGACGCACTGGGTTTTTGGCTACGGATCCCTCATCTGGAATCCGGGCTTTGCCCATGTCTCGGCGCAGCAGGGCCTCCTCCGCGGCGCCCATCGCAGCCTCTCGATCGTCTCCCATCATCACCGCGGCACCGTCGAACAGCCCGGCCTTGTCTTTGGCCTGACGCGCGGCGGCTCCTGCCGCGGCATGGTCTTTGAAGTCGCCAATGCCGATTGGCCGCAGGTCTATGCCTACCTGCAGGAGCGCGAACAGGTGACGTCGGTCTATCGCGACGTCATGCGCCCGGTGCGGCTGGCCGACGGCCGCATGGTGAGCGCGCTCGCTTTCCTCGTCGATGAACACCATGAGCAGTTCGCCGGCCACCTCGATCTCGACCAGCAACTCGCCATGGTACGATCAGGCATCGGCCTTTCGGGCCGCAATGTCGATTATGTGCTCAATACTGCGAGGCATCTCGATGAACTGGGCATTCGAGACCGGCAGCTGAAGGCGCTGGCTGATCTGCTGGCCCGCGACGATGCGGCCGCCGCCTAGAGCGACAGCCCGCCATTGTCTCCGACACACGCCGCCCGCTCACCATATTCCGCGACACGCCCCTCGATGATCGCCGCGATCCGCAGCATGCCCGCTGACGGCCGGCCCGGCTGGCGCAACATAGGGTTGGGCAGCGCCGTCACCAGCAGCGTGGCGGTGCGCCAGTCTAGGTCCTGTGGCACAATGCCAAAGGCACGACGCGCGCCCGCAGCCACGCCGAACTGTCCCTCGGGACCCCATTCGGCAATGTTGAGATAGATCTCCATTATCCGCCGCTTGGGCAGCACCAGGTCGATATAAACAGCCAGCGGCACTTCCAGCGCCTTGCGGACGATACTCTGGCCATTCCACAGGAACAGGTTGCGCGCCACCTGCATGGTGATGGTCGAGGCGCCGCGCGCCTCCTCGCCATCAATGAAGTTCTGCATCTCGTCCCGCAACGCGCCGAGATCGACGCCCCAATGGCGGCAGAACTGGCCATCCTCCGAGAGGATCACCGCCGCCTTGAGCCGGTCGGAAATATCGCCGATGTCGCGCCATTCGCGATCCACCGGGCGGCCGGTGAGATAGCGCTCCAGCATCGGCACCGAAACCGGATCGACAAACAGATAGACCGGCGTCATCACAACTGGGATGGCGACAAGAATGGCGATGGCAAACGCAACGGGTCGGAGAATCCGCCAGATGCCCTTCGGTTTGCGTCGTCTTGCCATGCTCTTTCCATACCCACGACCTGCTGCCTGCGAAAGCGGGAATCTCCCCGGCGCACCACCTTGCCGCCATGCTCCTGAACCGCTAGCAACATCTGATGTACGACTTCTCCGCCGACATTGCCGATTGCGCCAAGGCCGTGGAAACGGCGCTGGGACAACAGCTCGATGCCAACAGCCTGACCGGCCCGGGCCCCGCCCCTTCCCGGCTCGTCGAGGCAATGCGGCACGGCAGCCTCGATGGCGGCAAGCGCCTGCGACCGCTGCTGGTGCGGCAGGCGGCGGCCATCTTCAATATTCCCGCCGCGCAGGCACTGCCCGCCGGGCTCGCAGTGGAAATGATCCATTGCTATTCGCTGATCCACGACGACCTGCCGGCCATGGATGACGACGATCTGCGCCGCGGTCGTCCCACTGTGCACAAGGCCTATGACGACGCCACCGCGATCCTGGCCGGCGACGCGCTGCTGACCCATGCTTTGGGCCTGCTGGCCGATCCCGCCTGTCACCCCGACCCGGCCATACGCATCGCGCTGGTGACAGAACTGGTCGCCGGCTCCGGCGCGGGCGGCATGGTGGGCGGGCAGATGCGCGATATCGAGGGTGAACAGGCTGGCCTCTCGCCGCACGAGATTTCGACCATGCAGGCGATGAAGACGGGCGCGCTGATCCGCGCCAGCGTTCGCATGGGCGCCCTGCTGGGCGGCGCCGATGCGCGCGCGATCTCCGTGCTGACCGTCTATGCGGAAGCCGCCGGCCGGGCTTTCCAGCTCGCCGATGACATTCTCGACGTCACCGCCACGCCTGAGATCATGGGCAAGGCCACCGGCAAGGACGCCGCGCACGGCAAGCAGACCCTGGTGGCCCAGCTCGGCCTCGACGGCGCCCGCACGCGCCTGACCCAGACCGTCAACGACGCACTGTCGGCTTTGCGCACCTTCGGCCCCAATGCCGACGGCCTACGAGCCACCGTGCGCTATTTCGCCAGTCGGGAGAACTGAGCCATGCCCAGCCTCCTCAGCGTCAATGTCGGCACCGCGCAGCACATTGTCGGCTACAAGCCGCTAACCGGAATCGTCAAAGAGCCCGTCGCCGGCGCCGAAATCGACCGGCTGGGCATGGCGGGCGATGCGATCTGTGACAGGAAGCATCATGGCGGCGCCGACCAGGCCATCTATGTCTATTTCGCCGACGACTATCTCTGGTGGGCCAATGAGCTGAACAAAAGCATCGAGCCCGGCAGCTTCGGCGAAAACCTCACCCTTTCAGGCATCGAGGGCCGCAACGTCGCCATTGGCGACCGCTTCGCCATCGGGCCCGTCCTGCTCGAAGTCACCTACCACCGCACGCCCTGCATGACCTTCGCCGCCCGCATGGGCGATCCGATGTGGGTCAGGAAATTCCACCGCGCCAACCGCCCCGGTGCCTATTGCCGCGTGCTGACATCAGGCATCGTCGAGGCCGGCATGGCAATCGACTACCTGCCCTATGCCGGGGAGCGGGTGACCGTCAGCGACCTCATGGCGCTCGATGGCGTCAAGGATATCGATCCCGCCTTCATGCGCCGCGCCCTCGCCACGCCCATCCGCGAGAAGACGCGCTTCAAATACGAAACCCGCCTCGCCGACCTGTTCTGAGAGCCCGATGAGCCTTCAATCCGTCCAAGCCGACCTAGCCGCACGCGCGCCCGACCTTGCCGTGGAAGTCACCGACGCCTCGACCGCCACCGTGCAGCTTGCCGCCGACGTCCACGGCGTCGAGCCCGGCCAGATTGCCAAGACCCTCTGCATCCGCGTCCGGGACGAGGAATTCCTGCTGGTGACGCGCGGCGATGCCCGCCTCGACAACCAGAAATCCAAATCCGCCTTCGGCGGCCGTCCGCGCATGCTGGGTGCCGAGGACGTGCTGCGCCTCACCAGCCACCAGGTCGGCGGCGTCTGCCCCTTCGGCCTGCCCGCACCGCTGCCGATCTATCTCGACGTCTCGATCAAGGTCTATGACGTGATGATCCCGGCTGGCGGCGATACCCATGCTTCGGTCCGCGTCAGCGTCCAGCGCCTCGCCGATCTCTGCGGCAACAAATGGGTCGATGCCTGCGTTCCCCCGAATGCGCCTGCCGAAGAGCAATAGCGCGCAGGCGACCACCCGCTTCAACATTCAATCTGGAAACACCAATGCTGAAACAGTTTGCCGCCCTGGGATTGACCCTGCTTGCCGCCAGCGCCGCCCACGCATCGTCCGACGACGCCTGGGCCGAGTTTGCCGCCGAAGTCGAGCAGGCATGCCTCACGGCATCGGCCGATTTCGTGACCAATGCTCAGGTCATCGTCGATCCATTCGGCAGCGAGAGCTATGGCCTCGCCATCGTGACCGGTGACAATCCGGCCGGCCTCACCTCGAGCATCATCTGTGTATTCGACAAGCAAACCAAGGCGGTCGAAATCGGTGGTGAGCTGGAAGTGACGGTGACGCCAGTCGAAGCCGTCGAGTAACAGGCGCCTATTCCGCCGCCGTCTTCTGCCCATTGCCGAACTTGCGCTCGATATAGTCCGCCACCATCACCTTGAACTGGTCGGCCACATCGGCGCCGCGCAAGGTTGCGACCTTCTGCCCGTCGACAAACACCGGCGCGGCCGGCGTCTCGCCCGTGCCCGGCAGCGAGATGCCGATATTGGCATGCTTGCTTTCGCCCGGTCCGTTGACGATGCAGCCCATCACAGCCACCGACAGCGTCTCGACGCCGGGATAGCGCTCTTTCCATTCCGGCATCGAGGCCGAGAGGTGGTCCTGGATATCCTTGGCTAGGTGCTGGAATGTGTTCGACGTCGTCCGCCCACAACCCGGGCAGGCGGCCACTACAGGCAGGAACTGGCGGAAACCCATGGTCTGCAGCAGTTCCTGCGCCACCTTGACCTCGGTGGTGCGGTCGCCACCCGGCTCGGGCGTCAGCGAAATGCGGATCGTGTCGCCGATGCCCTGCTGCAACAGGATACCCAGCGCGGCCGAAGACGCCACTACGCCCTTGGTGCCCATGCCCGCTTCGGTGAGCCCCAGATGCAGCGCATAGTCACAACGCGCCGCGAGGTCCTGATAGACCGCGATCAGGTGCTGCACGTCCGACACCTTTGTCGAGAGGATGATCTTGTCGCGGCCCATGCCCAGCTCTTCGGCCCGACGCGCCGATAGCAGCGCCGACTGGATGATCGCCTCGCGCTGCACCGCCGCCGCCGAGATCGGCGCCGCGGAAGCCGCGTTCTCGTCCATCAGCTTGGTGAGAAGCTCCTCGTCGAGCGATCCCCAGTTCACCCCGATCCGCACCGGCTTGTTGTTGCGGTTGGCAATATCGATCAGCGTCGAGAACTGTGTGTCGCGCTTGGCCTTGAAGCCCACATTGCCCGGATTGATGCGGTACTTGGCCAACGCCTCGGCACAAGCGGGGTGATCCGTGAGCAGCTTGTGGCCGATATAGTGGAAGTCCCCCACCAGCGGCACGTCATAGCCCATGAAGGCCAGCCGGTCGCGGATGATGGGAACCGCTGCGGCGGATTCGTCGCGATCGACCGTGATGCGCACGATTTCCGACCCGGCCCGCGCCAGCTGCATGACCTGCTTTACTGTCGCGTCGATGTCGGCGGTATCGGTATTGGTCATCGACTGCACGACGACGGGCGCCCCGCCGCCCACCAGCACTCCGCCGACGTCAACTCCAACCGATTGCCTGCGCATTGCCGGGCCAGCCATCAATTCATCCTCTGGTTCTGAGGGAGAAATAAGCCTGCTACGATAGAGACGCAATGTTTCTCGATTGTGTCGAACGGACGCGGCCCGGCTCGTCGTTCCATGGAAGACACAAGGAGCCCAGAAATGTCCTTCCAGGCCTATCTCGACAATATCGAAAAGCAGACCGGCGTGACGCCTGACGGCTTCATCAAGCTGGCGTCCGACAAGGGCTTTACCGCGCCGGGCACCAAGGCGACGCCGATCACCGACTGGCTCAAGGCCGAATACGGGCTTGGCCATGGTCATGCCATGGCGATCGTCAAACTGCTGCGTGACCGAGGAGGACTAACCTGATGCGAACGATTGTGCTGCTTCTGACCTTGCTGGCCACCCCAGCACTGGCCCAGCCGCTGACCGGCAATATCGCCATCCACGATCCGACCATCGCGGTGCTGGATGACGGCTTCGCCTCCTTCGCCACTGGCGTGGAGGGCTCGCGCGACGGCGGCCAGATCCGCACCAAGACCTCGCCCGACGGCATTGACTGGCAGGAGGCCGGCGCCATCCCCGGAAAAATGCCCCAATGGGTCATCACCGAGTTCGGCTTCACGCCCAAGAACATCTGGGCGCCTTCGGTGACCGAGCATGACGGCATCCACTACATGTATTATTCGGTCTCGAGCTTCGGGAAAAATGACAGTGTCATCGGTCTCATGACCAATGACGACCTCAAGGCGTCGGACCCCACCGCCGGCTGGGAGGACCATGGCCTCGTCATTCGCTCTCGCGAGGGCGATAACTTCAACGCCATTGACCCCTTCCGTATCGACACCGGCGACCAGGCCTTTCTGGCCTATGGTTCCTACTGGCAGGGCATCAGGCTGGTCGAGATCGATCCGGCCAGCGGCATGCCGCTCGACGGCGCCAAAACCAGCTTAATCGCTTCACGCAATGGCGACGCCATCGAGGCCCCAGCCATCCTCGAGCATGAGGGCCAGTTCTACCTCTTCGTTTCCTTCGATCATTGCTGCCGCGGCATCGCCTCCGATTACCGCATCATGGTCGGCCGCGCCGACACCATCACCGGCCCCTATCTCGACCAGGACGGCAAGCCGCTCCTCGAGGGCGGCGGCACCGAACTGGTGAGCAAGCAGGGTCGCTTCATCGGCCCCGGCGGTCAGGAAGTGTTCATGCGCGACGGCGAGCCCTGGCTGGTGTTCCACTTCTACAACCAGATGCAGGGCGGCACGCCCAATCTCTACCTCACGCCGATCGCGTGGGAAGACGGCTGGCCGAGCATCGACACATTGAGGTAAAGAGCTGAGCTGTGCTCCCGGCGTCGCTACCCGCTCCCCTGAGGGGCGAGGGAACGATGGACCCGCCAATCGAGAATGTGATCGCCCCGGCCTTGAACCATCCCGGCCGGGGACCATTTACATAGCATGTTCAAGATGCTCCTCCCCCGCCTCGTCCTCTTCCGCAAGGAAGTCGTCCAGCTCTGGAAGGCTTTCTTTGCGCCCGAGACCCCCTTCTATCTCAAGGCCGCGACGCTGTTCGTCGCCTTTTACCTGATCAATCCGCTCGACATCATCCCTGATGTCATCCCGTTCCTGGGCTGGGTCGATGACTTGGTCCTGGTGCCGCTGATGGTCAGCTGGATCGTCAGTCGCCTGCCGGTGAAGGTGAAAGCCGACCACCGCGAGCGTAACGAGCAGACGATCGACGGGCGGGCGAGGCGCCTTTAGGCCTGAGTGGCACTCGAAATGGCGGAATAAAAAAGGCCCGGTTCCCCGGGCCTTTTCCTATTCAAACCTGACCAGTAGATCCTTGGCATCGATCTGATCGCCCGGCTTGATCAGCAGTTCCGCGATCACGCCGTCCGCTTCCGCATGCAGCGCGGTTTCCATCTTCATCGCCTCGATCGAACACAGCACGTCCCCGGCGGCGACCTTCTGGCCTTCCTTGACGTTGAGCGTCGAGATCACCCCCGGCATCGGCGCGCCGACCTGCTTGGGATCGCCCAAAGCCGCCTTGGCCCTAACCTTGACCTCGCCGACCTTGAGCCGATCCGGCACGAGGATCGTGCGCGGCTGCCCGTTGAGGTCGAAGAACACGCGAACCTCACCCTTTTCGTTGGTCGGGGCGCGACCGAGATATTGCAACACCAGCGTCTTGCCCTTCTCGATGTCGACGAACAGTTCGTCGCCTTCAGAGAGGCCGTAGAAATAGACCGGCGTCGGCAGCACTTCGGTGGGGCCGTAGCGCTCCTGGGTCTTTTCGAAATCCGAATAGACCTTGGGATACATGAGATACGAGGCCAGCCGCAGATCGTCGATCTCGTGGCCCACCTCGTCGGCGATCTTCTTGCGCTCGGCCTCGAGGTCGACGGGCTTGAGATAGGAGCCGGGCCGCTCGGTCAGCGGCGTCTTGCCCTTGAGCACCTTCTTCTGCAGCGCCTTGGGGAAACCGCCCGGCGGCTGGCCCAGGTCACCGGCAAAGAAGCCGACCACCGAGTCGGGAAAGGCGATATCCTTGTTCGGGTCCTCGACATCGGCCCTGCTGAGCCCCGCGGACACCATGGCCAGCGCCATGTCGCCGACCACCTTCGAGCTCGGCGTCACCTTGACGATATCGCCGAACATCTGGTTGACGTCGGCATAGGTTTGCGCGACCTCGTGCCAGCGGGTCTCGAGACCCAGCGAACGCGCCTGTTCCTTGAGATTGGTGAACTGGCCTCCCGGCATTTCATGCAGGTACACCTCCGAAGCACCGCCCTTGAGATCGCTTTCGAAGGCGCGATACTGCGTGCGCACCGCTTCCCAGTAGAACGAAATCTGGCGGATCGCCTTGGCGTCCAGACCAGGATCGCGCTCGCCGCCGGCCAGCGCCGCGACGATCGAACCCAGCGTCGGCTGGCTGGTCGTGCCGCTCAGCGCATCCATCGCCGCGTCGATCGCATCGACACCCGCCTTCACCGCCGCCAGCACCGTGGCCGAGGCAGCGCCCGACGTGTCGTGGGTATGGAGGTGGATCGGCAGGTCGGTCTCGTTGCGCAAGGTCGAGATCAGCTTCTTGGCGGCAGCAGGCTTCAGCAGCCCCGCCATATCCTTGAGGCCCAGCACATGCGCACCAGCCTTTTCGAGCTCCTGCGCCAGCCCGACGTAATATTTGAGGTCATACTTGGCCCGGTCCGGGTCGAACAGGTCGCCGGTATAGCAGATGACGCCCTCGGCGACCTTGCCCTCCTCGATGACAGCATCGAGCGACACGCGCATGTTCTCGACCCAGTTGAGGCAATCGAACACGCGGAACACGTCGACCCCGCCCGCCGCCGCCTGCTTGACGAAGAACTTGACGACATTGTCGGCATAGTTGGTGTAGCCGACGCCGTTGCTGCCGCGCAGCAGCATCTGGGTCAGGATATTGGGCGCACCCTCGCGCACCTTGGCCAGGCGCTCCCACGGATCCTCGTTGAGGAAGCGCATCGAGACGTCGAACGTCGCCCCGCCCCAGCATTCAAGACTGAACAGGTTGGGCAGGCCCCGGCTATAGGCCTGGGCGATGCGGGTGATGTCGAAACTCCGCATGCGCGTCGCGAGCAGGCTCTGATGCGCGTCGCGCATGGTGGTGTCGGTAAACAGCACCCGGCTCTGCTTCTTCATCCACCTGGCAAGCGCCACCGGACCCTCACGATCCAGAATCTGCCGGCTGCCATCGACCATCCCGAGGGCCGGGAATTCCGGCACGATCGGTGCCGCGGCCTCGGCCGGCGGCCGCGGCCGGTCGCGCACTTCGGGATGCCCGTTGACCGTCACGTCGGCGATGTAGCTCAGGAGCTTGGTCGCGCGGTCCTTGCGTGGCTTGAAGTTGAACAGCTCCGGTGTCGTATCGATGAAGCGCGTCGTGTAGCGGTTCTCGACGAAGTCGGGGTGGGTGATGATGTTTTCGAGGAATGCCAGATTGGTCGAGACGCCACGGATGCGGAACTCGCGCAAAGCGCGGTGCATGCGGGCAATCGCCTCCTCGGCGGACGGCGCCCAGCAGGTGACTTTCTCCAGCAGTGGATCGTAGTAGCGGGTGATGACAGCGCCAGCATAGGCCGTGCCGCCATCGAGCCGCACCCCAAAACCGGTGGCGCCGCGATAGGCGGTGATGCGGCCATAGTCGGGAATGAAGTTCTGTTCGGGATCTTCCGTCGTCACCCGACACTGGATGGCATTGCCGTTGAGATGGATGTCTTCCTGCAGCGGCACGCCGGATTCGGGCGTACCTATTACCGCGCCGTCGAGCAGATGAATCTGCGCCTTGACGATGTCGATGCCGGTCACTTCCTCGGTGACGGTATGCTCCACCTGGATGCGCGGGTTCACTTCGATGAAGTAGAACTTGTCGGTATCGGCATCCATCAGGAATTCGACCGTGCCGGCACCGCGATAGCTGGCGGCATTGCCGAGCCGGACGGCCGCGTCGGTCAGCTCCTTGCGCACCTTGTCGTCGAGGTATGGCGCGGGCGCCCGCTCGACCACCTTCTGGTTGCGGCGCTGGACCGAGCAGTCGCGTTCATAAAGATGCACCAGGTTGCCATGATCGTCGCCGATCAGCTGCACCTCGACATGGCGCGCGCGCTCGATCAGCTTTTCGAGATACATCTCGTCCTTGCCGAACGCCGCCTTGGCCTCGCGCTTGCCTTCCGATACTTCGGCAATCAGTGTGCTTTCGTCCATGATGCGGCGCATGCCACGCCCGCCGCCGCCCCAGCTCGCCTTGAGCATCAGCGGATAGCCGATCTCGGCCGCCAGCTTCTTGATCTGTTCCGGATCGTCAGGCAGCGCATCGGTCGCGGGTACCACCGGCACATTGGACGCGATTGCCATGTTGCGCGCCGCGACCTTGTTGCCGAGGTCGCGCATGGTCTGCGCCCGCGGGCCGATGAAGATGATGCCGGCATCCTCGCAGGCATCGACGAACTCGGGCGATTCCGACAGCAGGCCATAGCCGGGATGGATCGCATCGGCGCCGGAAATGCGGGCAATGCGGATATATTCGTCGATCTGCAGATACGCCTCGACCGGGCCCTTGCCCTTGCCGATCAGATAGGCCTCGTCGGCCTTGAAGCGGTGCAGCGCCAGCTTGTCCTCTTCGGCATAGGCGGCCACCGTCTTGAGCCCCAGCTCATTGGCGGCGCGGAACACGCGAATGGCGATTTCGCTTCTGTTGGCGACGAGGATCTTCTTGATTGGCATCGATTGCATGTCCGAGCAGGAGGGGTTGGGGACCCGTTACGGGCCCGGCTCAGGTGGTCGGCAACAGAAGGGACGGTTGCCCGCCCAACCGTCGAAAACTTTGATCTAGCTGCGGCTGAGATGCCCGGCGAGATGGCTCATGTCGTAGCCGGCTTCCGCCGCCTCGCGAATGATCTCGCCTGCATCCATTTCTCCCGCCTGGCTCAGCGCCCACAACGTGGTTGAGCGCGTCCCCGAACGGCAGAAGCAGAAGACCGGACCCGCGCTCCCCTCGAGCACGGATTTGGTCTTTTCGACCATGTCGGGGGAAACCCCTTCACGGCCAAGGGGTATGGCATGATACTCGAGGCCGGCTGCCTTGGCCGCGGCCTCGATTTCCGCGCCGGCGGGCTGATCAGGCGATTCGCCGTCCGGGCGATTATTGACGATGGCGACGAAACCGGCGGCTTTGAGCGCTGCGACGTCCTCGGGCAGAATCTGCCCCGAAACACTGACGTGATCGTTGATCCGCTTCAAATCCAAGTCACTACTCCCGATGCCAGCCTACGGCTTCCCCGGTCCCTTATATCCGCGCGGCTACGCCCGACGCAACTATGACGGAAGTCTTGCCTGTCATGAAGCTGTCTTCTGAATGTCAGGCCGCAGCAGCGGCGCCGGACTTCGACAATGGTGCGGGCCGGCCCAGCAGGAACCCCTGGAAGCCCGTACACCCGGCCTGTCGCAGCAGCGCGAACTGCTCCTGCGTCTCGATGCCCTCGCCCACCACCTCGACCGGCAGCGCCCGGGCAATGTCGCAGATGGCCGAGACGATCATGCCATCGATGCGGCTGCTGCCCAGATTGGCGACGTAGGACCGGTCGATCTTGATGATGTCGAAGGCGAAGCCGCGCAGATATTGCAGGCTCGCATGCCCAGCTCCGAAATCGTCGATGGCGATCCGCACCCCGAGCGCGCGCAGCGCCACGATATTGTCGAGCTCGACCCCCCGAGCGTTGAGCGGCACTGTCTCGGTGACTTCGACGATGATGCGGCGCGGATCGGTGCCGGTGTCGGCCAGAACGGTCGCAAAGTGCCGGGCAAACTCGGTATGGCGCAGTTGCATCGGCGAAACGTTGATCGCCACCGGCAACCCACCCAGATCAGGCAGGTCCGCGCAGGCGCGGCGCAGTACCCATTCGCCCAGCTTGTTGATGAGGTCGCTCTCCTCCGCAATGGGGATGAACTGGGCCGGAGAGATCATGCCGCGCACTTGGTGGCGCCAGCGCACCAGCGCCTCATGCGAACGGATCGCCATGTCGGCGCCAAACACGGGCTGGTAGTGCAGTTCCAGTTCTTCCATGAGTAGAGCCGCGCGCAGGTCGCGTTCGACGAAGCGCCTGTGCCGTTCGTCGCCCAGCATGTCGGAGTCGAAGGTCAAGACGGCATGCCCCCCGTTCTTCTTGCCCTTGTAGAGCGCGAGATCGGCTTTGGAGATCAGATCCACCGCATCGACGGCGTCCTGCGGCGACAACGCCACGCCAATCGAGGCGGAGAGCCGCACCGGCCGTCCGGCAATGCTTACCGGCCGCTCCAGGGCTCGCAACAGCGCTTCGCCCAGTCGGCGCAAACCGGCCCTGTTGTCGTGGCCGGCAATCATGACCCCGAATTCGTCGCCGCCCAACCGCCCCACCGTGGCGCCCGGAACGACCTCCGCGATGACTTTGGTCAAATGCACCAGCGCGGCGTCGCCCGCGGCGTGGCCGGCGCTGTCATTGAGTGTCTTGAGATTGTCCATGTCGAGCTGCAGGTAGCCCACCGGCGTCTGCGACCCGTGGAACACATGCATGTCGAGCGCTTCGAGAAAGTAGGCGCGCGTGAACACGCCGGTCAGTGCGTCGCGGTTCGCGCTTGCCCGCGCTTCCTGGGTCTCGCGTGCAACATTCCTGAGATGACGCGAGAGCCAGCCATGGCCCCAGGCGAGGATGGCAAGCAGGACCAGTCCGATAAGCAGGCCTCCGGCCGGCAGCATCGCGGAGACCCCGGGTCCGACGAGATCGAAAAAGACCAGCAGCCGCACCAGCACGACGAAGACGACCAGCACGCCCGCGGCCATGGCGATACGGCGGTAGCCAGTGAGAATGGAGGTGAAATTGGGGTCGCGCCGCATCTATTCGCTCGAGCCAGAAAGGAGCCCCATCTAGCGGTCCGATGTCTGAACACGAAGTAAACGCCGACAAAAAAGCATTTTAGGACAAACGCTTAGCGCCAACCAAGCCGCTGACCATATTCTTCCGGCATGACAGTCTTGCGACAGCCTTACGGCATGACGGCACCCACCCAGGCGCCCCAGATGTCCCGGCGCTCGGCTACGAACCGCTCGGCAATCCCCTCGACCGTCGCCCCCGGCTCGTTGAGCTGCGCCAGCAGGGTGTTCATCTCGGCCAGTTGCAGGCTGCTGCGCTGGAAGTAGGCGGCAATGGCAGGAATATCGGTAAAGACCCACTCGGCCAGTGCCGATACCACCGTCTCGCTGGGAAACGCACTGGGCAGCGGTGTCGGGCAGGCAACGCGCGCGAGGCACTTGGCGGCCTCCTCGTCATAGGCGCCCATGTCGAGCGGCACGAAGCTGAACTGGGCCAGCACGGCATTGGGCTGCCAGTAATAGAACAGGATCGGCTCGCTCCGGCTCACCGCCTCGGCGATCAGCGTATCCATCTCGAACCGGTTGGCCGGCTCGACCAGGTCCACCATGCTGGTCAGCCCCAGGGCGCTGATCAGATTGCGATTGATCAGTGCACAGGCCCAGTCGACCGGGCAGGAGATGAAGCGCACGCGTTCTGCGCCGCTGATTGTGGGCAGTGTCGCGACCAGCCCAGCCGCTGCGATCAACTCAGGATGCGCCACCGCAACATAGTCCGGCACGAACCAGCCTTCGAACTGCGTCTCCGCATAGGTCGGCGCGGCCGGCCGCAGCATCTGCGCGTCCATCCCGGCATTCCAGACATCGGCAATGCGGGTGACCCACATCTCGGGCGCTACGGCCGGTTGGCCGGTAGACCCCATGGACGAAGCGGTGGCGCCCAGGTCGCCCGGCGTGACCCGGACGTCGCAGCCATATTCGCTGGTGAGGATTCGTGCGTGAATTTCGGCAAGCAGCTCTGCCGAAGGCCAGCTCATCCGCGCGATGCTGAGCGGCTGGGTGCCGCAGGGTGGTGGCGGAACGGCCTCCGCCGTTGGCGCCTCAGGCGCGGCATCCTGGGCCTGGTCGAGCACGGTGAACTGCGCCATGGCCGGCCCTGCGGCCACGAGCCCGATCAGCAACAGCACCGCTCGCAGCATCCTCGCCGTCATCACCGTCACGCCCTCCCTGGGGCCTCACTCTATGCGAAAACCATCCTTGTTAAGCAACAGCGCTGGCAAGAAGAATTAGCGATCAAAACCCGGTGACTCGCGCTCAACAAATGTGCAACAGTCCCCCTCAGCGGGGCGCAGGTTGCGCCCCCTTTATCGCGTCGTTCCGTACGTCAAGACTGGCTCGGCAAGGGCCTCCCGACGGAGCGACCCAAGCAGAGGGACGTATATGCGCAATCTCAAGAACACCCTGGCACTGGCCGTTGCCGCCTCGACGCTTGTCGTCGCAGCGCCCGCCATTGCGCAGGACACCGGCGCCACCATTGGCTTCATCGGCGGTTTCACCGGCCCGATCGAATCCCTGACCCCGCCGATCTTCGCCGGCGCCGAGCTGGTCGTGAAGCAGGTCAACGAGCAGGGCGGCATCCTGGGCGGCGAGCTCAAGCTCATCTCCGCTGACGGTGCCTGCGACGCAACGGCTGCCGCTGCTGCTGCCGACAAGGTCATCAACTCGGACAACGTGACGGCCGTCGTCGGCGCGCTCTGCACCGGCGAGACCATCGGCGCCTTCAACGGCTCGGGCCTGTCGGGCAATGTGGTCTTCATATCGCCGGCCTCTTCGGCTCCGGCGCTGACCACGCTCGAGGACAATGACCTCGTTTACCGCACCACCCCGTCGGACGCGCTTCAGGGTGTCAAGCTGGCCGAGCTGCTGCTCGCCAAGGGCGTCAACGACATCGCCATCACCTACGTCAACAACGACTACGGCAAAGGCTTCGCTGATGCCCTCAGCGCTGCCTACACTGCCGGCGGCGGCACCGTTGCTGCCAACGTCGCCCATGAAGAAGGCAAGGCCGACTACCGCGCCGAGCTGGGCAACCTGGTCGCTTCGCAGAACCTCGTGATCCTTGCGTATGCAAACGCTTCGGGCAACACGATCCTGCGCCAGGCCGTCGAATCCGGCAACTTCACGCTCTATGTCGGCGGTGACGGCATGGTCGGCGACGACCTGCTTTCGGGCATCGACGCCGCTGCCGTGGAAGGCCTGATTGCCACCCGCGCCGGCGCTCCGGAAGGCACTGCCACCACCACCTATACCGATCTGGCAACCGCTGCCGGCCTCGAAGCCAACGCGACCTATGCGCCGCAGGCTTATGATGCTGCGTTCCTGCTGGCTCTGGCCATCGAGAAGAACGGTTCGGCTTCGCGTGACGGTCTCTCGACCGCCCTGCGCGACGTGGCTTCCGCTCCCGGCGAGAAGATCCTGCCCGGCGAATGGACCAAGGCTGTCGAGCTGATCAAGGCCGGCACCGACATCGATTATGATGGCGCCGGTGGCTCGCTCGACTTCGACGAAGTCGGCGACGTGGACGGCATCATCGTCGAGCTCGCCGTCGAAGGCGGCGCCTTCGTCGAAAAGGGCCTGATCCAGTAACACGGATCGAACTGAGCTATCTGAGGCCCGGGAGCGATCCCGGGCCTTTTTCGTTGGAGGAACCGATGCCCGATCCCGCAACGCTCAAGTTCTATGCCGACAACGCCGCCGCCTATGTGCAGCACGCCACCGGCCCGACGCCGCAGCTTGCGGCGTTCCTGGCGCGCCTGCCGGCTGGTGGCACGGTGCTCGAGCTGGGCACCGGCAATGGCCGGGATGCCGCCGCCATGCTGGAAGCCGGCTTTGCCGTCACCCCCTCCGACGCCTCACCGGAACTCGCGGCGGAGGCCGGTAAGCGCCTCGGTTGCCCTGTACGAATCATGGCGTTCAACGAACTCGACGAGACCGGGGCCTTTGACGGCGTATGGGCCTGTGCCGCCCTGTTGCATGCGCCGCGCGATGAACTCACCGACGATCTCGCCCGCATCTTCCGCGCCCTGCGCCCGGGCGGGCGACTGACCGCCAGCTTCAAGGCCGGCGGCGGTGAGGGTCGCGACACGTTGGGGCGATACTACAACTATCCCGACGCTGCCAGGCTCCGCGAGCATCTGCTGGCGGCAGGCGACTGGGCCGCAATCGACGTCAGCGAGAACGACGGCTCTGGCTATGACAACCAGCCGACCCGCTGGCTCTGGGTCAACGCTCGCAAGGGCGCAGGCTGACGCAACTTGACAACAGACCATCGTTCTCCTAATTAGAGACCATTGGTTTCTTATTGAGAGCGCCTGTCATGAGCTTTTCCGAACGCGACATCCCCGATCTCCAGGGCAAGACGGCCGTCATCACCGGCGCTACCGGAGGGCTCGGCTTCGAGACGGCCCGTATGCTGGCCGAGCACGGCGCCCGCGTCATCCTTGCCGGTCGAAACCCCGAAAAGGGCGCCGATGCCCTGGCGCGCATACGCCGGACGGCCCCAAAGGCCAACATTGCCTTCGAGGCTGTCGATCTCGGCAATCTCGACTCCATCGCCGCCTTCGGCTCGCGGATGCGCGGTGCAGGCGTCCCGATCGACATCATGGTCAACAATGCCGGCGTCATGACGCCGCCCATCCGCAAAGCCACAAGCGACGGCTTCGAACTGCAGTTCGGCACCAACCATCTCGGCCATTTCGCCCTAACCGGTGCCTTGCTGCCGCTGCTCACCGCCGCAGCGGCGCCGCGTGTCGTCACCGTTTCATCGGGCGCGGCGCATTTCGGGCAGATCGATTTCGATAACCTCCAGTCCGAGCGCGCCTATCGCCCGATGCGCTCCTATGGCGCCTCCAAGCTCGCCAATCTGCTCTTCGCCCGGCAGTTGCAGCACCTCAGCGACGCCAACGGCTGGAACATCCTCTCTGCCACCGCCCATCCCGGATTCGCCCGCACCGATCTCCTCGCCAACGGCCCAGGCGAGATGAAGGGCATTGCCGGCATCGGCAGCGCCCTGCTCCAGGCCTTTGCCTCCCATGACGCCGCGAGCGGCGCCATCCCCACCGTACTGGCCGCAACTGCCCCTGGCGTGCATAAGCTCGATTATTACGGCCCCAGCCAGATGATGGAAATGAAGGGCCCGCCCGGACCCGCCCGCTTTCCCAAGCGCGCCAAGGACGACGAGGTTGCCCGCCGCCTCTGGTCGGTTTCCGAGCGCCTCACCGGCATCACCTATGCCGCCGAGAAGGCGCTGGCTTGACAGGCCGGACGCCGTCGGACACCTCTTGCCGATGACCGGTTTCCAGCGTGCCCGCCAGCCCGAACAGATCCATCTCCGCCGCGAACAGCTGCTCGCGGCGGCAGCGGAGCTGTTCGATACTGAAGGACCGACCGGCACCGGCCTCAATGCCATTGCCGCCAGGGCCGGCTTCACCAAATCCAATGTCTATCGCTATTTCGAGAGCCGCGAGCAGGTCCTCTTGGAGCTGTTCCAGGGCGAATTCGCCGGACTGGTCGAGGCCCTCGAAGCCGTCATTTCCGCCCAGCCCCCGGGTGATGTCGCCGCTTTGGCCGAAGCGATCGTCGCGACCTTCCTCGCCCGGCCCCGCTGCTGCGAACTGATCTCCATCCTGTCCAGCACGCTGGAACAGAATGTATCGGAAGCCACCATTGCCGGGCTCAAGACCCGCATGAACGAGCAGAATGGCCGCATCATTGCCGCGCTGGCCGCCCGCCTGCCTGGCACTACGCCGGCAGATTGCGGCTGGGTAATCGCCATGACCGGCTCGCTGATCGCCGGAGTGTGGCCGGGCGCCAATCCGTGCGCCGCCGCGGCAGCGGTCCTGGCCCGCCCCGAATTCGTCCACCTGCGCATCGAACCGGCGCGTGATCTGACACGCGCAGTAAAGGCCCTGCTCCACAGCATCGTCTGAGTCTCTTACCTCGCCCATCCGGGGGAGAGGTCGACCCGAAGGGTCGGGTGAGAGGCCTTGCTGGTGAACCCTTACACGTCCCGCCGCACCACTTCGGGGATCAGCCCCTTGGGCGCGTATCGGAGTGCGATGGTGATCACCAGCCCCAGCACGAAGACGCGCATCTGCGCCGAACGGGATTCGATCTCGGGAATGGCGCCCCAGCCGACATTGGTCGACCACGAACTGACCAGCTCGAAGACCACGCGGGCCAGCGGCTCGCTGACCACCCAGACCAGCCAGATCAGCACCGCGCCAAATACCGCGCCCCAGTTATTGCCGGCGCCGCCCACGATGATCATCACCCAGATCAGGAAGGTATGGTTGATCGGCTGGTAGCTGCTGGGATCGAAGATCTGCGTGAAACTCACCAGCATCGCCCCGCCGATGCCCATCAGCACCGAGCCAAAGACGAAGATCTCGAGCTGTCGCGCCGTCACATTCTTGCCCATCGACGACGAAGCGATGTGATTGTCGCGGATGGCGCGCATCATGCGGCCCCAGGGACCGGCATAGGCTCGCGAGATCAGCCAGATCGAAATGCCCAGCACAATGATCGCCAGTAGCAGGAAGCCGCCGCGGGCCAGCAGCAGCGAGCTGAACTGGTCCGAACCACCAGCCTGGTATTCCTGGGGCAGCGGCGTCGGCCACGGGATCGGAGACACCGTCAGTGTGCCGCGCGTCAGCCAGTCCATATTCTTGATCAGCGCCCGGATAATTTCCGAAATGCCGATAGTGGCGATGGCCAGGTAGTCGGTGCGCAGCCCCAGCGCGATCTTGCCGACGATGAAGGCAATGACCGCCGCCAGCACGCCGCCGAACAGCCAGCCCAGCACCGGATGTGCACCGAGCCCGCCGACAAAGCCGGCATTGGCCTCGATATAGGCCGCGGCCGGATCGATCTGGCTGCGATAGATGCAATAGGCCACGAACCAGGCGACGACCGTTAGGAAGGTCTTCCAGCCGCCGCGAACGCCCAGCCTGTCGCTCTTGCGCGCGCCGATGACCAGCAGCGCCCCGGCCGCGAAGGCGATCAGCGCCCGCCCCAGCATCCACGGCCCGTCCGAGCCCCAGAAGGTCGGATTGACTGGATAGGAGATGAAGGTGACGGCAAAGCCGCCCAGCATCAGGAAGCCCATGATGCCGAAGTTGAACAGCCCGCCATAGCCCCACTGAATGTTGAGACCCAGTGCGATCAGGCTATAGGCCGCCGCCTCGACGAGGCGCGACGAGGTGAAGGGCAGGCCCATCAGCCAACCCATCACCAGAATCAATGCGAAGAGCCCGGCAAAGAGCGTGAGCGAACGCCGGATCATGACGAAGCTCCCTTGAAGATACCTGTCGGCCGCACCAGCAGCACCACGACGAGAATGACGAAGGCCACGGTGAGCTTGTATTCGGTCGGCACCAGCGCCAGCGTCGCCGGCAGTTGCGCCCATTCCGGCAGCACCGCATTGAGCGGTCGCAGCACCATGGTCCAGTTGAACACGGCCAGCGACTCGGCAAATCCGATCAACAGGCCCCCCGCAATGGCGCCATAGGCCTGCCCGAGGCCGCCGACGATGGCAGCGGCAAAGATCGGGATGATGATGTTGAAGGCCAGGTCAGGCTTCAGCGTCACGTCGAGCGCCAGCATGGTGCCAGCCATGCAGGCCAGCGCGCCGGCGACGATCCACGTTACCCGCACCACCAGCGCCGTATTGATGCCCGAGACCTGCGCCAGGTCGGCATTGTCAGCCATGGCGCGCATCGCCTTGCCCAACCGCGAACGCGTCAGGAAGAAGTGCAGCGCCAGCACCGAGATGATGGTCACGACGATCATCAGCAGTTGCGGCTCGGTGATCACAAGCGGCCGCGTCGAGCCGAGGAACGCCATATCGATGCGGAAGACCTCCTTGGTTTCATTCTCGAAGAATGAATAAGAGCCGGCGCCGAAGAACAGGCGGATCAGCCCCTGTACCATCAGGGTCACGCCGATCGACGCGATCAGCAGCGTCACCGGGCGCACGCCGCGCTTGCGCAGCGGCGCATAAAAGCCCTTGTCGATGCCCAGGGCGAAAATGGCCGACATGACCATGGCAATGGGCAGCACCACAAAACCCAGCGGGATCGGCGTCACGATGCCCCAGCTGGCAAACAGGGCCGCCAGCAGGAACGCGAAGAAGGCGCCCGAAGTCATCAGCTCGGAATGGGCAAAATGGGCAAAGCGCAATATGCCGAAGATCAGCGTGATGCCGACCGCGCCCAGCGCATAGATGCAGCCCAGCACCGCGCCCGATATGACCACCTGGTTGATGAAGAAAACGAGTTCGGTCACGGCTCAGCCCCCGAGGAAACTTTTGGCGACTTCGGGATCGGCAATGAGCTCGGCGCCCGTGCCGGTGAAGCGGTTCTGGCCGCTGGCGAGCACGAAGCCCTTGGAGGCGAAGGCCAATGCCTGCCGCGCATTCTGCTCGACCATCAAAATGCCCACGCCTTCCTTGTTGACGCGGACGATGGTCTCGAAAATCTCGATGACATAGCGCGGCGACAGGCCCGCCGAGGGTTCGTCGAGCATCAAAAGCTTTGGCTTGCTCATCAGGGCTCGGCCCATGGCCACCATCTGCCGCTGGCCGCCCGAAAGTTCGCCAGCCGGCTGACGGCGCTTTTCCGCCAGCACCGGGAACATCTGGTAGACCCAGTCCATGGTCCCCTTGAAATCGTCGCGGCGGGTGAAGGCGCCCATTTCGAGGTTTTCCTCGACGGTCATCGAGGTGAAGACGTTCTTCTCCTGCGGCACGAAGCTGAGACCCTTGGGCACCAGCGCGTCCGGCAGCGAATTGGCGACATTCTCGCCCAGAAATTCGATCGTGCCGCCGGTGACCTTGAGCAGGCCGAAGATCGCCTTGAGGGTCGTCGACTTGCCGGCGCCGTTGGGACCGACGATGACGCCGATATCGTTCTGCTCGATGGCCATGTTGACGCCATTGAGGATCGGCGCGCCGCCATAACCGCCGACGACGTGTTTCAGTTCAATGAGCGCCATCTACGCGACCTCGACCGGAGTGCCGAAATACGCTTCGACGATTTGCGGGTTGGCGCGGATTTCGGCCATCGGTCCCTCAGCGATCTTTTCGCCCTGGGCCATGACGATGACGGGGTCGCATAACCGCCCGATCAGGTCCATGTCGTGTTCGATGACAAAGAACGTGTAGCCGAGTTCCTTGTTCATCCGTTCGATATTGGCGGCAAGGTCATTGAGCAGCGTGCGGTTGACGCCGGCCGCCACCTCGTCGAGCAGCACCACCTTGGCGTCGACCATCATGGTGCGGCCGAGTTCGAGCAGCTTCTTCTGTCCACCGCTGAGATTGCCGGCCAGTTCGTTGCGCACATGACCAAGCTTGAGGAAGTCGATGACATCGAGCGCCTTCTTGCGCACCTCGGTCTCGCGCGATTTGCTGAGACCGGGGCGGAACCAGGCATTACCCAGATATTCGCCCGGCTGGTCGCCCGGAACCATCATCAGGTTTTCCAGCGCCGTCATGTTGGAGAATTCATGCGCGATCTGGAAGGTACGCAGCATGCCGGTTCGGAACAGCTGGTGCGGCTTGAAGCCGGTCACGTCGGCGCCGTCGAAAATCACCGAGCCTTCATCGGGCACGATATTGCCGGCCACGATGTTGAACAGCGTGGATTTGCCGGCCCCGTTCGGTCCGATCAGCCCGGTCACCGAGCCGCGCCGTACCGACAGCGAGCAGTTGTTCACGGCGGTCAATCCGCCAAAGCGTTTGCTGACGTTGCGAACGTCAATAACCAAGTCAGAGGGCACCAAAGCCGTCCCGTTTCCCAAATAGCCATGCGGCCCGGTTCAATCCGGGCGATTTTGGGGCATCTGCTCATAAGGTGACCGAAGGGTCAACCATCCAGGCGGTCCTAGAGGTAGGCGAGCACCGCGTCGGCTGTGGATTTGTTGTTGGCGCAGGGCACATCATAGAGCGTCGCCAGCCGGGTCAGTGCCTTCACATCCACGTCATGCGGCTGCGCCGATAGCGGATCGATGAAGAAGATCAGCACATCGAGTCTGCCCTCGGCGATCATCGCGCCGAGCTGTTGGTCCCCGCCCAGCGGACCGCTCTTGAGCAACGTCACGCTCATGCCGGTGGCCGCCATCACCCGGCTGCCGGTGGTGCCGGTGCCCCACAATTCGTGCTGGCTGAGCTTGTGCTTGTGGTGCTCGGCCCAGACGCAGAGGTCGTCCTTCTTGTCGTCATGTGCCACGAGGCCTATCCGCGCCATGCTGCCCTCCAGATGCAGGAAAATTACATGCATGCTTCAGGCAAACAGGGCAATGGCTTCGCTGAGCAGGATGCCGATGGGATCAACCGGAATATCGTCGCCGGGCATGAGGCGCAGGTAGCGCCCCTTCTTGAGCCCCTCCCCTTCAAGCAACCCTTCGCCATGCTCAAGCAGCCGCCCATGCTCGAAATAGAGCGACACCCGATCCTCCTGCGGAAATACCGAGCAGACATGACCCGCGTCGGCGTGGCGGAAATTGACCGACCGCCAGCCGCTCATCACCTTGCCGCTGAGGCCTGGATGCGCCGCGACCAGCGCCACCAGGCGCGCCGTCAGCTCGGCGACCGGCGCCGGTAGTGGGGCGACAAGGGCCGCGAAATCACTGGAATAGACGGGGTCGACGGCGGAGGTCAGCATGGCATTCTTCCGGTTTGACGCCGGAATGTCCTGGCACGCGATGCTGACAGGGAGAGTCAGGAGACCTCGTTGCCCTTGGGAGCGTCGACCGTGCTCGACCTTCCCAATGGACGGTTAACCAGCGGCTCGTTTGAAATAGCTGCCCGCCACCGACTTGAGCCCTTCGAGCATACCGAGTTGGCCGCTTTCGCGGCTCGCCGCGACCTTGCCCGGACTGGCGATCGTGAAGACGCCGATCACCCGGTCGAGCTCCTTGGCCTGCGCCTCGGTCTGCTCGATCGCGGCATTGGTTTCTTCGACCAGCGCGGCATTGTGCTGGGTCATTTCATCCAGGTGGCGGATGGCGACATTGACCTCGTCGATCGATGACGCCTGTTCACGGCTCGCCTTGGCGATGCCATCCAGCAAGGTCGCATTGGCACGAATGGCCTCCTGTACGGCCACCAGGCGCTCGGCGGCGGTG
>JBARWY010000107.1:0-1769 GCA_049647065.1 Devosia sp. | reverse complement strand
GCTTGTCAACAGCGGCAATCACCGGGAGCCGACCGATGAATTCGGGAATCAACCCGAACTTGAGAAGGTCTTCGGGAATCACCCGGTCGTCACGCGATTCCACCTTGGGCGGCACATTGTGCGAGACGTTGAAGCCCAGACCCATCTTGCCGTTGCGCTGCTCGATGATCTCCTCAAGCCCGGCAAAAGCACCTCCGACGATGAACAGCACGTTCGTGGTGTCGATCTGGATGAACTCCTGGTGTGGGTGCTTGCGACCACCCTGCGGCGGAACCGACGCCGTCGTGCCCTCGAGGATCTTGAGCAAAGCCTGCTGGACGCCTTCACCGGAGACGTCACGCGTGATCGACGGGTTCTCGCTCTTACGTGAAATCTTGTCGATCTCATCGATGTAGATGATGCCGGTCTCGGCCTTCTTGACGTCGTAGTCGGCGGCCTGGATGAGCTTGAGCAAGATGTTCTCGACGTCCTCGCCAACGTAGCCCGCCTCAGTCAGGGCGGTGGCGTCCGCGATGGCGAACGGGACATTGAGCATCCGGGCCAACGTCTGCGCCAGGTATGTCTTGCCGCACCCGGTGGGGCCGACCATCAAGATGTTGGACTTGGCCAGCTCGACGCTGTCGTCCTTGGCACGCGCGGGCGCCGCACTCTGCGCCTGTACCCGCTTGTAGTGGTTGTAGACGGCCACGGCCAGCGCACGCTTGGCGGCGTCCTGCCCGATGACGTACGCACTCAAGAAGTCGAAGATCTCCTTGGGCTTGGGCAGTTCGCCCAAGCTGACCTCGGCACCTTCGGCGAGCTCTTCTTCGATGATCTCGTTGCACAGGTCGATGCATTCATCGCAGATGTAGACACCCGGTCCGGCGATGAGCTTCTTGACCTGCTTCTGGCTCTTGCCGCAGAACGAACACTTGAGCAGATCGGCAGTTTCACCAATACGTGCCACGATGTCGTTCCTTTCGGTACGCCACGACCGCAGGGGTCGAGGAGTGGGGCTCGGCGTCCTTCACAGTACCTGCGGTAGACGTCCTTCTGCAGTGTCAGACGGGTTGCGTCTTCAGCGTGTCGAAAACCTGGTCGATGAGTCCGTACTCGACCGCCTGCTCGGCGGTCAGGATTTTGTCGCGCTCGACGTCGCGGCTGACTTCTTCCTTCGGCTTACCCGTTGAGTCGGCAATCATCTGCTCCAGCAGGTCGCGCATCCGGATGATCTCGTTGGCCTGGATCTCCAGGTCGGAGATCTGGCCGCCGGTGCCTTCGGTGTACGGCTGGTGGATCAGGATGCGGCTGTTGGGCAGCGCGTACCTCTTGCCGGGGGCGCCAGCAGCCAAGATCACGGCGGCGGCCGACGCGGCTTGGCCGAGGCAGACCGTCTGGACGTCCGGCTTGAGGTAGCGCATCGTGTCGTAGATGGCAGTCATCGCCGTGAACGAACCACCCGGGCTGTTGATGTAGAGCTGGACGTCGCGGTCGGGGTCCATCTGCTGCAAGCAGAGCAACTGGGCCATGACAGCGTTGGCGACATCGTCGCTGATGGGGGTACCGAGGAAGATGATGCGGTCCTCGAACAGCTTGGCGTAGGGGTCGATGCGGCGGAACCCGTACGACGTGCGCTCCTCCCACTGGGGGATGTAGTAGTTCATCGACGGGCTGAGGTCGTTGTGGAGCTCGGTCATGTCGGTCAGTCCTTCTTCCGCGCGGGGCGACCGTCGTCCGAGGCTTCACGGGCGCTGGTGATGACCTGGTCGACCAGGCCGTAGTCCTTGGCC
>JBARWY010000106.1:0-10785 GCA_049647065.1 Devosia sp. | reverse complement strand
GGGATTGTAGTTCGAGAAACCGATGGCCGGGTCGTTGGCGACCTGGAAGGTGAAGAGGACGTCGTCGGTCGTCACCGGCGTGCCATCGCCCCAGCTGGCGCCTTCGCGGATGGTGAAAGTCACCTCCATGCTTTGCGTACCATCGGCATTGTCGATGATCTTGGCCTGGCCGTTCTCGACAGTCGGGATTTCCTCGCAGAGCACGCAGGTATTGTTGCCCTCGGGATCAAAGGCCGTGATCGGCCGCAGTGCCAGCGTGATCAGGTTCCGCTTGGTGTTGTTCACCTGGATAAGCGGATGGAAATTGGTCAGAAATTGCAGCGCGCCGACGACGAGCTGTTCGTCGTCTGCCTGGGCATATGCAACCGGCGTGGCCAGCATGGTGGCCGCCATGGCGGCAGCGATTAGTCTCGATAGTCTCATCTTAGTTTTCCTCCCTTAAGAACCGTGATGATTGGCGGACGGTTTTCCGCTAAACTTTTGAGCGTGGATCGAAGGCGATGCGGATGCCGTCGCCGACGAAATTGACGCTCATGACAGTCAGGAAAATCAGCAGCCCCGGATACACGGCGAGCGCCGGCGCGGAGATGATGAGCTGCTGGGCATTGGTCAGCATGTTTCCCCAGCTCGGGGTGGGCGGCACGATGCCGTAGCCCAGGAAGCTGAGCGTCGATTCGAACAGGATGATCCTGCCGACGGCCAGGGTGGCCGCGACGGTAATGGGCGTGGTGATGTTGGGCAGGACGTGGGTCACCACGTTGTAGAAGTTGCGTGCGCCGCTGACGGTGGCAGCCTTCACATATTCCTTCTGCCTCACGGTGATGGTCTCGGCGCGCGTGATGCGGGCAATCGTGGTCCAGTCGACCAGGGCGATGATGATGACGATGCGCAGGAAGACTACGAGGGGCGAGGTGGCCAGGGTGGGCGCCAGGCCCAGCTTTGCCAGGTCGACCGCCCCCAGCACGATCAGCACGGGCGTCAGGGGCAAGGCGATGACGCAATCGGTAGCGCGCATCAGGAAGGCGTCGAGCCGCCCGCCGATGAAGCCGGACCAGATGCCGATGAAGACGCCGATAATGGCGGTGAGCAGCGTGCCCAGAATGCCTACGGCCAGCGATATCTGCCCGCCATACATCAGGCGCAGCAGCACATCGCGACCCAGCTCGTCGGTGCCGAGCCAGTGTTCGGGGGAAGGCGGCTTGAAGCGCAACAGCAGGTTGGTGCTGGAGGCGTCGAGCCCGCGCAGCAGGCGATAGGGATAGGCCAGGGCGCAGGCCGCGGCCAGCAGCACCAGGAAGCACAGCGCCAGCACTGCGGGCGTGTTGCGCAGGAACCGCTGGCGGCGAAGCTGCCAGATCGTCTGGCGTCGCGCCGTGGGGATGCCGGGCAGTTGGGTGTCGATGGTGCTCATTTCAGGGTGATCCTCGGGTCCAGCCAGGCATAGGCCAGGTCGGCCAGCAGGTTTGAGATCAGGGTGACGAGCGTCGCCAGCAGCAGGCCGATCAAGGCCAGGTTGAAATCGACGTAGCGGATGGCGTCGAAGATCATCTTCCCCATGCCAAGGACGCCAAAGATGGTTTCGACGATCAACGAGCCCGAGAACAGCGAACCAAAGCCCAGCGCCAGAACCGTCACCATGGGGATCAGCGCGTTGCGCAAAGCATGCTTGATGATGACTTCCGGCTCGGACAGGCCCTTGGCCCGCGCCGTCCGCACGAAGTCCGAACTTAGCGTCTCGATCATCGAGGCGCGCACATAGCGCACCAGCGGACCGACGAAGAACATGGTGAGGACGGTGACGGGCAGGACCAGATGGGAGATCTGCTGGCCGACGGAGGCGCTGTCGCTGAGCGGCGTTCCGCTGGCAGGCAACCAGCCCAGTTGTACGGCAAAGACGATGATGAGGATCAGCGACAGCCAGAAGTTCGGCACCGAGATGGCGGCAAAGGCGAAGAAGCTGATGATATTGTCGACGAGGCCACCGGGCCGGATGGCGGCCAGGGCGCCCAGGGTCAGCGCGATGGGAACCGAGAGAACCAGCGTGGCCACCATCAGCTTGAGGGTCTGGCCAAGCGCCGGCCCGAGGATTTCGACGACTGGCCGGAAGAACAGGCTCGAATAGCCGAAGTCCCCGTGAAAGGCGGCGACCAGCCAGTTCCAGTAGCGAACCGGGAGCGGCACCCCGACGCCGTAGAGCTGCCTGATCTGCTGGGCCACCTCCGCCGTCAGAGAGGGATTGCCCTCCAGCATGTTGTCAACAGGGTCACCGGGCATCAGGTTGATGAGCACGAAGAGCAGGAACGTCATGACTAGCATCACGAACGCGGCCTGAATGATGCGGGAGATCGTGTATCGCAGCATGGCTCAATCCTTGAAGTGACAGGCAGCGAACTGCCCCGGCCGTCCGATTGCCGGTTCGAGCTGGGGAATGACTTGCCGGCAGACCTCCTGGGCGCGCGGGCAGCGGGTGTGGAAGACACAGCCGGGCGGCGGCGCCAAGGGCGTGGGAATTTCGCCTTTGAGCGACTGGCCGGGCTTGCGGCGCCCCGCCCCGATGCGCGGCACGGCGGCCATCAGGGCTTGCGTATACGGATGGCTCGGCGTGCTGAAGAGATGCTCGCGCGGGGCGATCTCCATGATCCGGCCCAGATAGAGCACCACGACCCGGTCGGCGAGATGATGCACCACGCCAAGATCGTGGCTGATGAACAGGTAGCTGATCGTCCGCTCGCGCTTGATCTTGTTGAACAGATTGAGGATCTGGCTCTGGATCGATACGTCGAGGGCCGATAGCGGTTCGTCGGCGACGATCAGCTTGGGTTCGGCGATGAGCGCACGCGCTATGGCGATGCGCTGGCGTTGGCCGCCCGAGAATTCGTGGGGATAGCGGCGGGCGCTCTCTTCGGTCAGGCCCACCTGTCCCAGCACCTGCTCGGCAGTTTCGAGGCGTTTTGTCCGCCCTACTCCGGCCAGCCGCAGCGGCTCGGCGACGATGTCGCCGACCATCATGCGTGGATCAAGGGCGGAGAAGGGATCCTGGAAGACCAGTTGCACCGGACGATGAGCCGGATCTTCGCCCAGGACCGAGCCAAACCGGATATCGCCCGAAGTCGGCGTCAGCAGGCCGGCAATGGCGTATCCAAGGGTGCTCTTGCCGCTGCCGCTTTCGCCGACGACGGCCAGCGTCTCGCCTTCTTCGATGGTAAAGGAAACGTCGCTCAGGGCCTTCAGCGCCAGCTTCGGGCGCATGAAGCCGCCACCGATGGGAAAGTGCAGGTTGAGATTGTGAACTTCGAGCAGGGATTGCATCAGTGCACCTTGAAGCATGCGACCTGATGGCCGGGTTCGATCTCGCGAAGTTCCGGCTCGGCCCGGCGGCAACCTTCGTCCGCCAGCGGACAGCGGTTGGAGAAGCGGCAGCCGGGGGGACGCTTGCCGCCAACGCTGCCGGGAATGGTGTAGAGCTCGCCCATCGGCTGGCCAATATCGGGCAGCGTCTTGATCAGGCCTCGCGTGTAGGGGTGGAGCGGATTGGCGAACAGCGCTTCGGACGGCGCGTATTCGACCTGCCGGCCGGAATACATGACCATGATGTGGTGGGCCACCTCCGACACTACGGCGAGGTTGTGGCTGATGAACTGCATGGCGGTGCCATGGGTGTCCTGCATCTCGAGCATCAGGTCGAGAATCTGGGCCTGTACGGTCACGTCGAGCGCAGTGGTGGGCTCGTCGGCGACGAGCAATTTGGGTTGGCAGGCCAGCGCCATGGCGATCATCGCCCGCTGGCGCATGCCGCCGGAAAGCTGGTGCGGATAGTCCTGGGCGCGGCGCGCGGGGGAGGGAATATGCACATCGGACAGGAGTTGCACCGCCCGTTCGAAGGCCTGGCGTTTGCTCATCTTCTCATGCCGGACGAGGACTTCGGCAATCTGATCACCCACCTTCATGACTGGATTCATCGCGGTCATGGGCTCCTGGAACACCATGGCCACGTCACGCCCACGGCGGCTGCGCCATTCCCTGGCGGTTTGGCTGGTCAGTTCGACTCCATCGAACTTGATGGAGCCCGACACCTTGGCCCCGGGTGGCAGCAGGCCCATGACGGCAAGGGAGGTCATGGTCTTGCCGCAGCCACTTTCGCCCACGACACCGAGGGTCTTTCCTTGCTCAATCGAGTAGGTGAGTTCCGTCACGACCTCGCTTTCGCGCCCCTTGGTTTCCGGGAAGGATACGGTCAGGGCATCAACGCGAAGCAGCCGGGCTCCATCCGTCCCCGCCGCGACGGCAACTGGCTCGATGCTGTCGTTTAGGTTCGGCAAGGTCATAAGTAGAGTTCCTCCGGTCTCGGCGCTGCTGCCAAGCGTTCCGCTCGGCAACAGCCGTAGTGCGTGATAGCGCCCGCCCTCCCCGGCGACCGCCACCTGGACCGCCCTAGGCAGTCCGGGCTATCGGCGCCGCGGCGCTCAGATCGATGGTGCCTACGCCGTCATTGATGGTGACATCGGTGTCGAACAGGCGCGACAGGCGCTTGAAACGCTCCAGAATGCGTACGGCGTCTTCGCCCTTGGCCAGCATCGGGCGTCCCTCGGTGAAAGGATGGTCGCCCGTTCCGGTGCGGCGCGTCTGGGTGGCTTCCGGCGTGCTCTCGCGACCCATTTCGACGGGACGAAGATGCAGCTTCTTGAGCTGATGATCTTCCATCTCGACCTGAATGATGGCCGAACTCCACCAGGTGTCCGACGGCGTGTCCAGACCCGGATGCAGCGGATGGGCGGCCGGGGTGAGCGTGGTCAGCTTGTCCACGTCGTGGCCCCAGGCGTCATAGCTGTCATAGGGGATGCGCTGGATGAATTCGGACTGGGCGAAGAAATTGCCGATGCCGTAGATGATCGGCTTGCCCTTGTAGATTTCGATGCCCAGCGTGCGGTGCCAACCATGGCCAACATAGATATCGGCGCCGCCATCGATCGCCGCGCGGGCGAATTCCTGCACGAATTTGGGCGGGCTGTCGCCGCGCGGGCCATCGGAGACACTGAAATGGTGCGCCACGATGACGAGATCGGCCATGGTCCTGGCTTCCTCGATCGAACGCAGATTCCGCTCCAGATCCTTCTGGTTGCACTGGCTGACGATGTCGAACTTGTCGCCCACGACGAAGGTGTTGACGTCACCCCATTGCTGGGCGCCGGGGATCAGGATGCCGAAAGCGCCTGGCTTGTCGCTCTTGGGGGGCTTGGAGATGTTGAGATTGCGGCCGAGGGCCTTGAGGTCGTCCGCGGTCTTTTGGTCGACCACGAATTCATAGGAGAGCCGCAGCGGGTTGACGCCGGGGCGGCCGCGCAGCGCGCCCTTGGGATGACCTGCCCACATGAAGTGCTGGTTGCCCGAGCTGGTGGACACCAGGGCGACGCGTCCCTTGGGCTTTTCGATATATGCCGGCTCGCTGGCCTGTTCGAGATCGGCGCCGGTGCCGGCAACCGCGATGCCGGCGGCCTTGCAATGCTTCTTAGTGGCCAGCAGCCCCTCGGGGCCAAAGTCGAAGCTGTGATTGTGTGCGGTCGACATAAGATCGACGCCGGCTGCCTTGAGGTCCTGAGCAATCACCGGCTCGGCCATCATGAAACTGCCAACTCCCTGGCCGCGTGCGGGCCAGCGGAGTTCCTCATATTCAGCGAGGTTCATCTCCAAATGCGCATAGGTCACATCGGAAGCCCGCAGGAGGTCCACGACCTCCTTAAATTCCGGCTCGTCATGCACCATGAACGGCCGGCACACCATGCACTCTCCGGCCAGGGTCACATTCCAGGTACGCCGATTGGTCATTCTTTCCTCGCTCCGCGACAATTCTGATCTCGTCCGTCATCAGCGGCTTAGCCCGACCCGGGGGACCACTGTTTCGTTGGCTGAACCATCGCGCAGCACCTCTGCTATTACAATCTATGTTGTCTGGCTTTCAGTTATGCCAGTTTGGCATGATCACAATGAGGGGAAAGCCGTTATGTGCAGTACCTATAGCGCTTCATCGAAAATCTATTTGTGAGCCCGACAGGTGGCGGTTCAAACAAGAACAGGCACGAGTGGGCATGGATGAGCCGGCTGGCGGGCGAGGAAACTCATGAGCAATAATTCACCTTATGCTACCGATGTCCCGGCAGACCTTCTGGCGGATCTGGCCGCGGCAAGCCGCATTCTGGCAGCACAGGGCGTGGTCGATGGCTTCGGGCATGTATCGGTCCGCAATCCGGCCAACCCGACTACCTTCCTGATGTCGCGCTCGCTTGCCCCGGCATTGGTCAGCCCGGAGGATATCGTCGAGTATGGCCCGGACGGCGAGGCCATCCAGGCCGGCTCACCCGGCGGCTTCCTCGAACGTTTCATCCATAGCGAGATCTACCTCGCTCGGCCGGACATCTGTTCAGTGGTACACAGCCATTCGACCTCGGTCATCCCCTATGGCCTGGGCAAGGTGCCGGTGCATGCCATGTTTCACAATGCCGCGTTTCTCGCCTGCGGGGTGCCAACCTTCGACATTCGCGACGAGTTCGGCGCAACGGATCTGCTGATTTCAGAACGGGCCAAGGGCAAGGCATTGGCGAACACACTCGGCGCCACGAACGTTGTTCTCCTGCGCGCGCATGGCTCGGTCGCCTGTGGTCCAACCCTGCCGATCGCGGTCTTCCGTGCCGTCTATACGGAAGTGAATGCCAGGATACAGACCACAACGCTCGGGTTGATGCCGCTCGACGAGGTGGCCTTCCTCGACGAGGAAGAAGGTCGGCTGGCCGACGTGCCCAACCAGACTGCCGGCATTCGCGCCTGGCATTTGTGGCGGACCACGATAAGGAACCAGACGGGCTGGTAATCATCAGTCCAGCTAAGGCGTCCTGGGCAATCCATGGCCGGATATCTCGGCCCCTGCATCGGGGCTCAGGCGGGTCAGCAGGAGCGCCGAGACCAGCGCCACTACCGAGACCGCCAGCACGGCAACCTGAAAATCGATCAGTGCCAGTGTCTCCCCCTGCCGCGCGAGCTGCGACAGGTTGAGCACCAGGCTGCCGAACGCGACGCCGAACACCATCGAAATCTGCTGCAGCATGCTGACAAGCGTGCTCGCCGAACTTCGATCTGCCGGCTCGACCTCGGCAAAGGCCAGGCTGCTGAGGGCGGTGAACTGCATGGAACGGGTGACGCCGGCGACCAGCAGCACGAAGATGATGGCCGGCAACGGAATGCCGGGCACGAAGGCGGCGCAGGCACCGATACTGGCCGCGCACACAATGCCGTTGGCCACGAGCACGGCCCGGAAACCGAAGAGCCGCAGGATCGGGGTCGTCACCGATTTCATGACCAGATTGCCGATGAAATAGGCGAACATCAGCGCGCCGCTTTCGAGCGGACCGAAGCCCAGGCCGATCTGGAACATCAGCGGCAAAAGAAAGGGCATGGCATTGACGGACATGCGGCCGTAGCTGCCGGCAAATAGGTTCGACAGGGCGAATGTCCGGTGCCGGAAGGCAGAAAGGTCGAGCAAGGGATGCGCGGTCCGTTGCAGATGCCAGACGGCCAACCAGCCAAGCCCCATTCCGCCCAGGATCAGGGCCAGTGCGAAGGGCCAGGCGTTCCTCGCGTCGACCATGCTCTCGAGCCCGATGAGCAGAAGCGCCAGCGAGGAGGCGCTCAGCAAGAAGCCGGCCCAATCGAGCGGGCGCGCCTTGCGGTCATCGCCCTCGCGAATGAACAGCAGAGCCAGCAGGAAGCCAGCGAGCCCGAGCGGGATATTGATCAGGAAATTGATCCGCCAGGAGAAATAGGTCGTGATCGCGCCGCCCAAGGTCGGGCCGATTACTGGCGCGATCAAAGCCGGCCAGACCATCAGCGCCAGGACATGGATCACCTCGGACTTGGGGGCATTGCGCAACACGATGAGGCGCCCGACCGGCACCATGAAGGCACCACCGACCCCTTGAAGTATGCGCGCGAGCACGAACTGGACCAGATCCTGCGCCAGGCCGCACGCGGTCGAGGCGATGGTGAAGATGGCTATTGCCGCCAGAAAGATGCGCACCGCGCCGAACCGATCGGCCAGCCATGCCGAGAGGGGCATGAAGATGGCGCTGGCCAGCAAATATGCTGTCACGCCGACGCTCATCGCCAGGGGCTCGACCCCGAAATCGCGCGCCATCTGCGGCAGGGACGTGGCGATAATGGCGCCATCCAGCATCTGCATGAAGGATGCGGCGGCGATGATTAGGGCGATGCGACGAGGCGGCATGAAAGGTTCCGGTAGGCCGGCAGCGACAACCGGCCAGCTGGATTCAAGGCGTGACGCCTAACGACTGCCACACCCGCAGACATATGCGCGTGCCTGGTCCAGATGTGCCACTAAGAACCGAGCTATCCACCATTACCGATTGCTATAGCCAGATGGTCAATGAGAGGCCCTAGCATGCCGATCCATCTGCGGCGAGACGATCTGATCGCTGATCGGCAGATCGAGCAGAGCGGGCCCGGCTTGCTCAGAAAAGCGGGTGAGAAAGTCAGGCAGGAGGGCGAGGTCATCCAGCCGTTCGGCCATCAAACCGAAGCCCTTTGCCACTGACTTAAAATCGACGCCACCGAACACGGCACCTCGATCGCTAAAGCCGCGGCTGCGCAGCTTGTGAATTTCCGAGCCGTAAGCCCCGTCGTTCAGCGCGATCAACAGGATCTTCTGGCCGCAACGGGCCATGGTCTCCAGCTCTTGGATATGCATCATCAGGCTGCCATCACCATCGAGCAGCACCAAGGGTTGACCCGGGCGCGCCGCGGCGACGCCCATGGCGTACGACGTACCGTTCCCGATGGCGCCGAAATCACGCATCGTCAGGAAGCGATCGTGTGGCCGCGCCCGCATGTGGGTCGTAAAAGCGGAAATGTGACCTGACGTGTTGATCAGAAACCAGTCCGAGGGGATGGCGCGGTCCAGCGCCGCCACAGCCGTCCGCGGGTCATGGATTCCGTTTTCGGTCGCTCCGAGCGCTTCGAATGGCGAGACCTCCCGCAAGCGTCGCGCAAGGTCGGCAGTCCGCCAGTTCGGCTGTCGCGCTGGCGTCGCATCGACTAAGGCCTCAAGAGCCAGGGTTGCGTCGGCCTGCATGTAGCAATCGGCGGCGACGCGCCCCTGACTGAGAGCGACCGGATCAGTACTGATCTGCACGACCTCCGCCTTGGGCCAGAACTTTCCGCCCATCGAGGTATGAAAGGCCATCGATGCGCCGGCGGCAATGACCAGGTCCGCCTCCTGCAGGATTTCGCCGGCGATGGGCGTGGCGAGCCCGCCCGCGATCCCAGCGGAAAACTCGTCCTGCCAGTAGAGACCCCGGGCCGGAAGCGTGGTTGCAAGCAATCCATCGCAGTTGGCAGCGAGCTGGCAGGCCGCGGCGATCGCACCAGGCGCAGTTGCGCCAAGGCCGCCAAGGACCACGATCCTCTTTGACGCGGCAATGCGGTTGCTCACCTCTGCCAGGTCGACCGGATTGGGGATGATCGGCTTCCGGCCGGACTGAATCAGCCGGGCCGGTCTCGGCAGCGCCTGATCGGCATCGAGCATCCTGTCCTGCAGGTCCATCGGTACGCCCAACACGACGGGCCGGCGTTCATCCCGGGCCTGCAGGAAGGCGTCCCGCACGATGTCTGCCATCCGATCGGGATGGTGCAGCCGGTGGTAGGCGGCGCCTGCCGCGATCGCGAAGGGCGCCTGCTCGATCATCTGATTGTACCAGGCCGCCCGCAAAGGCGGCTCTCCGGCGAAAAGCACCAGTGGAATGCGCGCGATCGCCGCTGCCGGCAAGGCTGTCATCGTCTGAGTCAGCCCCGGTCCGCAGGTGACACTGGCGACCCCTACCCTGCCGGTGACGCGGGCGTAAGCGGTCGCCGCGGCAACAGCACAATGCTCGTGCCGGACGTGAATGGCCGCACAGCCGCGCTCCTCCATGCGGGAGGCCCAATACATGTTGGCGTCGCCCAGAAGGGCGAACAGGACCTCCACCTCCTCCTGGAGAAAGGCGGATGCCAGGAGGTCGAAGTATCGGGTTCCTGCAGGCTGCATATTCGATGTCACGGTCACTCCCTTCTCTTCAATCACACTCAAAGGCCGGGAAATGCGCGGAGCGCTGGAACAAGTTCACCGAGCAAAGTGCGTGGGAACGGAATGTGAAGGATCCTCTCGAACACAACGTAGAGGAAAACCGTCAGGCCAACCGCCATTCCAATCACAGTGACCCAGCGTTCGCGCGCCTCTGCCCGCATATAGGCCACGGTGAATACGGCGGTAGTGACGAATATGCCCACCGTGGCCCAGCCAACCAGTATGCCGACCAACCAGAGCATGAATGTACCCGCGCGGGCGGCAATAGTGCGCGCTGACAGGTGTTCGGTCTCTGCCACCAGCTCCATATGCATGGCGCCGCCGCTCTCCGCCCCGTCCCTCGTGGAACGCATGCCCTGAGCGATCAGGGAGCCACCGCCAAACAGAAGGGCGAGTGCACCCACCGTGAGGGGCACCGTGGCCGCGAGCGAGGTCCAGCGCGACGCTTCGACCATCATGACGATAACGGCGAGGAGCACGGCCGCGGTGAAGAGCATCGCGGGACGGAGACGAGGACGCTCCAACCCCCTGGTCATCCGACCGATGCCGCCCGGTGCGCGAAGCGCAGCAAATACGGGTCGCGCCAGGGCAACGAAGGCAAGCGCGAACAGGGCAACAACCAGCGGGCGGGACAGCCAGCCCGTGCCGTAGCGATCTAT
>JBARWY010000105.1:0-22307 GCA_049647065.1 Devosia sp. | reverse complement strand
AGCCCCGGCGCCTCTTGCCCCGTGCTCTGCACATATTCGGTATATCCGCCGCCATAGGTGTGCACACCCTCGGGCGTCAGCTCCAGCACGCGGTTGGACAGCGCGGCGAGGAAATGCCGGTCGTGGCTGACGAACAGCATCGTGCCCTCGTACTGGCTGAGCGCGGTAATCAGCATTTCCTTGGTGGCGATGTCGAGATGGTTGGTGGGCTCGTCGAGCACGAGGAAATTGGGCGGATCGAACAGCATCATGGCCATGACCAGCCGTGCCTTCTCGCCGCCAGAGAGGACGCGGCACTTCTTCTCGATGTCGTCGCCCGTAAAGCCGAAGGCGCCGGCCAGCGCCCGTAGCGGCGCCTGCCCGGCCTGCGGGAATGAGCTTTCGAGCTGCTGGAATACGGTCAGGTCGCCATCGAGCACGTCCATGGCGTGCTGCGCGAAATAGGCCATCTTGACCGAGGGCCCGCGGGTCACCGTGCCCTTGTCGGGATCGGCGGTGCCGGTCACCAGCTTGAGCAAAGTCGACTTGCCGGCGCCGTTGACGCCCATGATGCACCAGCGTTCCTTGCGACGGACATGGAAGTCGAGCCCGTCATAGATGGATCGGCTGCCATAGCTCTTGGAAACATTGCGGAGCAAGGCCACGTCCTCGCCCGAGCGCGGGGCAGGGCGGAACTCGAAATCCACGGTCTGGCGGCGCTTGGGCGGCTCGACCCGGTCGATCTTGTCGAGCTTCTTGACCCGGCTCTGCACCTGCGCGGCGTGGCTGGCGCGGGCCTTGAAGCGGGCGATAAAGTCCAACTCTTTGGCCAGCATGGCCTGCTGCCGCTCGAACTGCGCCTGCTGGTTCTTTTCCGAGATGGCGCGCTGCTGCTGGTAGAATTCGTAATTGCCGGAATAGGTCGTCAGCGAGCCGGCGTCGATCTCGACGATCTTCGTGCAGATGCGGTTCATGAATTCGCGGTCATGGCTGGTCATGAACAGCGCGCCGGCATAGTTCTGCAGGAAGTCTTCCAGCCAGATCAGGCTTTCGAGGTCGAGATGGTTGCTCGGCTCGTCGAGCAGCAAGGCGTCGGGGCGCATGAGCAGGATACGGGCCAACGCCACGCGCATCTTCCAGCCGCCGCTGAGCGCGCCGACATCGCCGTCCATCATTTCCTGGCTGAAGCCGAGGCCGTCCAGCACTTCGCGGGCCCGGCCATCGAGCGAATAGCCGTCCAGCTCCTCGAACTGGTGCTGCACCTCGCCATAGCGCTCGATGATGGCATCCATCTCGTCCGCTTTGTCCGGGTCACCCATATCTGCTTCGAGTGCGCGCATCTCGGTGATCAGCGCGCTGACCGGGCCGGCACCATCCATCACTTCGGCCACGACGCTGCGGCCCGCCATCTCGCCGACATCCTGGCTGAAATAGCCGATGGTGAGGCCACGCTCCATCGAGACCTGGCCCTCGTCTGGCTGCTCTTCGCCGGTGATCATGCGGAACAGGGTGGTCTTGCCCGCGCCGTTGGGGCCGACGAGACCGATCTTGTCGCCCTTCAGCAGCACGGCCGACGCGTCGATGAAGACAATCTGCTTGCCGTTCTGCTTGCCGATGCTCTCGAGACGTATCATGCCGTAAATCCTGCGGGCCGCGCCGACGGGCGCAGTGAAGCGCCCGTAAAGCACTGCCGGGCCGGAGGCGCAAGGCCGCCGGTGTCACAGGGGCTATGCGGTCAGGTGCCGTCGGGGTGCAGGGCAGCGCCATCGGCGCCGAAGATGATGGCGCGTTCGGCCTCGAAGGACAGGGCGACATTCTCGCCGATCCTCAGATTGTGATCGCCGTCCAACACCACCAGCCATGCCTCCGCCGTCGCCAGCTTGACGCTAACATTGGTCTCGTTGCCGAGCCGCTCAACCAGCGCCACCTGGCCCAGAATCGTGCCCGACGATTCCGTGGACAGATCATGCGGCCGAACGCCGAGGGTGACGCTGTCGCCGGGTTTCAGGCTCGCCCCATTGGCCGGGATGGCGACGGCCGCGATACCGAACCCTGATACGGTGACCGTGCCCGCATT
The DNA here is from genome assembly GCA_049647065.1 of Devosia sp. GTDB lineage: Bacteria > Pseudomonadota > Alphaproteobacteria > Rhizobiales > Devosiaceae > Devosia. Next base: position 20,251 of record JBARWY010000105.1, on the reverse strand, counting down.
CACCGCCTCTACCGTCACGGTGATGAAGTTCATCTTGGGCGAGCCGATGAAACCGGCGACGAACAGGTTTGCCGGGCGCTGATAGAGTTCGATCGGCGCACCCACCTGCTGCACCACGCCGGCGTTGAGCACCACGATCTTGTCCGCCAGCGTCATCGCCTCGACCTGGTCATGCGTCACATAGATCATGGTGGCGCCGAGGTCGCGGTGGAGCTTGGAAATCTCCATGCGCGTCTCGACCCGCAAGGCGGCATCGAGATTGCTCAGCGGCTCGTCGAACAGGAACACTTCCGGCTGGCGCACGATCGCGCGTCCGATGGCGACGCGCTGGCGTTGACCACCCGAGAGCTGGCTCGGCTTGCGCTCGAGCAGGTGCTCCATTTGGAGGATCCTTGCTGCTTCGCGGATCTTGGCGTCACGCACATCCTTGGGCGTCCTGGCCAGCTTCAGCCCGAAGCCGACATTGTCGTAGACCGTCATATGCGGGTAGAGCGCATAGTTCTGGAACACCATGGCGATGCCGCGGTCACGCGGTTCGACGGCATTGCACAGCTTGTCGGCAATCCACAGCTCGCCGCCGCTGATGTCCTCAAGGCCGGCAATCATGCGCAGCAGGGTGGACTTGCCACAGCCCGAGGGGCCGACAAACACCACGAACTCGCCATGGCTGACGCTGAGATCGACCCCTTTGATGACCTCGACTTCGCCATAGCTCTTGCGAAGCGCTTTCAGTTCCAGTCCGGCCATGGGTCTATCCTTTGACGGCGCCAGCGGTCATCCCCGCCACGATCTGCCGATTGAAGAACAGGAACACCAGCAGCGGTGGAATGGTGATGAGGGCAATGTTGGTAAAGAGCAGGTTGTACGAGGTCTGGAACTGGCTCTGGAAATTATAGAGCGTCAGCTGCACCGTCGCATTGGCATTGCCCGGCAGGTAGTAGAGCGGATTGGTGAAGTCGTTGAAGATGGCGACCGACTGCACCACGATATTGGTGACCGTAACCGGCCACAGCAGCGGCAGGATGATCCGGAAGAACACATCGAACGGTCGCGCCCCGTCAATGATCGCCGCCTCGTCCAGTTCACGCGGGATCGTCGAGATAAAGGCGCGATACAGCAGGATCGAGAAGGGCAGGGAATAGGCCACCTCGATCAGCACCATGCCGTGCAGCTTGCCGAACAGCCCGATACCCTGCAGCAGCCAGATTGTGGGCACTACGGCCGGCGGGATCATCAACCCGGCCAGGATCAGGAACTCGACCAGCCCGTTGAACCGCGTCTTGCGGCGCTGCAGCACGAAGCCGACCATGGCCGAGAAGATCACCAGCAGTGTCACGCTGGCGACGGTGAGGATGGTCGAATTGAGGAAGGCGGTCAGCAGCATCCAGTTGCGGGTGGTGACCACCTCGACAATGTTGCTCCAGAGGTAGTTCCCCGCGGGCCAGGAGAAGTCGAGCAGCGAAGCCTGCTTCGGATCCTTGAAGGCGGTCAGCACGATGAAGGCGAAGGGCACGAGGAAGACCACGCCCGAGGCAAGGATGGCGACGGCGCTGAGCCAGTGGCGGCGAACGAAGCTCATTCATGGCCCTCCCTGCGATTGAGCAGCATGGTCAGCGGCACCACGAGCACGGCAATGAGGACGAACAACACCACATTGCCGGCGGTGGACAGCCCATAGAACCCCGCCTGGTATTGCTTGTAGATCACCGACGCCACGGTATCGGAGGCAAAGCCTGGGCCGCCCCGGGTCATCGCCCAGATCAGATCGAAGGTGCGCAACCCGCCGATGAAGCTCAGGATGATGACGGTCACCGTCGCCGGCCGGCATAGTGGCAGGGTGATGTAGAGGAAATTCTGGAACTTGGTGGCGCCATCGATGCGTGCGGCTTCGTAGTAATCCTTGGGGATGGCGACGATGCCGGCGATGTAGATGACCGTAGCGAGGCCAACGCCCTTCCACACATCGACCAAAGCCACCGAAAACAGCGCCAGGCTGGGATTGACGAGCCAGCCCGGCCCCTTGATGCCGAGCAGCGCCAGACCCTCGTTGATCATGCCCTGGGTGGGGTGCATCAGCACGGTGAAGGTGATGCCGACGCCGACGGTCGAGACCAGCACCGGGAAGAACACCACCGAGCGCAGGTAACCGCGTGCCGCGATCTGGCTGGTGAGCAGCACGGCCAGCAGCAGGCCGAGCACGACCTTGAGCCATAACGTCACCACCGCATAGATCACGGTATTGATCAGGCCCTTGATAAGAAAGGGTTCGCGGAAGAACTGCGCGAAATTGTCGAGCCCGATGAAGGTGGAGTTGAACAGCGTCCAGCGGGTAAGGCTGAAATAGAGCGAGGCGACGGTGGGCAGCAGGAACAGCACGCCGTAGATGATGGCGGCCGGCAGGAAGAACCACGCTGGGTAGGGCGAGCCGCGCTTCAAGGCCGGAAGGGGAACGGTACTCGCCGTTCCGGCGTCAGTCATCACGGCCATGCGGCGACTCCTCCTAGAGCATCGGACCGAAAAGTGCGAAACGGTTTTCTGCCGAATCCGATGCGCAATCAAATGAACAGAGCGTTCGATCCGATTCCATCGGCTCGTCAGGCGCTCTGGCGGCTCCGGGTGAGACCAGGCACCCGAAGCCGCCCACGTGCAAGCGTGCAAAGCCCGCTTGGTAGCGCAACTGCTGCACCGCCGCAGTTGCGTTTCCCATCGGGTTACCAGCCAGGGAGGCCGAGCTGTTGCGCCTGCTTGCGCACGTCTTCGTCGTAGAGCGCCGCGCCATCGGCAGCGGGACGGATGCCCGAACCGACTTCAACGGTGATCTGCTCGAGGGCCGGGCCCTTGATGGGCGACAGGAACTCGAGCGCCGGACCATTCTGCCCGCCTTCGGCGAAGTAGGGCAGCATGTCACTCACTGCCGGCGGTACGTCGTCCGGTAGCGTGCAGCCATTGACCAGGTATGGGCCTGAGGCTCCGCCGGCACGGGTCTGCGCTTCGCAGCCTTCGACACTGGCGACATAGGCGACGAACTTCTTGGCCGCGTCGAGGTTGGACGTAGTGGTCGGGATATAGATGCCATCGGGCATCCAGACCGTGAGGCCATTGAGGTCAGCCTCGTCGCCCGGCTGGGCGAAGAAACCGACCTTGTCCAGGTTCTCCGGATAGGCCGCGGCAATCGCCGTGGTCGCGAAGGTCAGCATCGGGTAATGCGCACCTTCACCGGCCGACACCATGCGGATGCCGTCGTCATATTTGGCGGCGCCGAAATCCTCGTTGAAAAGGCCGGCGTCAAAGGCTTCCTGCAGCTTCTCGAAGCCACGAGTCGCCGCAGCGTCGGTCGCGAACTTGGCTTCACCGGCCGTATAGCGGCTGGCAAAGCTCGGATCCTTGGCCGAGACGTTGAAGTAGTCGGCCAGCACGAACAGCTGGCTGGTCCAGGTGTCGCCATAGGTCTGGATCACGGCAACCTTGCCGGCATCCTTGATCTTCTGGTTGTTGGCCATGAACTCGTCCCAGGTCTTGGGAACCGTCAGGCCCAGTTCTTCATAGATGGCGCGGTTGTAATAGATGCCACCACCCATGGCCGCGCCCATTGGAGCGCCGCGGACGGTGCCATCAGGGGCCGTCACCACCTGCTTGAACGAGGCCTGCACATCGGCCTGCCAGGGTTCATTGGTCAGGTCGACCAGGAACTGGGCCGGGTTGATGGCCTGGAACAGCGAGCCCGAATTGTAGCGAAACACGTCGGCCATGCTGGAGGTGGCAAGGCGCGTCTTGACGAGGTTGTCGCCTTCCGAGCCGCCCGGTCTGGTCTCGATGTCGATATTGATGTCGGGGTTGGCCGCCTCGAACGACTTCACCAGTTCCTCGGCCACCGCAACGCCATCGGCGCCGCTGGGGATGAGGTAGGTGAGGTTGACGCTCTGCGCAAAGGCGGCGCCGCTCAGCGCCGTCATGGCCAGCAGGCCAGCGGACAGACCCGCAAGGGCAATCCTGCTTGTAGTCTTGGTCATTGGTCTCTCTCCCATTGCGCCCGCACCATGCGGGCAGTCCAAGCCGCCGCCTGTTCGATCAGGGCGTGCGGGCATTGATGCTGTGTTCGGCGCGCGCCTTGCGGGCGACCGGTGTGTAGGTGAAGGCGATGGCATGCGTGCCTGATGTGAGGGCGCGCTCGCCCTTGCCGTCCCAGGTGGCGCCATCGACCGTAATGTTGCGATAGTCGCGATTGAGTCGCAGCAAGCCGCGCGAACCTGCCGGAATGTCGACCTCGTACCGAACCTTGTCGCCCTCGGCGGTCCATTCGGCACGGATATCGCCCTTGGGGCTGGCATGGCTCGCCTTGACCGGCGACAGCTCGGCGATGATGGTCGGCTCGAAGACGATGGTGGCAAAGCCGGGATCGGTTTCGTCGGGCCGGAAGCCTGCAACCCCCTCGAGCAGCCACTGGCACACCGCGCCATAGGCATAGTGATTGTAGGAGTTCATCTGCGGATTGTAGATTGACCCATCCGCCTGGATGGCGTCCCAGCGTTCCCAGATCGTGGTGGCGCCCATCTTGACCTGGTAGAGCCAGCCGGGGACTTCCTCCTGCAGGAACACATCGGCGGCAAGCCCGATTTCGCCGATCTTCACCAGCGCCGGCAACAAGGCCGGCGTTCCGATGAAGCCGGTGCCGATGCGGCCATCGGCGCGGGCGATCGTCGCCTTGAAGTAGCGCTTGGCAGCCTCGAGTTTATCGGCCGGAATCAGATCATGCAGGATGGCCAGTGCATAGGATGTCTGGTCGTCATAGGCGAGACGCCCGGACGCAGTGATGAACTCGCTGGCAAAGGCAGCCTTGACCTCGGCGGCCATTTGTTCGAGCCGATCGGCGGTTTCGCTGTTGCCGACGAGCCGCGCGATGCGGGCGACCAGAGTCGAAGTGATGAAGAGGTAGATGGTGGCGGCGGCATCGTCGCCGATGGTCGGCAGCGGCTTGGCTGAGGGACCGCCCGGCTGCAGCCAGTCGCCGAAGGAGAAGCCGCGGCCACCCCACTCGCGCGGCGGATTGACGATCGGGCCATCGCTGATCGACCAGACGAAATCGACCCACTTGGTCATTGCCGGCAGCGCTTCGCTGAGGAAGGCAATGTCGCCATAGTGCAAGTAAAGCTGCCACGGAATGACGGCGACCGCGTCGCCCCAGCCGGTGCTGCCATAAAATCCCGGATAGTCCTGCGGATTGAGCTTGGTCGGATCGGGCACCACATGCGGCACCGCGCCGTCAGGGCGCTGGTCGGCCATCAGGTCGCGCATCCACTTGCGGAAGAAGTCGTGCGTTTCGCCGAAATAGCAGGCCGTGGAGGCAAACACCTGCGCATCGCCGGTCCAGCCCAAGCGCTCGTCGCGTTGCGGGCAGTCGGTGGGCACTTCGATGAAGTTGGCGCGTTGCGACCAGACGGTGTTGAGCACCAGCCGGTTGACCAGCGCATTGCCGGAGGTGAACGTCGCCTTGATCTCGGTCACCGAACTGATCGGCACCGAGACGATGCTGCCCAGCTTCGCCTTGCCCGTGATGGTGACGCGCGCGTAGCGGAATCCCTGGAAGGTGAAGCAGGGCCGGTAATGTTCGGTGCCCTTGCCTGAAAGCGTGTATTCGAGGCGCGCCGCGGCCGTGCGGAAATTGACGTTGTAGAACTCGCCGTCCTGGTTCAGCACTTCGGCATGTTCCACGGTCACCGTGGCACCCGCCTCGCCGGTGACGTCGAAGGCGACATAGCCGCCGCTGTTCTGCCCGAAGTCATAAACCATGCGACCCTCGGCGTCGGTCCAGCTCTTGACCACGGCGAGGGGCGCCAACTCGCGAACCGGCGTGGTTTCATGCGGGATCAGCTTGGCGGTGTCGAAGGCCATAACGGCAGTGCCGGCTGACGCCTTGGGCACGAAACGCGCGTCGAAAATTTCGCCGAAATAGATGCCCGACTTGCGGATCGGCAGCTCGCCGCTTTCCCAGCTGGCATCGGTGACCAGCAATGGCGCGCCCTGGCCTGTGCCGGAGCGCAACTCCGCAATGGCGGCGATCTCGCTGCCCCAGGTGTTGAAGATGGGCGCCTTGCCCCACATCATCTGCGAGCGCAGCCAGCCATCGGCTAGCCAGATCTCGATGCGGTTCTCGCCGGCGACCAGCAGGTCGGCCACCGCATAGCTCTGATAGCTGACGCGAACGTCGTAGCTGGTCCAGCCCGGCGTCAGCAGATCGTTGCCGACCCGCTTGCCGTTGATGAAGCAGCGATAGAGTCCGAGTGCCGAGATATCGAGCACCTCGCTGCCGCCGACGCTGTCGAGGTTGAAGGTCTTGGCGAGGAAGCTGGCGGGAGTGCCGACACCCTTGTCGGCCAGCGGCCGGACCATTTGCGCGGTCCACACCCGTGTTGCCGAAGCCGAAAGCGGTGCCAGTGCGTCGTTCACGCCAATCCTCCCTAAAAGTAGCGAGCTATGCGCTCGTCTGTAGAATGTTCTACGTGTATCGTTCTACAAAATTTTCCGCTTGGCAATGGGCTTTGTTTGAGCGCTGTGAGATAAGGCGGATCAGAGGCGCAATTCGCCTTCGGGGAATGATAACGCATGGACAGGATGGCGGCAGGCCGCGTGGGCGGACGCGTCACAATTCGGGAGGTCGCCGAGGATGCCGGCGTCTCCGTGGCCGCCGTATCCAAGGTGCTCCGCGACGCCTATGGCGTCAGTGATTCCATGCGGCTGCGGGTACGCGAATCCATGAGCAAGCTTGGCTACCGCCCGCACACGGCGGCGCGGGGCATGCGCGGCCAGACCTATACGATCGGGGTATTGCTGGCCGACGTGAAGAACCCGTTCTTCCCCCAGGTTATCGATGGCATCGACGACGGCCTGCTGGGTACCCAGTATGTGCCCCTGTTCGGCATCGGTCATGGCTCGACGAGCATGGAAGAGGCGATCGTCCATGCCATGGTCGATCGGCGGATGGATGGCCTGATCATGATCGGGCAGCGCCTGGCCACGGCCGAAGTCGAAGCCACGGCCCGCGAAGCCGCCGTCGCGGTGATCGGCCATCATTCGCCGCAGGCCACATTGTTCGATTCGGCGAATAACGATGACGAACGCGGCGGCGCGCTGGTGGTTGAGCACCTGCTTGAGCAAGGCTACAAGCGTCCGGCGATGATCACGCTGCGCCGGGCTGACCTGGGCCACGCCGATGTGTCCCAGCGCCGCGAGGCAGGCTTCGTCGCCGCCATGCGCGCTGCCGGATTCGATGACGGTTCGATCCGCATCGCCGCTTCGGCCGATGATATCGACGACGTCACCGCCACGGTCCGTGTCCTGCTCGAAAGCCCCAACCCGCCCGACGCCATCTTCGGCTGGGCCGACTATTATGCGCTTGAAGTGCTGAGCGCCGTGCGAGCCCTCGGCCTGCGCGTGCCCGAGGATATCGGGGTTATCGGCTACGACAATTCGCCGCCCTGCGCCTATACGCAGAACGATCTCACCAGCATCGATCAATCCGGCCGGGAGATCGGTCGCAACGCAGCGCGCCTCCTGCTGGAGCGTATCGGGGGGCGGACGACTGCCCAGCATTTCGTGGTGCAGCCGCGCGTGGTGGCCCGCAACAGTTCAGCGCGCCGGCCGACCTGATCTAGCCCAGCTGCTCCGCCAGCAGGTCGAACACCAGCCTGATGCGCCGGCTGGTATGCAACTCGCGATGTACCACTAGCCAGATCGGTACATCGAAGGGGGTGAGATCTGGCAGCACCGGCTCAACACCCGGCGCCCCCACCGCGATATCACGGAATACGACGCCGATTCCCAGACCCTGGCGGATCATTTCCCAGGCGGTGACAACGCTGCCGGTGGTCCATTTGAAGTTGCGACGCGTCACCGGAACGCCGCGCGCGCCGAGCTCGGCCACAAGACCATCCGCCTCGGAATAGCCGATGAAGCTCGCCTCGGCGAGGTCGGCGCCTGTGCGTGGACGGCCGTGGCTATCGAGATAGCTGGTGGCGGCATAGAGATGCGCTGTGGTGCCCCGGCAACGCCGGGCAATCAGGTCGGGCTGCTCGGGCCGCACGTGTCGGATGGCGATATCGGCCTCGCGCCGCATCAGGTCGCGCACGTCATTGGCAGCCACCACCTCGATCGCAATGCCCGGCGCCAGCGCGTGCAACTGCTTGAGGATCGGGGGCAGGGTATAGGCCGCCACGATGTCGCTGGCGGTGATCCGGACCAGCCCCTCGATGGATTGCGACTGGCCCGAGGCGATGATCGACAGGCGGCTCGCAGTCTCGCTCATCAGGCGCGCCGATTCGAACAGCTCCCGCCCGGTCACGGTCAGCGTCAGAGAGCGACCGACGCGCTCGAACAGCAGGACGCCGAGATCCTGCTCCAGTGCTGCCACCTGGCGCCCCACCGTTGGCTGGGTCAGCCCAAGCTTCCGCGCCGCAGCCGATAGCGAGCCGAACTCGACCGTGGCGATGAACGCGTGCAACTGGTTCCAGTCGGGGTAATTCATGCGCCAATGTATATCGCTCGTGCGAATTTCTGCAATTTCGTTTCAGCGTGCCCGTGACTACTTTCCCCACAAGCGAGGAGTGCATTGCGATGGGCGACGACAGGTTCTGGGACAAAATGGCTGACCGCTACGCGCGCCAGCCGATCGCCGACGAAGCGGCCTACCGGACCAAGCTGGAAGTAACGCAGTCCCATTTGCAACCCGGCATGGAGCTGCTGGAATTCGGTTGCGGCACCGGCGGCACGGCAATCATCCATGCGCCTCACGTGAAGCACATAACCGCCATCGACTTCTCCGAAGCCATGTTGGCCATTGCGCGCCGCAACGCGGCATTGGCGGGCGTCGGGAACGTGACTTTCGAGCGAGCCGACATCACCAGCCTCGCAGCGCCGGACGCCAGCTACGACGTGATCCTGGGCCTCAGCATATTGCACCTGCTCGCCGACCGGGACGCAGTCATCGCCAAGGTGTTCCGCCTGCTCAGGCCCGGTGGTCTCTTCATCAGCAGCACCGCCTGCATCGGCGATTCCATGAAGGCGCTGAAACTCGTCACTCCCCTCGGCAGGGCACTTGGCCTGTTGCCACAACTCGACATCATGACGACCGCCGACCTGGTGCAAAGCCTCACCACCGTCGGCTTCGAAATCGAACACCAGTGGCAACCCGGTCGCGGCAAGGCGGTGTTCATCGTCGCACGGGCGGGGCAGGTGCCATATGGCCTCCTTGCACCCGGCAAGCATGCGGCAATCTAGGGGCAAAGCGCAGTAAAGTTGCGAGCTGGCGCGGTGCATCGCCGGTGCATGCTCTCGCCCGCTTAGTCATACTTTTCTCTATTTACATATAATAGTACTTTATATAGCGTCCCATTATCGTCGCAGGTGAACACGCCGCGACGTCCATATTGGGAGGACATCGTGAACATCATTTCCAAGCTCGCCGTCGCGGCGAGCCTCGCTACCGCTTTGACTTCTGTCAGCATTGCGCAGGAAAACCTGCAGGGCCTCGTCGTCGGTTTCAGCCAGATTGGCTCGGAATCCGGCTGGCGCGCCGCCGAAACCTCAGTGACCAAGCAGCAGGCCGAAGCCCTTGGCATCGATCTCAAATTCGCAGATGCGCAGCAGAAGCAGGAAAACCAGATCAAGGCGATCCGCGGCTTCATCGCCCAGGGCGTTGACGCCATCCTCGTCGCACCCGTGGTTGCCACCGGCTGGGAAGACGTGCTGAGCGAAGCCAAGGAAGCCGAAATCCCGGTCATGCTGCTCGATCGCGGCGTCGATGCGCCAGAAGATCTGTACCTCACCTCGATCGCTTCCGATCAGGTCCTGGAAGGCCGCGTTGCCGGCGAATGGCTGGTGGCTGAAGTCGGCGATGCCGACTGCAAGATCGTCGAGCTGCAGGGCACCGTCGGCTCGACCCCGGCAATCAACCGCAAGCAGGGCTTCGAAGAGGCAATTGCCGGCCATGCCAACCTGACCATCGTCCGCAGCCAGACCGGCGACTTCACCCGCGCCAAGGGCAAGGAAGTGATGGAAGGCTTCATCAAGGCCGAAAACGGCGGTGCCGACATCTGCGCAGTCTACGCCCATAACGACGACATGGCCGTGGGCGCCATCCAGGCCATCAAGGACGCCGGCCTCAAGCCCGGCACCGACATCAAGGTGGTTTCCATCGACGGTGTACCGGACATCTTCGCCGCCATGGTTGCCGGCGAGGCCAATGCCACGGTCGAACTGACCCCGAACATGGCCGGTCCCGCCTTCGAAGCCCTCTCGGCTTACCTAGCCGACGGCACTGCGCCCGAGAAGTTCATCATCACCGAGTCCAAGCTCTACACTCCGGCGGACAACCCGCAGGGCGAGTATGACACCCGCAAGGGTCTGGGCTACTAATCGAGTGTAAGCAAGGTTCCGCCGGTCATCCGGCGGAGCCACTTTCGCGACAATGCCGGAACGGCAGCGCGAACGAACTGGGGAGGCTGGCATGGCAGACGGCGAGTACGTGCTCGAAGCGCGCGGCGTCCTCAAGATCTTTGGCAACCACGTTGCCCTCGATGGCGTCGATTTCGGCCTCAAATCCGGTGAAGTCCATGCCCTGCTCGGCGAAAACGGCGCCGGCAAGTCCACCCTGATCAAGATCCTGACCGGTGCCTACCAGCCCGACGGCGGCGGCATCTTCGTCGATGGCGCAGAGGTCTCGCTCGACAATCCCCTGCATGCCCAGACCTTCGGCATCGGCACGGTCTACCAGGAGGTCAACCTCCTGCCCAACCGCTCGGTGGCCGAGAACCTGTTCCTGGGACATCAGCCGCGTCGCTTCGGCTTCGTCGATTTCCGCAAGATGGAAGCCGATGCCAAGGCCATCCTCAAGAATTATGACCTCCATATCGACCCCTCGAGCGAACTGGGCACCCATTCGGTCGCCGTGCAGCAGATCGTCGCAATCGCCCGCGCCGTCCAGCTTTCGGGCAAGGTGCTGATCCTCGACGAGCCCACTGCCAGCCTTGATCGCAACGAAGTCGAGCGCCTGTTCGAAGTGGTTCGCGGCCTCAAGGCCAAGGGCCTCGCCATCATCTTCATCACCCATTTCCTCGATCAGGTCTTCGCCATTTCCGACCGCGTCACCGTGCTGCGCAATGGCAAGCTGATCGACACGCGGCCGCTCGACGCGCTGAGCCGCACCGACGTGGTGCGCCTGATGCTCGGCAAGGACATTGCCTTCTCCGGCGCCACCGATGTCGAGCCCAGCGAGACGCCGGACGAGGTCCTGCTCGAGTTCAAGGGCTACGGTCGCCGACGCAGCGTGCTGCCCTTCGATCTCACCATTCACAAGGGCGAGGTGATCGGCGTCGCCGGCCTGCTCGGCTCCGGCCGTACCGAAGTCGCGCGCATCATGTTCGGCGCCGATCCGGCCGATCAGGGCACGCTCACTGTCAGCGGCAAACCGACAACCCTGCGCCGCACCACCGATGCCATCAAGCACGGCTTCGGCTTCTGCCCCGAGGACCGCAAGGCCGAAGGTATCCTCGGCGACCTCAGCGTGCGCGAAAATATCGTCATTGCGCTGCAGGGCAAGCTGGGCTGGTTCAAGGCGTTGAACCGCGACGAACAACTCGAAATCGCCGGCCGTTTCGGCGAGGCGATGGATATCCGCGCCGCCTCTCTCGACATGCCGGTGAAGCTCCTGTCGGGCGGCAATCAGCAGAAGGTGATCCTCTCCCGCTGGCTGGCGACCGATCCCGCCTTCCTCATTCTCGACGAACCGACACGCGGCATCGACGTAGGGGCCCATGCCGAGATCGTTCGCACCATCAACCGCCTGCGCGAGGACGGCATGGCCATGTTGGTCATCTCGTCCGAACTGGACGAGGTCGTGGCCTATAGCTCGCGCATCGTGGTGATGCGCGACCGCGAAATGGTCGCCGAGCTGCGCGGTCGCAATATCAACCCCGGAGTGATCGTGCAGGCCATCGCCAACCATCCCGACGAGCCCGTGGCATGAAGCGGCTCCATCTCGAACGCCTGGCCAATCCGCAATTGCTGGCACTGGTCGCGGTGCTGTTGATCAACTGGCTGCTGTTTCCCAACTTCTTCCGCATTGCCTGGCAGGACGGGCGCCTGTTCGGCAGCCTGATCGACGTACTCAATCGCGGGGCGCCCGTGGCGATCCTCGCTATTGGCATGACCACGGTCATCGCCACCAAGGGCGTCGATCTTTCGGTCGGCGCCATCATGGCGGTATGCGGCGCGGTAGCCGCGACCATGGTTGTCGCCGGATATCCGACGCCGGTCGCCGTGATCGCCGCGCTGGCGGTGGGTCTCGCCTGCGGCTTGTGGAACGGTTTCCTCGTCGCCGTGCTCGACATCCAGCCCATCATCGCGACGCTGGTGCTGATGGTGGCCGGGCGCGGCATCGCCCAGCTCATCACCGAGGGCTATATCGTCACCTTCAATGACCCCGCCCTAATCTTCATCGGCACCGGTTCGTTCCTCGGCTTTCCCATGGCCGCAGTGATCGCGCTGGTGCTGATGATCCTGGTCACCCTGTTGGTACGGCGCACCGCCATTGGCCTGTTCATCCAGGCCATCGGCGTCAACCGTCCGGCGGCCTCGCTCGCCGGCATCCACAGCCGCATGCTGCTGGTGCTGGTCTATGCGCTATCGGGCTTCTGCGCCGCCATTGCGGGCATCATCGTCGCCGCCGACATCCGCGGCGCCGACGCCAATAATTCCGGCCTGTGGCTTGAGCTCGACGCGATCCTCGCCGTTGTCATCGGTGGAACATCGCTGCTTGGCGGCAAGTTCTCCATTCCACTTGCCGTCGTCGGCGCGCTGATCATCCAGGCCATGAATACCGGCATCCTGGTGTCGGGCTTCCGGCCCGAGTTCAACCTCATCGTCAAGGCGGGGATGATCATTCTCATCCTGATGCTGCAGTCCCCGCTTGTCGGCAATGCGCTGGGCTTCCTCAAACGCGACACCAGGCAGGCGAAACCACGATGAAACGCAGTCTTCGCCCGCTCGCTGCCACGGCCGTCATCTTCCTCATCGCCTATGCCGTCAGCGTGCTGCAGTTTCCCGGCATGCTTTCGACCCGCGTGCTGGGCAATTTCCTGACCGACAATGCGTTTCTCGGCATTGCCGCCGTCGGCATGACCTTCGTCATCATCTCGGGCGGGATCGACCTGTCGGTGGGCGCTGTCATCGGCTTCACCGGTGTATTGGTAGCGGTGCTGATCTCCTGGCTGGGATTTCATCCGCTGGCAGCCTTCGCCATTGCGCTCGGTGTCGCGGCTCTGTTCGGCGCGGCAATGGGTGTCACCATCCATTACCTGCAAGTGCCCAGTTTCATCGTGACCTTGGCCGGCATGTTCCTGGCGCGTGGCGGCGCCTCGGTGATTACCCAGGATTCGGTGCCGATCAACCACGACTTCTACAGCGCCATCTCCGACCTGATCATCCGCCAGCCAGGCGGTGGTCGCCTGAGCTTTATCGGTTTGCTCATGGTTGCGGTCTTTCTCGTCGGTGCGCTGCTGGCCCACCGCACCCGGTTCGGCTCCTACGTCTACGCGTTGGGCGGCAATCCGGTTTCAGCATCGCTGATGGGCGTGCCCGTGGCCCGCACCACGATACAGATCTACATGCTGTCGAGCGTTTTGGCCGCCTTGGCGGGTATCGTCTTTTCGCTTTATACGTCAGCGGGTTATCCGCTGGCCGCAGTGGGTGTCGAGCTTGATGCCATCAGCGCCGTGGTAATCGGCGGCACTTTGCTGACCGGAGGCTATGGCTTCGTGCTGGGCACGTTTGTCGGCGTCATGCTGCTCGGCCTGGTCCAGACCTACATCATCTTCGACGGAAGCCTGTCGAGCTGGTGGACCAAGATCGTGATCGGCGTGCTGTTGTTCTTGTTCATTGTGCTGCAGCGCATCATATTTGCGGCCTCCGCCCCGGGCGAGTCGCCCGAGAAGCCCTAAAGCGTCGGACCGAAAAGTGCGAAGCGGTTTTCGGATGAATCCGATGCGACAAAAAGAGATGGAGCGCACGATCCGAGTCCTTCGGATCGTCTGGCGCTCCGGACTGGTTCTGGCATGATCGAAGCAGGCAGCCTTATTCGCTCGCTGTCCGGGCGACCCGCTGCACGAAATTTCCATACCTTCGTCATCAACGAAATCGGGCATGGCATCGTCACGGGGAAATTTCCCGTAGGCTCCATCCTCGCCAGCGACGCGGTGATGATGGAGAGCTATGGCGTGTCGCGGACGGTGCTGCGCGAGGCATTGAAGACCCTCGAAGCCAAGGGCCTCGTCGAGGCCCGCCCCAAGGTCGGTACGCGCGTTTCCCCGGTCAGTCGCTGGAGCTTCTTTGATCCCCAGGTGCTGTCATGGCACTTCTATGCCAAGCCCGACCGGCACTTCTACGAAAGCCTCTTCGAAGTGCGCCGGGCGCTTGAGGGTCGTGCCGCCCTTCTCGCCACCCAGCGCCGCACCGCCGAAAACATCCGCGTCATGAAATACTGGCTGCACCAGATGGAATCGGCTGGTGGTGATCTCGAAAATCACGGCATTGCTGCCCTCGAAATCCACCGCACGATCGCCGAAACATCAGGCAATGCCCTGCTGCGCTCGGTCACCGGCATTGTCGAACTGACCTTGGCCCTCGCGCTGAAGCAATGCGCTGCCGCTGGAGCCGGCGATTACCTCGACACGACCCTGCAGGCGCTGACGCGACTGGTCGCAGCCATTGGTAATGCTGACGCCACCGCCGCCGCTGTCGCCGTCGGCGAAGTCATTGACCTCGACGAGAGCAGGGTGCTGGCCCTGCTGTAGAACAGGGCGACTAAGGCGATCCGGCCATCGTCCTCTCCCTGGCATAATGCGTTGGCGGCATGCCGACGAAGCGAGCGAAGGCGACGCTGAATGCGCTGGCGGAGCCGTAGCCGACGCGCTGGGCGATCTCCTTGATCCCGCCCTCTCTCCGCCGCAGCAGATTCTTGGCGAGCGCCATCCGCCAGGACAGCAGATATTCCATCGGTGGCACCCCGACTTCTCTTCGGAACCGCTCGAAGAAGACCGACCGGGACAATCCTGCCTCGTTCGCCAGTTGCTCTATCGTCCAGTCATTGTGGGGTGCCTCATGCATGCGTCGGATTGCGGCCGATAGACGCAAGTCTGCCAGTCCGCGCAGTAGTCCGGGGGAGGCGACGCTGTCCGAGGCAGAGCGCAAGGCTTCGATCAACAACACCTGCAGCAGGTGCTCGAGCACCATGGCCCGCGCAGGTCTTTCCTCCAGTGCCTCGCTTCTGATGAGCTGAACCATCGTGGCAAGACGCTTCAATCCGCGAACATGAACAAGGCTGGGCAGCAGCGCCACCAACAAGGCCGCGTCTGGCGAGCCGAAGGCCAGTCGCCCCACCAGCGCCCGCATGTTGGGTGCGCCGTCCGGATCGCCGTGCCGTGTCTCGCCCGCGCGGTGGACGATGGGCGACGCATCAATGCCACTCCCGCCGTCCGGCTCACGACTCGCCATCTTGAAATGATCAGCCGCGGGGATCAGCAGGAAGTCGTTTTCCAGCAGATCGACGGGTGCATGCTCCCCGATGGTGAGGCATGCGGACCCCTCGAGAATGACGATGAAGAGCGGCTGGCCACCGCCGGCCGCCTCTATGCGCCAGGCGCCCGAGCCGCTGGTCGCCTTCGAGAATGGCAGGCTCGGCTGTAGCAGCGCGACGACTTCGGCAAAGGGATCGGTCAATTCAGGACTAACTCTAATGAATACCGGACTTTGCATGATAGCAAGTCTGCCGAGGCGGGTCCACATGGGGTGGCGTGGAAACACCCCGAAAGGAACACCAATGAAGACCGTCCTTATCACCGGTTGCTCGTCCGGCTTCGGCCTTGATATCGCCAAGTACTTCCTCGAGCGCGACTGGAAGGTCATCGCCACCATGCGGACACCGCGGGAAGACATCCTGCCGTCATCCGACAACCTCCGCATACTGGCTCTCGACGTCACCGATGACGAGAGCGTCAACGCCGCGATCGCCGCAGCCGGACCAATCGACGTTCTCGTCAACAACGCGGGCATCGGCCTGCTGAACGCCCTCGAGGGAACCCCGATCGACGTGGCGCGTGACCTCTTCGAGACCAACACTCTGGGAACCATGCGCGTGACCCAGGCCGTGTTGCCGCAGTTTCGCGAGCGCAAGGCCGGAATGATCGTCAACGTCACCTCCAGCGTGACGCTGAAATCGCTGCCGTTGCTCTCTGTCTATACGGCCAGCAAGGCCGCAGTGAACGCCTTCACCGAGTCTCTGGCGCTCGAACTCAGCCCGTTCAACATCGACGTCAGGATCGTGCTGCCGGGCGCAGCGCCGGGGACCAGCTTCGGCAAGAGCGCGATGGCGCTGCTCCAGGGCGCGGGCGGCTTCCCCGACGCCTATGCGGGCTTCGCGCAAGGCATCATCGGACAGATGCAACAGCCGGGCCGACCGCTGACACAATCCTCCGATGTCGCCGAGGCAGTCTGGCGCGCCGCCACCGACCCGTCCTGCCCGATGCGCCTTCCGGCCGGCGCCGACGCGATCGCCGCAGCGGCCTGATCCCTTCGGCTCACTGGAACCGCTGCCGGATGTCTGGCAGCGGTTTGCAGGCAATACGCGAGCATGCTTGCGGGCAACGGCGTTGATCGCCTTGCCCATCTAAGGCAGACTCCGCGGATATCCTTTCGGAGTGAGCCGTGAAAATTCTGGTGCATGACAATGGCGACGCGCTCGGAGTTGCGGCTGCAGAGCAGGGGCGAAAGGCGATCGCAGACGCCATCGACAGGTCTGGTCGCGCCAGCATCATCGTGGCGACCGGCGCGAGCCAGTTTGCCATGCTGGACCGCCTTGTCGCCCATGACCTCGACTGGAGCCGGGTCACCGCCTTCCACCTCGATGAATATGTCGGGCTGCCGGCCAGCCATCCCGCCAGTTTCCGCCGCTACCTCAGGGAACGCTTCGTTGAACGCCTGCCTGCCTTGGGCGAGTTCGTGATGGTCGACGGCGACGCACAGGACCTTGCAGGCGAAGTCGCACGCCTCAACGCCCGTATCGCCGGCGAAACCATCGATGTCTGTTTCGCCGGCATCGGCGAGAACTGCCATCTCGCCTTCAACGATCCACCTGCCGACTTCGTCACCGAGCAGCCCTATATCGTCGTCGAACTAGACGAAGCCTGTCGTCGCCAGCAAATGGGCGAGGGGTGGTTTGAAAGCCTGGCCGCGGTGCCGCTCCGGGCAATTTCCATGAGTATCGGGCGGATCATGAAGTCGCGGCAGATCATCCTGTCGGTGCCGGACCGGCGCAAGGCCGACGCCGTGAAGCACGCCGTGCAGGGACAGGTATCGCCGCTGTTTCCAGCATCGATCCTGCAGCAGCATCCCGACGCCACGCTGCATCTTGATCCGCCATCGGCAAGCCTCCTGGCGTGAGCACCAGCGCGGGCCTCTTCGACCTTCAGGTCAACGGCTATGCCGGCGTCGATTTCAACGATCCGTCGATCACTGCCGCGCGCGTGGACATCGCGCTCGGAGCCATGCTGGAAGCCGGCGTCACCCAATGCTTGCCCACCTTGATCACCGCCCGTCCTGCGGAACTGCGCGAGCGTTTCAAGGCACTCGACGCCGCGGTTGCGCAAAGCCGGCTCGGCCCCCTGATGGTGCCGGGCTACCATCTTGAGGGCCCGTTTCTCAACCCGGCCGCGGGTTACGCGGGCTGCCATCCACCCGAGGTCATGACCGATCCGGACATCGGTCTGATCGAGCTGGTCGAGGCAGGCCTGCAGCGGCCGATCCTGCTTGTGACCCTGGCACCGGAGCGGGTCGGTGCGAAGAGCTTCATCGCGGAGTTGGCGGGCCGTGGCAAGGCAACAGCCATGGCGCATTCGGCTGCCGGCTTTGCCGAGGTTGGGGCGGCGGCTGATGCTGGAATGACGCTATCGACCCATCTCGGCAATGGCCTGCCGCAGCTTCTGCCCAAGCTCGAAAATGCCGTGCTGGCGCAGCTGGCCGAACCACGGCTCGCCACCTGCCTCATTGCCGACGGGCACCATATGTCTCCACAGGCGCTGGCCGCGCTTCTGCGCATCAAGGGCACGGGCAACTGCATCCTCGTCACCGATGCCGTGCTCGGAGCCGCGGCACCGCCCGGCGCCTATGTCTTTGCCGGCATGCCGGTCGAGCGAACCGCTGCAGGTGCCATGGTGCAACCCGGGCAGGTCAATCTCGCGGGCTCGGCGCTCTGCCTCGATCAGGCGGTCCGCAACGTGGTGGAGTGGACTGGGATCACCGCCGATACCGCCATCGGCATGGCATCCCTGGCGCCGCGCCGTGCACTGGCTCGAGCCATGTCACACCATCACATCGTTGCCGATCCGGGTTTGGTGCGCTGGAGTAGCGATCTCCGCCCGATGGTCGAGAAACTACCGTTCCTCTAAGCGAGGGCGATAACCCGCTTGCCGGCCAGTATTGCCGGATCATCGAACCGTGGACCGGGATCGCCATTGGTGATCAGCACGTCGACATCGGCCATCTGCGCCACCACATGCGGGGCCCTGCGGCCGAATTTTTCGTCATGAGCCACGAGGATCACCTGGCGTGCATGAGGCAGGATCGAGCGCACCAGATCGACCTCCATCGGGTCGAACTCCTGGACGGTTCCTTCGCTATCGATGGCGCTGGCCCCGATTACCGCCACGTCGAACTTGAAGCGCTGCCGGCTGTCATCGGCCAGCGTAAGGACCGAGGAGTCCTTGTTCCGCACATATCCACCATACACATAGACGGTGGCATCGGTCTTGAGGGCGCAGGAATGGGCCACTTCGAGGTTCGGTGTCGCAATGAGTACGCCCGGATGGCGCACCAGTACTTCGTGCAGGGAATCGAACGTGGTGCCCAGGCCCACGAAGATCGTGGCGCCGGGCACCAGGAACTCCTCGAGCGCCAGGACCAGTTGGCGTTTTACCGACACCTGGATCGCGTGGCGTTCGTCATGAGTGTGGTGCGCGACGCCGGGAGAAGCGAAGGCGCCACCGAACCCCTTCTGGAGCAGCCCTTGGGTTTGTAGGGTTCGCAGGTCTCGGCGGATGGTCTGGTAGGTAACGTCGAAACGCGCGGCAAGCTCAGCTACGGAGGCCGCGCCATTGGCCCGCACCGCCTGCAGAATGGCCTGTCGGCGCTCTCCCGCACGCCCGCTCTCCAGCATTGCGAGATCGGCAGGGGCGCGCAGGCGCGGCGCAGTTTCCCCGCTCATTTCAGGCGGACGCCGAGATAGCTGCGGTCATCGGTCAGTTGGGAAGCGGTGGTGCCCTTGGTGCTCATGTAGCGGCCGATCTTGTGCACGTCCTCGGCCTCGACCTCCTGGAAAGCTGCTTCCCAGGCCACGACGCCGAATCCGGATCCGGGTTTGAAATACCCGTCAGAGAATAGCTCGATTGTCTCGATTTCGACCAGCGGATAGCTACGTGTCTCGACAAACCGTCCCGGCACAGCGAAGCCGTCGATGCCGCCATAGCCCAGTACTGGCTCGGTGACGTTCTGGAAATGACCCTGTCCGTGCGAGATGCCATGCTGGATCAGCAGCAGCAGTTCGCTTTCCGGGACATTGGGGAGATGCCGGCGACATGCCGCCAAAGCCCGCTGTTCGATGGCTGCGACAATCTCGGACGCCGCGGTGACGCCGCCGGCCGGTTGGTTCCGCGTGCCCTGCCAGGTCATGGATGCGGCATGCCTGTCGCATTCATCGGTCGGCCTTCCCTGGGCCTCGAAATAGCGCCAGGTTTCCCGGCGCAGGATAGCCGTGACGTCGTCGAGCGGCTTCAGCACCTGCAGCGTGTCGTTGCCGTTGACGCGGATGCCGCTGTCGCCAACGGCCACCACTTCAAGCCTTTCGCCCACCAGCATCGCCGCCATCACCGTGCAGCCGCCACGCAGCTTCCAGTCGGCTTCGACCGCAGCCAGTGCGCCATGAGCCACATAGCCGGCATGAATGGCCGCGCCCAGATAATCGACGAAATGCTGCCCGCCCTGGAATTGCAGGTCGGGTTGGTCTGGTTGGCCTTGCGCCAGGAGGAATATCTCGATGGCGCGCTTGACGGTGCGCGAGGCGTACTGCCCCGACAGCATGCCACCATAACGCGTACCGTTGCGGTCGGTTACGCCGTCGATAACGGCGTAACCGAGATTGGGCATGACCACGAGG
>JBARWY010000104.1:0-2186 GCA_049647065.1 Devosia sp. | reverse complement strand
GGCCCTAGTGGACCCGCCGTCAGCACTGGCGGCGGCAACGCGCGAAACCCTGGGGGTTGGCGATATCGTTGAAGAGATGCTGGAAACGACGTTGACCGCTCTCAAAACCAACGACGAGATACTCTGTCAGGGGGTGATCAAGCTCGATGATAGGGTCGACCGCTTGCAAGGCGCCATCAAGCTTTACCTGGCCCGCATGGAACGCTCCGGATTGGACTCCGTCGGCCAGCGGCAGCTCAATGAAGTCCTAGCTTATGCGGTCAACCTCGAACACATCGGCGACATTATCGAGCGAAGCCTGTCACGGTTGACGATCAAGAAAATCGAGCAGCAGTTGAGCTATTCCAAAGAAGGGATGGAGGAAATCGAGGAGCTGTTCCGCGACACAATCGACAATCTGCAGTTGGCACAGAACGTCTTCATCAGTCGCGACTCGCAGATCGCCAGACGATTGATGGAAGCGAAGGTCAGCATCCGTCAGAAAGAAAAGCGGTCAGTCGAAAGACATATGGATAGGCTGCAGCAGCGACAGCCTGAAACGCTTCAAACAACCTCCATGCACATGGATGTCCTGCGTGACCTAAAGCGGATCAATGGTCATTTGATGAGTGTCGCAGCACCCATTCTGGAGGAGGCAGGGCTTCTCAGAGAGAGTAGGCTGAGAAAGAGCTAGCGCACCATGCAAAGCCTTTCACCTTGGAACGTGCAGTCAGACGGGCAAGCGGCTTTGGGTACCGCCGGGTGCAAGTCATACCCTTTATTCGGCAGCCGTTCTTCCGGGTAGAGGCCGCTTCGACCCGCAGGCCCAAATCCGCTTCACGGTTATCAAATCCAAAAGCCGGCCGTCAGCAAACCACACCCCATTTCGGTCAGTTACCAGCGGATGTGATTGGACGGTATTGAGGAAGCAGCAACGGCGAAAAAGGGCGCATAGCGTCCCAGCGTTTTCGCCGTCCCCCTGTAATTCCACGCCAAGCTACGACGACCTCTAGCGGCTAGTTGCGCTCCGCCCTTTCGTGCCTCTTCTACTTGTCCCCGATCCAGGGCCGCGCGTCGTGCGGGCCCACAGCGGAGTGGGGACGACGTGGTGATTTCTTCAGGACAATCGGCGGCCGTCGAACGCGGAACGCGCATGCTGCGCACCGCGCTGGGTCCGGCCGTCGCGCGGTTCCTGGAAGACCCAGCGATCGTCGAGGTGATGCTCAACCCCGACGGGCGGCTCTGGGTCGACCGGCTGGCCGAAGGCCTCGCCGATACCGGCGAGCATCTGACGCCCGCCGATGGCGAACGCATCATCCGCCTCGTGGCGCATCATGTCCGCGTCGAGGTGCACGCCGGTTCGCCCCGGGTTTCGGCGGAACTGCCGGGAACGGGGGAGCGTTTCGAGGGTCTTTTGCCGCCCGTGGTGGCGGCTCCGGCCTTCGCCATTCGCAAGCCCGCGGTCGCCGTGTTCACGCTCGACGACTACGTGTCGGCGGGCATCATGTCCGCCGCGCAGGCCGGTGCGCTTCGCCGGGCCGTAGCCGAGCGCCAGAACATCCTGGTCGCCGGCGGCACCTCTACGGGCAAGACCACCCTCACTAACGCCCTGCTCGCTGAGGTCGCCAAGACCGGTGATCGCGTGGTGCTCATCGAAGACACACGCGAACTGCAATGTGCAGCACCCAATCTGGTCGCGTTGCGGACCAAGGATGGTGTGATCTCTCTTTCCGATCTCGTGCGGTCGTCGCTGCGGCTTCGACCCGACAGGATTCCGATCGGCGAGGTTCGTGGGCCCGAAGCTCTCGATCTGCTCAAAGCCTGGTCCACCGGCCATCCCGGGGGCATCGGCACCATCCATGCTGGATCCGCCATGGGTGCCCTGCGGCGCCTCGAGCAACTCATCCAGGAAGCCGTGGTCACAGTGCCCCGCGCCCTGATCGCCGAAACCATCGATGTCATCGCCGTACTCTCGGGCCGCGGCACGGCCCGGCGCCTCGTCGAACTCGCCCATGTCACGGGGCTCGGGATCAGCGGCGACTACGACCTAACCCCTGCCCCCACCTCCCCCGAACCTACTGGAGCCTCCTCATGAACCTAACAACCCTTCGCGTCCGTCCACTGCTCGCTGCAACCGCGCTCGCCGCATCGCTCAGCCTCATGGTGACCCAGGCCGCTTATGCCGCCGGATCGTCGATGCCCTGGGA
>JBARWY010000103.1:0-2245 GCA_049647065.1 Devosia sp. | reverse complement strand
TCTCGAAATGGTTCCCAAGGCCGCCTGTTAGAAATTCCGGGTGGGGATGCGCCGTGAAGACGTCGAAATACCCATACGGTCCCGCCAGGGCCGCTTCGGAGCTGGTGAAGCCTTTTTCGGCCAGCAGAGCCGCGCGCAAGCCGGTCTGCGCACCATGTGCTGTCATCAGCGATGAGGACATCGAACCGAACATCGCCCGGAAACCCGAGGCCTGGGACAGAGCAATGCCGATCGCGTTGCGCATGCGAGGCGCATCGAGATCAAGAAGCTTGCCGGCTGCTACCGCAGCACCCACGCCGGCCGTGACGCCGGTCTGTGACCAGGCGAATAGCTCTTTGGCCGGCGGCACCGAAATCGCCTTGCTGAGGCGGCAAACCGCCTCCACGCCCAGGGCGAAAGCGAGCAGGAATTCGGGGCCCTCGACCCGCTTGCGCTCGCTCATCGCCAGCGCCGCCGCCGCAACGGGGCCGCTCGGGTGAACGACGGCCTGGTTGTGTGTATCGTCAATCGCGTTGACGCTCGAGCTAAAGCAGTTGATCAGCGTGGCATGCAGCACGTCCGCCTTGCGATCCCGGCCGAACAACGTTGCCTGTGGCGCGCCGGAGAATTCGACGAGAACATCGTCTGCCAGCCCAATGGCTTCGTGCTTGGCACCCCCCACCATGCAACCGACGATATTGACGAAGGACCGAAGCGCCTCAAGCCGAACTGCTTCGGGCAGATCTTCCGGACAAGCAGCGACAATGTAGTCCGCCAGCACCCTGGTGGCTTCCGGCTGATTGGACGTCTCGGACATGGTGTTTCTCCAAACAGGCGCTACAGCGAACGCGTCGAGCCGCCGTCGATATCGATGAGGGCGCCATGAATGAACGCCGCTTTGGGGGACGCCAGAAACGCGGTGAGCCACCCGATTTCCTCGGGGCGACCGAAGCGCTTCGTGCCGCGGGGCGCCAGAAGGCGGGATACGGCCTCGTCCCGGCTGCAGCAATGCTCCTGCATCAGCCGCTCGATATTGCGCGCCAGCCGATCGGTCTCGATAAGTCCCGGGCTTATGGCATTGACCCGCACCCCATCGCGCAGGCCGAGATCCGCCGTGGCCTTGGTGAAATTGAGCAGTGCCGCATTCACCGCACCGCCAATGGCGAACTCCGCCGAGCCGGCATGCGCGCCGACCCCGACGATGTTCACCACCACGCCACTGGATTGGCAGAGATGCGGCCAGGCGGCGCGCGTCATCCGGACATACCCATGAAACTTCACCGCAAAGCCACCCAGCCAGTCATCCTCCGACAGCGTGAGGAAGTCGCCCCGCTTGGTGTCGCCTGCACAATTGACGACAATATCCAGGCGACCAAAGGCCGCAATCGCGGCGGCAACAGCGGCGGACGGTACCTCCGTGTCGCGCAAGTCACCGGCAAACAAGGCGGGTCGCCGACCCGAAATCTTGGCCACCGCACTTGCGGTCTCCTCGAGCCTTTGCGCGTCGCGACCGGCCAGGCAGATGTCCACCCCTTCGCGCGCCAGTTCGATCGAGATTTCGCTTCCAATCCCCCCGCCTGCCCCAGTTACCAGAGCGACATTGCCCGCCAGGCCTAAATCCATAGTTTAATACCCTTTTAGCGCCGATGCGTGTGCTTCAGGTTCGATTCAGAACCCGCCGCACGTCACATCATCCCGTAGAAATTTCGCCACGGGATAAATATCTACCTCACGGTAGATTGCGTGTCTTCAGGGTGTCAACGCAAATCGATGCAGCCGGCGACGGCCAGCGCGTTCAGGCGGCGTCGCCCAGCACTTTCCAGATGCCTTTGGCCTTGGCCACGAGTCGCTCGTCGGCGAGAATATCGGCCTCGATAAAGATAACGGCGTGCGTCCGACGCACGACACTGCAGCGCGCCTCGACAAGTTCGCCGATACGCACGGCGTCGATATAGTGGAGGTCGAGTTGGATGGTGGCATGCGCGCGGTCACCGTTGGCAAGCCGCCCGGCTTGCCCCATGGCGCGGTCGGCCAGTGTGGCCAGCATGCCGCCCTGCACCACGTCGCGCCGATTGCGGTGCTTGGCGTCGGCCACGAAAGCCATCCGGAAGTCCAGATGGTCGCCTCGGAACCAGAATGGACCCACCAGCTCGACGAAGCCCCCGCCTTCTCCCTTTTGCCATCCCGCGGCTAGCAGAGCTTCTTCCTGCATCGAACATTCTTCCCTGACATTACTCAATGGCTTTTGACGATTAGTGGATAGGTT
>JBARWY010000102.1:0-4432 GCA_049647065.1 Devosia sp. | reverse complement strand
GCATCAACCGGTGGCCGGTCGAACAGCTCCTCGAACTCTCCGATGTCAGCGTCATCGAGATGATCATCGGCCGTCATCATGATCTGTTCTCGTCCATAGATCCGAACGGACGGTCTGCGATCGCCGGTGATGTCGTTGCCGATGAGCTCATAGGAGGGATCGAGACGTCGCAGGGACGACAGCATGCTCTCGACGAAGTCGTCGTCCTCCGGCGCGATGAAAGCAATGTCTTTGGCCTCAGCGCGACGGGTTGGAGGGTGGGGGTCAAGGAAACGACCGAACTCCACCTCGTAGGCGCTGGCAGCCATATCGCCGATCGCCACGAGATGCTGGTGCAGGTTGTCCTCCCACAGCGTGGTGAAGACGATGGCGTTGTCCTCATGCATCCGGTTGAGGCGCAGGGCCTTGGAAACGCGGCGTTGGGTCTCGAGCGCCGGCTCGATCGTAGCGATGTCGGCAATCAGCTGATCGCGGCCCGTGATGAAGGCGTTGTAGAGCGCCTCGGTCTCGGGGCTGCGCCGGCCGACGGACGTCGATCGCTTCTGCTTGGTAATCGGATCTGGCTGGTACCGGTAAAGGTATTCGTTCCCGCCGACCTTCTTCCACTGCAGGCCGCCAACCAGCTGCCGCTTACGCTGCAGGAGCGGCCCGTAGGTGCGCCACAAGTCGGCGACCTCATCGAGGTGCCTGGTTTGCTCGGCGGATGCGACAATGGTATCTATCATAATGCTACCGTTTATCACAATAAATGTGATTTTGGTAGTAAAATGTTTTGTATCAGTTGGTAATGGTTAAGACTGGGCGGAATCGACCTAGACCGAGGCGGTGCTTGCCTGGCGCCGAGGCCCATCCTATCGTGCTCCCAACCGAGATCGAAAGTCTCGGCGAGAGGTTGAAGCCTCGTTGATCTGGGACGAAGACCACGACACGCGGATCATCGAGGCGGTCGAGAAGCTCTACATGAAGTCCCTGCTTTCACCGATCCAGTTTATCGGCGAGCGCAAGGGCACCCTCAATATCGTTGTGGCGGCGAAGTTCTATTTTGGCTTCAACGAAGACGTCATCGATGCTTATGCCGCGGCGGTCGAGGAGGAGGCGTCGATGGTAGGAGGGGACTCTTGGAACGTGAACATCGGCATGTTCGACCGGTCTGAGATCGATCACCAGACTGAGATTGGCCATATCATCCAGGACACGGATTTCCGGGTTAAGACGTACTTGCGCAACGTCGATGCACTATGGCGCCTAGGTACACGCGACTACACATCCGAATGAATCTATGCCGTGTCACACCGCGCCTACGTCATAGCCCGGGTCTCCTATAGTTCATTGCGTTCCCAAGCGGCGGCACGTTGGCTCCGCAGGGACCCACCAGGGTGCTGCCAGACGTTTCAACGGTGATGCCGAAGTTCCGGAGGAGATCCTCCCCGCCCAAATCGACTAACCCGTGGCCAGTGCTTAACTGTCGCGGCGCAACGTTGTTCGCTTACCTACAGGGCTGAATGGCATCACGTCGCGATGACTCGCTGAATCGGAATGGTGAGTCAATTGAACACGTGGGTCAGCCCGTGTTAGGCTTCGTTGTGAGTTCTGGCTTGCGACATTCCGGTTGCGTCTCGCTGGAGGGCTACATGAGGGTTTCTCGACGAGCCTTCCTGAAGGGTGCTTCCGCAATGACCGGGAGCCGCGCAATCGTCGCCCTGGTGCCCCCAGCCAGCCTGTTTTTTGCGCAACCGGCAAAGGCCGAAGCAGTCACAATCGTTATTGCGATTGCTGCAGCCGTAGCTGGGATGATTGCCTCCCACAACAGGTCAGACGGTGGGCTAGGGGCATATCTGAATGCAATCAACCAAAAGCTGGACGTGGCCATTGGGCAGCTCTCAGACATTGAAGCTGCTGTTGGGGACGTGCTCGTGAAGTTGGCCAACTTCAAGGAGGACATTACTGAAGTCATTGGCCTTCACGATGTGCAGCAGATGCATGACGCAGTCGTTGCAGCGACCACTACCTATACTCGACTTGGAGCCGTCCGAAAAAGATACGCTTCGGACCATGAGTTCATTGTCGCCGGGAACAACCTTTCAGATCTAAACAGCCTAATGGAGCGACTTGAGCAGACAACTTCCACGCAAGTGGCGCTGCGGGTATTTGGGCCCGCGATTGCAATGACACTCCCGAGTGCCATGCTCCTTCAGCACTCAATTCAGCTTCTTAGGGAAGATCCACGCGCTGATATCGCAGCCCGCCTGGATGCTACCTATAGGCCATGGCTGGATGCGGCCGTGGACCCAACCAAGCCGGATTCTACCGCCTACTACCGCGCGAAGGCTGCCGCGGAGCATGCCGATTTTTGGCAGCAGGCGCTTGAAAATCCCCTGGGGAAACAGATTGCGATGACTGCCCCCGCAACAAGCCTGCTTGAATGCATTGGGATCAATGATTTTGAAGCTCGTCACTCGGAGACGGCATTTTGCGAGGATCCGGGATTTAGCGGTGTCGGGTACACGCCAGCGAACAACGCCACTACATCGCCTAGGCTTCTCAAGGTTGCCAGTGTCCCATGCAGCGTCCCGATACCGGACCGGCACGGCGAGCACGAGCGAATGTTCCAAAATTTCTCCCTCACAGAGTTCGATTACACCGTTGACCTCCAGCTCCCGGACCGGATCTTGACCCAATCTGCCGGGTATTTCGCGCTGCGTGTGGTCCGAGAAGAACGATCGCCTGTGCTGAAAGAGGGTGACCCAATGGTACCCGCGCAGTGCTCCGTCCGAACCCTTGATGATGAAGATCCGGCGCATCGAGCGCGTTGGTTGACGGATCGGCTCGGGGATTCTGAGAAGCAGAAGCACTTCGATGACCTGTCGATCCTGGTTGATGAGATCAATGCTCGTCGCGCTCGCATCGCCTACGCGACTTCAAGCCTCACGCTTCTGGCTGAAGCCCGGCATACTCTCGATGACCTTCTCGAGGGACTAGCGAGTTGAGGAAGAGGTGCCGGCATGCGACCGCTTACGATCCTTCTAGCGCCGCTGACTGCCTTGTCGATGATTTGGTGCGCAGTCGCCCAAGACGTTAATCCGGTAAGCACTTATCACCGATTTATTGAAGCGTCGGAAAATACCTTCCGAATGGAGGGGGCTGTCGCCAAGGGAAATGCCGCATCGTTGGCGATGCAGGTACTTAACTATTTCGGTCTGAACAACCAGATCTCCACATGGATGGATGAAAATAGGTCGATGATCAAGGATCTGCTCGATAGGTCGCAGATGCCCGGCGTGCTTATATATGTTCAGCAGCAGAAATCGATGACAGACGTTTCTATCACTACTCTGGTTGGTGACCGGCCTCGTCTAATCGGCCCCGCGCTCTCACAGGTCGAAGGATGGAAGGCTTACGTCTCCACTGATCAGATCGCCCCGAAAGTGACCGACG
Source organism: Devosia sp. (assembly GCA_049647065.1). Classification (GTDB taxonomy): domain Bacteria; phylum Pseudomonadota; class Alphaproteobacteria; order Rhizobiales; family Devosiaceae; genus Devosia. The sequence goes on along the minus strand of JBARWY010000102.1, from coordinate 997 downwards.
GGTACCAGCTCGATGATGCGAATTCTTTCTTCCTGTGGGCCAAGTTGAAGGATGGAGATGTCGAGTACGGCCTCACGATTCCGGCTACGCTGATCATCAACGAGGCACTTCGGGACCTGTCAGACTCAAAGCTCAGAATTGCCTTTGCATCTACCTATCAGCAGGAAGTTTTGGACTACTTGCTGAAAAGGGCAGAGTCCAACATCGGGCTGGATGCAAGCTTGCGCCGCCGGGCAACGGATCTCCTTAACCAACGCAGACAGGCGTTGAACGATTTGCAGCAGATCAATGCAGATCTAGAGGTCGCCGTCGACAAGGCTAGGCATGCGAACCAAGTCGCCTCGGTGTTTGAAACGCTCGCAACGGTGCTAACCGTCGCCAATCTCTCTGCGGAGCTCGCGGCGGAATTTCCCGATGATGCAGCCAAATTTGAGAACGCCACATCTATGGACGAGGTTCGGAGTGCGTTCAGTCAACTTGTGGAACGGGCGGCAACGGAAAAGGACGCCATTGCTATCAAACTGACGGAGCGGACTGATTTTTCCGCCGGGCTCAAGATTCAAACCATTCAAGTAGTAACGGAGATGGGAGCCGAGGTCACCATCATCCCAGGCGCGCCATAGGGTGGGGCACCTGGCGGATTCCGGCCGCAAGGGGCGTCACCATGCAGCGCTACAAGGGCCTGGGCGAAATGAACGCCTCCCAGCTCTGGGAAACCACGTTCGATCCCAATGCCCGCACCCTGCTCAAGGTGCAGATCGCCCTGACTGACGAAGCCGACCAGATCTTCACCGCCCTGATGGCGACCGATGCCCTCAAAAAAGTGACCCCGACATGAGCAGGGCGCTCACATCGGGGTTAATGGTTCAACTTGATGCAGTTTATGCTTCAAGAGTCACTTTATGGTTCAATGCACATTTGCCGAATCAGACGTCGAGGTTGCTGACGCTCAGCGCATTGTCCTGGATGAAGTCGCGGCGCGGTTCGACCAGGTCGC
>JBARWY010000101.1:0-35692 GCA_049647065.1 Devosia sp. | reverse complement strand
CTTCGCCCCAGACCGACCGCCGTCGGCGGTACGCGGCGACCGTCCTGGTCTTGTCGTTCTGCCCTTCGATCACGTGGAGGGTGATGCTGGCGTCGGCTATTTCTCTGACGGCGTTGTGACAGATTTGATTGCGGCTCTGACCCGTTTTCATAGCTTCAGCGTGGTCTCGCGCAGCATCGCTTTTACCTATCGGCACCGCGTCGTGGACTGTCGTCAGGCAGCGCGTGACCTGGGCGTCCGCTACGTGCTGGAAGGGGCGCTTCGTCGAAGCGGCAACAGGCTGCGTGTAACCACCCAGTTGGTGGACGGTTTATCGGGCGATCAGATTTGGGCCGAACGCTTCGAGGTATCGCTGGACGATGTCTTTGCCGTACAGGACGCTATCGTCGAAAGCGTGGCGGTGCGGGTGGAGCCTTCGGTGCGGGCCAATGAACTGGCCCGGTCGCGCCGCGAACGACCTGCCAGCGCGGTCGTTTATGACATTTACTTGCGGGCCCTGGCCGACCTGACTGACGAGTCCGAGCCGGCAAACCGCCGGGCTTCTGCGTTGCTGCATCAGGCATTGATCAGCGAACCTGATAATGCGGCAATACTCGCCCAAGCCGCTTGGGCCTTGGAACATCGCCACACCATGGGGTGGCCCGCCTTGGGTGAGGACGACGTCGAGCTTTGCCTGCGGCTGGCAAGGCGTGCCCTCCAACATGCCCAAGGAGATGCGGTGGTGATGGCCCAATGCGGTATGGCACTGCTGCAGGCTGGACGGGACTACGTGAGCGGCTTGGCGGTGATCCGAGCCGCGGCGGCCGCGAACCCCAATTCACTGTTCGTCAGTGTCGCAGCCGGCGTGGCGGCCATCCATTGCGGCGACTTGGACGGGGCCGAATCCCTTTTGTTGCGGGTAATCGCCTTGTCACCGCTGGATCCCGACACACGCTTTGCCCTTTGCGGCCTGGCGATGATCCACATCATTCGCGGGGATTATGAACTGGCCTTGGCGCGGGCCGGGCACGCATTGGCAGTGAACCAGCATTTCGACGCCACTTATTGGATGCTGGTAGCGGCCAATGCACATCTGGGCCGCATGGCGGAGGCGCAGCGGCATCTGGCAAGTCTTCGGCAACTGGCGCCCGATATCTCCCTCACGCGCATCCGCGCTGGGCAGCCCGCCATGATTGAAGGTCGGATTGAACCCGTCATGGAAGGGCTGCGCCTGGCCGGACTAGAGTTGTAGGTGTCAACAGATTTGGAAGATTTTGGCCCCACTTTGGGACAGCGGCGGAGACTTGCTACAATTTGCTCCCTATGTCCATGAGGAGCAGATCATGACTTACTTCGATGCCAGCCAGGGACGGCACAATCCGGAAAACTGGGACCCAAAATCGGACGCCGTAGCCGCGGCACCAGACAATCACACCGTGCTCTACGAGGACGATCGCATCCGCGTTCTGTCCGTCACCTTGCAGCCTGGTATCGCTGAGCCGCTGCATCATCACCGCTTTCCCTCGATTTTCGTGATCGACCGGATCGTGCCGCTGCGCGACTTCGACGCCGAGGGGCGCGAAGTGCAACTTCCCATTCCGCCGCAATTTGATCTGCCGCTAGTGCTCCAAATGCCGCCCCAGCCATCCCATTCGGTGCTCAATGTGGGTGAGACTGCGTTTCACGGTACCCGGATAGAGTTCAAACAAGGCTTTCCAGGTGCGCCCGTGCCTCAATAATCGTGGATAATCGGTCACTCTCGTTGGAGATGCTTGAAAGAGTAAGCCGCAGGAAAGCCCCTAGGGGACCAGGAGACACGCAATGGCTGGCCTTGGTTCGGCGCTCACAATCGATGATCTCAAGACGCAGGCACGCCGCCGAGTGCCTAGAATGTTTTTCGACTACGCGGACTCCGGTTCATGGACGCAGAGCACTTATTTGGCCAATGAAGCCGATTTCTCGGAGATTAAGTTTCGGCAGAGGGTGGCCGTAAACATAGAGAACCGGTCGCTGGCGGCAACCATTCTCGGGCAGCCTGTTTCTATGCCGATCGCCATTGCGCCCGCGGCTATAGGGGGGCTGCAAATTGCTGATGGTGAAATCCTTGCAGCGAGGGCGGCCGAGAAGTTCGGCATCCCGTTTACACTCTCGACAATGAGCATCTGTTCGATTGAGGACGTCGCCGCGGCAGTGGCCAAGCCTTTCTGGTTCCAAGTCTATACCCTTCGCGACAAGGGCTTTATGGAGCGGTTGATAGACCGGGCCAAGGCGGCTAGTTGCTCGGCCCTTGTGCTGACTATGGACCTGCAGATCCTGGGTCAGCGGCATGCTGACATACGCAACAACATGAAGGCTCCGCCCAAGATCACGCCCCGCTTTGTGCTCGAACTGATCAGCAAACCCGCGTGGGCCATTGGAATGCTGCATGCCAAGCGAAAGACCTTTGCAAATCTCGTTGGCCACGCGCCCAATGTCAGCGACCTGAGTTCGCTCTCCGCTTGGATCGCCGAGCAGTTCGATCCACGTGTGACCTGGGACGAAGTGCGCTGGGTCAAGAGGCGATTTGGTGGGCCAGTAATCGTAAAGGGCATCCTCGATACGTCGGATGCACATTCCGCTGTCGACGCGGGCGCTGATGCGATCATTGTCTCCAATCATGGCGGCCGGCAGCTTGATGGAGCGCCGTCTTCGATCCGGGTGCTTCCCGAGATCGTCGAGGCCGTTGGCCGCAAGACTGAGGTGCTGATGGATGGTGGCATCAGGTCGGGCCAGGATATGCTGAAAGCCATCGCCCTAGGTGCCAAAGGAACCCTTATCGGCAGGCCGATGCTTTATGGCCTTGGTGCCGGCGGCGAGGCAGGGGTGACGCGAGTTCTCGATATTCTCTGCAAGGAAGCAGATATCACGATGGCCCTGCTTGGGGAGCGGGATGTGCTCAATATCGGTCCGCACAATATCTACTGCAACGACCTGCTGCGCCGGCAGGGGGAGTAGCAGAGACAGGACTTCGAGTGGCGGCTCGGATAGCACGAGGCCCTTGCCCGTCCACGACACCAGCACAGCACCGGATGAGGCCCGGTCCAGGTTCTCGCGGAACACGATCCAGGCGATGGCCATCGTGGCTAGGTGGTGCCCGAAACCTGGCCGTCGATCCTCGAATTGTGCCGCGAGTTCGTTGGCGGAGCGTGTTAGCTCGGCCCCCGAAAGCGCCCCGTCCGCCACCGGTCCCAGGTTCGCCGATCCGCCTATGTCTGCTTTTCTATACGTTCGAACCAAAAGCAGACTGACCGCTTCCCACCCCACAAAGTGACGGGCCGCTTCCGATCTCCGACGGTTATTTGCCGTCGGAATGGGACATCCCGAAGGCTGCCATTGGTTAGTCACCGATACCGGCCACGCTGCCAAGTCACCCCAGCAACGCGTGCATCATCCGCTGCGCTGCTGCGGGATCTTCGATCACTGGCGTCAGGTCCGTCACCTGGTCCAATGAGCCGACAATAGGCAGCGCTTTGATGACGGGATCCTCAATCCCAATAACTGTCGCCTCGATGATCTCGTCCACATTGATCGTCGTGAAGGGGCGGTCATAGTAAGGCCCGATGATCGGCTCGAAGCTGTTACCAATGCGATCTTCCCGTTGGCGGTTCGCCAATGCGAGATAGCCGGCCGCGAGGGCTTCGCCGCGCTCGCGCCATTCGGGAGCCACCAAGACTTTTTCCAACAGGGGTGTCAGCGTCCGGGAAACAGGCAGCCTTGCGAATGCGCTGCCAAACCACTTCGGGTAAGGCGCATAGCGACGATCCAGCAGAAAACCCATGCGCATCACGTCACGAACCAACCGGGCAGCGATGACGCGGGAGCCCAGGTCGTCGCCGACCATGCCGGTGCGGCCGACGAATGCCTGCTCTTCGGCGATTCGGCGCCACTGGCAGGCTATCTTGTAAAGCCAGACATCGCGCGGGAAGTATCCCAGGGCGGCCCGGACTTTGCCCAGGCGTTCGCCATCATCATGGAAGACTTCGCCTGCCGTGAAAGCGAGAAGCTTTTGCTCGGACAGACCGAGCCATTGCAACGGACCAATCGTATCCACAGACTCAAGCGCCAAGCCGCCTTCAAGCCTTGCTTCAATGGTATGAATTTCGAGGCCGTGGTCTTGAGCGCCTATGGCCCACCGTCCGCTGGCGGGCGGGTGCGGCCTGCTGCGCCATCCGATCGGCTCCCCCAGAAAATGCTCCGGAGTGATCGTCGAGAATGCATCGATCAGGTTCTGGGCATGCGCATCGAAGCTATCGCGCGACAGGAAGAGATGAACCCTCGGACCCCAATTGTGGTCCCTGGACATCTCGTCATCGAAACCGAGCAATTCCGAGCCGTATCCGGTCAGCGCGGCGGAGTGCTGAAGGCCGGGGGCAACCTCGTTCAGCCAGGGTCGAACAATGTCGAGGTAAAAGCGGCGCGATAGCTCGATGCCCTGCATGATTTCCCCCCGGAATGCATCCGGAACTTGTTGCAGAGTTGCCCATGCCAGCCAAGGCGAGCGTCCCGGTCCGGAGAAAATCGTATCGGGATGGTGGCATATTCGCCTCGCCCGGCATCCGCATTGGGGCGAGCCGCGATTTCGCGGTCACACAAGCTCCGCGGCTCTATGCTGGGGGGAGCGACCATGTTAAACCCGCCCTCAACACGCATATTCGACGGCGGAATCGACAATTGGCCAAACCCGGTATCAAGAGCTTCCTCACTGAAATCTTCTCCTGGTGGAGTGGCCAGACCTGGGGAACACGCCTGTGGATCTGGCGCTTTGGCGACTATGTCGGCAGCGACGAGTTCGGCAACAAATACTACCAGGACAAGAAGGCCGACCGGCGCTATGTGACCTATGCCGGCGACGCCGATGCGTCCAAGATCGGTGCCGGCTGGCACGGCTGGATGCATCACCGCACCGATGTGGCGCCGAGCCAGTCCAAGTATGTAGCCAAGACCTGGGAAAAGCCGCATGAGGCGAACCTGACGGGCACGGCGGCGGCCTACCGTCCCGATGGCAGCCTGCTGAACAAGGGCGAGCGCCCGCGTGTTACCGGCGACTACGACGCCTGGTCGCCCGAATAAGGACCGCGGCGCCTTGCGCCCGATCGCCCAACGTTTCCTGACATTGTGCAAGGTGCTGGTCCCGCTGCTGGGACTGGCGCTTTTGGGCCTTGCCACACCTGGCATGGCCCAGCCCATTGCCAATCCGGTGGCGACGTTTGCCGGGCTCGACAAGATCACCGGCCGTATCACCCGCTTCGATGTCTATATCGACGAAACGGTTCTGTTCGGGGCGCTCGAGATCACGCCGCGCGCCTGCTACAACCGGCCGCCGACCGAGGCGCAGCGCGTTTCGGCCTTTCTCGAGGTGGACCAGCGCAGCCTGACGGGTGTTTCCAAGCGCATCTTCACCGGCTGGATGTTTGCCGACAGCCCGGCGCTCAATGCGGTGGACCACGCGATTTATGACGTGTGGTTGATCGAGTGCAAGACCAGCACGGATGTGCCGCCGCCGGACGAGCGGTAGCCCGAAAAAGCTCCTTCGGTGGTGTCGGCTGGCAAGGCTTCCGCGCGTCCTTGACCCCGGGACGCCGCGGCACGAGGCTGCGGCCACTGAGGGAGATATCCATGTTGCTCAAGAACAAGACTGCCATCGTCTATGGCGGCAGCGGCGCCGTGGGTGGCGCCGTGGCGAAGGCCTATGCGCGCGAGGGGGCCCATGTGTTCCTGGCGGCGCGCAATCGTGTAGAGCTGGAGGCGGTGGCAGGGGAAATCCGGGCCGCTGGCGGCAAGGCCGAGATCGCCACGCTTGATGCCATGGACCGGGCGTCGGTCGATGCGCATCTGGCTGATGTGGTGGCCGAGGCAGGGCCGGTGAAGCTGATGTTCAACGGTGTATCATGGGCTGATACGCAGGGCGAACTGCTGGCCGACATGGCGTTCGAACGGATGATGGAGCCAATTCGCCTGTCGATGATCTCCTGGTTCAATACCGGCACGGCTGTGGCCCGGCATATGGGCGAGAATGGTGGCGGCGCGATTGTCGGCATTACCGCGAACGTGGCGCGCTGGCCGGTGGCCTATGTGGGCGGTTTCGGCATTGCCTGTGCGGCGGTCGAGAACTTCCTGCGCCAGCTTGGCATCGAGGAAGGACCCAAGGGCGTGCGCGTGCTGTGGGTACGTTCGCCCGGTTCGCCCGACGCGCCTGGTGTACGCGAAGCGTGGATGCTGCGGGCCAACGAGAGGGGCTTGACCTTCGAGGACGTGCATCGCGAATTCGCCAAGGATACGCCTCTGCGCAAGATCACGGCACTGGCGCAGGTCGCCGATGCCGCAGTGCTGCTGTCGAGCGAACTTGCTGCGGGCATGACGGCGACCATGGCCAATGCCACCGGCGGCGGACAGGTGGATTAGCAAGCGCGATCAAGCATGGCTTCGCCCAGCGTTTAGGGTGGGACTATCACAGGAGGATCACATGCTGACCGAACCCAAGATCGTCGAGAAAGCCGCCCAGCCCTATGCCGCCATATTGCTGACGCTGCGGCAACCGGAAATTGCCCAGCAGGCGCCGCCACTGATCGATGATGTTATTGCGTGGGTGAAAGGGAAGGGCGGCAAGCTGACCGGTGCGCCCTTCTTCAACTATGTAAACTTCTATCCAGGCGGCACCATGGACATGCAGGTCGGCATGCCGACCGACCGGGCGTTGCCCGGCGATGGGCGCTTCACAACCGGAACACTGCCCGGCGGCCGTTTCGCCTCGATCACCGCCACGGTGCCCTATCATGAACTGCACGACGCCAATATGACGCTCGACGAGTGGACCAAGGCACAGGGCATTGCGCTGGATGGTAGCGTGGACGGCGATCGCTTCGTGGGCGCCAACCGCATGGAAATCTACCACAAGGATCCCGGCGAAGACCCGTCGGGGCATCCGGTGACAGAACTGGCCTTCCGGCTCAAGGACTAGAGCCGGTCCCAGGCAGACCAGTCGCCCTCGGCGAGGAGCGCGTCGGCAAGGCGCTCCTCGTATTCCTCGCGCGCAATTTCGATGCCGCCGAGCGAGGCCAGGTGCGGCGTGACGAACTGGGTGTCGAGCAGCACGAAGCCGCCGGCATTGAGCCGGTCCACCAGATGCGCCATCGCCATCTTGCTGGCATTCGTGCGGCGGTGAAACATCGATTCGCCGAAGAATGCGCCGCCGATGGCGAGGCCATAGAGCCCGCCCACGAGGTCGGGGCCATCCCAGACTTCCACCGTGTGCGCCACGCCGCGCCGGAACAGCTCTCCATAGACGGAGCGGATGGTGCGATTGATCCAGGTGCTGTCGCGATCCTCGCCGACCGTGGCGCAACCCTCGATGATCGCCTCGAAATCGGTATCGACCCGGACGACGAAGTCCGACCTGCGGATCGCCTTGCGCAGGCTGGTCGAGAGACGGAAGCCGTCGAGCGGGATGATGCCGCGCATTTCCGGGCTGACCCAGAACAGGTCCTCGTCCTCGGCATCCTCGGACATAGGAAAGATGCCGGCGCGGTAGGCGCGGATGATCAACTCAGGCGTGATCTCGATGTCGAAGGGGCTGGGCTTGGACATGGCGGCTCCCGCCGAAAGGAAAGGGGCGCAATGCGCCCCTTGTTATCTCAGACCTTGTTGGCGGCCAGGTATTTTTCCAGCCAGTGGATGTCGTAGTTGCCAGCCAGGATATCCGGCTCGCGGATCAGCCGCTGGAATAGCGGCAGCGTGGTCTTGATGCCGTCCACCACGAATTCGTCGATGGCGCGGCGCAGGCGCTGCAGGCATTCGTCGCGGGTGCGGCCGTAGACGATCAGCTTGCCGATCAGGGAGTCGTAGTAGGGCGGGATCTTGTAGCCCTGATAGACCGCCGAATCGACGCGCACGCCGACGCCGCCGGCCGGGTGGTAGAAGGTGATGGTGCCCGGCGAGGGCGCGAAGGTCTGCGGGTCCTCGGCGTTGATGCGCACTTCGATGGCATGACCATAGAAACTCACCTGGTCCTGCGTCATCGAGAGCTTCTCGCCTGACGCCACCCTGATCTGTTCATAGACGATGTCGATGCCGGTGATGCGCTCGGTGACCGGGTGCTCCACCTGCAGGCGGGTGTTCATCTCGATGAAGTAGAAATTGCCGTCCTCGTAGAGGAACTCGACGGTGCCCGCGCCCGAATATTTGAGCTTGCGCATGGCGGCGGCGCAGATTTCGCCGATCTTGTCACGCTCTTCCGGAGCGATCGTCGGGCCACCAGCCTCTTCCCAGACCTTCTGGTGGCGGCGCTGCAGCGAGCAGTCGCGAACGCCCAGATGGACGGCGTTGCCCTGGCCGTCGCCCATCACCTGCACCTCGATGTGGCGCGGCTTGCCGAGATACTTTTCCATGTAGACGGAGTCATTGCCAAAGGCGGCTTTTGCCTCGGAGCGGGCGGTCGACCATGCAACCAGCACGTCGGCTTCGGTCAGTGCGACCTTCATGCCGCGGCCACCGCCACCGGCGGTTGCCTTGATCAGCACGGGATAGCCGATTTCCCTGGCGGTCTTGATCGCGTCGGCGTCGGATTCGACGGCGCCGGCGGAACCGGGAACGACCGGAATGCCCAGCTCGACGGCGGTCTTCTTGGCAGTGATCTTATCGCCCATGATCTCGATATGGTGCGACGAGGGACCGATGAAGGTCACCTTGTGCTCGGTCAGGATTTTGGCGAAGCGGGCGTTTTCCGACAGGAAACCGTAACCGGGATGCACCGCATCGGCGCCGGTGATCTCGCAGGCGGCCATGATCGAAGGGATGTTGAGGTAGCTGTCCTTGGCGGCCGGCGGGCCGATGCAGACGCTCTCGTCGGCGAGGCGCACATGCATGGCATTGGCGTCGGCGGTGGAATGCACCGCGACCGTCTGGATGCCGAGCTCCTTGCAGGCGCGCAGGATGCGCAGGGCGATTTCGCCTCTATTGGCGATGAGGACCTTCTGAAACATGAGGTCCCCCTTACTCGATGACGACGAGCGGCTCGCCGTATTCCACCGGCTGGGCATCCTGGACGAGGATGCGCGTGACGGTGCCCGAGCGGTGCGCCGGGATCTGATTCATCGTCTTCATCGCTTCGATAATGAGCAGGGTCTGCCCTTCCGTCACCTTGGTGCCGACTTCGGCAAAGGTCGGCTTGCCGGGCTCCGGCGAGCGGTAGGCGGTGCCGACCATGGGGGAGGTCAGGGTACCGGGATTAGAGGCAAGATCCTCAGCCGCAGCGGGGGCTGCCGGTGGCACCGAGCCGGCCGGAGCCAGCGGGGCAGGGCCAGCGGCCTGGGGCGGCGCAAAATATTGCGGCGCCTGCGCGTAGACCGGCGCCTCGTTGGCATAGGAGCGGGTGACGCGGACCCGGAAGTCCTCCTGCTCGATCTCGATCTCGGCGAGATTTTCCTTGTTGAGCAGCTCGGCAATGGCCCGGATCAGATCCTGATCCACTTGCGATGACTTGGTCATTCTTGTCGGTCTCCCGCGCTTGACGCGTTGATCGTTATTTGAGTTTTTCGGCGAGCGCTGTCAGCGCCATTGTATACCCGGCGACGCCGAAGCCGCAAATGACACCGAACGCGACCGATGACACATAGGAGTGGTGTCGAAACGCTTCGCGCTGATGAATGTTGCTCAGATGGACTTCGGCAACCGGAAGCCCGACGGCCTTGAGGGCATCGTGGATGGCCACTGATGTGTGCGAATAGGCAGCCGGGTTGATGAGGATGGCATCGGCGCTGTTGCGGGCATCCTGGATCCAGGTGACCAGTTCGCCTTCATGGTTGGACTGGCGAAAATCGACGGTGAGGCCTGCCGCTTCGCCGGTCTGCTTGCACAGGGTCTCGATATCCTTGAGCGTCGCCGCGCCATAGATATCGGGCTCGCGGGTACCGAGCAGATTGAGGTTCGGGCCGTTGAGGACGAGAACGCGCTTAGCCATGATTTTTGCCTTTTGCACCGGGTCTTCGTGCCGGCGCAAGCGCGGTTACACGAAATGCACGGAAAAGGCAAAAATCCCGACAAAAGTAGGACTTAGCTCTCGCATTGAGTCTCACCGCAAGCGCGCATGTTGGCGATACGGCCACGCAGCTCGTCGATGCCGATGGCGCCGGGAATGATTTCGTTGCCGATGATGTAGGTCGGCGTGCCCGTAATGTTGAGCGCCCGGGCGATTTCATAGGAGGTCTGGATCGTCTGCGAAACGGCCTCGGTACCCATGTCCAGCTCCAGGGATACGGGCGAGAGGCCCAGATCGGCCGCCGCGGCGAGGGCCACCTGCTTATCCACCTGGCTGCGGCTGGTGAAGAGCGTCTCGTGGAAGGTCCAGTAATCCACATCGGCGTCGCCGACGAGAACGGCTACGCGGGCCGCGTCGATCGACTCGTTGGAGAGGATCGGGAACTCTTTGAGGATCACCCGCAGGTTCGGATCTTCGGCGAGCAGCGTCGCCATATCGGGCAGGGCGGCGCGGCAATAGCCACAGTTGTAATCGAAGAACTCAACCAGGGTGACGTCGCCGTCCGGGTTGCCGAGTACGACCTGGCCGGGGTCGTTGAATATGGCTTCCTGCATCGAGGCGATGGCGGTGGAGGACTGTTCGATCTGCTCGGCCTGCAGCGTCGTGTCCAGCGCCACCGACATGCGCTGGAGGATCTTGGGATCGCTCAGCAGGTAGGATTCGATGAGCGGGTTGAGTACGGCGGGATCAATGGCTGCCACATCCTGCGGAGCGCTGCTGGCCTCGGCGATTCGCTTGGCGTCATATGCCGAAATCGCTTGGTCGATCAGCGCCTGTACCGTCACCGTGTCGGTTTGCGGGGCAGGCCTGTTCAGCACCGAATAGCCGACGGCACCCGCAAGGATGCCGACGAGGGCGACGAAGGCAAGAGTGACGCGCGACATGGATTGGTGGCTCCCCGCTGGTAGTGGCTGCCTTCTAGCAGACACGGAACGACATTGGCAGCCGGGAGTGAACACGCACCTGACGGCGCCATCAATTGTTGTTGAGGGCGCCTGCGGAAGCAGCTAGGTCGAGACAACAAGGAGTGCCAGTGACTGAGCTGCCAATCGACGGCCTGATGCCGTTCCACGCCATGGAAATCCTCAAGCGCGCCAAGGCCATCGAGCTGACCGGACGAACGGTGTGCCATCTCGAGGTGGGTGAGCCGGGCGCACCGCCGGCACCCAGGGTTATCGAGGCTGTTGGCAAGGCACTGCCGCTGGCCCAGGGATATACCAATGCCAAGGGCCTGGACGAGCTGCGCGAGGGACTCGCTGCATACTATGCGGAGCAACACACCGTTATCGTCGCAGCTGATTCCATCCTCTGCACGATGGGCTCGTCGGCGGGTTTCATCGTCGCCTTTCATGCTGCGTTTCGGCCCGGTGCACGCATCGCCATTACCCGGCCGGGCTATCCTGCCTATGTGAACACGCTGCTGGGGCTGGGCTTCGGCATTGCGGAAATCCCTCTCAGCGCCGCCAATGGCTGGCGGCTCACCGGCGCCGACATTGCCGCAGCGCATGCGGACATGCCCTTCGATGGCCTGCTGTTCGCCAGCCCTGCAAACCCCACCGGGGCCGCCGTGGACCGGGCAGGGCTCGCCGATATCGTCGACACCTGCAAGCGGCTGGGCGTACGACTGATCTCCGATGAGATCTATCACGGCCTCGATTATCGCGGCCCGTCGGTCAGCGCGATCGAGCTCACGCGCGACGCGATCATCATCAACAGCTTCTCGAAATACTATTGCATGACCGGCTGGCGCATCGGCTGGATGGTGCTGCCCGATGACCTGGTGCGTCGGGCTGAGATCCTGCAGCAGAACCTCTTCATCTCCGCACCCACGCTGAGCCAGATCGCGGCAACGGTTGCCCTGGGCGAGCGCGACTATGCTGAGGAGCAGAAGGCCGGATACGCCACCAACCGGGCGCTGCTGGATGATGGGTTGCGGACACTGGGCTTCGAGATCGGCAGCCCCGCGGATGGCGCCTTCTATGCCTATGCGGGGATTTCGAGCTTTTCCAACGACTCGATGAGCTTCTGCGAGGCGCTGCTCGAAGAGGCAGGCGTGGCCGTGACGCCGGGCATCGACTTCGACCGGGCCGGCGGCAACAGGTATGTCCGGTTCTCCTATGCCGGACGACGCGAGAGCATCGAAATGGCGCTGGAGCGGATGCAGCAGTTTCTGCGGTAGCAGACACGTCCTGGATCTAACGGCAGGCCATTGTTAAGTGACGAGTGCTAGGATGCGGTTGCGCTGGTAGGATTGGGAGGTCCGAACCGTGCATGCACCTGATCCGACCATTCTTGCGCATTGCGTCGCCATTGTCCTGGCCAAGGACGAGCGAGACGGCGTTGCGCTGATGCGGCTGGCCGAAAAGCTGCGCTTCGGGGCAATCGTCGCTCACTCACCGGCACTCGGCCATGACCGATTTGATCACAGGCTGGTCTTCTATCTGGTCCACTTCGATTTCGAGGTCGAGGCCATGAAGAAGGTGCTGGTCGACCTGCGCCATGCCGGTTCGGTCACCCTGAGCTTTGCTCCCGTAGTGCTGTTCCTGCGCGAAGGGTCGCCCGAGGATATCCAGCACCACATCGAGATGGGGTTCGACGAGGTGATCAGCGTGCCCGAGGATGGGCGCACCATCGCTACCAAGCTTGCCGCGCAGATCGGGCAGGAGCACCTCTATATCGAGACCCGCAACTACCTCGGCCCCGACAGGCATCGCAGGGACAAACCGGGTGTGCGACCGCACCGCAAGCCGGTGGAGGAGCATGCGCGGCTGACGATCATGCGGACGCCGGAGGCCGGCGTGCATATCGTTCGGCGGGAAACGGTGAAGGTGAAGGGGCGCTAGCCCGGAAACGAAAAGGCGGCCCGGAGGCCGCCTTTGATGCTTCTAGCCGAGGCCAAGGCGGCGCTGCCACCAGCCGGCTTTCTTCTTGGGCTCTTCAGGTTCGCCTTCAGCTTCCGCCTTGGGGGCGGCGCTGGACGACACCACGATGCCTTCGGCAGGCAGTTCCTTCTTGGCGCGGCGCGGCTTGGGCGCCTCTTCCGCGGCGGAGGCCGCAGCAGGTTCGGCCTTGGCCGGAGCTTTGGCGGGCGCCCTGGCAGCAGGCGCTGCCTGGGCAACCGATGCGGCGGGCGCAGCCTCGGCGGCTTCCGCCTTGGGCTTGCGAGCCCGTGGCTTGCGCTTCGGCTTCTCGTCAGTCTCAGCCGCTGGGGCTTCGACTTCAGTGGCCTCGACCGGGGCCGCGTCGAGTGGCGCGGATTCGGCGGTCTCTTCGACCTTCTTGCGCCGTGTCCGCCTGGGCTTTTCGGCCAGCGCTGCTTCGGTGGCTGCCGGTTCGGCCGCCACGATCTCGTCCTGCGCGAGCAGGCTCTCGGCGACAGCATTGGCCTCGGCGGGGGTCAGGCCGCCTTCGCCAGCGGGTGAGGGCGCCTTCTCGACGCCATCTTCACCGTCGCGCCGATTGCGGCGGCCACCACGGCGACCACGGCGACGGCGCTTGCGCGTCTCGCCGTCGGACTGGGCATCGCCGGACGGGCGGGCGCCGTTCTCTTCCTCGTCGCCCTCGCCATCCTCGTCGCCAGCTTCGGCATCGCTCTCGGCTTCGACGCTTGGCGCCTGTGCCGCGCGCTGCTGCTGCGGACGTGGGCCACCCTCGTCACCGCGCTCGCCACCCCGACGACGGCGGCGGCGGCGGCGGCGGCCCTCGCCTTCGCCAGCTTCAGCGGTCGCTGCGGCTGCGGCGGGACGCTCCTCGGCCTCCTCATCCTCGGTTTCCTCGACGATGTCTTCTTCCTCGACCTCGTCATCGATGACGGCGCTATCGACACGGACATGCTCGGTGGCGCGCTGCTCGGCATAGGCGATGACGCGGGCTTCACCCTTTTCGATGGCGAACTGGTTGCCCGTCATCTTGCCGTCGGCAGTGATGGTGATCGACAGCTGGTTCCGGATTTCCAGCGCGGTCAGCGTCTCGCGCTTGAAGTTGAGGATGTAGAGCGCGATCTCGACCGGCACGCGGACGTTGATCGACTGGCCCTGGCGGCGCAGCACATGGTCCTCGATGTGGCGCATGATCATCAGCGCCAGGCTTTCCGTCGAGCGGACAAGACCGGTGCCGTCGCAGATCGGGCACTTGTGAGTGGAGCTTTCCACCACGCCGAAGCGGATGCGCTGGCGGCTCATTTCCATGAGGCCGAAATGGCTGATGCGGCCGACCTGGATGCGGGCGCGGTCGTCCTTGAGGCAATCCTTGAGCTTGCGCTCGACGGCCCGGTTGCTCCGGTTTTCCATCATGTCGATGAAGTCGATGACGATGAGGCCGGCCAGATCGCGCAGGCGGAGCTGGCGGGAGACTTCCTCGGCGGCTTCCAGATTGGTCTGGAGCGCGGTGTCCTCGATATTGTGCTCCTTGGTGGAGCGACCCGAGTTCACGTCGATGGAAACGAGCGCTTCGGTCGGGTTGATGACGATGTAGCCGCCGGAAGGCAGGGTGACCGTCGGCGAGAACATCGAGTCGAGCTGCTGCTCGATGCCGTACTTGGAGAAGAGGGGCTGATCTTCCTTGTAGAGCTGCACGTTCTTGGCGTGGCTCGGCATGATCATCTTCATGAAGTCCTTGGCCTCGCGGAAGGCGTCATCGCCCGCCACGAAGACCTCGTCGATCTCCTTGTTGTAGAGATCACGGATGGTCCGCTTGATCAGCGAGCCTTCCTCATAGACGAGGCACGGTGCCTGGCTCTTGAGGGTCAGCGAACGCACGCTTTCCCACAGGCGCATCAGGTATTCGAAATCGCGCTTCACTTCGGCCTTGGTGCGCGAAGCACCTGCCGTGCGCAGGATCACGCCCATGCCCTGCGGCACTTCAAGATCGCTGGTGATCTCCTTGAGGCGCTTGCGGTCGGCAGCGTTGGTGATCTTGCGCGAAATGCCGCCGCCACGGGCGGTGTTCGGCATCAGCACGGAATAGCGGCCGGCGAGCGACAGGTAGGTGGTGAGAGCCGCGCCCTTGTTGCCGCGCTCTTCCTTGACCACCTGGACCAGCATGACCTGCCGGCGCTTGATCACTTCCTGGATCTTGTAGTGACGGCGATTCTGGCTCTGGCGGCGACGCTCCGGCACTTCCTCGAGCGCATCAGCACCGCCGATCGATTCGACCGGTTCGGAATTGGCAGGCGCCTGCTCGATATGGCCGATGTCGTCCGGCTCCTGCGGATCGGTCTCGGCATCGGGTTCGGTCACGCCCTCGGGAAGCGAGATGTTCTCTTCGGCTTCGTCGTGATGATCGTCCTCGGCCTCTTCGTCGCGCAGCAGGGCTTCGCGATCGGCTACCGGGATCTGGTAATAGTCGGGGTGAATTTCGCTGAAGGCGAGGAAGCCGTGGCGATTGCCGCCATACTCGACGAACGCCGCCTGCAGGGACGGCTCAACGCGCGTGACCTTGGCGAGGTAGATGTTACCCCGCAACTGGCGGCGGGTCGCCGATTCAAAATCGAACTCGTCGAGCCTGTTACCCGATGTGACGACGATCCGTGTTTCTTCCGGGTGGATGGCATCCACCAGCATTCTCTTGGTAGCCATAATAAACTCCGCGCGCTCGCGCGCCGACAAGAGGGCGCCGGAAAGCCGGAATCCTTCTCGTAGCGCTGTGCGAGGCGAATGGTTTGGGGTGTGTGGCGCGCAGAAGCTCTGCCTTCCTCGCGCCGATATGTGTGGTCACGGCCGGAAGATGCAGCGTGGCAAAACGGCAATCGGAAAATTCGATCGCGTCGCGTTCTGTCCGCCTGCGGGCCATCTGACCTCTTCCTATTGGGCTGCCGGCATCCGCGGATGCTTGGCAGCCGTCCGGTCCAATGGGACCGAAATTCACAGCGAAGCGCAGGATTTGCCGCATCTGAACCAGCTTTCGGGAGTTCTCTTCGTTCCCTTGAGCCGGCCACTTCCTGCACCGCTGTCGTAAGCCCGGAGGCTACGCAAACTGGTTCTGAGGAAGCATGCGCTTCACGTCTAGCGTGTAGGGATGTTGCGACCGAATGGCAACAGGAAAGTCAAAACCGGCGACGGCAAACCATTTCACACCGCGTTTATTGGCCCGTCCGACAAATCATCGCATAAGTGCCTTCGCGCCGTAGAATCGCCCCATCCGGGTGACACACGGCACCTGCAAGAATTTGGGGCCGGTCTGCACTTGTTGAAACTCGTTCGTCCGATTGTCCTGCCGTTTCTCGCGGCGGTCTTTGCCGCCATCTCCTTGGGTGCTGCGCCGCAGGCCCAGGATGCGACGCCCGAGGCCATTGCGGCGACTGCGGCCGCGTCGGTCGCGTTGCCCAATGTCATGGATGTGCGCGTCTCTGCGACCCCCGAGCGGGCGCGCCTGGTGATCGATCTTGCCGGTAAGACCGAATTCGCACTGGTGTCTCTCAGCGAGCCCGACCGGTTGGCGATCGATGTGAGAGCGGCCACGTTCTCAGTGCCCGAGCCAGATGGCAAGCCGGCCGGTGAAGGCATGATCTCGGAGTACCTGGTAGAGCAGGCGGCACCCGACCGTGTGCGAACCACCCTGATGCTCTCTGCTCCGGCCCAAGTGCAGCAGGCCTATATACTTGACCCCTTCGAGGGCCAGCCGGCGAGACTGGTGGTGGATGTCATCCCTGCTACAGCCGAGGAGTTCGCGGCCAATGTGTCGCGTGACCTCGTGGCTTCCGGATCGACGCCGGCGGTAGCCAGTCCGACGCCAGCTGGCGGCTCCGAACTGCCGATCGCTACCCGTCCGCTGGTGGTGATCGACCCTGGCCATGGCGGTATCGACAGCGGGGCCGAGACGGCCGACGGCATCAAGGAAAAGGAGATAGTTCTCGCCTTCGCGCTGCGACTCCAGGAACTGCTGGTGGCCTCCGGACGCTTCGATGTGGCGCTTACCCGTGAGGATGACACTTTCCTGCGTCTTGAGGAACGGGTTGCATTGGCCCGGAAGAACAAGGCGGACCTCTTCATTTCCGTTCATGCGGACAGCTTTCAGCAACCCGAGATTCGCGGTGCCAGCGTCTACACGCGTGACGAGAACGCGACTGACGTGCTGGACAAGGTTTTGGCTGATAACGAGAACAAGACCGACGTCATTGCCGGATTCGCCATGCCGCAGATGGCGCCTGAGGTCGTTGACATCCTGCTCGACTTGATGCGGCGCGAGATGCGGCACCAGTCATACACGGCGGCGCAGGCCATCGTGCATCAGCTCGAGCCCAGCGTCGAACTGCGCCGCTTCCCGGTGCGACAGGCCGATTTCTTCGTGCTGCAGGCGCCCGATGTGCCTTCGGTGCTGGTGGAACTGGGCTTTCTCTCCAACGCGGACGACATGGCCAACCTGCTGCAGGGAGAATGGCAGGATCGAACGGCGGAGGCGCTGGCACGCGGCATCTCGTCCTATTTTGACGGGCTCGTCCCCGAGGAGTGACGTGGCAATTCGGCCACGCAGGCAGCAAGTGCACACCAGAAGCCACCTGCATTTCGGCCTTGTGATCCACTTTGGGGTCGCGGTCTGCTATGATTCTACAGGTGAATCCGCGCGTGTAGGCGGGCATGGCGGATTGACTATGGCGGTCCAGACGATCGCCGGGAGAGAATGACTATATGCTGCGCTTGATCGGCTGGATCTTTGGTTTTGCAATGTTCGCCGCTTTGGCCGGTATCGGCGTGGCTGCGATCTATCTGACCACCATTGCTGCGGCACTGCCCGACTACACAGTCCTCAAGGATTACCAGCCGCCGGTGACGACGCGCGTTCACGCGGCCGACGGCACGCTGCTCGCCGAATTCGCCCGCGAGCGCCGGCTGTTCCAGCCGATCGAGACCGTGCCGCCACTGCTGATCGAGGCGTTTCTCTCCGCCGAAGACAAGGATTTCTATATCCATGGCGGCATCGCCATCGATGGCGTGTTCCGCGCGGTGCGCGACAACGTGCTGGCGCGCATGGATGGCAACAATTCCATTCAGGGCGGCGGCTCCTCGATTACCCAGCAGGTAGCAAAGAACTTCCTGCTCACCTCCGAACAGACCTGGGACCGCAAGCTGCAGGAAGCGCTGCTCGCGGTCCGTATCGAGTCGACCTTCTCCAAGGATCGCATCCTCGAGCTCTACCTCAATGAGATATTCCTCGGGCTGAACTCCTATGGCGTGGCAGCAGCGGCCCTGAACTATTTCGACAAGGCCCTGTATGAGCTCAACTTGAGCGAAGCGGCCTATATCGCGGCCTTGCCGAAGGGTCCCAATAACTACCACCCGTTCCGCCGCCCGCAGGCCGCCATCGAGCGTCGCAACTGGGTGATCGACCGTATGGTCGAGAATGGCTACGCGACGCTGGAAGAAGCCTCCATCGCCAAGGACGAGCCGCTCAACGTCGTGCCGCGCGCCGGTGGCAGCCAGCTCTATTCGGCCGAATATTTCACAGAGGAAGTGCGCCGAGAACTGGCCAAGCTCTATGGCGAGGACCAGCTCTACGGCGGAGGACTGTCCGTCCGCACCACGCTCGAGCCCAAGCTGCAGGAATATGCGCGGCGAGCGCTGATGGACGGGCTGATCTCCTATGACCGCACCAAGGGCTTCCGCACACCAGTCGCCAGCATCGAGATAGGTGAGGACTGGGGACTGGATGTCGCCAAAGTCGTGCCGCTCAGCGACGTGCCGGAGTGGCAGCTTGCCGTGGTGCTCGAAATGGGCAGCAACGAGGCCCGCATCGGTCTGCGCCCCGACGGCCTGGCCGATGGTGCTGTGGCCGAAGACCGCGTCATCGGCACGCTCTCTGGGCCTGAGATTAAGTGGGTGTCCAAGTCCTTGCAGGACTTTCTTAAGGTAGGAGATGTGATTTACGTCTCGCCCGTCGCCGGGCAGACCGGCATCTATACGCTGGAGCAGGTGCCCGAGATCGAGGGGGCATTGGTCGCCATGGATCCGCGCACCGGCCGCGTGCTGGCCATGGTGGGCGGGTTCTCTTACGCGATGAGCGAGTTCAACCGCGCCACGCAGGCACTGCGGCAGCCTGGTTCGTCGTTCAAGCCGATCGTCTATGCGGCGGCGCTGGACAACGGCTATACGCCGGCATCGGTGGTGCTCGACGCGCCGGTTGAAATCCGCAACGGCGACGGCTCGATCTGGCGGCCGGAAAACTATGCCCAGGAATTCTACGGACCACAGACGCTGCGGCGCGGCATCGAGCGCAGCCGCAATGTCATGACCGTGCGGCTGGCGAGGGATGTCGGCATGCCGCTGGTGGCAGAATACGCCAAGATGTTCGGCGTCTACGACACCATGCAGCCGGTACTAGCGATGGCGTTGGGTGCAGGCGAAACCACCGACATGCGCATGACCGCGGCCTATGCAACCATTGCCAATGGCGGTCGCAAGATCGTGCCGACGCTGATCGACCGCATTCAGGACCGCTATGGCGTCACCGTCTACAAGCATGACCAGCGCCTGTGCCAGGGCTGCGAAGCAACGAGCTGGGACGGGCAGGGCGAGCCTGTTATCGTGGACAATCGCGAGCAGGTGCTCGACCCGATGACGGCGTACCAGATCACCTCGATGATGGAAGGCGTGGTGCAGCGTGGCACCGGCACCGCCGCACGCGTGCTCAACCGGCCGGTTGCGGGCAAGACCGGTACCACCAATGACTACAAGGATGCCTGGTTCGTCGGGTTCACGCCCGAACTCGCCGTCGGCGTCTATGTTGGATACGACCAGCCGCGCTCCATGGGTAGCTCGGTGACTGGCGGCACCTTTGCCGTGCCGATCTTTACCGAGTTCATGGCCAAGGCACTCGAAGGCAAGCCGCCGACGCCGTTTAACGTGCCGCCCGGCATGAGCACGGCGTGGATCAATCCCAATTCGGGGGTCAAGGCCTTCGACGGAGAGGCCGCGATCGAGGAGGCATTCAAGCCGGGCACCGGTCCGAACCTGATGACCTCAGTCATCGGCGTCGATGTGAACGCCTTCGACGCCATCCAGCGCCAGCAATTGATGCAGCAGCAATATGACTCAGGCTTCGTGACACAGCCGGCAGCGCCCCAAGGTGTCACGGAACAGCCGGTCTACGATCCGACGACCGGCCAGTGGATCAACTCCCAGGCAGGGCGCGGCGGGCTGTTCTAGTGCCTGATTTCGTGACCTATCCGCACGCCGCGCTGGCCCGGAAAGCTGTATCGAGGCCTGTCGATGCCGCCATGCTTGGCGCAGGCGCCGCTCTGCTCGAGGCGGCGGGGGAAGTTCAGGCCTATGGACTTGCCGCAGCGCATCTGGGACTGGACGAGCCGGTGGTCGTGATCAACGTCGCGACCGACGCCGCGCAACGCGACTACCGCGTGCTCTATAATCCGGAGATCGCCCTGATGGCTCCCGAAACCGCGGTAGGTCCGGAAGGCTCGGTGTCGTTGCCGGGCATCGAGGTGCCGGTCGAGCGGGCGACCTGGGTCGAGATCGCCTATGACACCGCCGATGGCGGCCGCGACGGGGCGCGTTTCGAAGGCTTCGTTGCGCGGGTGGCGCAGCACGAGATCGACCAGTTGCAAGGCGTGTTCTTCCTCAGCCGCGTATCGCGCATCAAGCGGGAGACTGCGCTGCGCAAGTTCGAGAAGAGCCAGCGCCGACAAGGTTGATCCCGGCCGCTACCTCCGCTAAACGGAGCGCCACTCTTTTGAGGAATTTGTCCAATGCGTGCGGAAATCGAAAAGACCGTCGCCGAAATCGAGCAGGTCCTGACCCTGCTGAGGAGGCATCTTTGACTGGGATACTGCTGAACTGCGCCTCGACGCGCTGACCGCCGAGACCGAGTCTCCCGATTTCTGGAACGATCCCGAAAAGGCCCGCGCCAAGATGCGCGAGCGCGACGAACTCGACGTTGCCGTCAAGTCGGTGCGCGAGCTCGAAGCGGGCATCCGCGACAATGCCGAACTGATCGAGATGGGCGAAGCCGAGGGCGACGCCGAGATCGTCAAGGACGCAGAAAACGCACTGATCGCGCTCAAGCAGGATGCTCGGCGCCGCCAGATCGAGACGCTGCTCTCGGGCGAAGTCGACGCCAATGATGCCTATGTCGAAATCCACTCGGGAGCCGGTGGCACCGAGAGCCAGGACTGGGCCAACATGCTGTTGCGCATGTATACCCGCTGGGCGGAGCGCCGGAAGATGAAGGTCGAAGTGCTCGAAATGCATGACGGCGAAGAAGCCGGCATCAAATCGGCCACGATCAAGGTTTCGGGTCACAATGCCTATGGCTGGCTCAAGACCGAGAGCGGCGTGCATCGCCTGGTGCGCATCAGCCCATATGATTCGGCGGCGCGTCGTCACACCAGCTTTTCGAGCTGCTGGGTCTATCCCGTCGTCGATGACTCCATCGACATCGAAATCCGCGAAGCCGACCTCAAGGTCGACACCTACCGCGCCTCGGGCGCCGGTGGTCAGCACGTCAACACGACCGACTCGGCCATCCGCATCACGCACGTTCCTTCAGGAATTATCGTGGCTTGCCAGCAGGAGCGCAGCCAGCACAAGAACCGTGCGACGGCCATGGCGATGCTAAAGTCGCGGCTTTATGAGGCCGAGCTGCAGAAGCGTGAAGAAGCTGCCAACGCGCAGGCGGCCAGCAAGACCGATATCGGCTGGGGCCACCAGATCCGCTCCTACGTGCTGCAGCCCTACCAGATGGTCAAGGACCTGCGGACCGGCGTCGAAAGCGGCCAGCCTTCGGTAGTGCTCGATGGCGACGTGGACGAGTTCATGGAGGCAGCCCTGGCGCAGCGCGTGGGCGTGGCAACGGACGTTTCGGCCGAGTAACCGGCTCTATCCCAGCAGCGCCAGCAGGCGCTTGCCGGCCTCAAGGAAGGCCTTGGGATTGATGGCGCTGTCGGACTTGCGCACCTCGAAATGCAGGTGCGGACCGGTGGAGCGGCCGGTCGAGCCAACCTTGGCGATCGGCGTTCCGGTATTGACCGCCTGGCCTTCCTCGGCGAGAAAGCCGGACAGGTGGCCATAGCGGCTGAGGAGGCCATTGGCATGGGTGACCTCCACCACATTGCCGTAGCCAGAACGCGTACCGACGAAGCTGACGACCCCCTTGCCCGCGCTGAACACGGTGGTGCCCTTGGGGGCGGCGAAATCGAGCCCGGAATGGAAGGCCCGCCCGCCGCTGAACGGGTCGGTACGGTTGCCGAAGCCGGAGCTCTGGCGGAAATTGCCGGTAATTGGCATGTGGATCGGTGCCACGTCGATGCTGTCGCGGGCGGCCTTGTAGCGAATAAGCGCAGCCATGACCGCATTGGCGTCATCGACCATCGGCGAAACCTCGCCGCCGTCCTGCGGCGCCAGCAGTGGACCGCCCACACCATCGAGGCTCTCGGGCAGGTCGACGCGGATGCCAAGGTCCGACAACTCCGAAACGATGCTCGCGGTGCGCTGCGTGGCCGTTTCGGCGATTGAAGTCATGGCAAACTGCGTTTCGCCCATCATCTGCGCAACGGCTGCAGCGGTGGCGTCGATATCGGGATTGCCGGTGGCAATTGGTGCGAGCGCCGTGTCGCCGGCATTTGGCGCGGCAAGGGCTGCGGCCTCGATTCCCAGCTCGTCCGCCTTGTCGACCAGCACGCGTACCAGTTGGTGCTGCTCGATCAGTACTTCCTGCTGCTGCGCCAGTTCCTGGAGCTGCAGGTTGATATCGCCGGCCTGCGCATAGCTGCGCGAGTGCAGGCGATCGACCTCGACCCGCAATTGCGCGATGCGATTCTCGTAGGCCTCGATGACCTGCTCGTT
Source organism: Devosia sp. (assembly GCA_049647065.1). Lineage (GTDB taxonomy): Bacteria > Pseudomonadota > Alphaproteobacteria > Rhizobiales > Devosiaceae > Devosia. Next base: position 12,850 of record JBARWY010000101.1, on the reverse strand, counting down.
CTGTCCGCTGAGCAGTCTGGCAATGTCGGGCGATAGCATGAAGGCCGTGACCAGCAGCGCGTTACCAGCCAGAAGAACGGCAAACATGGAGTAGAAGAGGGCAGGGTGTACACCGCGGCGGCCCGGCTGGCCGTGCTGGGGCCTGCCATTGTCGGGCCGTCCGAAACTGGCCTGGTTACGCACCCCACACACCCCGCAACGCCATAAATATGGTGTTCGCAATATGGCACGGCATGGTTAACAAAGCCTATTTGCGGTTGGCGCCAGACACATGCACCTCAAGCGCCTCCAGCATTTTCTGCGCATGGCCAACGATGCGCGTGGCGCGGATGATGCGGGCAACACGGCCATCCGCGTCGACGATGAACGAGGTACGGATCAGCCCCATGAACTCGCGTCCATAGAGCTTCTTGAGCTTCCACAGCCCGAACGCCGCGATGGCCCTGTGTTCCGGATCGGCAGCCAGCGGCACGACCAGTCCGTATTTCTTGCGGAACTTGACGTGGCTTTCGACGGTATCGGGCGAAATGCCCACAAGACTGGCCCCCGCTGCAGCGAAGGCCGCGGCGCGCTCGGAGAATTCCTTGTTCTCGTCGACGCAGCCGCCGGAATCGTCTTCGGGGTAGAAGTAGAGCACCACCGGTCTGCCTCGTTGCGCCGAGAGCTGGAACGTATTGCCGTCGTCGAGAAGCAGGGTAAAGTCGGGCGCAACATCGCCTTCACTCAGATCGGGCATGGCAAACCTTCCGTTGAACAGTCTGGCGCATCAGAATGTGGGTGTCAGTGCCATATTCCAGCCGGTATCATTGGGCAAGAGACCGCCTTCTGCGGTTGATTCTGAGGTGCCAGAAGATAACGGCAAAGCCTCGTTCTGGAAGCAAGTGAGCGCGTCAACCTTACCCGCAGACAGCCCTGTTTCGTCGTCTGCGCAGCGCAAACGGCCTCCTGCGCGGCATGCAGCCAAGCTGGCCGTGTGGCTGCTTGGTATTCCCTCGGTGCTGCTCCTGTTGCTCTACATCGTGCTGCTGGTAACGCCGGTGCGCCTGCCATTCGGCGGGCAGGCGGTGCGGTCATTGATTCAGTCAGCCCTGCCGCCGACCTCCAGCCTCGAACTGGGTGAGATGAATCTGGCGGTGGAGAACGGCGTCTGGCCGGTCATCCAGTTTGCCCCGGTGCTGCTGACTGACACCAAATCGGGCGCTCGCATTGCCATGGATGCACTGGAGGTCGGCTTTTCCCCGGCGCGTGCGCTATTCGGCCAGCCCGGCGCCACGGTGACCATCGTGCGCCCGCATGTGCAGATGGTGCAGGATCTGTTCGGACCGCGCATCACCAGCTTCGAGATGCTCGATGACCCGGAGGGCGGCCCGCCCATACTGCGCGTGCTGGAGGGGGAGGACGCGTTTCCCACCGTTGGTATTTCCTCCAGCGGGGTCGATATCAGCGGCAGCGGCGAGCCCCTGGCAATGCGCTCGGACAATGAGTGGCTGATCTACAATCTTGAGGCCAGTGAGCAGGGCATCGCCGATATCGTGGAGCAGGCGGCTCAAGGACGGTTTTCCAAACTCGTCATCCGCGATGGCGTCGTCGATATGACCGACTCGGTCTACGGGCTCTTCCGCCGGTTCGAGGCAATCAACCTCGAGATCGGGCCGACGCCGGATCGCCGCAACACCAATGGTACCTTCTCGGCGAGGCTGGGTGGGCGCACCATGACGGGCAACCTGACGCGGACCGTTGACGATGTCGGTAATTCGCGGCTCGAGGCCGATGTCACCAATATCGACTTTGCCGCCTTCCTGCCCTTTATCGACGATGCTACCAGCGTTGCTGCCATGCGCGGGGCAGGGGCGCTCTCCATTGACGTCAATTTCGAACCGGCCGCCGGCAAGCTGGTGGACGGTCGCTTCAAGATCGATCTCACCGGGCTCGACCTGCGCGTCGCCGATGCCTACTTCCCCATTGCCAGCTCGATCATGGACATTACCTGGGAGCCGGCCGCGGGGCAGTTCATCCTCGATGACGCCGCGCTGCAGATCGGGCAGAGCAGGGCCAACATTTCCGGCATCTTCTCCATGGGGCTGGACCCGACCTTTGGTCCCACGCTCGGCATTTCGCTGCATGCTCGCGACGTGTTCATTCACCCCAACGACATGGCGGCGCCGGAAGAGCCGTTCGATACCATGGATTTCTCGGGCTGGTCGGCCCCGCTTTATGGGGCGCTGGGCATCGACCGCTTCCTTGCCCGCAAGGGCGAGGCGACGGTCGAGACAACCGGCCGCGTCGACATGCTCCAGGCAGGGCTCGGCATAGAGATGACCGTGGCGGGGCAGGGCGTCAGTGCCGACGACCTCAAGCGGCTCTGGCCATACATCATGGGCGGGGAAAGCCGGGACTGGTTCGTCGCCAATGTCACCGAAGGGACCGTGGCGCGCTCGCGCATGGACTTCAACTTTCCCGTCGGCAGCCTTGGCCTCGGCCGGGAGGACAAGCCGATCCCTGAGGACAGCATGCAGATCGACATGATCGGCACCGGCGTCTCCATCAAGCCGACCGCCGAGATGGATCCCATCGCCATCGACGGGGAGACGCGGCTGCAGGTCGACGACAGCAACGTCATCATCTCGGCCGCCGGCGGCAAGCTCGCGACCGGTGGCGGGGAAATCCAGGTCGCCAACCCCGCTCTGGTGATGGACAATTCGAACCCGGCCGAAAGCATCATCGAGATTTCGGGGGACATCAGGGCGCCGATCCCGGCCCTGCTCGACCTGGCCAAGGCCCAGCAGCCCGAGGCCCTCGCCAGCGCGCAGCTCCCGGTGGATCTCGAATCCATCACGGGCGCGGTCGACCTTGGCCTCGTGGCCACGATCAGCCTGGCCGACGAGGTCAGCGGCCGCCCGATGGATATCGACTATGTGGTCAACGGTACGGTGGCCGATTTCGCCAGTTCCGAGCCGATACAGGAACGGCGTATCGGCAATGGCCAGCTTGCCTTCAGCGCTTCGCAGGATGGGTATCAGCTCGGTGGCAGTGCCGAGATCGATGGCATGCCAGCGGAAGTCGAGATCGCTGGCACCCCGACGACCGACCCAACTTTCCGCCTGTCCTCGACCATTGATGTCGCGGACCTGGCCAAGATGGGTTTCGACGCCTCGGAGTTCCTTTCCGGGCGTGTGCGCTTCGTGGCGCAGCCGCTCGCCAACGGCTCGTTGCAAATGGCGGTCGACCTCAAGGACGCAGCGCTTGATATCAAGGATATCGGCATCAGCAAGGCGACAGGTACTTCGGGCACGCTGAGCGCCGTCATTACACCAGCGGGCGAGATAACGCAGCTTAATGATATCGACCTGTCATTCGGCACTGTGCGCGCCATCGGCGACATTACCTATCACGCTACCGATGGCCTTCAGGCCGCCAGTTTCAGCCAGTTCGGGCTGAGTTCTGGCGATAGTGCGCAGTTGGACCTCGTGCCCATGGACGGCGGCTATGTCGTGCGCATCAGCGGCAGCCAGCTCGATCTCAAGCCTATGCTGCGCCAGTTCTTCGGCCTCGGCGAGGGTGCCGGCGGCGTCCAGGCCACCCAGTTCGATCAGGCCATCTCGCTCGATGTGAAACTGGACCGAGCCCTCGGCTACTACGCCACGACCGCGTTCAACGTCGACCTGGACCTGCTGCTCCGCGGCACCGACATGCGCCGCGCCAACCTGACGGCGCAGTTCAGCGACGGTAATGCGGTATCGGTAACCACCAATCCGGCGCCCAATGGACGGACGATGTCGGTCGCCTTCAACGACGCCGGTACCATCCTGCGGCTGCTGGGCGTCTATTCACAACTCGCCGGTGGTTCGGGCAGCCTGGTGCTGACGACCGATCGGGAACTGGATGCCGAGGCTGGACAGCTGCTGATGCGCGACTTTGCGATCGTGGACGAGGCCAACGTTGCCCAGGTGCTGGGCAATCACACCGATTCCCGTGCCGCCATCGCCCAGCAGAACCGGCTCGATTTCGACGTGGCGCAGGTGGATTTTCAGCGCCGTTCCGACCGCGTTGAAGTCACCGAGGCCATGCTGACCGGCGACACGGTCGGCGGCACGATGCGCGGCTTTATCTATACCGACCAGCGCCAATATGACCTCACCGGCACCTATGTGCCGCTGTTCGGGCTCAATAATGCCTTCCAGCAAATTCCCATCCTGGGGCCGCTGCTCGGCGGGCGGGAGGGCGAGGGACTGGTGGGCGTGACCTTTGCAGTGCAGGGGGCGCTGGACAATCCGCAGTTCCGCATCAATCCGCTGTCGATCCTGGTGCCTGGTGCCTTCCGCGAGCTGTTCGAGTTCCGGGCCAAGGAGCAGCCGCCCGCCGCCGAGTAGGGGGCGTGCGCTTGCGGCTAACGGAAGGCCGGGATGACGTGACGGCCGTAATTGGCGATGATTTCTTCCTCGTCGCCGCTATCGAGATAGATGTTGAACTGGGTGACGCCAGCATCCTCAAGGGCATGCATCTTGGCGATGTGGTCTTCCGGTTCGCCCAGAACGCAGAAGTTCTCCACCACGTCAGGCGTGATGAAATCGAGGAACGGGTTATCCGACTGGCCGTGCTTGGAATAGTCGTAGCCCCGGCGCTTCTCGATATAGCTGGTGAGGCTCTTGGGTATCTGGTCGCTGTCGGCGCCGTACTTCTCGACGATATCGGCAACATGGTTGCCCACCATGGCTGGGAACCACTTGGTCGCCTCGATGGCGCGGGCCTTGTCGCCGAAATAGGCGGGCGCTGCGGCCATGGAGCGGAATTTGCTCATGTCGCGGCCAGCGGCCTTGCCCGCATCGATGCACTGGTCGGTGAACCACCTGCAGAGACCGGGGTCGGCCAATTGCAGCACGACGCCATCGGCATGCTCGCCGGCCGTCTTGAGCGCCAGCGGGCCATAGGCGGCGATCCAGCTCGGCATTTCATGGCCGACCGCCCAGGGGAACTTCACTGCGGCAGGAATTTCGCCGTAGGTGACTTCCTCGCCGCGCACCATCGCCTGCGTCTTGGCGATGAAATCAGCCACCCGGGCGAGGGTCGCCGGCTTCTTGCCCATGACGCGCATGGAGCTGTCGCCGCGCCCGACGGCCAGATCGAAGCGGCCGCCGCTCTGTTTGGAGAGCGAGCCGAAGATCGAAGCGGCGACGGACCAGTCACGCACATCGGGGTTGGTCACCAGCGGGCCGAAGCGCATATCGGTGGTGTGTTCCATGCACATGGCGATGGCAGCGTAGCAATCGCGCCAGAGGATGTGGCTGTCATAGAACCAGCAATAGCTGAACCCGGCATATTCGGCGGCGCGCACCAGATAACGTGCCCGCTCGGCCTCGATGAAGCCCTTGAAGGTGATGCCGAATTCCATGCGCGCCTCCCGAATGCCGTAGCCGAAATTTGACCAGCCGATCAAATTTTTGAGTTGCCGCCGTGCGATTGTCAATCGCTATCTCGATTTAGCCGGCAGGTCGTAGGCGATGAGGGGCCGGCCATTGGCGGGATGGCGCAGGATGGTTGTATCGATGCCGTAGACGGTGCGAAGCAAGGCGGGGGTCAGCACCTGTTCGGGCGTGCCGCTCGCCACCTGGCGACCGTCGTGCAGGACGACCAGCGAGTCGCAGAACCCGGCGGCGAGGTTGAGGTCATGCAAGGCCAGCAGCACGGTGGCGCCGGCCTGGGCGTGGCGCCGCAGCAAGGCCAGCGTGGCCAGTTGGGCGTGGACGTCGAGGTGGCTGGTAGGCTCGTCGAGGATCAGCAGACGTGGCTGCTGTGCCAGCGCCCGGGCGATCTGGATCCGCTGCTGCTCGCCACCCGACAGCGTGTGGTAGAGTCGGTCGGCAAAGCCGGTCATCTCGACCGCCGCGAGCGCAGCTTGGGCCTCTGCGATGTCGGCGGGGGAGGGGGTGGCCTGCCATACCGACTGGAAGGGGATCCGGCCGAGCATCACCACGTCACGCGCCGACAGGCGGGCGTCGGTGTCGCTGTTCTGCTCGACAAAGGCAGTGAATTGCGCGCGGGTGCGGCGGGGCATGGCGACGAGGTCCGCACCATCGAAGCGGATGGAGCCGATCGCCCGCACGAGGCCAAGAGCCGCCCGCATCAGCGTGGATTTTCCTGCGCCGTTCGGGCCGATCAGCCCGGTGACGGTTCCCGACGCCGCAACCATATGGATGTCATTGAGGATCGGCTGGCCGCCCATTTGAACGCCAAGGCCATCGATGAGAAGTCCCGCGCTCATGTGATCCGCCGATATCTGAGCAGGACCAGCAGGAAGATCGGCGCGCCGAGCAGGGCGGTGATGATGCCAACAGGGAGTTCGCGTGGCGAGAACAGGCTGCGCGCCGCAGTGTCGGTCCAGATCATGAAGCTGGCGCCCAGCAGCATGGCGACGGGGAGCAGGATACGGTGGCGCGAGCCGGTCATCAGGCGGACCACATGGGGAACGATGAGCCCGACAAAGCCGATGGCCCCGCCGGTGGAGACTAGCACGCCGGTCAGCAGCGCCGTGCCGCCGAGCAGCCACCAGCGGAGGTTGATAACATCGACACCCAAAGCCGCCGCCGCGGTGTCACCGAAGGCGAAGGCGTCGAGCGAGCGGCCGGTGAATAGCACCGGCACACCGGCCAAAGTGAGGGCCGCCAGGACGAGCAGGGCTTCGGACCAGACCACGCCGCTCAGTGAGCCCATCAGCCAGCTCAGGATTTCGCGATAGGAATCGCCGGTGGCCGACCAGAAGATCAGGAAGGACGTGGCGGCCGCGGCGAGTGCAGAGACGCAGATACCGGCAAGGATGGCGCGGGTGGGTGTTGCGCCGCCCAGCAACTGGGTGACCAGCAGGGTCAGACCCATCGCCGATGCCGCCCCCAGAAAGGCGCCGAGCGGCATCAACAGGGCTGCGCCGGACAGCAGGAAGGTCACGGCGCCCAGTGATGCCCCCGATGAGAGGCCCAGCAGATAGGGATCGGCCAAAGGGTTGCGCGTCAGGGCCTGCATGACCGCGCCGCATAGAGCCAGGCCGGCGCCGACCGCTGCCGCCGTCAGGATACGGGGCAGGCGCAGGTCCCAGATAATGGCGTCGCGAAGGCGGCTGACCGGATTCTCCGCCACGAGACCAAGATGCCAGCCGATGGTTTGCCACACCTCGGCCGGCGCGATATCGGCCGGGCCAAAGGTGACGGCGAGCACCAGGCTGGCGACAAGCAGCACCACAAGGCCCAGGATCAGCGCCGCCAGGGTCGGGTGGTTCACGGCGTGAAGTTGAGGGCGGCGAGTTGGGCGGCCATGTCCGCCGTGGCACTCACATTGCGAATGCCGGCTTCCGAAGCGGGGAATGGCAGGATGAGATAGCGCTGGTGGATCACAGCGTCGAGCTGGCTGGTGACCGGGTTCTCGGCCAGCAGTTTCTTCTTCTGCTCGGCAGAGTTCCACACGGCATCCACCAGCACGATAACGTCGGGGTTTGCATCGGCCACGGCTTCCCAGCTTGCCGATACCCAGCCCTCGTCGACCTCATCCATGATATTGTCGAGGCCGAGCGCCTCCAGCATCATCTGGGGAGCGCCGCTGCCGGCCCCGACATAGGGCGCCTTGGTGCCCGAGGAATACCAGAGCGCGGTCAGGCTGCGGGCGTCGGGCATAATCCCCGCCAGTGCGGCCTTCTGCTCGGCGACCAGGGTTTCGGCGGCCGCTGTCGCATCGAAGATCATGCCCATTTCCTCGATCTCGGCGAAGACGTCGTCGAAGGTCAGCTTGGCAGGCTTTATGGAGCGGCAGGCGGCCGGTGACACATAGGTAGCGACGTCGAGGTCGGCCAAGGTCGGGCGTTCGCCGGCACCGTCGGCGGCGAAATTGCTTTCCCAGCCTCCGTAGATGAAGTCAGGCTCGACCTCGAGCACCACTTCCTGCGATGGCAGCTTGTCCGACAGCACCGGCAAAGCTGTGGCCGCTGCGGTCCATGGTTCGGGCGCCGGGCCATCCTGGAAGCCGACGCCGACGATGCGGTCAGCCAGGCCAAGGGCCAGTATAAGTTCCGTGGCGGTCGACTTGATGGTCACCACGCGCCGCGGCGCTGCTGACAGGGTGGCGGCAAAGCCACAATTGTCGATGGTCAGTGGATAGCTCGTCTGGGCCATGGCGTGGCCCGATGACACAGCAAGCACGGCAAGGCTGAGCAACTGGGGTAGGGGGCGCATGGGTTTCAGTCCTGTTTGACGCGTCTAGGCTGAGATGCGGGCTGGTCGCGCAGTTCGGCCTGTGCGGCTTCGTAGCCCAGTCGATAGGCTTCGGCGGAGCCGAAGCGGAACATGTCGTCATCCACCGACCGCACCAGCGTGCGAGCGCCGGGTGCACCGATATCCGTCACCAGGCGAGCGAGGCCGCGCACCACGGCGACCGGTATGCCACTGGCCTTGCCCTTGACGAGGTCCGCGGCGCCGGCCAGTTCGTCGGCCAGCACGGTGATGGTAACGTTAAGCGGCCTGCCATTGGCATCGACGCCGCCGCGCAAGTCATCGGTCACCACGATGCCGGCCGCGCCGATCGCCACGTCGGTCTGGCCGACGCGCCAGGGGCGGCCCAGCGTATCAGTGACGATGATACCGAGCGACACGCCGAAGCGGCCTCGCAAGCCGGCGCACAGTGCCTGTGCCGAGCGGTCCGGGTCCTTCGGCAGGCGCAGGGCCAGGCCATCGGGCACATTGGATGTATCGATGCCCGCGGCCGCCATGATCAGGCCGTGCCGCGTCTCGACGATCTGGGTGACGCCACCGGGATGCACGCGCTCGGCCACAATACGCACCGTATCCTCGGCAATGGCTTTTTCGCGGTCGCCGACCGGCACCTGCATGCCTTCGGCCTTGGAGATGATCTTGCTGGTGATGACGAGGATATCGCCATCCAGAAGCGCGTTATCGGGATCTTCGGCAACGGAGGCGTCGATGGCAGCGGCAATCAGCGCGACGAGATCGTCGCCCGGGCCGATTTCCGGCACACCCGTTACGCCCCAGACTGTGTATCGCGGCATCGGCATCGCTTTGACCTAGCTAGCGGCGGATGCGGACACAAGAGCCCGTAAACGCGGCAGGATTTCCCTGGCATAAAGGGACATGAACCGGCTTTGGTCTTCGCCCGGGGCGTGGAACACCAGATGATCGAAGCCATAGTCCATATAGGTCTTGATGGCGGCCACGTGTTCGTCCGGATCGCTGGAAACGATCCAGCGCTTGGCGATGCGCTCGATGGGCAACTGCGACGCCAGCCGCTCCATCTCGGCCGGATCTTCCACCGAGTGCTTTTCCTCTGGTGTCAGCGACAAAGCGGCCCAGCCGCGCGTGTTTTCGAGCGCGACCGCGGCGTCGGTGTCAAACGAAACCTTCACTTCAATCATGCGCTCGAAAGGCAAAGCAGCGCGGTCGGATTCAGCGCGACCGATGGCAACGTTCGGCAGCAGTTGATCGACGTAGAGCTCGGCGCCCTTGCCCGATGTGCAGATGAAGCCGTCGCCCGCGCGGCCGGCATATTTGGCGTTCAGCGGTCCGCCGGCGGCCAGATAGATCGGCACCATCTTTTCGGGCTTGTCGTAGATCGTGGCGTTTTGCGTCTTGTAGAATTCCCCATCGAAGGTGACGCGTTCCTCGCTCCAAAGCCGCCGTATCAGCGTCACGGCCTCGCGCAGCCGTGCCGAGCGTTCCTTGAGCTCGGGCCACGCCATGCCGGTAGACGGCACTTCGTTGAGCGACTCGCCGGTGCCGACGCCCAGAATGACCCGCTCGGGAAACATTGCGCCGAGCGTGCCGAAGGCATGGGCCACGACGGAGGGGTGCAGCCGGAAAGTGGGGGTCAGTACCGACGTACCGACGACGATTTTTTTCGTGCGGGCCAAGGCCGCGGCCATCCAGGACGGTGCAAACGGCGCGTGGCCGTCGGTATGTTTCCAGGGCTGGAAGTGATCGCTGATGAACACCGACTCGAAGCCTGCCTCTTCAGCCTCGATGGCGAATTTCAGCAGGGTATTGGGTGCAAACTGTTCGGCCGAAGCCTTGTAACCGAAGCGCATGCCCATTCTCCCAAATGCTCAGCGGCGTCGAGGTACTTTTGACCAAACGGTCAAAATTGTCCATCGGATTCGTTGGCGGGTTGAGCTAAGGCCCGGCAATGGCTATCTGATGCCATCCTCAAGCGGCTCTTCCGCGAACAGCAAGGCATATCAGGCATGATTCCCGACTATCTCGTCACCCATTCCGGTGGCTTCCATGCCGATGAACTTCTGTCCAGCGTCATCCTGACTCGATTGTTTCCGCAAGCCAGGATCGTGCGGAGCAGGGCGCCCGACTGGATCAACCCTGCTGCCGATCGCATCATCTATGATGTCGGCGGTGCCTATGACCCGGAACAGCATATTTTCGACCACCACCAGCGTGGCGCGCCCTTGCGCGACGACGGCCAGCCTTACAGCTCGTTCGGGCTGATCTGGAAGCACTATGGGCGCGACTACCTGGTTGCTTCGGGCATTCCGGCACAGCACATCGAGACCGTGCATGACAAATTCGACGCGAGTTTCGTGCTGCCGATCGATTTGACCGATAATGGCGTACTGAGCCCGACGGGACCGCTGGCCGGACTGACGCTGCCATCGCTGCTCGAAACACTGAAGCCGGTTTTCGACGACAACGAGCCAGGCGCCGATGACCGGCAGTTCCAGGTGGCGCTGGCGGTTGCCCGCAGCTTCGTCGAAGCCAGCATAAGCCGCAGCGCTGCCAAATTGCGCGCCGAGGCTGTGGTGCAGCAGGCAATCGTTGCGGCCGGCGCAAGCCGCGTGCTCGAGCTGCCCATGGGCATGCCGTTCCGTCCGTCCATCGTCAAAGCCGGTGCCGACCATCTGCTGTTCGTCGTGCATCCGCGGGACAAGGACTGGTGCCTGACGACGATCCGCAAGGGTGAGGAAGGTTTCGAAGCGCGTGCCGATCTGCCAGCCGCCTGGGCCGGCTTGACCAATGATGATCTAGAAGCCGCTAGTGGCGTGGCCGGCGCCAGCTTCTGCCACAACGGACGGTTCGTTGCTGCTGCAAGGACGCGGGAGGCGGCACTCGCCATGGCCGACATCGCCGTCGCCGAGGCGCTGGCGGGCTAAAACCAGCCATTCCACGGCTTTTGGCATCCATTTAAGTTCCATAATATATATTATGCGAATGACGGATAGGCCAAAGGGCGGCGCTGTGGACTATCCCCCGAGCTGCTAAGCTGCAGCTGAAATCACGATTCCAACCGACCGAGACCGCCATGCAGCCTTCCCGCGACATTGCCCGCCTGATCGAGATCATGGCTGCCCTCCGCAATCCGGTCGGCGGCTGCCCGTGGGATCTGGAACAGGACTTCTCGACCATCCGGCATTACACCATCGAGGAAGCCTATGAGGTTTCCGACGCGATCGAGCGTCAGGACTTCGGCGACCTGCGCGAGGAGCTCGGCGATCTGCTGCTGCAGCCGATCTACCATGCGCAGATGGCGAGCGAGGCCGGTCATTTCGATATTGGCGACGTGATCTATTCGATCACCGACAAGCTTATCCGGCGGCATCCGCATGTATTCGGCGATACCCTCGCCGGCAGCGCTGCTGCATCCGAGCAGCGCTGGGAGGCCATCAAGGCGCAGGAACGCGCCGCCAAGGCCGCACGCAAGGGCGACGAAACGCCTTCGATCCTCGACGACGTCCCGAGCGTTCTGCCGGCCCTCGCCCGCGCCGAGAAGCTCACCAAGCGAGCCGCCAAAGTCGGCTTCGACTGGCCGGACTTTGCGGCGGTCAAGGCCAAGGTCGACGAAGAACTGGTGGAGGTCGAACAGGCGCAGGCCTCGGGCGATACCGCCGCCGTGCATGAGGAGATCGGCGACCTGCTGTTCGCCGTCGCCAATCTGGCCCGCCAGGCCGGCGTCAATGCCGAGGCTGCGTTGCGGGACGCGAACTTCAAGTTCACCCGCCGCTTCCATCATGTCGAGGCGCGCTGCCGCGAAGACGGCTTCGAGCCAAAGGAAGCCGGTCTCGCACGGCTGGACGGCTACTGGAACGAGATCCGGGCGGCCGACAAGGCGTGAGCCTCAGGCGTCCGAGCTCTCGATCCGGCCGTTGAAGCGTTCGAGGAAGGCTGTCTTGTGCCGAGGTTCCACCCGCACAACGAAGCCAGAGCCCTGCTCCGTCGGTTCGTCGCGCGACACGATTTCGGTGTGCGAATGCAGCCAGCCGATATCTGAACCGGCAGTGTGGGGCACGTGGACATGGTAGGTCCGGCTTTTTTCGCCCAGTGCCTTCTCGATGGCCAGCTTGAGTAGATCGATACCCTGCTCCGTCATGGCCGACGCCGGCACCACACCGGCGACCTTGCCGGTGGGCACTATCCCCAACAGCGCGTCTTCGCTGACCAGGTCGACCTTGTTCCAGACTTCGATGATCGGCGTGGTCTCGGGTGAAACGCCGAGATCGGCCAGCACCTTCAGCACGTCGTGGGCCTGCGCGATATGGTCAGGATTGGCAATGTCGCGCGCATGCAGGATGACGTCGGCATCGAGGACTTCCTCGAGCGTCGCCCGGAAGGCGGCAACCAGGTCGGTCGGCAGGTCGGCGACGAAACCCACGGTGTCGCTCAGCATTACCTCGCGTCCATGCGGCAGTTGCAACCGCCGGACAGTGGTGTCGAGCGTGGCGAACAGCAGGTCCTTGGCGAACACCCCTGCTCCGGTCAGAGCATTGAAAATACTGGATTTTCCGGCGTTGGTATAGCCGACCAGGGCAACGATGGGCGTGCCATCACGCTGCTGGCGCTGCTGGGCGCGGGTCTTC
>JBARWY010000100.1:0-9654 GCA_049647065.1 Devosia sp. | reverse complement strand
CGGTCCAGTGGCGGGCAATGGCGGTGTAGCGCGTCTTGCCCTCTCCGGCGTCCTCGAAGGTCAGGATGGCGGTGAAGAACGGCTTGGCCGAGGGCGCCCAGTCTCCGGTAAAGGCATCGGTAAACACAAGCTTTTCGTTGGGGACGACTTCCAGATACTGGCCGGCATTGGGATATTCGGTGCCGCTCTCGTCGGCCATGGTCATCACGTTACCGCCGCCGGGGCGCAGGTCCATCTCGACCTTGGGTGTGGTCCATGGCTTGGGCGCGAACCACTGCTTGATAAGATCAGGCTGCGTCCAGCACTGGTACAGCTTGTCACGTGGAGCGTTGAGTACGCGGGTCAGCACGAGGTCGCGGTCGGTATCCTGGGTGGGGAGCGTGTTGGTCATTTCGGTTTTCCTCCGGTTGGGTTGAACGTCATCATGGCGACGAGCCGCATCGGCGCATTTCGACAGCAGCGGTCCGATTTTTGATTTTTTCGCCGGACCATGCTTTCTGGTTTGGTGAGGAGCCTTGCCATGACCGAACCCCTGCCACCCGTCACTGCCCCGCAAAGCCGCGCCGGCCGCGCTCTGGTGGGCTGGTCGGTCGCCGAGCTGGCCGAGGCCACAGCCATGCCTGTCGACCGCATCGAGCAGTTCGAGGCCGAGGCACTCGAGCCCGACTTCGATTGCCAGCGTGCCATCCGCACCGCCCTTGAGGCCGCCGGCGTGCTTTTCCTGCCCGAACAGGGCGGCGCGGGCTTCGGCGTCCGCCTCAAATTCCCCCGCCAGACCGTCAAGCGCCTCCAGACCTGGGAAGGCGAGGGCGGCTCCACTGGCGAAGACGACATTCCCTGACCATCGGAACACCTATGCCCCTTATCCAACGGCCGCTCGATTCGGGCTGGACCCTGAACTGCGCCCGCCCCGTCGGCGCGCCGAACCTGCCCGAAACCATCCCGGCAACAGTGCCCGGCACGGTGCATACCGACCTGCTCGGCGCCCGGCTGATTCCGGATCCTTATCTCGACCTCAACGAGATATCCGTTGATTGGGTCGGCCGCTGCGATTGGCGCTACGAGCTGACCTTCGACTGGCACGACACCGGCGCCACCAGCGTCGAGCTGGTCTGCCCCGGCCTCGATACCTTCGCTGAAATCGTGCTCAACGGTGCCATTATCGGCGAAACCGCCAACATGAACCGCGAATATCGCTTGGAGGTACGCGGCCTGCTGCGCGAAGGCGCCAATACGCTGACCATCCTGTTCGAATCCGCCTGGACCCGCGGCGAGGCGCTGGCGGCCCAGTATGAGCCGCGGCCCAACAACTATCCCGGCCCGGCCAATCTGATGCGCAAGATGGCCTGCAATTTCGGCTGGGACTGGGGTCCGACCCTGGTCACCTCAGGCATCTGGAAGCCGATCCGGCTGGAAAGTTGGACCGGCGCGCGTATTGCACAGGTCCGCCCGGAAATCACGCTCGAAGGCGCCGACGGTCGCGTTCGTATTCATGCCGATCTCGACGGCGCAGGGCAGGACCTCCGCCTGCGCGCAACCGTTGCTGGCATAGGGGTCGAGGCGGCGGCGGGCCAACTCCTCGACCTCACAGTTCCCAGTCCCGCACTCTGGTGGCCGCATGGCCTCGGCAGCCAGCCGCTCTACGCACTTGATGTCGAGCTTCTGGATGAAGCCGGCGGGGTAATCGATTCCTGGCACAGGAAGATCGGCTTCCGCTCTCTCCGCCTCGATACCTCCGCCGACGAGACGGGCACCGCCTTCGCCTTCATCATCAATGACGTGCCGGTCTATATCTGTGGCGCCAACTGGATTCCCGACGACTGCTTCCTGCCGCGCGTCACCTCCGCGCGCTATGCCGCCCGCATCGAGCAGGCAAAGGGTGCCAACATCAACATGCTGCGCGTCTGGGGCGGCGGCATCTACGAAACCGATGCATTCTACGAAGCCTGCGATGTCGCCGGCATGCTGGTCTGGCAGGATTTTCTCTTCGCTTGCGCGGCCTATCCCGAAGAAGGCGACCTTCCCGCCGAGATCGAAGCCGAAGCGCGCGACAATATCGTTCGCCTGATGCCGCATCCTTCGCTGGTGCTGTGGAATGGCAATAACGAGAACATCTGGGGCTGGTTCGATTGGGGCTGGCAGGGCGTGCTGGAAGGTCGAACCTGGGGCCAGGGCTACTATCTCGACCTGTTGCCGCGCCTTGTCGCCGAACTCGATCCGACCCGTCCTTATTGGGCTGGCAGTCCGTATTCGGGCAACATGGACATCCATCCCAACGACCCGGCCCATGGCTGCAGCCACGTCTGGGATGTGTGGAACGACATCGGCTACGAGCACTATGCCGATAGCGTACCGCGCTTCTGCTCCGAATTCGGCTGGCAGGCGCCGCCCACCTGGGCAACCCTGACCCAGTCGGTACATGACCAGCCCATGACGCCGACCTCGCCCGGTGTGTGGCACCACCAGAAGGCGACCATCGGCAACGACAAGCTGCTGCGGGGTCTTGCCGGCCACCTGCCGGCGCCCGCCAATATGGACGACTGGCTCTATGCCACACAGCTGAACCAGGCGCGCGCTATCCGCTTCGGCGTCGAGCACTGGCGCTGCCATCGCCCCATCAATATGGGTGCCATCGTCTGGCAGTTGAACGATTGCTGGCCGGTCACCTCATGGGCGGCGGTCGATGGCTACGGCCGCCTTAAGCCGCTCTGGTACGCCCTGCGGGCCGCCTATCATCCGCACCTGCTGACTATCCAGCGGAGGGGGGACGGTCTCCACGTCTTTGCCGTCAACGAACGCACCCTGTTCTGGCGCGGCCCGGTGACGGTCAAGCGGCTGCGCTTCGACGGCACCGTGCTGGCCGAATGGACGCATTGGCGCCTCTGCGCCGATCGGCTGGATATCGCTTCTCTGGCCATACCCGCGGACGTGGCGACGCCGGGCAATCCGCGCGAGGAAATGCTCGTCGCCACCATGCATGACAGCACAGCGCATTTCTATTTCAACGAAGACACCGCCCTCGACCTGCCGGAGCCGCATGCCGATATCACCGCAGCGCGCGATGGCTCGGAATGGCGCGTGACCGTGGCGGCGAGAGCCGTGCTCAAGGACCTGTGCCTATTCGTCGATCGCATCCATCCCGACGCGACAGTGGACGACATGCTGGTGACGCTATTGCCCGGCGAGACCAGGGTGTTCCGGGTGACGTGTGCGGTGGAACTTGATGCGGCGGCGCTGGGTAAGGCCCCGGTATTCCGCTGCGCCAATCAGTTGATTGTATAGTGTCGAGTGGCTGACCGAACATTATCGAGCCGCATACACCAGACGGCACCATCCCCTCGATGGCGAGGTTCGGAGGCGGTGCTGGGAACTCCGATATCCGGGCAAGCGGCCCCCACCCTTGAAGCCTCCCCGCAAGGAGAGGTGTCTACTGCAACATCGATGGCGCCTGGGCCTACCGCCCCAGCGCCTTCAGCGCCGGGCGCACCCGGTTCTCGTGTTCCGCCAATAACCGTTGCGCCCCGTCCATGCCTTCGGCGCCCGCCGCCAGCAATATGGCCGTCTTGACCGCGCCGCCGGCCTGTTCCAGTGCTGTCGCGGCCCTGTTGTCGTCCACCCCACTCACCGCCATCACGATGCGCCGGGCACGGCCGCGCAGCTTCGTGTTATCGGCAATGAGGTTGACCATGAAGCCGTCATGCACATGGCCAAGATGGATCGCCACCATGGTAGATAGCATGTTGAGTGCGATCTTCTGAGCGGTGCCGGCCCCCATACGGGTCGAACCGGCGATCACCTCGGGCGGCGTTGGCAGGCAGATGGCGACATCGACTTGGCCGAACAGCGGCGCGCCGCGATTATTGCTCATGCCGATTGTTTTTGCTCCGGCCGCCCGTGCAGCCTCCACCGCTGCCATGGGGTAGGGCGTGTAGCCGCTGGCGGTCAGCGCGATGACGCAGTCTCCCGGTCCGACGCCGGCTTCGGCGATCTCGGCGCGCGCCGCATCGGCATCGTCTTCCGGTCCGCCTTCCATATTGGTCAACCCGGCAATGCCACCCGCCAGCAGAACCTTGATGCGGTCACGCGCAATGCCATAGGTGCCCGGCAGTTCGAGTGCATCAGCCAGTGCCATCAGCCCGGAACTGCCTGCTGCCGCATAGACAAGCCTGCCGCCGCGATTGAGGCAATCTGCCGCGAGTTGCGCCGCCTCGGCAATGGCAGGCACTGCCTCCTGAACCACTAGGGCGGCATCGGCCTGGGCTCGTGCGAGAATCGCCAGCGCCTCCTGCGGTGGCCTGGCGTCGAAACCCTTTGCACTGGCGTGGGTCATCTCGGTTTGGGTTGCGCTCATGCCGATCTCCAGTCGCGGCAATAATGCCAAAAAAATACCACTTGTCCAGCTGACGAAAGAAATTGCGTTCCAATCTGGCCGTCAGACGCTTAAAAAGCCCAATTGCTCCAATGCGATGCACCGGATGTGAACAAAGGCATTTTCGGGCTTGGTAAATGGTATTTTATTGGTATTGTAGAGCCGAGGGAGCAGGGCTTGGCCCAACCGCGGACTTTAGTGATATGCATCTGATCGCTGATCGCAACAAGGCAGGGGCGGAATAGTGGCTGACGTCTCGAACCGTTTCTTCGCCGATGGTCCGGTGGTGCTGCCGTCGGGCGGTCCACTCTATCTTCAGCTCAAGCGCTGGATCGAGGACGCCATAGAGCAGGGCGCGATCAGCCCCGGCGATGCCCTGCCGTCGGAGCGGGATCTAGCCACCAAAGTCGATGTATCGCGCGTCACCGTTCGCAAGGCCGTGCTCCAGCTGGTCAAGGACGGGGTGCTGGTGCAGCGCCACGGTTCCGGCACCTTCGTTGCGCCACAGACCCAGCGCGTCGAGCAATCGCTGTCGCAACTGACTTCCTTCACCGAGGACATGGCGCGGCGCGGCATGGCGGTGCGCGCCGAATGGCTCGATCGCGGGCTCTACCTGCCGTCGCCGGAAGAAACCATCATCCTGGGCCTGTCATCTGGCGAGCAGGTGGCGCGCATCTCGCGCCTGCGCCTCACCGGTGATATCCCGCTGGCCATCGAGCGGGCGAGTCTCTCCTCCCGCGTGCTGCCCGATCCCGGGGGCATCGGCGACAGCCTCTACAAGCATCTCGATAAATCGGGCAATCGCCCCATTCGCGCCATCCAGCGCATCCGAGCCGCCAATCTTGTCGAGGAGGATGCCCATCTCCTCCAAGTGCCGGCTGGCTCGGCCGGGCTCAATATCGAGCGCACCTCCTACCTTGCCTCCGGACGGGTCATTGAATTCACCCGCTCCATCTATCGGGGCGATACCTATGACTTCGTCGCCGAGCTGCGCCTCGGCGACTCGTCCGGCAACGGAGGCGGCAAGACATGATAATGAAGCGCGCAATCGTCTGCTTGCTGGGCGGCTTGACGCTTGCCACCCTGGCCGGGCCGGCCAGTGCCCGACCCGTGACCTATCAGGTAGATCTGCTCTACGAAAAGATTGTCAACGGAACGCGGCCGAAAGAGATAATTCGCGTGACCATGCGAGCCGCCAGTGCCCAGGTAGCGGAGACAATGTGCGGCAGCCCCAACAAGATGATCAGGTTGAGCAGGAGTGTTCTGGAGCAAAACCCCAGCGCGCTCGGTTTGACCGGTAGGTGGATGGCCGGTGGGGGCGAGTGCGTCACGGGCACGGATGGAAAGATCGAGATGACTGTCCAAGCGACGTCTGGAGGAAGTAATTAGTATGGGCACGCTGAGCAATCAGACCTTCATGCGGCAGGAAGTCGAGGCCATTCCTGGCGTCGTCGCCAACTTCCTCGATCAGAGCGGCACCGTGCTGGATGCGACCGCGGCCGCCCTGCGCGAGAGCAATCCGCTGCTCGTCGCCACAGTGGCCCGCGGTTCGTCCGATCACGCCTGCGCCTATCTCAAATACGCCATCGAACTCACCTTGGGCCTGCCGGTCGCCTCGATCGGTCCCTCCATCGCCTCCATCTATGGCAAGGATCTCAAGCTCGATCGCGCCGCCACCATCGCCATCTCGCAGTCCGGCAAATCACCCGACATCGTCGGCATGACCCAGTCTGCCCGCCGCTCCGGCGCCACGACCATTGCCATCACCAACACATCAGGTTCGCCGCTGGCCGATGCGTCGGACTTTACCATCGACCTGCGGGCCGGGCTCGAAAAATCGGTCGCCGCCACCAAGACCTTCGTGACCTCGGTGGTCGCCGGCCTCGCTCTCGTCGCCCGCTGGAGCGGGGACGTGTCGCTTACCGCCGCCGTCAACGATCTACCCAACTCATTGGCCCGGGCCGTCGCCTGCGACTGGTCCGAGATGATCGGCGCGCTCGACGGTCACAACGCACTTTACGTGCTCGGTCGTGGCCCCGGCTTTGCGATCGCCAACGAGGCAGCGCTCAAGTTCAAGGAAACCTGCAATATCCAGGCCGAATCCTACAGCGCTGCGGAAGTGATGCACGGGCCGGTCGCCATCGTCACGCCGGGCTATCCGGTGCTTGGTCTTGCTGCGCGCGACGCAGCGGAGGCTTCGGTCGCCGATATGACGCACAAGCTGGCCGGGCAGGGCGCATTGGCCTTCCTCACCAGCGACCGCCCGGGCGCCGCCAGGGTCCTGCCCTTTGCGGCCACCGGCCACCCCGTTACCGACCCACTGTCCCTGATCGTCTCGTTCTACGGCTTCGTCGAAACACTCTCGCGCCACCGCGGGCTCAACCCCGATGTTCCTCCGGCGCTCAAGAAGGTCACTGAAACGGTATGAGCGATCTGCTGGCCATTTCCGGCGCCCGCATCTTCGACGGGTACCACTGGCATGACGATGCCGCATTGCTGGTCGAGTTCGGCCATGTGAGCGGCATAGTTCACCCGGGTTCGCTGCCAGCCAATGCAGACGTGGTCCATCTGGGCGGCGGGATGCTGGTTCCGGGCTTCATCGACCTGCAGGTCAATGGCGGGGGCGGGGTGCTGTTCAACAACGATCCGTCGGTCCAAGCCATCCGCACTATCTGCGCCGCGCATGCCCGGTTCGGTACCACGGCGCTGCTGCCGACGCTGATCACCGACACCGTTGCCGTCAATATCGCCGCCATTGCTGCCGGAAAGGCTGCCGTGGAGCAGGGAGTTCCCGGCTTCGTCGGCCTTCACCTCGAAGGCCCGCATCTCTCGCTCGCCCGCAAAGGCACCCATGATGGCGCGCTGATCCGGCCGATGGACGAGGCCGATCTGGCGCGCCTCATTGCAGCGCGTGCTGACCTGCCCAACCTGCTATGCACCGTGGCCGCCGAAACGGTTGCTCCGAACCAGATCGCAGCGCTCGCCGCCGCGGGAATCATCGTCAGCCTTGGCCATTCCGATGCCGATACGGCCACTGCTCGGGGCGCCTTCGGTGCCGGGGCCAGCATGGCGACCCATCTCTTCAACGCCATGAGCCAGCTCGGCAATCGCGAGCCGGGCGTGGTTGGCGCCGTACTGACCGAAGACGCAGTCCATGCGGGCCTCATCGCTGACGGCATTCATGTGCACCCGTCCGCGATCCAGGTCGCATTGCGCGCCAAGACCGGCGAGGGCCGCCTGTTCCTCGTCACCGATGCCATGTCGCAGACCGGCACCGACCTCAAGACGCTGACGCTCAACGGCCGCACCATCACCCGTGCCGACGGCGCCCTGCGCCTTGCTGATGGCACTTTGGCGGGCGCCGATCTCGACATGATCGACGCTGTCGAGTTCATGCATAGCCGGATTGGCCTACCCTTCGAAGAGGCCGCGCGCATGGCCTCGCTCTATCCGGCGCGCGCCATGGGCATCGACGGCGACTACGGGCATCTGCAGCCGGGCGGCGTCGCCAGCTTCGTGCACCTGTCCGACGAGCGCCAGGTGCGGGCGACGTGGATTGGTGGGGCTGAAGTTTGGCGGGCGTAAACCGGAGCGATGCGCGCGTTCAAGTACGTGAGCGCCGGAAGCGCTGAACACCGACATTGGCAGGCCAGCCTGGGTGGAAAGGCGACTGGTTCTAGCCCCGACCGATATAGGGCATATTGCTCGCCATCACCGTCATGAACTGCACATTGGCAGATAGCGGTAGGCCCGCCATATAGAGCAGCGCATCGACGACATGCTGCACGTCGAACGTGGGCTCGGGCATTATCGTGCCATTGGCCTGCAGTGACCCGCTGTTCATGTGGCTGGTCATGTCGGTGGCGGCATTGCCGATATCGATCTGCCCGCAGGCGACGTTGAAGGCGCGGCCATCCAGCGAAATCGCCTTGGTCAGGCCCGTGATTGCGTGCTTGGTCGCGGTGTACGACGCCGCACCCGGGCGCGGTGCATGGGCGGAGATCGATCCGTTGTTGATAATCCGGCCGCCCTGCGGGCTCTGGTCCCGCATCGCGCGAAAGGCCTCGCGCGCCACATAGAAGGCGCCGTTGAGATTGGTATTGACCATCTCCTGCCAGGTGAGGACGTCAATATCTCCGAACGGGACGGCTGGGGCGAACCGGCCGGCATTGTTGAACACCAGGTCGATCCGGCCATAGGCTTGTTTGACACCGGCGAAGAAGTGCGCGACCGCTGCCGGATCGGTGACGTCGCATTCCGCCCAGTGGCCCTTCGTCTCGAGCGTCACCGTCCGCAGGGCATCTGCACGTCGTCCGCAGATGGCAACGTCATAGCCTGCCGCAGCAAAACCCAGCGCTGCCGCCCGCCCGATTCCTGAACTTCCCCCGGTTATCACCGCGACCTTCTTTTGCGCCCGCATGCTTGCTCCCAATTGTGGCGGTGCGGAATCACCCGCCCCTTTGACTCCGGATTGTGGGCACAATCGTGCCGCATCGTCGCTACGTCCATGGCACAGCGCCCGCCGCCACCTGTTCTGTCAAAATGGCAGCGCGACCGGCGAAACAGGCCATAAACCCCTGCAACACGTGGATTTTAACCGCTCATTCAGCCGGGTTAACAAGTGGTTTCCAACTGTGTGCTGAATCTGCAACATCCGGTTCGTAACCATATTGCACGGCCAGCAAAATGGCTTTTGCGCGATTGCGTCCTTTTCGGTCATGCGTAGAGTGGGTCTTGCGAATCCATGCATGGGATCGTTTGTCGGTCGCAGCGCGACGGCAACACACTGCACCACGAATAGTGTGGTCGCGTTACGACAAACCGCCGGGCAACCGGCACCAAGAATGACTGACTTTGGAGGTCAACTAATGAAACTCAAGAGCCTTATCCTCGGTTCTATCGCTGCTGCCGGTCTTTCGACCGCTGGCTTCGCTGCCGATCTGGGTGTTCTCACCTCGCTCGACGTTTGCGACGAGCTGGGCCTGTCGGGCCTGACCATTTCGTCCGACACCAACTGCCTGCAGATCTCGGGCGAAGTGAAGTACGAATTCAGCTGGGGCAACTTCAACGAAGCCAACATCATTGCTTCGCCGCTCGGCGGCGCCCTCGGCACCCTGAACATCGACAACCCGAGCGATGTCGTCGGTTCGGACAGCGATTGGGAATCGCGCGTTCAGTCTTGGCTGAAGTTCGTTGGTACCGCCGGCAGCGACTTTGGTCCGGCTAGCGCCGTTCTCAAGATCAAGCATGACGACCGCGTCCGCGTTCGCAACGGTGGCTCGGGC
>JBARWY010000099.1:0-5854 GCA_049647065.1 Devosia sp. | reverse complement strand
AGCGCTTCGAAGACGGTATTGATACCCAAGGAGCAAGTCCTATTTCGTTCTTTCCCTAATTAGCGTTTACGCTAATTAGAGTCAAGACGAAATAGACCTTACCTCGCAGTCGATACTCTCGGCCTGCGAGGAGGGATCAAGGTTGGGGGTTTGTCCCTATATCGGGCTCTCGACACCTCCTCCCAGCCTCCCTCGCCCAAGGGGGGGCGCCGCCCGGTGGACGGGGCGAAATCGAAAACAAAAAGGGGAGGCTTTCGCCTCCCCTTTTTGTTTTGAATGACTTTCCTGGTCTTACTGGGCCGGCACGGCTTCTGCGGTGTCGAGGGCCTCGATGCTCTCACCCTGGTCGTAGACGGCCTGGTTGAGGATGCCCTGACGCTTGGCGACGATGGTCGGCACCAGCGCCTGGCCTGCGACGTTGACCGCGGTGCGGCCCATGTCGAGGATCGGATCGACCGCGAGCAGAAGGCCGACGCCTTCGAGTGGCAGGCCGAGGGTGGAGAGCGTCAGCGTCAGCATGACCGTGGCGCCGGTGAGGCCCGCAGTAGCGGCCGAGCCGATGACCGACACGAAGACGATCAGCAGGTAATGCTCGATGCCGAGCTGGATGCCGAAGAACTGGGCCACGAAGATGGCCGAGATCGCAGGATAGATGGCGGCGCAACCGTCCATCTTTGTAGTGGCGCCGAGCGGCACGGCGAAGGCAGCGTATTCACGCGGCACGCCCAGGTTCTGCTCCGTGATGCGCTCGGTGACCGGCAAAGTGCCGATGGATGAACGGGACACGAAGGCGAGCTGAATGGCCGGCCAGGCGCTCTGGAAGTACCTGACGGGGTTGAGGCCATGGGCCTGCAGCAGCACCGGATAGACCACGAACAGCACGAGTGCGAGGCCGATATAGATGGCGGCCGAATACCAGCCCAGCTGGGCCAGCGCATCCCAACCATAGACCGCGACGGCGTTGCCGAGCAGGCCGATGGTGCCGATCGGGGTCAGGCGAATGACCCACCACAGGATCTTGTGGACGATCTTGAGGAAGGAACGGTTGAACGCCAGGAACGGATCGGCGGCGGCGCCGACCTTGAGCGCCGCGATGCCGACCACGATCGAGACGACGAGGATCTGCAGCACGTTGAAGTTAAGGCTGGTGGTCGCGCCGCTATCGGTGACGCGGGTCGATGCCTGCAGGCCGAAGATGTTGGACGGGATCAGGCCCTTGAGGAAATCGAGCCACGAGCCACTGGACGACGGGGCTTTTGCAGCCTCGGCAAGAACGCCGGAATTGTAACCGGGCTGGATGATGAGGCCGAGCGCGATGCCGATGGCCACGGCGATCAGCGCGGTGATGGCGAACCACAGCAGCGTCTGCCAGACCAGCTTGGCCGCATTGTTGAGCTCGCGGAGATTGGCGATGGACGCCACGATGGCGGTGAAGACCAGCACTGGCACCAGAGCGCGCAGCAGCGACACGAAGGCAGAGCCAACGGTCGAGAGAGTCTGAACAAGCCAGTTGGCGTTGCCGGCGGCGTCCGGACCCATCTGGCGGGCGATGTAGCCCAGGATAAGGCCGACGACCATTGCGGCAAGCACCTGAAAGCCGAATGAGCGATAGAAAGGCTTGGGTGCGCGTGACACCCGAGCAGCGGAAACAGTGGTGGGAGACATGTGTTGACCTGCAATTAGCCAAAGCGCCCGCCCAACAATTGGGCTGCACGCCTTGAAATTAAGCATGATTCTACTCGTTTGAACGATAATTCGCTGCGCACCACGTTCCGATTCAATTGCGCGCAGGGGAAAATTTCTGCCGCGGCGGGGCAGTTACCGCAATCGCAGTTCGGTCGGATCAGCGGGGATCGAAAGCCCGGGTGGCAAGACCGGCGACAAGAGCGGGCAGCAACAGCACAGCGGCAAAGCCAAGAACGAGCAAACCGAGACCCATATCGAACCAGGCAAGGGCCAGCAGAGCCATGCCGGCGACACCATAGGCAAGTCCCGCGGAGCGATGAACGATGCGCCAGGCGCGATCCGACCGCACGGGCCAGGGCATGCGCAGGCCGGCATAGGTGTGCCGTTCGGCCTCGAACAGCACTATGCCGAGAACCAGCAGCGCAAAGCCAAGTACGAAGGCGGTGACCCGGACGAAGTCCAGATCCGAACCAATGCCTGACAGCAAGAGCCCAAGCTGGGTGGCGACGACGACGCCCATGATCGTGCTCAGGGCCGGATCGAGAATGTGCTGGGACTTGGCATACTGGTTCTTGGTCAGCAGGCGCCCGAGCGCGAAGAAGGCAACCAGCAGCACGACCTGCAGCACGGGGGCCACAAAAATGATCTCCCGTGGCCACAGCCAGTCGGCGGTGCTGCCCTGCCAGTGAGCAAGGAACAAGAAATCTGCAGGAATTCTTACGGCACCCACGCCGCTAATCGCCAGGGTCACGGTCAGCAGCAGCAGGTGGAAGCGGGTAACGAGGCTGGGCATGAGGCGAGGAATCCGGAGGCCGCCCAGATATAGGCAGCCATGGCAGGTTGGGAAGGCCCACACGAGCGGCTGCTGACACGACCTGTCGCCTGCCCGTGAAACCTTTGGCCATCCCAGCAATTTGGACCAAGCAACAGGAGGATGACTCATGTTTGTCATATTGGGTGCCAGCGGCAATGTCGGCTCGCAGGTGGTGAAAGTGCTGAGTAAAGCCGAGCAGCCGGTATTGGCTGTAGTGCACAGCGCCGAGAAAGCCGCCGGCATGAGGGCGCGAAATGTCGAGCCCGTCGTCGCCGACGTGACCGATAATGTCGGTCTTCGTGCCGTCTTTCGCCGCGGCAGGCGCGCTTTCCTGCTCAACCCGCCGTGTGACCCGAGCGGAGACAGCAACGGCCAGGAATTGGCTACGGCCAAGAGCATCACCGATGCGCTGGTCGACAGTGGCCTCGAAAAGATCGTGGTGGCATCGACCTATGGTGCTCGGCCGGGCGACAGTGTCGGCGATCTGTCCACATTGTTTGAATTCGAACGGGCAGCACTCGCCAGCGGTATTCCGATGGCAGTCAATCGCGGCGCCTATTACTTCACCAACCTCGATATGCTGCTCGAGCCAGCCAGGGAAGGCATTCTGCCCACGGCTTTCCCCGCCGATCTGGAACTGCCGATGGTTGCGGCGATCGATCTGGGCGAGGCAGCGGCAGATCGCCTGCAAAGCCCGCTTTATGACTTGGGCGTCGCCCACGTCGAGGGGCCAAAGCGCTATACCTTTGAGGAGGTGGCAGCCGCGTTTGCGCGCCACTTGCACCGCGACGTAACCCCTGCGACGACCCCGCGTGAGAAGTGGGAAGAGAGCTTCCGCTCCGTCGGCTTTTCCGAGGCGGCGGCGCGCTCGTTTGCGCGGATGACTGCGGCGACTATCGATGAGCCTGAGCTGCCGCCCTCGCCCCGGCGCGGGCGAGTTGCGCTGGATGCCTATGTGGCGACCTTGGCGACCAGCTAGGCCAACCCGTGGTTGGCTGCTGGCGAGCACAACCACCGGCACAAAAAGAAAGGGCCGGTTTCCCGGCCCTTTCGACAAATCTGGTCCGAAGCTTAGCGCTTGGAGAACTGGAAGGACTTGCGGGCCTTGGCCTTGCCGTACTTCTTGCGTTCGACGACGCGGCTGTCGCGGGTCAGGAAGCCACCCTTCTTGAGCACAGGGCGCAGGGCCGGCTCGAAGAAGTTCAGGGCCTTGGAGATGCCGTGACGAACGGCACCGGCCTGGCCGGACAGACCACCACCGGCAACAGTGACGACGACGTCGTACTGGTCGGTGCGTTCGGTCGCGACGATAGGCTGCTTGACGATAAGCTGCAGAACGGGGCGAGCAAAGTAGGTGGCGAATTCACGGCCGTTGACGACGACCTTACCCTTGCCCGGCTTGATCCAGACGCGAGCGACGGCGTTCTTGCGCTTGCCGGTGGCATAGGCGCGGCCCTGGGCGTCGAGCTTCTGGGCGTGCACCGGAGCGGTGTTCACGGCCGGAGCAACAGTGGAGGTGCCGAGGTCTTCGAGGGAGTTGATGGTTTCGGCCATATTACTTCACCCGCGCATTCTTGGGATTCATCGCAGCAACGTCCAGCGTGGCCGGGTTCTGCGCTTCATGGGGATGCTCAGCGCCCGAATAGACGCGGAGGTTCTTGAGCTGGGCACGGGTCAGCGGGCCGCCCGGCATCATGCGACGCACGGCGTTCTCGAGCACGCGCTCGGGGAAGCGGCCTTCCAGCAGCTCACGGGCCGTACGGTCCTTGATGCCGCCGGGGAAGCCGGTGTGCCAGTAGAACTTGTGCTGGTCCAGCTTGCGGCCGGTCAGCTTCACCTTGTCGGCATTGATGACAACGATGTTGTCGCCCATGTCCATGTGGGGGGTGAAGGTCGGCTTATGCTTGCCGCGGAGCCGGCTGGCAATGATCGAAGCAACGCGACCCACAACGAGGCCATTGGCGTCGATGAGGATCCACTTCTTTTCGATCTCGCTCGGTTTTGCCGAGTAAGTGCTCATGCTTGAATTCCCTAGATAATTTGGGGCTTGCCAGCCTTCACCCAGGGAGAAAGCGGCACCTTCGGCCGGTCGTGTAGGAGGGATTCCGGCAGGCGTCAAGAGGTTTGATTTTGTGATGCAGAATCAAAGTGTTAGGGTTGCGGTACTATGTTACCGCATCGCCCAGCGTGCGTTTCTTCGTCATGTCCGCCAGGTAGGCGCAGATGGACGACGCGAGGACGAAGGCCAGCGCCTGGTGCGTCACGGCGAGATCGATATTGATCATCGACACCAGAGTGGCGATGCCGAGGGCAACCTGCGCCACCACGAGCACAGCGATCAGCCCGAGCCAGCGATGGACGCCACCCAGCCCTGCCCCGCGCCACTGACGGACCAGCATCACGAAGGTGACGATGGTGATGAGATAGGCAAGCATGCGGTGATTGAACTGCACCGTCAGGCCGTGTTCGAACAGGCTGCGCCAGGCAGGATCAGCGGCGCCCAGCCCGTCGGGGATGAACCTGCCTTCCATCAGCGGCCAGGTGTTGTACCCCATGCCAGCATCAAGACCGGCCACGAAGGCGCCGGCAGCGACCTGCACCAGCAGCAGCAGCAGCAGGACCGCCGTCGACCAGATATTGGCCGATGAGACGCGGCCCTCGGTTGGCTGGGGACGCATCCTTCGCGCCACCCATATGAGGGCGAGCAGCAACAGCAGCGCCGCGCTCAAATGAGCGGCCAGCCGGTACTGGGACACGGAAGTGAGTTCCGTGAGGCCCGATGACACCATCCACCAGCCCAAGAGTCCCTGAAAGCCGCCGAGCACAAACAGGCCGGCCAGTGGCAAGGCCATGTCACGGGACAGGCGGCGCTGAAACAGGAAGATGACGAACGGGATGGCGAAGACGAAGCCAATGATGCGGCCCAGGAAACGGTGCCCCCACTCCCACCAGAAGATGCCCTTGAAGTCTTCCAGGGTCATCCAGTGATTGTAGATTTCGTACTGGGGGATGAGCTTGTAGCCGGCGAACTCGGCCATCCAGTCCGCCTGGGACAGGGGCGGAATGATACCGGAAATGGGCCTCCAGGTGGTGATCGACAGGCCCGAACCAGTGAGGCGCGTCATGCCGCCGACCATCACCATCACGAGCACCAGACCGGCCAGGACATAGAGCCAGATACGCACGGGGCGGAGCCGGTCAGAGACATAGCTGGTGGTGCTCAATGCGGCACTATGGACGGTATTCACGGCATAGTCCCGGTGTCGGATGTTGGGAGGGAGTGCTATGCCCGGCGGGCCCTTCCCGCAATAGCCGCGATGCCACACATGACCCAGCGCAACCGAAAAGCCCTTG
>JBARWY010000098.1:0-1693 GCA_049647065.1 Devosia sp. | reverse complement strand
CGCAAAGCCTCCATGACCACCGTAAAGGCAGGAGAGTTTTGCCGCTTGCTGGGGTAATACAAATAGTAGCCTTGGAAAAAAGGCGACCAGTCATCAAGAACCTGGACGAGGCGGCCGCTCGCAATGTCATCGAGCACAAGGTTCTCGGGTAGATAGGCAATGCCGTAGCCGCTTTTTGCAGCGGCAATCTGCGCATGTGAGCTGTTAAAAATGAACTGCCCATCTACGCGTACCCGAAGCTCTCTGCCGTCCCTTTCGAACTCCCAGGCATAGAGGCCTCCTGACCTGATCTGACGTTGGTTGATGCAATTGTGCTCAACCAATTCCTGGGGATGCAGCGGGACGCCGTGCTCCTCAAAATAGGCGGGCGAGCCCACAGCAACCAGCCGCCAGTCGGGGCCGATCCGGACCGCGATCATATCCTTGTCGAGGCTCTCGCCGAGACGCACGCCGGCATCGAAGCGCTCCTCGACAATATTGCGGAAGCCGTTGTCAGCATTCAGTTCGATCGTGATGTCGGGATAGTGCTTCATGACCGGCTGCAGCTTTGGCCACACCACACTTTCCAGGGCATGATCGGAAAGGGTGATCCGGACAGTCCCAGAAGGCTTGTCCCGGATCTCCAGCACAGCATCGATATCGTGCTCAATCTCAGAAATACGGGGCGCCAAAGAGCGCAATATCTTCTCGCCTGCTTCAGTCGGCGACACGCTGCGGGTGGTACGGGTGAGAAGCCTGAGACCCATTCGCGTCTCTAGACGCTTGATTGTGTGACTCAGCGTGGATTGCGACGTGCCGAGCCTGGCGGCCGCTTTAGTAAAGCTCCGCTCTTCGGCAACGGCCATGAACCAGAGCATATCGATCAGGTCTTCGCGCTTCATGCCGCATCTTCGTCCGATTTATGTCGAGGGGCAATAAGTCTTTGCCGATTACAGGGACTAATCGGGGAAGAAGTTATGACCTAACTTCCGCGGCATGACACAGCACTCTGCCACTAGCTTTGATGAAACCCTGGTCCGGAGCCCGGCCGCTTGGAGCGCCGTCCTGTCGATGTCCCTCTGCGTGGCGGTGTTGATCGCGTCCGAATTCATGCCGGTTAGCCTTCTAACGCCGATCGCAGTGGAGCTGGGCGTAACGGAAGGCCAGACAGGGCAGGCGATCTCTATCTCGGGCGTGTTCGCCGTTGTGACAAGCCTCTTTATTTCGGGCCTGACGCGCCGGCTCGATCGCCGCGTCGTTCTACTGGCGTTCTCGGCGTCCCTGGTTTTGTCGGCCGCGATCGTCACGTTCGCCCCCAACTATGCAGTGCTGATGGTCGGCCGCGCTTTGCTGGGTGTTGCGATCGGCGGCTTTTGGTCAATGTCGACAGCGATCGTTATGCGCCTGGTGCCGGCAAATTCCGTGCCCAAAGGCCTCGCGATGATCAATGCGGGCAACGCGATTGCGGCGACGATATCGGCACCGCTCGGCAGCCTGCTCGGTGACTATATCGGCTGGCGGGGCGCCTTCTTCCTGGTCGTGCCGCTGGCTCTCTTGGCGCTGCTTTGGCAGTGGGTCAAGCTGCCCTCGTTGCCACCAGAACGCACTGAGAGCTCACCCAATGTCTTTCGCCTCCTGCTTCGTCCACAGGTGGCCCTTGGCATGGCCTCGATCTTCCTGCTGTTCATGGGCCAGTTTGCTCTCTTCACCTATC
>JBARWY010000097.1:0-4256 GCA_049647065.1 Devosia sp. | reverse complement strand
GGTTAATAGCGTGGGTGCCAAACTCGATCGCCCGCAGAAGCTCACCTCTCAACATTGAGTCGAAATCGTCGGGGGAATCCGAACCGACCGATGGAGTAACGAGGACGTCGTGGACATGCGCCAGGACCTTGCCGGGATATCGGCGCAGGACACGACCGCGCCGCTGAATGAACTCTCGTGGATTTTTAGACGATGCGAGAATAAGGGCATGAGTGACTGAAGGGATGTCGACGCCTTCGTCGAGGCAGCGAATTGAGACGACAATGCCGCCGGCACTTTCAAAGAGGCGCAGCGTTCCTTGTCGATCGCCCAACATGGCCGAATGGTACTCGAACACATCCGGCACATTGGCGCCGCGGAGGGCAAGAACGACGTCTCGCAGTTGAGACTGATCATCGCAGTAGATGATCCAGCGCTGGCCCGGCTCGTAGCTTTCACTCAGTACTCGAACTGCGGTCTCGATCTTTTTGTGAGCACCCTTGGCCAGCCGCGCTCGATTGATGAGCATCATCTTGAAGCGCGTTTCCGCACCCGGAGCCCACGATCCATCGTCTTGGTGTCCACGTGCGTGGGCACGCCGGATTTGGACGGTAATACGGGTCCATTCATCCTGTTCAGGTTTGTCGAATTCGATGGCGTGGGGATGGTATGCGTAAGGCGTCAGCGTGCCGTCGCGGATCGCATCCTGGAGAGTGTACGGGGGCGGCACGACACCGTCGAAGTAGTCCATAATCGCTTGCGTACCCCCCGGATCACCAGCACGCTGCGGGGTGGCACTCAGTCCTAGCCGTGGTCCCGTGTTCAAGCTCAGGATCCGCTGGCTCTCGGGCGCGCCCAACCGGTGGACTTCGTCAGCCACCAGAAACAGGTGCTCGCCAGTAGAGCAAAGCGCTGTGAAATGAGAGGACGCCGCCGTCTGCATTGTTGTCAGAACAGCCCGCGGCCGACTGCCGGCTTGCCGCGGTCGGGTCCATGCCCGCAGCAGGGCGTTGGAGCGCCAGGCCTCATGTCCACCGCCGCACATCAGGAGCTCCAAACCCATACCGTCAAAGGTCGAGCGCAACTCATCCTCCCACTGCTCGAGGAGGAGCTCACTGGGCACCGCAACAATAGCAATCTCGCCCTTTTGAAACGAGGTGTTGATGGCGCAGAGAGCGGTAAACGTCTTGCCGGATCCGGTGGCGTGTTCGAGAATCCCGCGGCGTCCATGCGCGGTCCATGCTTCCAGCGCTAGGACCTGATGTGGCCGTGGGAGTCGTCCGCCCTGCCGGCTGGCGTCCGCCGACCAATGGGCTGCGTCCTCTAGCTCGAGGCAGACATCGTCTACCAAACCCTCCCAGCCAGCGATGTTGGCGGATGAGATGATTTCCGAGCGTGCGCTCTCCGGCAGCGGTTTGACCACAACTCCTGGCCATCTGCCCGCCCAGACCTCCTCGAAGTAAGCCTCCTCATCGACAACACGGGCCCGCTCACCAGCGTCTCGCCAACTAGTATACACGTCGATCGACTCGATGTTTCCATCGAGCGAAAGGGCGGGCCAAGTCTCGTTCATTGACCCTTTGAAAACGACGCATTCTCCACTTGCGTCTTTGAGCAAGCCGACCTTGTCGTGGAAAATTCGCGTCGCTCGGCCTTCTGCGTGCGGCGATATCCAGGCAATACGACAGTCGATAATGCCGTTGGCAACCAGAGAAGCGAGAACCACGGCCGGCTTGGCCATGCCAGGGGAGGAAAGCAGCTCGGCAAAATGGCGCTTCAGGCTCTCTGACAGTGCCTCGTCGGCCAGGTCCGAGTAGCCCTGTCGCATCGCCATCTCGTCCTGGTCGGACAATACCGGGGAGCACAACAGCCTCATGCGACCGCCATTGGCCACAAACTGTTTCAGGCTTGGCCAGGCAAGCAAATAGATGCTGCTGCTGAAGTAGCCGACTGCACGGTCGTAGACGCAAGACGCCCGGACTGCCGGCAGGTAGAAGTCCTCGGCGAGGTCGTCTTTTCCCCTACCTTTGTGGTAGGTGCGACGGAGGTCTAGGTCGCGCAGCATGGACGGCCTACTCCTCCTGCAGCCGAGCTAAAGTAAGCTCGACACGCCGCGCGATTGCGCTAGGAAGCTGTGCAGCGTCAGCAGCAAGGACAGTTTCGGTGACCTGCTTGCCGCCCTTCGGTCGAAGGACACGAACCTGCTCCGCGATCGAGCCCGTCGAGGCCTGGGTGATTGTCTCCGCCTTCACCTGAACGTTCCGCGACCACGCGAAATCCTCATAGAGCCCCGCGTCCCAGAAAATGAAGACGTCATCCTCGGCGGAATAGCCCCCGAGAATTGCGAAGCGCCCGTCTCCATGGTCGAAGGTGCCACGCTGACCGCGCCCTTGGTTGGGCAGGATCAACTGGATCTTGTGCTCGCCCAACGGGCGACCGCCCGCGGGCCGGGTTGCGTTGAAGAGGTAGACCCGAAGCTTCTCGGGAAATGGATGCGCCAGATCGAGTTCCAGCGGTTTAATGCCGAGGTCGGAGTACGAAACGACGCTGTCACCCAACGCTTCCACGAAACGACGATGCATGTCCACGACACTCAGCCGTGGCGTAAGGGCTTGATCGGCCGCCATTTCGCGTCGAACAGGGGGCAGACCATCCGTGACACCTGCAGTGTTCTGGACAGCCTTCGGCGATGACAAGCCATCCAGCCATGCCTCAAACTCGGAGCGGCGCAGCCGCCACTGCCCCCTGATCTTGAAGCCGGGCATCTCACCCTCGGCGAGCATGGCATAGACGGTGCGTTCGCCCATCTTCAGTCGGAGCGCGACTTCACCCACCGTCAAAATCTCGTCCATGCCTCACCTAAGCTGTCAGCTTTCCGATTATGCGGAAATTGCAGCAGCAGAGTTAGCTGTAATGCACGGAAGAGTCAAATTGTGGCAGAAGGCGCGGTTTTGGTCGCCTAACGACCCTCGTATAGAGCCCTGACCTCACTAAAGTCTGGAAACTCGCTAGCGCCCAGGCTTGCTAAGTTCCGCATGACCTCAGCATGCACGCCCTGCAACCCTCGGGCTGCCACTTCCGGAATGGATCTAGCAGCCTTGACCAGGGCGGCAAGGTCCAGCGACCTCTCTTTGGTAGTTTCACCACGCTTGGCTTTGACCGCTGGCTTGCGTAGATTCATAACCACATCGAAATGCGCCACATCTTCTGCACCGCTGCGACCTTTGTAGCCCTTATGGCTTTGTTGCTTGCGATCAAGAGATGACGCCTCGTGGAACTCGAGCCCTGCTTCAGAAGCGGCATCGCGGATTGCCTGCCAGACGTCCTTGTCCGTGTTGTGGAAGACGACTGTAGCCCAGCCGCCGGGTTTGAGGACGCGAACGATTTCCTTCATCGATTGCGCCATGAGGTCGCCGTAGTTCGCCAGGGTCTTGCCGCCAGCGGCCGTGCTGAGCGAGCGGTTAACGACAGCCTCAAGCGTCATGTCGGTCACGCGGCCCAGCCACGACTCCCAAATCAGATTGCAGTCGGCGTAGAAGATGTTCGAGCCGAACGGCGGGTCCGTAAAAACGTAGTCGATGCTTGCATCCTCGACGCCCTGCAATTTTGTGGCGCTACCAAGCGTGATTGCCGGCACCACAGAACCGGTCGGTCGAAACGCAGCGTAGTAGGATTTCAACTGGCCGATCTTGTTCTTCATTACCTCGAGGACGTTCGCCTCAGATGACAGCTGCGGGACGTAGAGGGTACCGGTCATCGGGCGATGGCCACCACGGGCGTTGAATCTTCTCATTCGGGTTCCGTGCCAAGCGGTATTGGTGAACGCGAAAGCCAGAGCTTTCTGAACCCGCTTGTCTTCTACCGCCAGGATCTGTTGCCAAAGCATGGCCAAGGCCTTCAGATTCCTTGTGGTGTAAAGATCAGCGACGGTGCGAATTCCCTGCAGATGCAACGCGCACCGCAGATACATCTCCCGGTCAGCGCCTAGCGCGTTAGAGGGGCGCCACAAGTCGGCGGGCATTTGAACCTGCGTGGCCCGATCCACGTCGGCTGAACTGGCTGCCTTCTCCCCTAGAGATCCGTTCTCCCGCTGGAAAGCCACCCAGACGGGGGCGGTAGAAACAACCTTGAAATGCCGACGGTCGCTCTCGTGAAGGCACTTTGGGCAAGCGGTGGCTCGCCCCATCCGGCCATCGGCTTTGTCGATCGTTTCCCATAGATCGAACTGATTGCTGCAGACCGGGCATTCGTGACGGGTGCTCCAAACCGTCCAGCGG
>JBARWY010000096.1:0-2251 GCA_049647065.1 Devosia sp. | reverse complement strand
TACCCTCGGCGATCCATGCGTTGGCGAATGCGGCTTCGAGATACCGGCGCTCCAGCACGGACCACTCGCCTTCTGCCGCGAAAGCGGCCACCACCCTTGCCGGCAACACCACCGGGGCGGCCCTATGACGGCGCAGCCGATCGATTGCCTTGCCCTCACCGATACGCGCGACTGATCCGCTGGGGTCCTCGACTCGATAAATGCCGTTCAGCGAAAGCCAGGGAGCGAGCCGCGGGTCGTCGATGGCGCAGGCCGGCGCGATGACAACTGCCGCCATGCGATCGGCGGACACCAACGTCATTCCGTGGGCGGGAATGCGGTGGGGAATGTGCAGACAAATTCCTTCAGCGTTGATGAGATGGGTCGCAGTCAGCCCCAAATGATCGACGATCATCATGCGCTCCTGACTCGGCTGTTCAGGTCGGCGGACCTCGCAAGGTTTCCGTCGTTGTCCTTGATCACTAGGCGGCAGGTGCAGGAACGGACATGGGAACGTTCGTCGGAATCGGCTGGCAGAAAGACTGCGCCGTAAGGACCGGTCGCGCCCGAAATCGGCGAAATGCCAACCATCTCCACGTGCGGATCCGACCCGGATCTCAACAGTGTCGGTCCGTCAAAGCGACACGCGGGCCTCGGCCGGGTATCTTTGCCGTCAGGGAACGGCTGCTCAGTTCCGGGGCGTGACGGCTTGCGGTTCCGTGACCGGAGAACCGTCCAGCGGCGGAAGCGTGATTTTGCGGACGGTACGGCGCGCGGCCAGCATTTCGGGGCCTTCGGAATACACCGAGAGTGTGATCCCTTTGGGAACGTGCCCGACAAGGGCCTCGATCATACCGACAGGAGGGTTCGTTCGTTGGCCCTTGGTGATGAACCATCTTCTGAAGCTGTGATAGTTCACGCGCGAGCGACGGTTGCCCGGCACCACGTCGTCGACACCGACCGAACGGCGATACGTGGTAAAATGCTTCGATGCCCGGAAACTGCGTTCTATGAGCGGATTTGTCGGATCGACCGGGTATTCGGGGAACAGGTCGTCCTCTGGCTTCTTGCCTGCCGTTCGACGCCGCACGATTCCCTCGAGTTCGGGATGGATCGGGACGTAGCGTTCGCCGGGTTCGCGCTTTTGCGGCTTGAAACGGAAAGCCTTGCCATCGACGATATCGCCCACCTTGAGATCGACAATGGCGTCGAGACGCGCGCCGGTGAGAGCGCCGATCATCATCAAGTCCTGCATTTTTTGCTTGGCGCCACCCGTCAGCAAGACGACCATTTCCCGCTCGGTGAAATGCCGCTCTTTCTCCGAATTCCGTTGGGTCGGCATGAAGACCTGGGCATCCTTCCAGGGATTGGATTTGATCTGCCGCAGGGATCGCAAATAGGCGAAATAGAGATTGAGTCGGGAGACGTATTTTTTGATCGTGCGGGCGGCCATACCCTGCGCATTTTCGAGATGGGCAATGAAGTCGGTAACCGTGTCCTCGTCCACGCCGGCGACCGCGTTGCCCCGCCCCGTGTCGATACAGAACTCCGTAAGCAAGCGCAGGGCGCGATCGTGGTCGTCCGCGGTGCGGGGTGAGACCTTGAGCCTGACCTTGCGGTAGTCGGCGTCCGCACTCTCGAGCGGGATGCTGCCGTGCAGTGCGACCGCCATGAAGTCGTCCGCCACTTTGGTTCGCACCGGATCGTAGACCGCCACGCGCATGCCGACATCACTGGGATACATGCTCTCCCCGGCCACGATCGTTTCGTAGTCCACGGGCGCACCGAGAATTTCGGTCACCCTGGCATCCACGACGTCCCGCGACAATTCATTCGCGTTCCGGGTTCCACGACGACGCAAGACCGTCGCGATTTCGGCGGCTTCCCGCATCAGGACGGTCCTGTGGCCAGGGCTGACCTTGGCGGCGTCCGCCCGGAAGGAACGCATAACGTCCTTCAATTCCTTGATGACCGACCATTTCAGCTCGTTGGCGATGGAGAGACTGTCAGTCCCCAAGGACCTCTGAGCTTGGTCGCACCCATGGACTTCTGAAGCTGGGCGGGCACGGACAGAGTAACGCGCCATTTGCCGGAATGCATTTCCAGATACATTCTGTCGCCCTTGGGCGTGCGTCCCATTTCCGGTGCCTTTCGTACCCCAATTCGTACCCTGACAGGGTACCCCGGAGCTCGGGATTCCGGGCACCATATTGATGGATTATGAGGAAAATCCTACCATCGCGTGTGTCCCGCTCAGCTCCACCATTCCGAT
>JBARWY010000095.1:0-5879 GCA_049647065.1 Devosia sp. | reverse complement strand
ACGACACCATTGAGGGCGACCAGGGGGATGACATCCTCATGGGCGGCACAGGCAACGATATCCTCGACGGTGGCGATGGCGACGACCAGCTTGAAGGCAATGAAGGCAACGATGTCCTCGTCGCCGGCGCGGGCAAGGATACCGCCAGGGGCGATGAGGGCGATGATGTCGTCGAGGGCAACGACGGCGATGACGAATTGTATGGTGGATCTGGCGCCGACCTGATCGACGGCGGCAATGGCGACGACGTCATCGAAGGCAATGACGGCAACGACACCCTGATCGCGGACGCGGGTGACGATGTCGTTTCCGGCGGAGAGGGCGACGATCAGCTCCATGGCGATGAGGGTGAGGATACGCTGTCAGGCGACGCCGGCGATGACCTGCTCGATGGCGGCGACGGCAGCGACACCCTGTACGGTGGCATGGGCGACGACGCGCTCCTCGGCAGCAGCGGCGACGATGAAATCCATGGCGGGGCAGGGGACGACCTGATTGAGGCTGGCTCCGGCGACGACGAGGTGGATGCTGGCGCCGGCGACGACACCATCACCGGCGATGCGGGCTATGACCTCATCGATGGCGGTGATGGCCACGATACCCTCGACTACTCGGAATTCACGGCCGACATCCATCTCGACTTCGAGGCGGGTATCGCCTGGAGCGCCGAAATCGATGAGGATCTGTTCGAAAATGTCGAAGAAGTGGTCGGAGGGCAGGGCAACGACACGCTCGTGTTCGGTGAAACCACGGCGATCATCTCGGGTGGTGCTGGCGACGACCTTTTCATCTTCACGCTGAGCGACGAGACGCCGACGCTCAGCCGTCAGCTGATGTTCGAGATTCTGGACTTCGTGGTGGGAGACCGCGTTCATGTCGCCGACTACGAGCTCTCGCACCGGGCCGAACGGCTCGAGGAGGAGCGCTTCGGCGAGATCTATGACGAGCTGGAAGACGGCTTCGAAGCGGGCCTGCCGATCCGCGTCACCCACGCCTACTACGATGACATGGATCACACCATCATCGAGGCCGATGTCGATCGTAACGACTTCTACGAAATTTCAATAACCCTGGACGGTGTCCAGTTGCCCTTGATGATTGGTCACCACGTCGCCTGAGCGCGACCAGGAGTAGCAGATGAGTTCCATGGACATGACGGCACCTTATCCTCGTGCCGATCTCTCGCGCAGCAAGGTAAGGATGTCGGATTTCTCGATGCGTGGTCGAGTTGTCACCGGCAGCGTCGCGGCGGTACTGCTGCTTGGCGGCATTGGAGGCTGGGCCGCGACCGCCAAGCTTTCCGGCGCAATTATCTCAAATGGCACGGTATTGGTGGCTGAGAACGTCAAGACCATCCAGCATCTGGACGGTGGCGTTATCCGCGCCATCAACGTGGAGAAGGGACAGGCCGTTGTCGCTGGCGATGTATTGCTCCGTCTCGACGATGTCCAGATCAGGACCGAGCGGTCCATCCTGGGGGGACAACTGGCTGAGCTGGAGGCTCGTCAGGCGCGGCTGATTGCCGAGCGAGACGCAGCGGGCGAGATCACGTTTCCGGCCGACTTTCTGACGACTTACCCTGATGCCATCCTCATCCTGCAGGGCGAGCAGCAGTTGTTCGATAGCACCTCCCGCAACCGTCGATCGCAGCGCGAACAGCTCGAGCTACAGATTGCGCAACTGGAAGAGGAAGTTGGTGGATTGCAGTTTCAGGCTGCGGCCCTGGCGGACGAACTGACGCTTGCGCGTGAGGAACGGGCCCGCATGGGCGCTTTGGCGGAAAAGGGCCTGATCGAAACGACGCGGATCAACGTGGCCGATCGCGAGCTGGCACGCATGCTGGGCTCCCAGGGCGAGCTGACGGCGAGCATAGCGCGATCAAACGCGCGGATCAGCGAAATCAACCTGCAGATCCTGTCGATAGACGACATGGCCTATACCGATGCGCAGCGTGAGTTGCGTGCGGTTGCGGCCAATATAGCCGAATTGAGCGATCGCCTGGCCGAGGTCGATGATCGCCTCGGTCGCACGCTGATCCTCTCGCCGGTCAGCGGTACCATCAACGAGTTGTCGGTAACGACGCTGGGCGGTGTCATCAGTCCGGCGGAGCGGTTGTTGACCATCGTGCCGGACGATGCCGACCTCAAGATCGAGTTCCGTGTGGCCATCAGCGATATCGACCAGATCGAACTCGGTCAGGAGGCCAGGCTCCGGTTCAGTGCCTTCGATCAGCGCACTACGCCGGAAATCCCGGCGGTCGTGTCGCGGGTTTCGGCGGCAGCAACCGCCGATCCGCAAAGCGGCCAGAGCTATTATCTCGCCGAAGCCGAGGTGACCGGAGACATTTCTGCACTCGGCGATCGCGGGCTGGTCCCCGGAATGCCGGTCGACGTGTTCGTCAAGACGCAGGAACAGGTGGCGATCGCCTACTTCGTCAAACCGTTCACTGATCAAATTGCGCGTGCATTCAAGGAAGAGTAAGTATTGCTGACACTTCCGTTAATCAAATATCCGACATTCCAAAGATGTGAATTTACCACTCGTTAATTAAGTCGTAGGCTTCGAACACTGGGAATATGTGGGGCCGCAGCGCAAAGCTGCAGAGAATGCCATGGGAAGAATAGTTACAGTCGCTATCGCCGACGATCACCCCGTCTTACTCGCCGGAATGGCATCCTTGTTCGCCAACAGTGACAAACACAAGGTCGTCGGGCAAGCCGTTTGCGCCGACTCCTGCATGGAAGTAGTCCAGACACTCTCCCCCGACGTGATGATAATGGACTTGAGCATGCCCGGCGATGTCTTCCGGACCATTGCTCAGATTGTCGCCACGGCCCCCAATACTAAGGTTGTAGTTTTTACGGCCTATTGCAGCATCGAGTCGGCTCTCAAGGCGCTCGATGCCGGGGCCACCGGATTTGCCCTGAAAGGCAGTCCCTCATCCGAACTTCTGGAAGCCATCGATACGGTTATGGCGAACCAGATGTTTGTTACCAGGCAATATGCAAGCCAGGTGATGAATGGCCTACGCGAACGTGCGAAGCGGCAGGCGCTCGACGAAGCCATCAAGCTCAACGTGCGCGAAAAGCAGATTGTCGGGCATCTGATGCAGGCCCGGACTAATCGCGAGATTGCGGCAGAGCTTCATATCAGCGAGAAGACCGTCAAACACTACATGACCGGGCTGATGCTCAAGCTCAAGGCCCGCAACCGCGTTGAAGTGGTGATTGCGTCTCGCCTGAGCCAGGATCAGGAGAACGCCGCTCGCCGCTGATCAATGCGAGACGCCGGCAGTCACCGATTGCGCACCATCAGGTGTTGTTCCCAGGCGAAAGCCGTATCGACGATGGTCATCAGATCATTCAACTGAGGCACCCATCCGAGGAGCTGACGGGCCTTCTGGCCGGTCGCGGTTACCGACGCGGGATCCCCGGCGCGGCGTGGTCCCTCGTTTACCTGAAAATTGACGCCGGACACGTGACGCACAGCGTTCACAACCTGCCGCACGGAATAGCCCTGACCATAAGCGCAGTTGATCGTGGTACTCTCGCCATTGGCGCGCAGGTATTGCAGCAACAAGGCGTGCGCGGCAATGAGATCGGTGACGTGGATATAGTCACGCACGCCCGTGCCGTCATGCGTCTCGAAGTCAGTTCCAAAAATATCCATGTGCGGGCGCTGGCCCAGGGCCGTCTGGCACGCCACCTTGATCAAATGGCTGGCATGCGGCGTCGACTGCCCGCTGCGCATAGCCGGGTCACCGCCGGCGACGTTGAAATAGCGCAATATGCCAAACGTGATCGGGTGAGCGGCGCCGACATCGGCAAGCATCCACTCGGTCATCAGCTTTGAGCGGCCGTAGGGTGACATCGGATTGAGCGGCGTCGTCTCAACCACTGGCGCCAGGCCCGTCATCCCATACACGGCCGCGGTGGATGAGAATATGAAATGACGGACGCCACCCTCGACTGCCGCCTCGATGAGGCTGCGGGAAGTGGCGGTGTTGTTGGCGTAGTACTTGAGGGGATTCGATACTGACTCGGGGACAACGATCGAGCCGGCGAAGTGCACGACTTCGCTGATGCCATGCTCGTCGATCAGCCGTCGAACCAGCTTCGTGTCGCTGGCATCGCCGTTCACGAATGTCGCACGGTGGTCAATCGCCCAGTCGAACCCGGTGACGAGATTGTCGAGTACCACGACAGTTTCGCCTGCATCGGTGAGGTTGAGCACCATATGGCTGCCAATATAGCCGGCTCCGCCGGTCACCAGAATTGCCATCCAAACCTCCAGTGCCGCCCCTATTCCGCGGCGATGCGTATGACGCGCGCCTGAGCCGGGACTGAATCGGTCGCCCTGCGGCCGGGGTTCCGGCCCGTTGTCGCGAGATATTCGCGCCCCGTGCCACTTTTAGGCCTGCGGCTCCGCACCATCTCCCTAAGATTGTCCTCGTCCTGGCCGGCAATGTCGATCAGATCGCGTCGCCGCAAAACCTGAAAATTTGCACTGTCGATAACGGCAATGGTGCCGCGACGGACGAGCGCCTGAATGCTGCGGCTCACGGTTTCCACGGTGGTGCCGAGATAGGCGGCGAAGTCGCGCCGATTGATGGGCACATGGATGACCGGCGTGGCGACGCGTTCCCCATCGTCCGATTGCGCGGCCAGCATCTTGAGCACCATGAAGGTTGCAAGCCGTTGGATAATGCTCTGGCACGCTAGGACAAGTATCCGCTCATGAGCCTCGTCCAGCTGGTAAAGGTTCTCCATATGGACGGAGTGTTCGAGTTCGGGATCGGTGCACAACCGGGCTTCGAATGTTGAGCGATCGAAGCACGCCAGGACCACATCGCTGGCCGCCTCGATGGTGAATTCCGTGGCAACGCCAAAAATGCGACCGAAGAAGCCCGGTGCCTCGATGACGCCGATGATGTTGCATCGCCCATCCGGCAAGAGCGTCACCAGCTTCACCGCGCCCGAGACGACATAGCCGACGAATTCCTTCATCCCCGGCTCGTAGATCGTCTCGCCTCGCGAGAATTGACGGAGGGGGGCGGTTGTTCCCCTTCTGTCGAACAGGCTCTGCCCCAGGGAAGGTGGAAGTATATCGTGAGTGAATAAAGGGCGGTTCATGTCAGAGCTCCTGCTCGTCTTACTGACGAAGTAGATCGGAGCTTGTTGCTGACCGCTATTTACGATGGTCGGGCCATTATTCAGACAAAGGCGCCGACCTGGCGGTGACGTTGGTCGGCGGTTGCATCAGACTTTGGTCCTCTGTGGTCCAGGTGCGCTGTGCGACAGTTTGCGCGAACGGCGAAGACTGGGGCCGCCAAGGGTTAAATGGTCGGAATCTCGAAGGGACGGTGCTGCCGGCGATGGTACGATCAGCCCGCAGGGTCTTTGCTCACGCGTTCGCGAAAGTGGCTGCTTGCAGCAGCAGATAGCCGTCGCGGTGGATGAGCTCGTCAACCACCCAGGCCGATCCGCCTATTATATCGTC
This sequence comes from Devosia sp., assembly GCA_049647065.1. GTDB lineage: Bacteria > Pseudomonadota > Alphaproteobacteria > Rhizobiales > Devosiaceae > Devosia. The sequence goes on along the minus strand of JBARWY010000095.1, from coordinate 380 downwards.
GCCTGAAACTGTCGTGATGAAATACTGCCATCCCCACGGTCGCAGGTGCTCGGGGATGATCATCTGGGGCTTGTTATCGGGCAACAGAAGGAGGGTCGGGCGCGAGTCATTGCCGGCCTTCAGCACGAACACGTTCACCTGCATTTTCGACCCCCGTGCTTGCTGAAGGGCGCCATAAGAAAAAGCGCCCGTCCCAACGAGCGCCACCTGAGAGTTAGGGGCGCATCTGGAGCGCGTGGGCCGGAGGTCAATGGCCTTACCGTTCAGGTTCGAGAAGATACTTAGCGCGGGCCACCGAGTCCGCCAACGGACCTTGGTCCTATGTTCACCCCGTCCTTTGTGACGCCGTAACGTGCGGTTTTGCCGTACAGGACGAGAAG
>JBARWY010000094.1:0-87609 GCA_049647065.1 Devosia sp. | reverse complement strand
CAGCAGGCCTGCCCGGATCTGGTTGCGCACGCGGATCACCTCGTCGTCGGTGATGCTCTCGGTGGCGCGCTTGAGTTCATCGAGCACCACCGGCACCAGTTCGGCAACCTCATCCTCGCCCGTAGCTGCGGCGACGCCGAACACGCCGCTATCGGCAAAAGCCCAGTGGAAGGAATAGACCGAATAGCAGAGCCCGCGCTTTTCGCGCACTTCCTGGAACAGGCGCGAGCTCATGCCGCCGCCCAGAATCGATGCCAGTACCTGCGCGGCATAGAAGCCATCGGCATTGTAGGCGCGCCCCTCGAATCCCACCACGATATGGGCCTGCTCATGGTCCGAGATCAGCCGCTCCTCGCCGCCGTGATACTCGGCGCGCTGTGGCGCGGGCGCGCCATTGGGCTTGAGCGCGGCGAAGCGCTCCCGGGCGACGTCGACGAGGCTGTCGTGATCAACGTTGCCGGCTGCGGCCATGACCATGTGGTCACCCACATAGTTGCGGTTCATGTATTTGCGCACGGTATCCGGCGTAAATTCACGCACCGAATCCACGGTGCCCAGAATAGTCCGACCGATGGGCTGGGTGGGAAAAGCGGCGGCCTGGAACAGGTCGAAGACGTGGTCATCGGGATTGTCGCGCGCGGCGCCGATCTCCTGGACGATGACCTGTTTTTCGCGCGCAAGCTCGTCTTCCTCGAACAGAGAATTCTGCAGGATATCGCTGAGGATATCCGCAGAAAGCGCCACGTCCTCCTTGAGCACCCGCGCGAAATAGCCGGTGTGCTCAATGGAGGTTGCGGCATTGAGGTCACCGCCGACATTCTCTATGGCCTCGGCGATCTGCAGGGCGGAACGCGATGTGGTGCCCTTGAAGGCCATGTGCTCGAGCAGATGCGAAATGCCATGCTCGGCCTTGCGCTCGCTGCGGGCGCCCGCCTTGACCCACACGCCCAGGGAAGCACTTTCAAGATGCGGCATGTCGTCGGTGAGCACCACCATGCCATTGTCCAGTGTCGTCGATTGTACGCTCACGCGAGGTCCTCCACGAGGCCTGGCGGTCGAGCGACCACCTGGCCCCCGTTTCGTCAGGCAGCGCGCGTACGCGCTGAAATGAAGTCTTCGACCGCACTCTGGTCGTTGGCAAGCACGCTGAGACGCTCCTCACGCGCATGTAGATCGGCCAACCATTCCGGAAGTGCAGGCTCAATGCCCGAGGCTTCCTTGACGGCGGCCGGGAACTTGGCCGGATGCGCCGTCGCCAGCGTCACCATAGGCGTTGCGCCAAGATGGGTGCGGGCGACGTAGGCACCCACGGCCGTATGCGGATCGAGCAGATAGCCCGATGCCTTGAGTGTCGCGGCGATGGTGCTTCGCGTCTCTGCCTCGCCGGTGGTGCCGGCGGCAAAGTCGCGGCGGATGGCGGTGAGGGCGTTTTCTGGCACGGCGAACCCTCCCGATTGCTTGAGGCCATCCATCATGCGAACCACGGCGCCGGCATCGCGACCGGCACTTTCGAACAGCAAGCGCTCGAAATTGGACGATATCTGGATGTCCATCGAGGGGCTGATGGTGGGCGCCACGCCGTCCATCTCGTAGCGGCCGCTATCCATGGTGCGGCGCAGGATATCGTTGGCGTTGGTGGCGATGATCAGCCGGTCAATCGGCAGGCCCATGGCCTTGGCGCAGTAGCCAGCAAAGATATCGCCGAAATTGCCGGTGGGCACGGTGAAGCTGACCTTGCGGTGCGGACTGCCCAGCGAAACGGCTGATGTAAAGTAATAGACGATCTGCGCGACGATGCGGCCCCAGTTGATGGAGTTGACGCCCGAAAGACGGACGCGATCTCGGAACTTGTGGTTATTGAACATCGCCTTGACGATGTTCTGGCAGTCGTCGAACGTGCCTTCGAGCGCGATGTTGTGGACATTGGCATCGAGCACCGTCGTCATCTGCAGGCGCTGCACCGGTGAGGTACGGCCCTGCGGATGCAGGATGAAGATATCCGTGGTGTCGCGGCCGCGGAAGGCCTCGATGGCGGCAGAGCCGGTATCGCCGGACGTGGCGCCAACGATCGTCGCCTTGAGCCCGCGTTCGGCCAGGATATGGTCCATCACCCGACTCAGGAACTGCATGGCCACGTCCTTAAAGGCCAGCGTCGGGCCGTGGAACAGTTCGAGCACGAAGTGATTGGGTTCGAGTTCGAGCAGTGGTGTCACCGAGGGATGACGGAATACGGCGTAGGCCTCGTCGATGATTTCCTTGAGCTGCTGCGGCGCGATTTCATCGCCGGTAAAGCGGCTGATGATAGCGTAGGCGACATCGGCATAGGGCTTGCCTGCGAAGGAGGCGATCTCGGCAGGACTGACCTGGGGCCAGGTCTGTGGCACGTAGAGCCCGCCGTCGGAAGCCAGGCCTGCGAGAACCGCGTCCGAGAAGCCGAGCACGGGCGCCTGGCCGCGCGTTGAGACAAACTGCATTCGGGGGAATTGCCCTTTTTGGAATTGTTGCAACCTAGTCAAACAGGGGGTGAACCGCAAGTTTGCTGGCTCAACCCTTGCCGGCGGCGCGCTCGCGGGCAAACCAGAAACCCAGCATGACGACGGCAACGATGGCGAAGCCGTACCAGGTATAGGCGTAGCCCAGGTGGTTGTTGGGAAACTCGATGATCGTCTCGCCACCCTGGGGCAGTTCGCCCGTCGGCCCGGCGGGCATGTCGATGTAGAACGGCGCGAAGGGCGCCATCGCCGGATCGACCATGGCCGCCAGTCGCTCGGGGTCGCGCACCCATTCGATTCGGTCCGACATGTTCGGACCCGGTGTCATCATGCCGGCAGCTTCGGCTGGGCGGAGCAGGCCAGATATCGTAACCTGGCTGTCGTCGCCCTGCCCGTCGGTGACGGCGGCTTCCTGGAAGTCCTGCGGCACGAATCCACGGTTGACGAAAACCGTACCGCCATCGGCCAGGACGAAGGGCGTCACTACCCAGTAGCCAGGTCCGGACGCTGGTCCACGGGCATTGGCGAGGCTGGTGAAAACCGTCACCGTCTGGTTGTAGCGGAAGGTACCGGTGAGCGAGACCGGCTGGTAGGCGAGCGCCTCAAGGTCGAGGTCCGACCACTGGTCGGCTGATGGCACGGGCACCGGATCGTTATGCAGCCGCGCATCGACCGCGGCGATCAGCGCTTCCTTTTCGCCGAGGCGTTGCATCTGCCAGGTCCCGAGCCAGACGCAAACGGCGGCGAGTGCCAGCATTACGGCCACGAAGGTCCAGGTCTTTGCCGAGCTGAGACGACGGGCTCCGGTCATTGATGTCCCTCATGCGCATCATGGCGGTATTGCAGAGCCACCAGCACGCCCTTGAAGGGCGGCAGCAGCAGTAGCGACAGCACCAAGGTCGTGGGTATCCAGAGCATCAGGTGGACATAGGGCGGCGGAGCGAACAGCGCGCCGACCAGCAGGGCAAGGCCGATGACGATGGGGGCGACGAGGAAGATGACGAAGATCGCCGGCCCGTCGCCGCTATCGGCGAACTTGAGATCGAGCCCACACACGGCGCAGGCTGGCGCCACCTTGAGGTAGCCGTCGAACAGCTTTCCCTCGCCGCAGCGGGGGCAGCGACACAACAGGCCGGTCAGGATAGGCGACGGCTGGGCCAAGCGGGCCTCCAAACAGATCGGGGCGCAGCTTCCGGCTGCGCCCCGTGAATTCACGTCCGGGCGGGCTTAGTGGTTGAGCGCCACGCCCCAGCTGCCCCAGACATAGATCGAGGCAAACAGGAACAGCCAGACCACGTCGACGAAGTGCCAGTACCAGGCGGCAAATTCGAAGCCGAGGTGACGATCGGGGGTGAAGTCGCCGCGCAATGCCCGGATGAGGCAGACCAGCAGGAAGATGGTACCGATCAGCACGTGGAAACCGTGCAGCCCGGTGGCCATGAAGAAGGTCGCGCCATACATGGTGGCACCCTCGCCGCCGAAGAGGAAGCCGGCCTCCATATATTCGATTGCCTGAACACCGGTGAAGATGGCACCGAGTATGACGGTGAGGACCAAGCCCCACTTGAGACCTTCGCGGTCGCCCTCAAGCAGCGCATGGTGGGCCCAGGTGACCGTCGTGCCCGAGGTCAGCAGCAGCAGCGTGTTGAACAGCGGCAGGTGGAAGGGGTCGAACAGCTCGACGCCCAGCGGCGGCCAATGCCCGCCGGTGGCGGCGACGCGGGCGAACTGCTCGACGTCGTCAAAGCGGAAGAAACCGTCGAAATAGGCCCAGAAGAAGCCGAAGAACACCATCACTTCGGAGGCGATGAACAACATCATGCCGTAGCGATGGTGCATCTGCACGACGGCGGTGTGGTCGCCCTGGTTGGCTTCCTTGATGACGTCGCTCCACCACGCATACATCGTGTAGAGAACGCCCGCGAGGCCGATGAAGAAGACGAACGGGGTCCATTCATGCATCCAGAAGATGGCGCCCATGGCCATGATCAGGACGGCGGCCGACATGACAAACGGCCACGGGCTCGGTTCGACCATGTGATAATCATGGTTCTTTTCAATGGCGGACATGTTCAGCTTCCCTCGTTGTCTGAAGCGTAGAAAGTGTAAGAGAGCGTAATCTCTTTGATGGTGTCGAGCTCTTGATTATCGTCAAGCTCGGGATCGACGAAGAACACGATCGGCATGTCCGCGGTCTCGCCGGGCTGCAGTGTCTGCTCGGTGAAGCAGAAGCACTCGATCTTGTTGAAATAGACGCCGGCCTTTTCGGGCGACACGTTGAACACGGCCATGCCGGTAATCGGCTTGTCCGAGTAGTTGGTCGCCACATAATTGACGGTGTCGACATTGCCGATGTTGTCAGTGACGTGGGCGGCAGGCGTCACTCTCCAAGCCAGATCATTGGCGACATTGGAGTCGAAGCGCACTGTCATTTCGCGCGCAATCGCGCCCTTGGGCGCGTCGCCAGCGACCTGGGTGGTGCCGCCGAAACCGGTGATCTGGCAGAATAGCTGATATAGCGGCACCGAGGCATAGGCGAGGCCCACCATGCCGGCGGCTACGAACAGGCCGGCCATGGCCACGCGCTTGTTGCGGCGGGCCATTGCGGGATCGATGGCTGGATGGTGCAACTCGGCCATCACAGTGCCCGATCGAACAGCGCCGGTCCCATCTTGACGATGGTCAGCGTGTAAAAAGTGATGGCGAACAGCGCCAGTGCGATACCCAGTGCAATCGACCGACGCCGCCGGATCTTGGCGCGTGCGGCAGCCACTTCGGCGGATTCGACCTCAACGCTACGAATTTCTTCCGGAGCGCTCATCAGAAGCCTCCAAAGCGGGTCAGCAGGTTGTCGGTCATGAAGGCGAAGAAGACGATGAACAGGTAGCTCAGCGAGTAATTGAACAGCGTGCGCGCCGACTTGCGCATCGCCACGTCCTCGTTGGTCCGCAGCAGGCGCCAGGCCAGGAGGATGAACGATCCGCCCGTAACCACGGCGACGCTGGTATAAATCCAGCCGGCAATGCCGAACCAGGTCGGCAGCATGGCTGAGGCCGCGAGAAGCAGCGTGTAGACGAAAATCTGCAGCTTGGTCGAGGCGTCGCCCACCACATTGGGCATCATCGGTACGCCAGCGGCGCCATAGTCAGACTGCTTGTAGAGCGCCAGCGCCCAGAAGTGCGGCGGGGTCCACAGGAAGATGATGAGGAACAGCACGACGCTGTCGAGCGAAACCGAACCGGTCACCGCCGCCCAGCCGACGACCGGCGGGAAGGCTCCCGCGGCGCCGCCGATAACGATGTTCTGCGGCGTCGAGCGCTTGAGCCACATCGTGTAGATGACGGCATAAAAGAAGATAGTGAAGGCCAGCAGGCCCGCCGCGACCCAGTTGGTGGCGAGGCCCAGCAGGGCTACCGAGAACACCGATAGCACCAGCCCGAAGACCAGCGCGTGTTCCTTGGGCATGCGCCCAGCCGGAATGGGACGGTTCTGCGTGCGGCTCATGATGGCGTCGATGTCGGCATCGTACCACATGTTCAGCGCGCCCGAGGCGCCTGCACCGATGGCTATACAGGCGACAGCGATGATGCCGATGATCGGGTTGATGCCGCCTGGTGCCACGATCAGGCCGACAATGGCGGTAAACACAACCAGTTGCATGACCGATGGCTTCAGCAGCGCGAGGTAATCCTCCACGCGCGCTTCGCCGGCCATGCCGGGCAGGTTCCTGCTGTCGTCGATCAGAGCCAAAGGCCTAGCTTTCATTTGTGGAAGCGGGCCGCGCGGACGCGGCCCGGATGGTCTTAGTGCGCGTTGGTCGAGTCGATCTTGGGCAGCGTGGTGAACTGGTGGAACGGCGGCGGGCTGGACAGGGTCCATTCGAGCGTCGTTGCACCCTCGCCCCACGGGCTGTCACCCGCCGGGCGCTTCTTACGGGAGGCTTCCCAGGTCGCGTAGAAAAAGATCAGCATGGCGACGAAGGTGATGTAGTAGCCGAAGGACGAGATGCGGTTGAAGAAACCGAAGGCGTCCGGATAGTCGATGTAGCGACGCGGCATGCCGGCAAGGCCGAGGAAATGCTGCGGGAAGAAGATCAGGTTCACGCCGACGAACATGACCCAGAAATGCAGTTGGGCCAGGAACTCGTTGTACATGTAGCCGAACATCTTGGGGTACCAGTAGTACCAGGCCGCGAAGATCGAGAACACGGCGCCCAGCGACAGCACGTAGTGGAAGTGGGCGACCACATAGTAGGTGTCGTGCAGGGCACGGTCGGCGCCGGCATTGGCCAGCACCACGCCGGTCACGCCACCGACTGTGAACAGGAAGATGAAGCCGATGGCCCAGAGCATGGGCGACTTGAAGGTGATCGAGCCGCCCCACATCGTGGCAATCCAGCTGAAGATCTTCACGCCCGTGGGCACCGCGATGACCATGGTGGCAGCGACGAAGTAGCGCTGCACATCCAGGCTCAGGCCAGTCGTGTACATGTGGTGGGCCCACACGACAAAACCGACGAAGCCGATGGCAACCATGGCATAGGCCATAGCCATGTAGCCGAAGATCGGCTTGCGGCTGAAGGTCGACACGATGTGGCTGACGATGCCGAAGCCCGGCAGGATCATGATGTACACTTCAGGGTGGCCGAAGAACCAGAACAGGTGCTGGAATAGCACCGGGTCACCGCCCTGAGCGGGCTTGAAGAAGGCCGTGTCGAAGTTGCGGTCGGTCAGCAGCATGGTGATGGCGCCGGCCAGCACAGGCAAAGCCAGCAGCAGCAGAAATGCGGTCACCAGTACCGACCAGGCAAACAGCGGCATCTTGTGCAGCGTCATGCCCGGAGCGCGCATGTTGAAGATGGTGGTGATGAGGTTGATGGCGCCAAGGATCGAGCTCACGCCCGCCACGTGCAGCGACAGGATGGCGAAATCCATGGCCGGGCCGGGATGGCCGGTGGTCGACAGCGGCGGGTAGATGGTCCAGCCGCCACCGAAGCCGAGCGCGCCGGGGCCGGTACCTTCGAAGAACAGGCTCATCAGCAGCAGGATGAAGGCCGGCGGCAGCAGCCAGAAGGCAATGTTGTTGATGCGCGGGAAAGCCGTGTCGGGAGCACCGATCATCAGCGGCGCAAAATAGTTGGCAAAGCCGCCCATTGTGGCCGGCATGACCACGAAGAACACCATGATCAGCGCATGCGCCGTGGTGAACACGTTGTACATGTGCTTGCCGGCGTCGAGTGCCTCGCCGCCGTTGACGTCCAGGCCATAGACCATGCTGGCCAGGCCGTGGAAAATCTGGATGCCGGGCTCCTGAAGCTCCATGCGCATGACGCCGGAGAGCAGGCCACCGATGATGCCGGTGAAGATGGCAAAGACCAGGTACATGATACCGATGTCTTTGTGGTTGGTCGAATAGACCCAGCGGCGCCAGCCGGTGGGCTCGTGGTGCGAAGAGGCGTCGTGGCCGGTCGCATGGGCTTCGAGGTGGGCGGTTGTTTCAGCCATTTTTGTAGATCCCCTGACCCTTCTTACTGCACGGCCGCAAGTGTGGCAGTGGCGGCGGCATAGTCGCCACCTTCAAACGCCGCCATGTAGGCTGCAAATTCTTCCTTGGTGACGACGCGCACGGCGATCGGCATGAAGGCGTGGTCCTTGCCGCAAAGCTCGGAGCACTGGCCGTAATAGATGCCGGTCTCGCGCGCATTGAACCAGGTCTCGTTGAGGCGGCCCGGCACGGCGTCGATCTTGATGCCGAAGGACGGCACGGCAAAAGCATGAATGACGCCGATCGGATCGGCCGTCACCTGCATGCGCACAGTGGTGTCAACAGGTACGACGAGTTCGTTGTCCACGGCCAGGAGGCGCGGCTGGTTCGGCTTGGTGGCCGCGCGATCCGTCTCGTTGAGCATCAGCGAGGTCAGGGCCACGCCCTGATCGACATATTCATAGTCCCAGTACCACTGCTGGCCGGTGGCCTTGATGGTCAGTTCGGGCGCCGGCACCTCGACTTCGCCGAACGAGAAGATGTTCGAGCCGAGATACTTGCGCTCGCCATCGGGGGTGGTGAGCTGGTCGCTCAGCACACCGAAGGAGGGAATGGCGATGATGATCAGGATGACGACCGGCAGGACCGTCCAGACGATTTCGACCAGCGTGTTGTGGGTAAAAGCGGCGGGCACCGGGTTCCGCCTGGCGCTGTAGCGAAAGGCGATCCACAGCAGCAGCACCAGCACGAGCAGCACGATCAGGCTGATCGTCCACATCAGGATGCCATCGTGGAAGGCGGTGATGGAGTCCATGATTGGCGTCACGGAGCGCTGCAGGTGGAACTGACCCGGGAGCGGATGCCCGGCGGTGTAGCCGGTCTCTTCCTGCGCCGTGGCCAGAGCGGGGATCAGCGCCATTGCGGCCGCCGAAAGAGCCCCCATCTTTCTGAAGAACTGCCCGGTCACCTAAACCCCCTGTCGACTTCAATTGGTGCATCCACACCGGGATTGAGGGGCGAAAATAGCGGCATAGCATACGCCGCCCCGACTCAACCTCGGAGCGCAAAACTCTTCTCCGACCTAAATCACATCGGAAACGCCAAGTCCATTGCGGCAAGCTGGCGCGCAACTGCGTCATTTTGTGCGTTCGCCGAATGCAGCGCGCCTCAACCCCGCCGCAGTTTGGCCGGCATATCCCCAGTGAATCCGGGCCTCGGTTGACTTGGCCCCCTGCCTGTCGGAAACAGGCAAAGCCTCGCGCTAGCGCGCGATTCGTCGGGAGATTTGACACAGTGAACCGGATTGTTACGCGTCGTCTGGCTGGTCTCGGCCTTGCCCTGGTTGCCCTGGCGAGCGCGACGGGCGCCGGCCTTGGTCAGGGCGTGGTGCGGGCGCAGTATGGCGACTGGCAGATGAGCTGCGATACGCCGCCGGGCGCCAGCTTCGAGCAGTGCGCCATCATCCAGAATGTCATGGCCGAGGATCAGCCCAATGTTGGGCTTTCGGTGATCGTGCTGCGCACGGCCGATCGCGAGGCGCGCCTGCTACGGGTGCTGGCCCCGCTCGGCGTGCTGCTCCCCAATGGCCTTGGCCTCAATGTCGATGGCGAGGATATGGGCCGGGTCGCCTTTGTGCGCTGCCTGCCCAATGGCTGCGTTGCCGAAGTCGTGCTGGATGACAGCCTTATCGAGACGCTGTCATCAGGCACCAGCGCGATCTTCGTCGTGTTCAAGACCCCGGAAGAAGGCATTGGCATCCCTGTCTCGCTCACGGGCTTCAAGGATGGGTTTGCCCAACTCCCGTGATGCTGGAGACCTTGGCATGACTGAGGAACGTCGCGTCGTCCCCCGCCAACGCGTGCTCAAGGGCGGCCGCATAGTCATCAATGATGGCTTTTCGACCTTTCAGTGCACGGTTCGCAACCTGTCCGGGATCGGGGCACGGCTGAAGGTGGGCGGTATCGTCGGTATTCCCGACACGTTCCAGTTGGTGATGGATGACGGCCGCACGTTCGCCTGTACCGTCATATGGAAAACCGAGTTCGAGATCGGCGTGCAGTTCGCCTCATAAAAAAGCCGGACAAGCGCCTGGGCGCCAGTCCGGCAAGTCATCAGGAAACGGGACCGGAGGCAAAACCGGCCCGGGAGATGGCACGAGCGCTCGTAACGATTGTTCGTACCAACAAGAAAGCGCCGACTGGAGGTCTCGCCGGCGCAAGCTCGAAATTCGTAATCGATCAGGCGCGGGCGTTGCGGGCGCGAGCAGCGTTGAGGATGGGGCCGGCCTGCGTCTTGGCCGCCAGCGCGGCCGTGACGTCGTGGCGCGAAATGCCGAGATCTTCAAGCCGCGAGTGATCGAGTTCCAGCAGGGCTGAAAGCGCGACCCGGCGGTTTCGGGCGGCCTGTGCCTTGGCGATCCAGCGCGCGAACGCGGCAAACGGATTGGCGGGCGTGGCGGCCGCAAGTGACCGCTCGCCGGGAAGCGAGAGAGCCATGATAGTCTCCAGACATGTGGTTGTGCCGTATGGGAGAGCCGGCGGGGTTCGGCGCGAGGTCGGCTGCGTCGATGTTGATGAGGTTGCGCTCTGGACATCCATTCGTCCAACAAATAGATTTCATCCTATCTATCAATTTGGGTGATGGAAGAACCAGATGACCGCACCACTCGACCTGGACCAGTTGCAGAGCTTTTGTGCCATCGCCGACTGCGGCAGCTTCACCGAGGCGGCGAGGCGTGTGAACAAGACCCAGTCGGCCGTCTCGATGCAGATCAAGCGGCTCGAGGAGCGCCTCGGCCAATCGCTGCTGACGCGCGACGGCCGAAGCGTCACCCTGACTCTCCATGGCGAAGCGCTCTATTCCCGGGCGCGCAAGATGCTGCGCACCAATGCGGAGATCATGGACCACTTTTCCGATGGCGACCTCGCCGGCTCAATCCGCTTCGGCGTGCCGGATGATTATGCGGTGCGCCTGTTGCCGGTGATCCTCTCCAGCTTCCAGCGCACGCATCCCAAGATCGCGGTGGACGTGGCTTGCATGGCTTCCGAACACCTGCTCGAGGGCATGCGCGCGGGACGGTATGACCTGATTGTCTTCACCCAGGGCACCGAGCAGAATTACGGCGAGCTGTTTCGCACCGAGAAGATGTTCTGGGTTGCCAGCCATGGCGGGCGGGCATTGGCCAGCGATCCGATCGCCATCGCCTGCGGCCCGCAATATTGCATCTGGCGCAAGGATGCGATGGAAGCGCTCGACCGCAGCGGCAAGGACTATCGCGTGGCCTATACGTCGTCCAACGCCACCGCCATATCGAGCGCCGTGCTGTCCGACCTGGCCGTCGGTTTTCTGCCCGAGAGCGCGCTGCAGCCGGGCATGCGGGTGGTCAATGACGAAGTGGGCCTGCCCCGCCTCGACGACGCCCAGATCGCGCTCAAGCGCGCCAGCCACGCCTATGGCGGCATCTATGATGCGCTGGCCAACCATATCGTGCAGTCCATGGGCAACCTGCCCGCGCTACGTCAGGCCGAAGCGGCGGAGTAGTATCGTCCGGGGTTGACCGGACTCGCCCGATGTCGCACCAGATGGCATGGCCGAAACACTGACCAATGCCACCGAGTTTTCCGTCAGCGAGATCGCGCAGGCGGTCAAGCGCACCGTCGAGGATGAGTTCGGCCATGTGCGCGTGCGCGGCGAGATTTCCGGCTTCCGCGGGCAGCATGCATCCGGCCACGCCTATTTCACGCTCAAGGACGAGAACGCGGCCATCGATGCGGTGGTGTGGAAGACGAGCTATGCCCGCCTGACCTTCAAGCCGCAGGAGGGGCTCGAGGTCATTGCAACCGGGCGGCTGACCACCTTCCCACGCTCATCGAAATATCAGATCGTCATCGACAATATCGAACCGGCCGGCGCCGGGGCGCTGATGGCACTGCTCGAGGAACGGCGGCGCACGCTGGCAGCCGAGGGTTTGTTCGCGCGGGAGCGCAAGCGGCCCCTGCCCTATCTGCCGCGCGTCATCGGCGTCATCACCTCACCCACCGGCGCCGTTATCCGCGATATTCTGCATCGCCTGGCCGATCGTTTCCCCAGCCACGTGCTGGTCTGGCCGGTACGGGTACAGGGCGAAACCTGCGCGCCGGAGGTGGTCAATGCCATAGAAGGCTTCAACGCGCTGCTGCCCGATGGCCCGATTCCGCGCCCCGACCTGCTGATCGTGGCGCGTGGTGGCGGCTCGATCGAGGATCTCTGGGGCTTTAACGAGGAAGCCGTGGTGCGGGCCGTGGCCGCCAGCGGCATTCCGGTCATTTCCGCCGTGGGCCACGAGACCGATACGACCCTGGTCGACTATGCCTCGGACATGCGGGCGCCGACACCCACCGCCGCAGCCGAGGCCGCCGTGCCAGTGCGCGCAGAGCTGATCGGCTACGTCGACGATCTTGGTGGGCGCCAGCGTCAAGCGGCACGGCGCGTTGCCGGCAGCTCCCGCGACCGGCTTCGCGCCGCCGCGGCGGGCCTGCCGCGCCCGGGCGATCTCGTCGCCACGCAGCGTCAGCGGCTCGATCATGCTGCCAGTAACCTGCTGGCCTGCCTGCGCCACTCGGTGCAGGACCGGCGCGTGCATCTGGCTCGTGTGGAACCACGCCTGACGCCCCAGTTGCTGCTGCGCCGCCAGGTCGAACTGAGCGAGCGGTTGGGCAACCTGTCGATGCGGGCGGAAGCCGGCTTGCGCAAGACGGTCGATCGCTCTCGCTTCATCTATGATCCGCAGGCGCAACGGCTCGGGACGGCGGCGGCGCGGCTGGTCGAGCGGAAGCGCGCTCAACTGGCGGCAATCGGACCGAAACTGTCGCCCAATGCCCTGCGTGCGGAAATCCGCCACGGACAGGCACGGTTGAGCCCGTTGGCGACGCGCCTCTATGCCAGCCTGCTGCAAAGCCTCAGCCAGCGTGGAGCGGCGCTGGCCCAGGCCGGCAAGCTTCTCGAGTCCCTCAGCTACAAGAGCGTGCTGGCGCGCGGATATGCGGTCATCAAGGATGGTGATGGCAACCTGGTGCATCAGCGCGAGGGGCTGTCACCCGGCGATGCCGTTGCCATCGAGTTCGCCGACGGCGCCGTTGGTGCAACGATTGCGGGCAGTCCGGTCATAAAGAAGAAATCACGACCACATTCGGACAGTGACGCTCAGGAAAGCCTCTTTTGATCTGCCGCGCGGGCCGCTATATCGGGTCGAAGGTTGAAGGAATGCCAGCATGAACATCTTCGACAAGGGCTTCGCGCCGACCGAGGCGGTCATCCGCTATCTCGATGGTGACTATGTAGTGCTCAAGCCGGGCACTTTCGTGCGTTGTGCCATCACTCAGAAGCCCATACCGCTCGACGAGCTGTTCTACTGGAGCGTCGACCGGCAGGAACCCTATGCAGACGCCGCCGCCGCCCATACCGCCTTCGAGCGCTTCGGCCGCGGAGCCTGATGGTGGAGGCCGAAGCGTCGGGCCACCGCCGGTATCTGTTCGTTTCCAATGGTCACGGCGAGGATGCCATCGCCGCCGCGATCGTGGCCAGCATGCCCCGTACGGCCAGCGTCGAAGCCTACCCGATGATCGGCACCGGCAATGCCTATGCCGGCGTCTGCCAGGTGGTGGGGCCGCGCGCTTCGCTGGCCTCCGAGGGCTGGCGCAACGTCAAGGGCTCCCTGCGCCGCGATATCGCGACCGGCGGTCTCGGGACGGTGCCGCCTGCGCTCAATTTCCTGCGCAAGATCAACGGCAAGTATGACAGGGTGGTCGTGGTCGGCGACATGGTCGGCGTGCTGGCCTGCTACCTCACCGGCCATCGCGGCCTATATTACCTCGACGTCTACAAGACGGGTGCGGCGCGGCTCTATTCGGGCCCCGAGCGCTGGACAATCAAGCAGGCCTGCAAGACCGTATTTTGCCGTGCCGACAATCTCGCCAGCTCGCTCGGACGCATGGGCGTCGATGCCCGCTCCGCCGGCAATGTGATGATGGATGCCATTCCGCATGGCGACTACGACGCGCGGAGTCGGCGCCAGCGGCCGCTGGCGGTGACGCTGCTGCCGGGAAGCCGCGCGCTGACGTCAGAGAGCTTTGCGCTGCAGGTCGATGCACTGCGCACCCTGCCGGCCGAGCTGCGTCCGGACGTGTTCCTGGCCGTCGCCGGCAGCATCAATGTCGATGACCTCGCCAAGAAGGCGGGTTTGACACGTACGTCGTTGCTGAGCGCCGAACCGTCCGACCTCGGCGAACTGTCGGATGGCGACCTGACCATCCACATGGCCCGTGGTGGCGCCATGGGCAATCTGCTCGCCGTGTCCGATGTCGTGCTGTCGCAGGCGGGCACCGCCACGGTTCAGGCGCTGGGCCTGGGCAAACCCGTCATCACCTTCGTCAATCCGCGCGACCGGCGCTCGCGCTTTACCGACGAGCAGATGCTATTCGGCGAAGCACGGACCGTGGTCATGGCCGAGGCCCCGGCCATCGGCGCGGCATTGCGGACATTGCTCGGGAATGACGAAGAGCGCCGCCGCCTCGCCAACATCGGCCGCCAGCGCATCGGCGGCCCGGGCGCCATGCAGGCAATCATCGACGCGCTGGTCGGGTAGTCCGCTCTCTACCTTGCCCCTCCGGGGAGAGGCGAGAATATCCTACGGCTTGTGGGTTTCCGGCTCGAGCAGGCGATGCAGGTGGACGATGAAATAACGCGTCTGGGCACTGTCGACGGTCAACTGCGCCTTCTGCCGCCACACGGCGTAAGCCGAGGCGTAGTTGGGATAGAGACCCACGATGTCGACCTTTTCGAGATCGGCAAAGGTGACGCCTTCGAGGCTCGATAGTTCGCCGCCGATCACGAGATGCAACAACTGCTTGGTGGAATCTTCGTTAGCCATCGGTCTGGTCCGTGTGCAGTGGAATGGGCAGTTCTTCGTCGGCCGGAGGGCAGCCATAGACCTTGATCAGCGCCGCGTGAACGTGCGGTTTTAGGCTCATGTCGCCGAGCGCCGCAAGCGCCCCATGGCGCACATCTCGTCTGTTGAATTGGGGGAACCCGGCACAGACATCGGCGATATGAGCGCCGCATTCGTCGAGGATCAGCGTGGCGGCGGCAATATCCCAATCCTGGCTGCCACGGCGGCTGGCCACCGCATCGAGCTTGCCGGTCGCCACCTGCACCAGCCGGTAGGCGAGCGAGGGAAAATAGGGGCCGCGCGTGTAGTTGAGGCCCGCGGCCTGCATTTCCTGATGCACCGCCCCGGCGGCCGGAATGACGGGCGCGGCGCCGGCGCGGCGGCTGCGGCGGATGAGCTTGCCGTTAAGGCGCGCGCCCTGCCCCCGTGCCGCTTCGTACATTTCGTCGCGCACGGGCGCGTAGACGACGCCGGCGACCGGCACGCCGTTCTCGACTACCGCCAGCGAAACGGTCCAGCTGTCCTCGCCGCGCAGGAAGCCGCGGGTGCCATCGATGGGATCGACCACGAAGACCCGTTCGCAATCGAGCCGGCTAGGATTGTCGACCGTTTCCTCGCTCAGCCAGCCATAATCGGGCCGGGCGTGCAGCAGGGACGATGCAAGGTAGCGGTCGACCAGAATATCGGCCTCGCTCACTGGGGAGGAATTCTCCTTGGTCCAGCTCTTGACGTCGCGGCGGAAAAAGCTGCTGGCAATGATCCCCGCCGCCACCGCGGACGAGCGGAGCAGTTCGAGGTCGTCACTATATGTGGTGGCGGGAGCAGGCATTGCGGGCCTTTTAGGCTTGGCGTGGGCCCGGAGCAAGGGGCGCGCCGCATGGCGTGATCGCGAGGCAGAATGTGGCAGGGTTAACACCCCCCAAGCCGGCGCGGTTAACCGCTCCCTACCCGGTGCAAGACCCTGCTAACCCTCTCGGAAAACAAGATAAACTTAACCGAACCGATTAAGGGGGCAGGTAACGCGCCGGGGTATGGTGGAGCTACAAAAGAGAGCACCAAAAATCAGCTCTCGAAGTTGACAGGAAGGCGAATTCAAATGGTTCATGGTGTCGCGTTGGAAGGGACCTCGGTCATTCTCGCATTCGGCCGCCCCACGCTGGCGGACCGCCGCTTCGTGGCTGCGAACGACAATGGCCCCAGGGATCCCGTCAAGACCGTTACCGTGCGCCGCATGCTCGAGCAGAGCGGCGTGGCTATCAAGGTCAAGGTACCGGTTACCGAATTTATTGGTGTCGCAGTAGCGACAAGCATTTCCGACGAAGGCGTGCTGACCAGCTCGATCGAGCTCGTTCATTCGGACAGCGAGCTGAACTATCGCGTGTTCGAGGAAGAGGGCAATGTCAGCGTCGTCGCGGAATGGCAGAACTGGGGCAAGAAGCTTCGGCTGCCGCTGTTCATCAAGGCCGGCGACGGCGCCTACATGCCCTATAGCCAGCAGGTCGACGGCGTGATGGTGGGCAATACGCAAAGCCGCCGCAAGCTGGTGGCCGAAGCCGGTCGCCGCCCGCGTTTCCTCAACCGCCGCAAGCCGGGCATGCAGCCCGACGCATAGAGTTTCCTGCTCCTCCAAAGCACGTCAGAAGGGTTGACCGGTGGTGCGGTCAGCCCTTTTGGCGTTTGGGGCGAATTTGTTAGCAGACTGTTAGCATTGAGTACGGCATCGGGGCGCATTTGGCCCCATTATGCTAACGCAAACTACCATACCCACTCCGCCAGCAGCGCCAGGGCCAGGACTATTCCAACATATTTGTTGCTGTCGAAGCGGAACCGGGGATTGTCCGGCGCGGCGGCATCGACGGTCCGGACCTGCCAGGCCAGCATAGCGGCGGCCACGAGCGACATCGTGGCGAACACAATGCCGGCACCGGCCAGCATACCCGCCGCCATCCAGAGCACGAAGGCTCCAGCGTAGAGCGTGGCGACCGCCGGCTTTACGTGGTCGCCGAACAGGCGCGCCGTGGATTTGACGCCGACGAGCGCGTCGTCCTCGATATCCTGCAGCGCGTAGATCGTATCATAGCCGATAACCCAGAGGATTGTTCCTGCATAGAGCAGGACGGGTGACCAGGAGAGGGCCCCGGTCTGCGATGTCCACCCCACCAGCGCGCCATAGGAGAAAGCGAGGCCGAGGAAGGCCTGCGGCCACCAGGTGATGCGCTTCATGAAGGGGTAGATGGCGACCAGGACCAGCGAGGCCACGCCGGCCCAGACGGTGAAGCGGTTGAACTGGAACAGAACAACCGAGCCCAGCAGGGCCTGGGCGACGAGGAAAGCCAGGGCATCGCGGGCGGTGACGGCTCCCGATGGAATCGGGCGCAGGCGCGTGCGGGCCACCTGCATGTCGATGTCGCGATCGACGATGTCGTTGAAAGTGCAGCCGGCGCCGCGCATCAGGATGGCACCGGCCAGCATTAATGTGGCGCCCCACCAGTCAAAGCCCAGGGACGGATTGGCGACCGCCGCGAGTCCAAGGCCCCAGACACAGGGCCAGAACAGCAGCCAGAAGCCGATCGGGCGATCCCAGCGGGCCAGGCGCGCATAGGGCTTGAGCCAGTCGGGGGCGTAGCGATCGACCCAGTTGCCGGACTGGGCATCGGCGACGGATTGCTGGTTGGTATCGGACATGGGCAGCGGCCTTTTCCATGGGCTCTGCACCCCCCTCGCCCCTTGCGGGAGAGGGTTGATTCTCTGCGTTCAGCAGAAAATCAGGGTGAGGGGTTCTCTCCACGCATACAGCGTTTATGGTGCGCTTGCCATTCGAGCAAAGCTCGCATGGCCTTTCTCACCTCAAATCGCTCCACCGGAGCGATTTGTCCTTCGGAACGGCTCAAAGCCCCTCATCCGCCCTTCGGGGCACCTTCTCCCGCAAGGGCAGAAGGTGAACAGCGCGTATTCCATGCCCCGCACCCACGCCGCCCTGCCCCGCCTGTTCGTCGAACCAGACCTCGCTGCGGACACCCAGCTCACGCTGGGCAAGGAGCAGTCGCTCTACCTGGCGGCCGTGCTGCGCAAGAGTGTGGGCGATGAAGTCGTGCTGTTCAACGGCCGGGATGGCGCCTGGCTGTGCCGCCTGGCCACCGATTCCAAGAAATCAGTCACCCTCGACCTGGTCGAGCAGATCGCCGCACAAACGCCGGTTTCGGACCTCTGGTACGGCTTTGCCCCGCTCAAGACCGAGCGGCTGGACTATGTGATCCAGAAGGCGGTGGAAATGGGTGCTGGCACCATTCAACCGGTGCTGACCCGCTTTACCCAGGTGGCGCGCCTCAAACACGAGCGACTGGTCGCCAATGCCATCGAGGCAGCCGAACAATGCGAAGTGCTTGCCGTGCCCAGGGTGGAGCCGGAGGTGACGCTGGAGCGACTGCTCGATGCCTGGCCGTCCGAGCGGGTGCTGATATTTGCCGATGAAGGCGAAGCGTCCTCATCGCCCGTGGAAGCACTGAGCGCGCTCAAGGGCCGCCCGGTGGGCCTGCTGATCGGTCCGGAGGGCGGTTTTTCCGATGAAGAGCGCGCCAGATTGCGCGCCCAGCCCTATGTCGTGCCTATCAGCCTGGGCCCCCGAATCCTGCGGGCTGACACGGCCGCGGTCGCCGCGCTCGCGCTCATTCAAGCTATCATCGGTGATTGGCGATAAAAGGCGATTGCTTTCGGCTTGTGCAACGCTATGTTCCGGCCAACATTGAACCCTCACCGTCAGAGGACTTTTTATGGCCGGTGCCGACACCTACTCGCCCCCGATCGAATCGCGGGCAGACCTGATCGAGGGGATGGCGCGCGGCTGTAAGCCCGAAAGCGAATGGCGCATCGGCACCGAGCACGAAAAGCACGTGTTCCACACCAATCCGCTGCGGCCGGTAGCCTATGAGGGACCCGATGGTATTCGCGCCCTGCTTGAGGGAGTCGCCGAACGCACGGGCTGGGAGCCGTTTTTCGACGAGGGGAACCCCATCGGGCTCTGGGACAAGGACGCCCACGGCGGTATCTCGCTGGAACCGGGTGGCCAGTTCGAGCTTTCGGGCGCACCGCAGCCGGACCTGCATGCCACCGCCGCTGAAACTGCCGAGCATATGCGTGTCGCCAAGGAAGTCGGCGCGCCACTCGACATCCATTTCCTCGGCCTGGGGGTAACCCCGCTGTGGAGCGTGGCCGAAATCGAGCGCATGCCCAAGTCGCGCTACGGCATCATGGCGCCCTATATGGACAAGGTCGGCACGCTCGGCACTTCCATGATGTTCCGCTCCTGCACGGTGCAGACCAATCTCGATTTCTCCAGCGAAGCCGACATGGTCAAGAAGCTCCGCGTCAGCCTGGCGCTGCAGCCGGTGGCGACAGCTTTGTTCGCCAATTCGCCCTTCGCCGACGGGCGCGACACCGGCTATCTGAGCTATCGCAGCCACATCTGGCTCAACACCGACGACGCCCGCACCGGCATGCTGCCCTTCGCTTTCGACGAGGGTTTCGGCTTCGAGCAATATGCCGACTACGCGCTTGATGTGCCGATGTATTTCGTCCTCCGCGATGGCCACTACATCAACGTGGCCGGCGAGAGTTTCCGCGCCTTCCTGCGTGGTGAGCTGCCGCAGTTGCCGGGCGAAAAGCCGACGCGCCGGGACTGGAACTATCACCTGGGCACCATCTTCCCCGAAGTGCGACTCAAGCAGTTCCTCGAGATGCGCGGCGCCGATATGGGTGACGAACGCTCGGTTACCGCGCTGTCGGCATTCTGGACCGGCCTGCTTTATGACGAGGTGTCTCTGGAAGCGGCCTATGAGCTGATCGAGCCGTGGAACAACGACGAGCGCGAGCACATGCGTCGCGAAGTGCCGCGGCTGGGCCTGATGACCCCCCATGATCGCTCCAACCTCTATGATGTGGCGGCGCAGGCCGTCGGCATTGCCGAAGCGGGGCTGGTGCGCCGCGACCGCCGCAATGCCCAGGGCAAGGACGAGACCATCCACCTGGCGCCGCTTGAAGAGACCATCCGCCTCGCCAAGTCACCGGCCGAACGCTGGCTCGACAAGTTCCGCGGCGAGTGGGCCGGCGACCTGACGAAGATTTTCAAGGAAGCCGAGATGTAGGCATCGCCTCTCCCTCGAGAAGGGAAGAGGCTTGCCTCGCCCCGTCTGCTGGTGCATCACGCCGCCAGCAGCGATGGAGGCACGGCATGCGGGTATTGGTCATCGGTTCGGGCGGGCGTGAACATGCGCTGGCATGGAAAATCGCCCAGTCGCCTGATCTGACCAAGCTGTTCATTGCTCCCGGCAATGGCGGCACCGGTGGGGTGGCCGAAAACGTGGTCATCGACATCAACGACCACAAGGCGGTCACTGATTTCTGCAAGCTGATGGCGATCGATTTCGTCGTGGTGGGTCCCGACGCACAGGTGGTAGCGGGCCTCGGCGACGATGTCCGAGCCGCAGGCTTCACCTGCTTCTGCCCATCCAAGGCAGCCGGGCAGCTCGAGGGCTCCAAGGGCTTCACCAAGGCGCTGTGCGACGAGATGGACATTCCCACCGCCGCCTACGGCCGCTTCGATAATGAAGCCGCCGCCCTGGCCTACCTCTACACGCGGGGCGCACCCATCGTCATCAAGGCAGATGGCCTCGCGGCCGGCAAGGGCGTCACCGTCGCCATGAGCGTCGAAGAGGCAGAAGAGGCGATCATCGACTGCTTCAGCGGCGCCTTCGGCGCTTCGGGCGCCGAAGTGGTGATCGAGGAATTCATGGAGGGCGAGGAGGTCAGCCTCTTCGTGCTTTGCGACGGCAAGGACATCCTGCCGTTGACCACGGCGCAGGATCACAAACGCGCCTTCGATGGCGATACCGGCCCCAATACCGGTGGCATGGGCGCCTATTCCCCTGCTCCCGTGATGACCCGCGAGATTTACGAGGAAACGCTGGAGCGCGTCATCTGGCCAACGGTGCGCGGCCTCGCCGCGCGCGGCACGCCCTATCAGGGCGTGCTCTATGCCGGGCTGATGCTCACTGCCGATGGCCCCAAGCTGGTGGAATACAATGCCCGCTTCGGCGACCCGGAGACGCAGGTGCTTGTCATGCGCCTGGACAGCGACCTGCTGCCCCTGCTGCATGCGACCGCGACAGGCAACCTTGATGGCCACGATGTGCGCTGGAAAGATGAGTTCGCATTGACGGTCATCATGGCGACCGAGGGCTATCCGGGCTCTTATGGCAAAGGCTCGCAAATCAACGGCGCCGAAGGCCTGGACAGCGAAACGACACATGTTTTCCATGCCGGAACGCGCCGCGATGGTGAACGTTTACTTGCTGCCGGCGGCCGTGTTCTCAACGTCACCGCACTGGGCAGGGACGTGAAAGAGGCGCAGACCCGTGCTTACGCTGCCGTGGACCAGATTGATTGGCCAGAAGGCTTCTGCCGACGGGATATCGGCTGGCGCGAGCTTGCCCGAACCAAAGCCTGACGGGCCGAATCAGAATTCGCCGTGGGTCGCACAGCAGAATTATGGAAAGGCCCTTGAACCCTTCCTAAACTTCGCGAGCCTACCCTTCCTCAAGAATGTCTTCGATGAGACGCCGTCGCAACGCCCGCTGACTCCGCTGCAATTGCGCGGCAAGGCGCTCGTCGACCGGCTGCGCACGAAAGGCAAGGAGCGGGGCGGGATGGGAACGATGTCTGGACCTCGGATCGGTGTAGCGCTGGGCGGTGGCTCGGCGCGTGGCCTGACGCATATCCCCTATATCGAAGCGATGGACGAGCTTGGCCTCAAGCCCTCGGTCATCTCGGGTACCTCCATCGGTGCGCTGATCGGCGCCGGTTGGGCCGCGGGCATGACCGGCAAGGAGTTGCGCGAGCATTCCTATGAAGTGCTGGGCACCATGCGCATCATTGCCACCAAGCTGTGGGCGACCCAGATTCGCGGCATTGGCGGCATCCTCAAGAACGGCATTTCGATGCAGCTCGATGCCACCAGTATCGTCGATGCATTCACGCCATCAAGTTTCCCGCTCGAATTCAAGGACCTCAAGGTACCGCTCTTCGTGGTGGCGACCGATTTCCAGTCCTGGCACCAGGTAGTGTTCAATTCCGGCCTGCTGCGCCCGGCCATCGCCGGCTCCATCGCCATCCCCAGCCTGTTCAAGCCGGTGGTCCATGCCAATCACATCCTCGTCGATGGAGGTGTGGTCAATCCGCTGCCGCTCGACCAGGCCGATATCGACACCGATTTCCTCATCGGCATCGACGTCAACGGCGACCCCTCGGAGGGCATTGCCAAGACCGATCACAAGGCGCTCGATATCTGGTTCGGCTCCGCCCAGATCATGATGCATTCGCTGACGGCGCATATGATGGCGGCCTATCCGCCCGACATCTATATCCGTCCGCATGTGACAGCCTTTGGGGCGCTCGAATTCTGGCGCGTGCGCGAGATCGTTGCCCACGCGGAGATGGAAAAGGAGCGCTTCAAGCGCATCCTGGCCGACAAGGTGGAAGCCTATATCGCCGGCAAGGTGCCGGTTATCGACAGCAATCCAGATTGAGATGACAGCGCCGCCACTGGTGCGTCCCGCTTGTCGAATCCGCGTCGATCCGTTCGACTAGCGGATCGATGGTTGGCGGGGGTACTCACATGAAAGACAGGCAAGTCGTAGCACGGTGCACCTGCGGGCAGGTGGAGATCGAAGCCTGGGGCAAGCCCATTGCCAGCGCGGTCTGCCATTGCGACGACTGTCAGGCCGCCGGTCTGATGCTGCAGGCGTTGCCCGGTGCACCGCCGGTGCTCGACGCTGCGGGAGGCACGGCCAATTTGCTCTATCGCAAGGACCGGGTGAAGCCTCTCAAGGGCGCACATCTGCTCGAGCCGCATAAGCTCAATCCGGTCTCCAAGACCAATCGCATGGTCGCCAAGTGTTGCAACGCGCCAATGGCGATCACCTTCGACGATGCGCGCCATTGGGTGCCACTCTATCGCGACCGGCTGGAGGGCGCGGTGCCGCCGGTAAAGTGGCGCATCTGCACCAAATTTCTGCCCGATGGCACGATATTGCCCGACGCGACGCCAAGCTTTGCCATGTATCCGTTCGACATGATGTGGGCGCTGGCGATTTCGGCCGTGGGCGTGCTGTTGGACCGCTAGCGCAGCGCGCGGAAGAAGTCGCGCAGCAGCGCCTCTGAGCGGGATGCGCCCAGACCGCCGATGACCTCAGGCGCGTGATGACAGGTGGGCTGCTCGAAAAGGCGTATCCCGTTTTCGACAGCGCCTGCCTTGGTGTCCTCGGCCGCGAAATACACGCGGCGCAGGCGGGTGTGGGCGATGGCCCCCGCACACATGGCGCAGGGTTCGAGCGTCACGTAGAGATCGCAGCCATCGAGGCGCCCGGTGCCGCGCTTGGCCAAAGCGGCACGGATGGCCAGCATTTCGGCATGCGATGTGGGGTCGGCCAGCGCCTTCATGCGATTGCGCTCGGCTGCGAGTACGATGTCGCCCTCCATGACCACGGCCCCCACCGGGGCTTCGCCATGGCTGGCGGCCTCTTCGGCGAGCGACAATGCAAGATCCATGGGGGATTGGCTGGGCATGCCTGTTCCCTAGCGTCTTGTGCGCATTTCCGCAAACCGGGTCGGAAAGCGGCGTCCCCTGCCCTATATTCTCCACTCAGGAGAATCGCCCTTGCCCATCCGCCAGTTGCCCGAAGACCTCATCAATCGCATCGCCGCTGGCGAAGTGGTGGAGCGGCCCGCCAGCGTGGTCAAGGAACTGGTGGAGAATGCGATCGATGCCGGCGCCAGCCGGGTGGTAGTGACCACGGCAACCGGCGGCAAGGGGCTCATCCGCATCGAGGATGACGGCCACGGCATGGACCGGGCCGACCTGGTGCTGTCGGTGGAGCGGCATGCGACATCCAAGCTCAGCGAAGACGAGCTCGATGATATCCGCACGCTGGGCTTTCGCGGCGAGGCGCTGGCCTCGATCGGCTCGGTGGCAGAGCTGAGCATCGCCTCGCGCACGGCGCAGGCGGAAAGCGGGCTGCGGCTCGAGGTGCGCAATGGCGTGCGCTCCGGGCCGGTGCCGCAGGCGATGAACCGGGGCACCATCGTCGAGGTCAAGAACCTCTTCGCCAAGGTCCCGGCGCGGCTGAAATTCCTCAAGACCGATCGGGCCGAGGCCGGCGCCATCACCGATGTGATGAAGCGCCTCGCCATGGCCAATCCGGCGGTGCATTTCGTGCTCAATGGCAGCGACCGCTCGGCCAGCAACTGGCCAGCGGTCACCGGCACCGGAGCGCTGCAGGCGCGGCTGGGACAGGTCATCGGCGACGATTTCGCCAGCAATGCGGTGACGCTGGCGACCAGCCGCCATAACGTCGTGGTGGCGGGGCTCGCCGGCCTGCCGACCTATACGCGGGCCAATTCGCTCAGCCAGTTCTACTTCGTCAACGGCCGCTCGGTGAAGGACAAGGTGCTGGTGGGCGCGGTCCGAGCTGCCTATGCCGACTACACCTTCCGCGACCGCTTCCCCGTTGTGGCGCTCTATATCGCCATCGATCCGGGCGAGGTGGACGTCAACGTCCATCCGGCCAAGGCCGAGCTCCGTTTCCGAGATGCCGGCGCGGTGCGCAGCGCCGTGATACGCGCCATCAGCGAAGCGCTGACGGCGGCGGGTTTCAAGGCGTCGGGCACGGTGGCCGAGGATGTGCTGGGGGCGTTCACGACGCCCGCCTATGAGACCTCGTCGGCGACCGCCGTTGCCCCGGCCTATCGCACGACCGCCACGGCCCCGTTTGCCGGCTATGAGCGGATGGACCGCGTTAGCGCCAATCCGTTTTCACCCGATTTCGGCCAGGCGATGATGGACGGTCTGCGGGAGCCCAGCGCGCGGGTGGAGCCCGAAGCGGCGGCGGGGTTGATGGAGTTCCCGCTGGGCACGGCGCGGGCGCAGATGTTCGACAATTTCATCATCGCCCAGAATGGCGATGGCTTGCTGCTGGTGGACCAGCACGCAGCCCATGAGCGGCTGGTTTACGAACGCTTCAAGGCACAGCTGGCCTCCGGCCCCGTACCGAGTCAGGTGCAGCTCATTCCGCTGGTGATCGAACTGCCCGAGGAAGACTGCGCCAGGCTGGAAGAGGCCGCATCCGAACTCGAACGCTTCGGGCTCTATCTCGAGCGCTTCGGGCCGCGCGCCATCGCGGTGCGCGAAACCCCCGCCCTCCTCGGCAATTCGGATATCGACGGCCTCGTCTGCGACGTGGCCGATGGCCTCGCCGAATGGGACTCCGTCGCGGCCGTCAACGACCGCATGGAGGCCATCATCGCCCGCATGGCCTGCCACGGCTCAGTCCGCTCCGGGCGTCGTCTCAGGGTGGACGAAATGAACGCCCTGCTCCGCGACATGGAGGCCACACCCCATTCCGGCCAGTGCATCCACGGCCGACCCACCTATGTCGAGCTCAAGCAGAAGGACATCGAGCGGCTGTTTGGACGGAGTCGTTAGGACCGCTGACGCCGGATACGCAAAGGTTAACGAATCACTCTCGACTCGCGATATTTGTTCATGCAATGTTCCTCTGAACAAAGAGGGAACATCATGCGCGTCAGCATGGTATTGTTTGGCTGCTTCCTGGTATCGGCGAGTTCCGCCAGCGCTCAAGACTGGTACGGCGCGATGGGCCAAGGCCGCCCCACAGGCCTCATCGCCGGTGAGCGTGGCCTGGCGGTCCTGCAAGGGCCCGCTTTTCAGGGGCAGCGCGAGGCGTCGGCGCTTTTGGCGGTGACGTTGCAAGACAACGCCGACGTCGAGAACAATCTCGTAAAGTCGGCGCTGCATTTTCAGCTGGCGATTGCTTCGGGATGCACTGACCTCGACATCCTGGCCGTGCATGCCGTCGGGCGGCTTTCACCTGAGCAACGAGCGGCCTACGAGCAGGAGCTGCCACATTGGGTCCCGGCGACACAGATCGAACCCGATCCGAGCCTCAAGGGCCCATGCCTGAGATGGTGGGGGCCTCCCGATTGGCGCTAGTCGCTCTACTGGAACACGCTCGCGCCGCGGTCCGCCACGCCCACCAGGCTTCTGAACCCTGCGAACAGTTCACGCCCCATGCCGTAATGCTGGCTGCGGAGGTCTTCCGTCGCCGGGGTGCGGGAGCGGAATTCCTTTTCGTCGCCGAGGAAGGTCAGCGTGCCTGCATTGGCGTCGAGGCGGATCATGTCGCCGTCGCGTATCTTGCTGATCGGGCCACCGTCGATGGCCTCGGGGGTCATGTGGATGGCGGCGGGCACCTTGCCCGAAGCGCCGGACATGCGGCCATCGGTCAGCAGCGCGACCTTGAAGCCGCGATCCTGCAGGATGCCGAGCGAGGGCGTCAGCTTGTGCAGTTCGGGCATGCCGAGTGCACGCGGCCCGGAGAAGCGGACGACGGCGATCATGTCGCCATTGAGCTCGCCTGCCTTGAACGCCGCTTGCAGGCCTTCCTGGCCATGAAACACCTTGGCCG
Source organism: Devosia sp. (assembly GCA_049647065.1). Lineage (GTDB taxonomy): Bacteria > Pseudomonadota > Alphaproteobacteria > Rhizobiales > Devosiaceae > Devosia. Next base: position 61,171 of record JBARWY010000094.1, on the reverse strand, counting down.
GCGCCTCGATGACACGGTGCTCGGGCTTGACGGCCGAGACCTTGATGACCGAGCGGCCTAGATTGCCTGACAGCAACTTGAGCCCACCGGTGGGCGAGAAGGCGGTGGCGACCTTGGTCAGCACCTTGGGCAGCGCCGATTCCTTGGGCGACTGCTCGAAGGTCAGCTTGTCCTCGATCAGCTTGGCTTCCACCGTATAGTTGGAGAGGCCATCACCCCAAACGGTCTTGACGTCCTCGTGCAGGTGGCCGCTTTCCAGCAGTTCCTGGATCAGGAAGCCCATGCCGCCGGCGGCGTGGAAGTGGTTCACATCGGCAACGCCATTGGGGTAGACGCGGGCCAGTAGCGGCGTCGCGTCCGAGAGGTCGCTCATGTCGTCCCAGGTGACGTGCAGGCCCGCCGCCGCGGCGATGGCAATCAGGTGCATGGTGTGGTTGGTCGAGCCGCCCGTGGCATGCAGGCCAACCAGACCGTTGACGATGGCCTTCTCGTCGATGACGTGGCCGACCGGCGTATAGTTGTTGCCCAAAGCCGTCAGCGACAGCGCGCGCACGGTGGCTTCCTTGGTCAGCGCGTCGCGCAGGGACGTGCCAGGATTGACAAAGCTGGCGCCCGGCAGGTGCAGGCCCATGATTTCCATCAGCATCTGGTTGGAATTGGCCGTGCCATAGAAGGTGCATGTGCCGGGCGAATGGTAGGACTTGCTCTCGGCTTCGAGCAGTTCGGCGCGGCCGACCTTGCCCTCCATGTAGAGCTGGCGAACCTTGCTCTTCTCGTCGTTGGGGATGCCCGACGGCATCGGACCGGCCGGCACGAAAACCGCAGGCAGGTGACCGAATGTCAGCGCGCCGATCAACAGGCCCGGCACGATCTTGTCGCAGATGCCGAGGTAAACCGCGGCGTCGAACATGTTGTGGCTGAGCGAAATGGCCGTCGCCATGGCGATGACATCGCGGGAAAACAGGCTCAGGTCCATGCCCGGCTGGCCCTGGGTGACGCCGTCACACATGGCGGGGACACCGCCGGCAACCTGCGCCGTAGCGCCGATGGCGCGGGCAGCTTCCTTGATGATATCGGGGTAGAATTGATAGGGCTGATGGGCCGAAAGCATGTCGTTGTAGGAAGTGACGATGCCCAGGTTCAGCGTCTTGTTGCCGGCCAAAGCCGCCTTTTCGGAGGGCGTGCAGGCAGCGAAGGCGTGGGCGAGGTTGCCACAGGACAGCACGGCGCGGTTGACGCCGGTCTCACGGGCAGCATCGAGACGGCCGAGGTAATCGCGACGGCTGTCGCGGCTGCGCGCCGCGATTCGATCGGTGACATCCTGGATGGCCTGGCGGACAGACATGGTCGGCTCCTTGGTAGTGGAGCCCGTTCGTGGCCTAGGCGGTCAATTGGGGACCGCGAAGGGGACTATGGGCACCAGTAGACAGTGACGGCGTGGCCGGACCGCAAGACGGCACGAATGGGCATGTCCTCGATGGGACCATCACCCAGAGCCGTGTCGAGAACGTCGGCCTTTTCCTCCCCTTCGATGTGAAGGTACAGCCCGTCCGTGCGGAGGAGACGCGGAAGGGTAAAGGTTATGCGGGGCTCGCCGGCGCCGGGCGCACGGATAGCGAGGGTCGGTCCCTCGGCGCTCAGCGCCTCGGCCAGCGTGTCGCCGCCGGGGAAGAAGCTGGCGGTGTGGCCGTCACTGCCCATGCCGAGCACGACGGCGGCAAATGGCTCAGGCAGGTCGGCCAGCAGCGCGTTGGTCCTGGCAATGCCTGATGCGTCGGGCTCGTCGCCGCCCGAATAGAGCGGGAAGAACCGGGCCGTCGCTGCGGGGCCCTGCAGCATGCGCTCATTGACCAGCAGCGCGTTGGAGCGGTCGCTGGTCTCATCGACCCAGCGTTCATCGACCAGGGTCACGATGACCTTGGACCAGTCGATGTCCTTGGTCTTGCCCAGCGCCTGGAAGAAGCGGGCGGGTGTGGAACCGCCGCTGACCGCAATGGCCGCCGTGCCCCGCTCGGCAATGGCCGTACGGATGCGGTCGGCAACAGCCTCGGCCAGTTCCTTGGCGAGGGTGGGCTTATCGGCGAAGCTGCGGCGATCGATGGTCACTAGTTGTCGTCCTCGTACCAGGTGCGGCCATCGCGCTCAATCAGCGCGATGGCGCCTGATGGTCCCCAGGTGCCAGCCACGTAGGCCTGTGGCGGTTCGCTCGAACGGTCCCAGGCTTCGCGGATCGGATCGATCCACTTCCACGCCGCCTCGAGTTCGTCGCGGCGCATGAACAGGGTCTGGTTGCCGCGGATGACATCGAGCAGCAGGCGCTCATAGGCCTCCGGCGTGCGCTCGGAGAACGTGGCGGCAAATGACAGGTTCAGCGGCACTTCGCGCAGGCGCATGCCACCGGGACCGGGGTCCTTGATCATCATCATCAGCTTGACGCCCTCGTCGGGCTGCAGGCGGATGATCAGCTTGTTGGCGCGCGGGGCGCCCTCGGCATGATCGAAGATGGAGTGCGGGATCGGCTTGAACTGGATGCAGATTTCCGAGGCGCGGCTGGCCATGCGCTTGCCGGTGCGGAAATAGAAGGGCACGCCCGACCAGCGCCAGTTCTCGACCTCGGCCTTGAGGGCGACGAAGGTTTCGGTGCGGCTGCCCTTCTTGGCGTCGGGCAGTTCGTCCTGATAGCCGGCCACTGATGTGGTCTCGGACTTGACGCCCTTGTACTGGCCACGCACGGTGTTCCGCGCCACGTCGCCGTTGCTGATGGGCTTGAGGGCACGCAGCACCTTGAGCTTTTCGTCGCGTAGCGCATTGGCGTCGTCCGAAGCCGGCGGCTCCATGGCTACGAGACACAGCAGCTGCAGCATGTGGTTCTGGATCATGTCGCGCAGCGCGCCGCTCTCGTCGTAATAGCCGCGGGTGCCAGCACCAACCGATTCAGCCACGGTGAGCTGCACGTGGTCGATATGGGCCGAATTCCAGATCGGCTCGAACAGCGTATTGGCGAAGCGCAAAGCCAGCAGGTTCTGGACGGTCTCTTTGCCCAGATAGTGGTCGATACGATAGACCTGATCTTCCTTGAAAATCTTGGCCACGCCGTCGTTGATCTCCATCGAGGAAGCGAGATCATGGCCGAGCGGCTTTTCGATCACCACGCGAGCGTCGCGGCGATAAAGCTTGTTCTTGGAGAGGTATTCGGCGATGGGCTCAAACAGATCGGGCGCCACGGCCAGGTAGAAGGCGCGGACCACCTTGGGATCATCGCGCAGGTTCTTGCCCAGATCGCCCGAGCCTTCGGGATTGCTGGCATCCACCGGGACGTAGGAAAATATCTTGATGAAGCGGTCGATGACCTTTTCATCCTGATATTCCTTCTCCACGAACTGGGCGATGGCATCGCGCGCCACCTTCTGGAAATCGGCATCGCTCAGCTTGGAGCGCGAGGCGCCGATGATGCGGCTGTCCTCGTCGAACTGGCCGTCCTTGAAGCGGTGATAGAGCGCAGGAATCAGCTTGCGCTTGGTCAGGTCGCCCGTGGCGCCGAACACCACATAGTCGAAAGGCTGGACGGGAATAATACGGCTGGACACTGGGCTAGTCCCTGGTTGAGGCAAGGTTCAGGCGGGGAAATTCTGCTTGGCGAGGATCACGGCGCCATGCAGCGGTTCGAATTTGGGCAGCGCGACGAAGGTGCCGTAGCGTTGCTCGAGAATGGGGAACAGGCGCTGGCCGAAGCCGCCGACAATGGCCATGACAGCGGCGCCATGTTTCTTGAACCAGCGCGCATAGGTGTCGATGTAGCCCAGCTCGATATCGAGCATCTTCTGGGCCACCGGGTCACCCTTTTCGAGATATTCGATGAAGAGCGGCATCAGCTTGCCGAATTCGGCCGGCGCGCGACCGATAAGGGCATCGTCGCACCCTTCGGAGCCATCGCTACTGAGGATGGTGAGGTCCAGCCCGGTGGCGAAGGCCCAAGCCATCACTGCCTGGTTGTTGCCGCCCAGTTGCGCGATGACAGCCTTGGTGAGCGGCGAACCGTCGACCAGCCCGTCTTCGGCTTCCACTGCATAGCGCATCAGCTCGCGGCCAAGGATGGCGCCACTCATCTGGTCGCCAGTGGGGAAGCCCCAGCCGCCGGCCTGGTAGCGCTTGCCGCCGACGATGGACATGGCGGCAGAGCCGGTACCGACGATGATCACGCCGCCCTCTTCACCACCCAGCGCGCCGGCATGGGCGATGTCGATATCGTCATAAACCTTGACGCCGGCGAAGGGCCAGGCGCGGGCGGCGAATTCGGCACGGGCCGTATCCATGCGGCCGCCTGCCATGCCGAAGCAGGCATAGGTATTGGCGGTCTCGGCATAGTCGACGCCCGCCGCACTGAACACATCGCGCGTGCCGTCGCTAATCGCTTTGTAGGCGGGCTCGCCGTCGTCGATCTGCAGATTGGACCGGCCGTTCTTGACTTCGGCGAGCGTCTTGAGATTCTCGTCGGCCAGACGCACGCGGCAATTGGTGCCGCCGCCATCAACGCCAAGATAGTACCTGGGCACGCGGGGAGTCTCCATGAGTCTGGAGGGATTCTAGGGTGTCGTTTCGGCGCGGACCATAATGCGAAAGATGCTAAGACGAAAGTAGAATAAGGCACAAAAAACGCCCGCGGGGAGCATGGCGCGCATGGCCTGCTTGCACGGGTGGCGCAACCGGTTCACGCCTCGCGCTTTTTGCAGCTACGACGGCCTCGGCGGACGATGATGGAGATTAGGCAATGACAAGACATGTGCTGGTCCTGGGTGGCGCGCGTTCGGGCAAGACGGCCTTTGCCGAGCAGCTTGCCATTCGCAGCGGCAGCAAGCCGGCCTATCTGGCGACGGCGGAAGCGCTGGACGGCGAAATGCGCGACCGGGTGGCCAGCCACAAGGCTGGTAGGTCAGGGCATTTCACCACTATCGAAGAGCCGCTGGCGCTGCCCGATGCCCTGCTCAAGGCGTCGGCGAAACACGATGTCATCCTGGTGGATTGCCTGACGCTGTGGATCACCAACCTGCTTGTCGCCAATGAGGATGTGGCCAAGGCGGTGAGCGAGCTTGGCGCGACGCTGGTGCAACTCAAGGCGGCCAAGGTGATCCTGGTCAGCAACGAGGTCGGCCTCGGCATCGTGCCCGACAATGCCATGGCAAGGACCTTCCGAGACCTGGCGGGATCCGCCCACCAGCGTCTTGCCGAGATCTGCGACGACGTCCATTTCATCGTCGCCGGCCTGCCGATGACGCTCAAGGGCGAGCCGCCGGACCAGACGCAGAGCCGGATACACGAGGCCTGAGTGGAGGGCCGGATATCGCAGTCGATTCCCGCCCTCAAGGGGGAGGGGAACCACACCGAGGCTCCCGCTCGCCTAAGCCGCCCACACCAGCAGCCCAATCACCACGCTCAAGCCCAGCAGCACATTGAGCGTGCTCCGATACAGCACCAGCGCCCGCAATATATCGCTGCCTACCAGCTCTGACTTGCCCTCGCCGAAGCTCGGCAGGTCCACCACCTCGCCGGCATAACTGCGCGGGCCACCCAGCCTGAACCCCAGCGCCCCGGCAAAGCTCGCTTCGGGCCAGCCGGAATTGGGCGAAGCATGCTTGCGCGCATCGCGACGGGCGGTAGCCCAGGCCTGGCCGGGGCTGGCATGGGGAGTAGCGAAGCAGGCAGCCGTGATCAGCACGGCGGTGAGGCGGGCGGGGATCCAGTTGACCAGATCGTCCAGCCGGGCGGCGGCCCAGCCATAATCGCGATAGCGCTCGTTCAGATGGCCGATCATCGAATCGGCGGTGTTGATGGCCTTGTAGAGCGCGATACCAGGCAAGCCGAGCAGCACCAGCCAGAACCAGGGTGCCACCACGCCGTCAGACGTGCTCTCCGCCAGTGTCTCGATGGCCGCGCGGGACACGCCGGCTTCATCAAGCGTCTGCGGGTCCCGGCCGACGATATGGCTGACGGCCTCGCGCCCCGCTTCGAGCGAGGTCCGCAAGGCCATGGCGACGGCTTCGACGGCGCGCCCGAGTTCCTTTTGGGCGAGGAAGGGCATGGCGACGAGTATCTCGATCATCCAGCCGAACGGAATGCCGCGCAGCGACTGCTGGATAATCACCGTTATGGCCAGCGTGACCAGCAGCAGGACGGCAAGGGTGAAAATGCCCGCATCACGGCGCTGACGCGGCGTGCGCTCGCGCTTGTCGACGCCGCGCTCCATGAAGGTGATGAAACGGCCCATCCAGATGACCGGATGGCCGATCAGGTCGGCGAGGCGCTGCGGATAGCCCAGCCAGCGCTCGAGCAGCAGCGCAAGGGGGGCGACGAAAGCATGCATCAGGTCACCTGTTCGGCCAGCGCCAGCAGCGCATCAATATCGAGGTGCTTTTCGAGGTGAGCGGCCAGATCGTCAAGGGTCTGCTCGATACCGGCCTCATAGGCCAGGTCAGGACTGGCGACATTGCCGAGGAAGGCGCGGCGGAACGGATCGGCGGCGAAGAGACCATGCAGATAAGTGCCGGACACGCGACCATCAACGCTGATCGCGCCCTCAGGCGCGCCGGAGACATGGGCAAAGGCCCGGCGGCGGTCGGCGCCCTCGGTCACCCCCATATGCATGTGATAGCCACTGATTGCAGCGCCCGAAGCGGCGTGCGTCGCCTGTTCGACCCGCAATTGCTTGACCGGGGTGAGGACCGTCTCGACATCGAGGAGCCCTAGCCCCGCGCTGCTGCCCGGCTGACCCTCGATACCGTCAGGATCGGCTATGCTTCGCCCCAGCATCTGGTAGCCGCCGCAGATGCCGAACACCCTGCCCCCGGCGCGGTGATGGGCGGCGATATCGATATCCCAACCATTGGCGCGCAGGGCAGCAAGATCGCTGCGCGTGGCCTTGGAGCCGGGGAGCACGATCCAGTCCGCCTGCCGGGGGATCGGCTCACCCGGCTGCACCATCACCACATTCACTCCCGGCTCGGCCCGTAGCGGATCGAGATCGTCGAAGTTGGCAATCCGCGGCAATTGCGTGACAGCTATGGTCAGCATTCCGCCCGCATTTTGCGGCAATGCGTGCAGCGCCATCGAATCCTCTGCGGGCAACTTTCCCGCATCGGCGAACCAGGGCACCGGTCCAAAACACGGAACGCCGGTCCGCTCCCGGATAAAATCAATCCCTGCAACAAATAACGCCGTATCACCCTGGAATTTGTTGACGAGCGTCGCTCGGATCAGGGCCGCATCGGCAGGATCGATGACGGCGAAGGTGCCGACCAGGGAGGCGATCACGCCACCGCGCTGGATATCGCCGACCAGCACGACCGGCACGCCGCCCGCCTGCGCAAAACCGAAATTGGCGATATCACTGGCGCGCAGATTGACCTCGGAAGCGCTGCCGGCGCCTTCCACCAGCACGTAGTCGCAATCACGAGAAAGCAGCGAGAAAGCAGCGAGAACTTCTGGCATCAGCTTGCCGCGTTCCTGCCAGTATGCTCGTGCCGACATCGAGGTCCGACGCTGCCCGCGCACCACTACCTGCGAGCCAGTTTCCTGCTCCGGTTTCAGCAAAACCGGGTTCATCGCCGTCACCGGTTCACGCCGTGCGGCGCGGGCCTGCAGGGTCTGCGCCCGGCCGATCTCGCCGCCATCGGCCGTGACCGCAGCATTGTTGCTCATATTCTGCGGCTTGAACGGCGCGACGCGCAGTCCGCGATTGGCCAATGCGCGGCAGAGCCCTGCCACCAGCAGCGACTTGCCGACATCGGAGCCGGTGCCCATGAACATCAGTGACTTAGCCATGCCGCGTTTTATGCCGCATCCACGACGTGGGCGTAAGAGCCCATGACGCGGCCGATCACTCCGCCCATCGGCGGCAGCGCTTCGCCACGGGCGTCGGTGGCAGCAAAGAGCGGGGTCAGGCGGGACTGCTTCACCGAGGAGTAATGGAATTCGTGGCCATTGAGGTGACCCGGCCACGGCAGATCGCCCGACTGGACCAGGCGGCGATAGCCAAGGATGCGCCGGGGGCGGTCGATGCGGGTGGTAACGGGAAGCAGGCCGGCCATGACATGTCCCTGTCCGGCCTTGTCGACCAGCGTCTCGCCCAGCACCATGAAGCCGCCGCACTCGCCATAGAGCAGCGCATTGCGGTCACGAGCAGCGATGAGACCTATCTTGAAACCATTGGCAGCAGCCAGTTTTTCGCCGTGCAGCTCGGGATAGCCACCGGGGAGATAAACGGCGTCCGCATTTTTGGCGGGCGCCTCATCGGCCAGCGGTGAGAAGAAGCTAAGTTCGGCGCCCATGGCGCGCCAGCCGTCCAGCAGATGCGGATAGAGGAAGGCAAAGGCGTCATCGCGGGCGATGGCGATGCGCTGACCAAGGGGAGGCAGCGGAGCAGCCGGCACCCCATCCGGCGCAAGCGGGGCGGCGATCACCTGTAGCGCGGGCAGATCGACATAGCTGCCAATGGCTTCGGCGGCGGCATCGAGGAAGCTATCGAACGCACCGACTTCGCCGGGCAGCACAAGGCCAAGGTGACGCTCGGGGAGCACCAGAGCGGTGTCGCGCGGGATGGCGCCAAGGCATGGAATGCCCGTGGCGGCTAGTGCATCCACCAGCATGCGCTCATGCTTCATGGACGCGACGCGATTGAGAATGACGCCGCCGACGCGGACGCCCGGCCGCCAATTGGCGAAGCCCGCCACCAATGGCGCCACCGACTGGCTCTGGCGCTCGGTATCGACGACCAGGATGACAGGCAATTCGAGTAGTTCCGCCAGGTCGGCGGTGGAGCCGGTATTGTCGGCGGCGCCATCAAACAGTCCCATGACGCCTTCCACCAGCAGCAGGTCGGCGCCGGTGGACTGCATAGCGGCGAGGGATTTGAGGCGGGTCGGCGACATGGACCAGGGGTCGAGATTGACGGCGTCACGCAAGGCGGCACGGCTGAGGAAAGCCGGGTCGATATAGTCGGGACCGGTCTTGGCGGGCGCGACGACCACCCCCTGTCGGCGCAGGGCCGCCAGCAGGCCAAGGGTAATGACGGTCTTGCCCGAGCCGGAGCGCGGGGCGGCGATGACGAGACCCCTAGCCAAAGACATGCCTCCTGATCTCACCGACATACCAGTCGAGCGACTGGCGATAGGCACTGACCGGGCCGAGGACGACAATGGCGGGGGTCGGCACATCAGTCAGGGCATGAGCCTCGGCAAGCGTGGTTTCAACGACGGCCTGCTGCGGCGTCGCGGCATTCGAAACGATGGCCAGTCGGTCGGCGCCGTCTCGGCCCGCCGCCAGCAGCTTTTGCGAGATGGAGCCAAGATGCTTGACCGCCATGAACATGACGATGACCGGGGCGGCATTGGCCACCGCGTTCCAATCGACGCCCTGCGGCACAGCGCCGGATTCGTCGTGGCCGGTGAGGAAAATCACGGCCTGGTTGGTGTCGCGGTGGGTAATCGGGATGCCGGCATAGGCAAGCCCACCCAGCCCCGAGGAAATACCGGGCACGATGCGGAACGGTACGCCGGCGCGAGCCAGCGCGCCCGCTTCCTCGCCACCTCGGCCGAACATGAAGGGATCGCCCCCCTTGAGGCGGAGCACGCGCTTTCCCGCCCGCGCGAGGTCGATGAGCTGAAGGGAAATATCCGCCTGCTTGGGCGAAGGCCTGCCGCCACGCTTGCCGGCGAACACACGTTGCGTCCGTCGGGGGGCCATAGCGAGCAGATCGGGCGAGACCAGCGCGTCATGCACAATCACGTCGGCTTGGCCGAGCGCGTGGTATGCCAGCAGCGAGACGAGGCCCGGCCCGCCCGGGCCAGCGCCAACCAGCCAGACAGTGCCGGGCTCGAGCGCGGGAAAGTCGGCTTGGTCGAGCGCGGCGAAATGGCCGGCGCGGACGGGCTTACTGATCCAGTCGAACATCAGCGTGACCACCCTTGAGACGGGACCGCGGAATGGGCACATTGGGCGGAAGGAGGACTGCAGGACGTATGAAGATTCTGATCTTGGGCGGCACGGCGGAGGCGCGCCAGCTGGCTAACCGGCTGGTGGCGATGGGGCATGAGGTGACCACGTCGCTGGCCGGTCGCACGCAGGACCCCAAACTGCCCGAGGGCGGGCTGCGCATGGGCAAGTTCGGGGGCATTCCCGGGTTGGCGGCTTATCTGCGGGCTGCGGGCATCGAGCGGCTGGTCGATGCCACCCATCCTTATGCCGGGCTCATTTCCATCAACGCCGTAGCCGCCGCGCAGCAGAGTGGAGTTCCCCTCGTGCGCTACATGCGGCCGGCCTGGGAACAGAGGCTGGGCGCCAACTGGATAACGGTCGAAACCGCGGCCGAGGCCGCGGCGGCGCTGCCGCCCAATGCCGATGTGCTGCTGACCACCGGGCATACCGGGCTGGCGCATTTCCTCGAGCGCGACGATTGCCAGTTTGTCGTGCGGACCATCGAGGCGCCGGCCGAAGAACTGCCGCGTCACGCCAGTCTCCTGCAGACGCGGCCACCCTACACTGTCAGCGACGAGATGGCGCTGATGGAGCGCGAGGAAATCACTCATCTGGTCACCAAGAATTCGGGTGGTGGGCAAACCGCGGCCAAGCTCGAAGCGGCGCAGCAGCTGGGGGTCAAGGTCATCATGATTGCGCGACCGGCCTATGGCCCGGCCAACGAGGTGGCCAGCGTCGATGAGGCGATCGCAGCCCTCGGGCTTGGCGGCTGACCAAAGCCAGCGACGCTGAAGCCCTGCCCGCAAGCAGCAATGGCGCAGGTGGCGTAGCGCGATTTGCGCCGGGTAATGCGCAGCGGCCCGGCTGCGAGGGCCACTGCTTCGGCGACACTCTCGGATGCGAGGTCCTGGTCATCCAGCAGGCGCAGCGGCACGCCGAAATGTGCCGCAACGCGGAGCGGAGCGGCGTTGCCCAGCTTTCGAACATGCGTACCGATGGCGACGAGCTGGCGGGCAGAGCAACCAGCTTCGAGAAGGCACGCCTCGATCAAGCCGACGATCTCGGCAGCGGTCGCCGCTGTGGCGAAGCCTATGCCGGCGACGACCGAGCCCGATATTTCCGTCATGTCTCGCCTCTTGCAGCTTCGGAGTAGGTCCCGATTGGGTCGACCGCACCGAATTCTGTTTCAGTTCCATCATGGGAACTCTGCGCAAATTCGTTCTAGGCGGGTGGAAGGGCGTGGTCAATCAATGGCTTGGCCTGAAAGCCGTGCAGATCAGAATGCTTCTGAAAATGATTTGCAAATTCAACGACTTGCCGCCTCAAGGAGTTAGGGTTATGGCCTCATGATCGCGTTTTCGAAAGCCCTCTCGTGAGTATTACAGCCAATCGGACGTTGGCCATTGCCGCTGCCAGCCTGCTTGTCGGGCTGGTCGTGCTCGGACTGAAGTTCCTCGCCTGGTACCTGACGGGCTCGATCGCCCTCTATTCGGATGCGCTGGAATCGATCGTCAACGTGGTGACCTCGGTGGTCGCTCTGATCGCGGTGCGGCTGGCGCAAAAGCCGGCCGACGCCGCCCTGCCCTATGGCTATCACAAGGCCGAGTATTTCTCGGCGGTGATTGTGGGCGTGATGATCATCGTCGCGGCGATTCTGATCGTGGGCGAGGCTATCCAGGGAATCATGGCGCCCAGCATGCCCGACGCGCCGCTGCAGGGGTTGGTCGTCAGCGGCGTCGCCACCGCGATCAACCTCGTCTGGGCCGCGGTGCTGATCCGCCATGGGCGGGCAGTGCGCTCACCGGCACTCGAGGCCGACGGCCAGCATCTGGCAACCGATGTTGTTTCCACGATTGGCGTGATGGCCGGCCTATTGCTGGTCTATGCAACCGGATGGGCCATTCTCGATCCGATCCTCGCCGCTCTGGTTGCGCTCAATATCGTCTGGTCCGGCTGGGTGGTCATTCGTCACAGTGTCGGCGGGCTCATGGACGTGGCGGTATCGCCTGCCACACAGAAGACCATCCGCGACGTCATCGCCAACAATGCCGAAGGGGCCATCGAGGCGCATGACATTCGCACGCGCCAGGCCGGCAAGATGACCTTCATCGATTTTCACCTCGTGGTGCCGGGCACGATGAGTGTCGATGCGGCGCACGCCATATGCGACCAGATCGAGGCCAAGCTGCGCGAGACGGTCAAGGACGTGCAGATCACCATCCATGTGGAGCCCGAGAACAAGGCTAAGCATGCGGGGATCGTGGTGCTTTAGGCCTGGGGTGCTGCGGCGAGCACACCCACCGGGCGGCACCTCCCCCTTGATGGGGGAGGTTGGGAGGGGTGGCGGTTGGTCCGCGTATCGGGGCTAAACCTCCCCCACCCTTGATCCCTCGACTGAGACAGTCGAATCCCTAAATGACGGTGAGTGCCTTGCGATGTGTCCGCGACGCAGGCAGATTCGGCCCCATGCGCATCATTCTCGTCGTCATCCTCGCCCTGTTCGCCGCCCCTGCCTTCGCGCAGGGCCGGGATCACTATGACAATGGCCGGTTCGGCTACGGCATCGACATACCGCCGGGCTTCGCAGGCAATGGCGAGAGCGACAATGGCGATGGGCAGGCGTTTGCCACCCACGGCAAACCGATCGACCTGCTCGTCTGGGGCGCCCACCTGCTGGAGGGGTTCGAGACAGAAGTGGCCCAGCGCATGTCCTGGGACGGGGACGAGGGCTGGAACGTCACCTATCAGGCCACGACACCACGCTGGGCGAGCTGGTCGGCCATAAAGGGCTCCCGCATCCTCTACCAGCGAATGGTACTGTTGTGCGACGGCGCGAGTTACGCCGCGTTCCGCGCCGAATATTCGGTGACCGACAGCGCCGAGATGGGCCCGGTGGTCGAACGGCTGGTGCAATCGCTACGTGGCAACTGCCAGTAGCCTCAGAACTCGATGCCCTTCTGCGCCTTCACGCCAGCGCGGAAGTGATGCTTGATCTCGGTCATTTCGGTGACCAGGTCGGCGATCTCGATCAGCTCGTCCTTGGCATTTCGGCCGGTGACAATGACGTGGGTGTCCGCCGGCTTGTTGCGCAGGAACTCCACCACTTCCTCGATCGGCAGGTAATCGTAGCGCAGCACGATGTTGAGCTCGTCAAGCAGCACCAGCTTGTAGGACGGGTCGGCGATGAGCGCCTTTGCCTGCTCCCAGGCCTTGCGGGCGGCTGCGAGGTCGCGCTGGCGGTCGGCGACGTCCCAGGTGAAGCCTTCGCCCATGGCGTTGATGGTCACGAGATCGGGAAACTTCATCAGCACATCGCGCTCACCGGTCTCCCAGACGCCCTTGACGAACTGCACCACGCCCACCTTAAAACCATGGCCGAGCGCCCGAAACACCATGCCGAACGCGGCGGTGGACTTTCCCTTGCCCTTGCCGGTATGGACGATGAGGAGGCCCTTTTCCTGGGTCTTGGTGGCGAGAATCTTGTTCCGCGCCTCCTTCTTCTTCTTCATCTTTTCGGCATGATAGGCGTCACGTTCCGCCTCGGTCATCAGGTCGGTCTTCTTGGCTGGCTTGTCGGTCATGCAAGGCGCTCCGCGTTGGTGACGATGAGGCGTGCCGCTTCACCCGGCGGCAGGTCAGTGGTGTCGATGTCGAGCCGGTTGGGGTGTTCGACGCGCAGCAGTTCGGTGCTGTGCCGTTTCTGCTCGGCACTGATGGCATCGGTGTGCTTGAGCCGCGCGGCCCGCTCGGGTGCCGCCATACGGGCGGAGTGGGCTGCATCGGATGCGGTAAGGAACACGGGCACGAAGACGCTGCCGCGCCGCTTGGCCACACCCTGAACCTGCTCATATGCCGCGCGGTCGCCCGGATCGCTCTCGAACAGGCAATTGGTCAGCACGAAGCTCGCTTCGGGTGAGGCCAGTTCTTCGACAGCCAGCAAGGCCTGACCACGAATGACATCAATCATGCCCCACACCCGCTCAGGCAGCGGCGTCTTGCCATCCGCCCGGATCAGGGAAAACACGACGTTGTTCGCCAAGTGATTGTCGAACAGGCGGGCGTCGGTGGCAGCGCATATCGCGCGGGCAATGGTGAGCTTGCCAACGCCATAATGGCCGATCAGGTAGATGATGGTGTTGTTCATGCTTCCCCCGCGAGGAGAGCATAGGCGGAGTTGGAGCGGGGGGTCCACAACCCGCGCTGACGGGCTTCGTTGAATTTGGCGATCAACTCGTCATAGCCGAAGCGATTGGCCGACTTGAGCCATTCGCGGACTGCCTCGTCCTCGACGAAGGCCTCGAAGGCCAGGTCGAAATGGTGCGTCTTGACCGCGCCTGTGGTGGCGGCGAAGGCAAACATGAAATCGACCGTGGCGATGATCTCGAAGGCGCCGCGATAACCATGACGCTGCATGCCGGCGATCCACTTTGGATTGACCACGCGACTGCGCATGACGTGGGAGACCTCCTCCTCCAGCGTCCGGATCAGCGGGCGCTCGGGGCGGGAATGATCGTTGTGGTAGGCGGCTGGCTGATGACCCGTCAGGGTCTCCGCCGCGGCAGAGAGGCCGCCTTCGAACTGGTAGTAATTATCGCTGTCGAGCAGGTCGTGCTCGCGATTGTCCTGGTTGTGAATCACGGCGTCGATGTCGGACAGACGGGCGGCGAGGCGGTCACGCTGCGGCGTGCCGGCGACGGTCGCGCCATAGGCGTATTGTCCCCAATCGAGGGCACGATTGCCGAGATCGGCCTTGGATGACCAGGTGCCGGAATCGATCATGGCATTAAGACCGGCGCCATAGGTGCCGGGCTTCGAGCCGAAGATGCGGTGGCCTGCGGCGCTTTCCGATTGCCCCGCCGCGATCAGTCCGAGCGCATCGGTGCGCATCGTCGCGGCGATGGGGTTGTCATCAGTGGGCTCGTCGAGTGCGCCGATGGCGCGGATGGCGCGATCGAAAAGCGCAATCTGGGCAGGGAAGGCATCGCGGAAAAAACCGGAAATGCGCAGCGTGACGTCGACGCGCGGCCGGCCGAGCCTGGCCAGCGGGATGATCTCGTAGCCGGAAACGCGAAGTGAGCCAGGGTCCCAGGTGGGCCGGGCGCCGATCAGCGCCATGGCCTGAGCAATGTCGTCGCCGCCGGTGCGCATATTGGCCGTGCCCCAGACCGAAAGCGCCACCGAGCGCAGATGATGGCCATGATCCTGCAGGTGGCGCAGCACGAGGCTCTCGGCGGATTTTCGGCCCAGCTCCCAGGCAGTGGGCGTAGGAACGGCGCGGGAGTCGACCGAATAGAAATTGCGGCCGGTAGGCAGCACGTCGAGCCGCCCGCGCGATGGCGCGCCGGAGGGACCGGGGCGGATAAATTTACCGTCGAGGCCATCGAGCAGCGCCGCCATTTCGGCGGGGCCGGAAGCGGCGAGACGGGGGCGGATGACAGATGCCGCGGTGTCGAGGACGGCGCGGGTGGCGGTCCATGGGGGTTCGGGCGAGAGGGCGCCTTCGACCAGCGCGGCGGCGAGATTCTCGAGATGTTCCACCACATCGCCCAGGGTGCGGAGGTTGGCGCTCCCAACGAGCGGCGCAGTCGTCCTCCCTCCCCCTTGAGGGGAGGGTTGGGGTGGAGGTTCAGTGCCATCCACGGCGTCGGCGTATGCGGACGGGCCGGACCCCCCACCCTTGCCCCCTCCCCTCAAGGGGGAGGGCGTCGACTGCGAGGTCAGCAATGCAATCTGGGGGCCGCTCCAGCGCTCACCGAGCTTGGCCGTCAGCGGATCGAAGCCGAGTTTCAGGTCGTCGGCCAGCGCCCGGATCAGCGACCCATCGCCCGCATTTTCTCCGCGCGGCACACGGGCCAACGCGACGATCAGGTCGCGTTCGAGATCACCCTGTGGGGATTGGCCAAAGACATGCAGGCCGTCCCGGATCTGCGCTTCCTTGAGATCACAGAGGAAGTTGTCGATCTTGATCAGCGCCTGCGTCTCATCCTCGGGCAGGCCGATATCGCGATCGAGCCGGCTATCCCGGGTGAAATCGAGAATGCGTCGCTTGAGACCGGCGAGGCGCCGTCGGTCCATGCCGGAGGCGGCATAATATTCGTCGAGCAGCGCTTCGAGATCCCTAAGGGGGCCATAGGTTTCGGCGCGGGTGAGCGGCGGCACGAGGTGATCGATGATGACCGCGCCACTGCGCCGCTTGGCTTGGGTGCCCTCGCCGGGATCGTTGACGATGAACGGGTAGAGGTGCGGCAACTGGCCCCAGAGCGCGTCGGGATAACTGGCTTCGTCAAGCGCCGTCGCCTTGCCGGGCAGCCATTCAAGCGTGCCATGCTTGCCGTTGTGGATTAGCGCATGGGCGCCGAATTCGTGACGTAGCCAGAGATAGGCGGCAATGTAGGCATGCGGCGGCACCAGCGCCGGATCGTGGTAGCTGGCCGTCTCGTCGAGCTGATAGCCGCGCGCCGGCTGCAGCAGGATGGCGACATTGCCGAAGATGAGGGCTGGGAGATGGAACGCGTCCTCGCGGACGAAGGGATCGGTCGCGGGGTGTCCCCAGCGGTCGGTGACATCGTCACGGATCTTTGCCGGGAGGGTGGCGAAGAGTTCGGTGTAACGGGCGAGCGTGAGTTGGGCGGGGGACCTGCCGCGGGCGGGATTGGCGTTGGTGGGGCCGGATTGCAGGAACTTTATGAGGTCTTCCGAGGACTTTGGGTATGCGGGGCGCGCAGAACCCCCACCCTGGGTCCCTCCCCTCAGGGGCGAGGGAGGCGACGAAACCGCGATATTTGTCTGGGCGAGATCGGATTCCCCTCCCCCTTGAGGGGAGGAGAACTGGCTCAGTGTGTACCCCGCCTCCTCAAGCGCACGCAGCATCCGGACCGTCGACTCAGGTGCGTCATAGCCCACGCCATTCGCCAGCCGGCCGTCGCGGATGGGGTAGTTGGCGAGGACCAAGGCCACTTTGCGCTCGGCGCGGGGGGTGGCGCGGAGGCGGGACCAGTTTTTGGCGAGCGCGACGGCGCGGGTGATGCCCGAGGCGTCCGGGGTGTAGGCCGTGAGCGGCACCTGACAGCGATCGTGCCAGATGGCGTCGGCCTTGTGGCCGACGATCAGGCCACCAAGGCGCCCGTCGACTTCGGGCATGACGAGAAACATCGCCATGTCCTTGGAGGAGAGACCCTGGCTGTCTGAGCGCCATTGCGCTTCCGAACGGCCGGACTGGATGAGCTGGATGACCGGCGCATCGCTGCCGGAAAAGGGATTGGATTTTTCGTCGAGGCCGTCGAGGCCTAGGGCGAAGCCGGTAAGATTGAAGACAGCTGCGGGCGGGAAGGCGGCCATGGCGTTCTGCACGAAGCGGATGCAAGGCGCCTCCTTGAGGGAGGACACCAGCAAGGGGACCGGTGCGAGGCCACCCGCCTCGAGTTTGGCGATCAGCGCTTCGATCGTCGCGGTGCCGGCCCCTTCGAGGGCGGCACGATAGAACAGGATCGGGACATGCGCGGTGCCTGACTGGTGCAAGGCACGCAGACCGGCTTCGTCGGTCATGCCGGTGGTGTTGTGCCAGAGGCCGAAACGGGCGAAGGGTTGGGGTTGGAGGTCGGCAAGGGAGGCCCCCTCACCCGGCGGCTGCGCCGACGACCTCTCCCCGGAGGGGCGGGGTGAGAAAAGATTGAACGCAGTCAGGATGGCATCGGCATTATCGGGGCCGCCGGCGATGAACAGGCTGTGCAGCCGGCTCCAGTCCTCGGGGTGCACGGTGGAGCGGGATTGCAGGATTGGATCCGGGTTGGCGTCGCCGGGCAGTAGCGCCAGCGGAATCCTGCGGTTGGCACAGAGAGCGGTGAGTTCGTCGACGCCATACTGGAAATACGCGGCGCCGCCGATGAGCCGCAGGACGACGAGCCGCGCCTCAGCAACTGTCTTTTCCAGCCAGAGGTCGACCGAGAGATTGTTGGAAAGGCGCAGCGTATTGGCGAGCCGGAGTTCGGTCTCCCCTGCCCGGTCGGCGGCGCCAGCCAGCATGGTCAGTTCGCTATCGGCCGAGCTGGCAAAGACCAGCGCCCCGGGACGCTGGTTGAGGTCGATGGCCTCGCCTTCCTGTTGGATAGCGCCGGCCCGGGCCGAGAGCAGATGCATCAGCGCTGTCCCGGTAAGGCGGTGGCACAGAGCGACAGTGCCCCAGCCAGCGCGGTAAACAGCAAAAAGTGAGCATCAAGCATATGATCTCTCAGCGTCAGCCACATCGGCGGCCAGACCGCGAGGCCCCCGCTCAAGCCACCGATGACGATGCAGGCGGAAACGCGGCGCCTTGTGGTCGCGAGCTTGTTGCGGATTGCATAAAGCGCTGCGGCCGACAGCACGGCCGGCACAATGCCCAACACCCACCCGAAGCCGATGATCAGACCCAGTGCCGTGGGCAGGCCCGACCAGAATCCCTGCGGATTGTCCCAAAAGGCGATGCCTGCCGTCACGACGAACATGTTGAAAGCACCAAACAGCGGGCCCAGCATGATGATGAGCGGTGCATTGACCCGAAAGTTTCCCGGCCCCGTTGCCGCTCCCGCTGCCTCAGGTGCCATGCCTTACGCGGCGACCTTGGTCGCGCGCTGCAGGCTGGCCTTGATCGCCGCGTGGTCGAGCGGGCTTTCACCGATCACCACCAAAGCGGTTTCACGCTTCTCGCCGTCCGTCCAGGGTCGGTCGAAATAGGCCGTGACGCGGGGGCCGACGGCCTGGATGGCGAGGCGCGCGGCGGCGCCGGGAATGGCGGCAAAGCCCTTGAGGCGCAGCACGTCGTGATCACGGATGGTCGCTTCGATGACGGCAAGGAGTTCGTCCTTGCTGCCCACCGATGGAATGCGCAGCGAGAAGCTGTCGAAGTCATCATGCTCATGCGTTTCCCCGCCATGCTCCAGCTCGTGATGGCTGGGGCGGTTGGCGATGTCGTCTTCGCTGCCCATGCCCATGCCAAGCAAAGCGGCGATATCGACATGGCCGTTGCGGGCGCGGATGAGACCGACGCCGGGGCGCATTTCCGCGCGGAGGTTGGCTTCGACCTTGGCCAGCATGGCGTCGTCGACCAAGTCGGACTTGTTGAGCACGACGAGGTCGGCGACGGAGAGCTGGTCCTCGAACAATTCGCCCAGGGGCGTTTCGTGGTCGAGCATCTCGTCCTGACGGCGCTGGGCATCGACGGCGGCCTCGTCAGAAGCGAAACGGCCTTCGGCGAGCGCGGAGGCGTCAGCGACGGTGACGATGCCGTCAATGGTCACCTGGGCCTTGATCTCGGGCCAGTTGAAGGCTCGAATCAGCGGCTGCGGCAAAGCCAGGCCCGAAGTTTCGATGACGATATGATCGAACTTTTCCGGGCGGGCCAGCAGCGCCTGCATGGTCGGGATGAACTCGTCGGCCACGGTGCAGCAAATGCAACCGTTTGAGAGCTCGATCATATCCTCCTCGCGGCAAGTCTCGTCGCCGCAACCGGCAAGGATGTCCTTGTCGACGCCGAGATCACCAAATTCGTTGATGATCAGGGCGATACGCTTGCCCTTGGGGGCATGCGCGAGGAGATGGCGAACCAGCGTGGTCTTGCCGGCGCCGAGGAAGCCGGTGATGACCGTCGTCGGAATCTTGCTCATGCGGCGGCTCCTGCGGGGACGGCAGCGCTTCTGCTAGCAAAGACGTCGTTGAGTTTGCCGAAGACAGTGCCGAGCACGAGCCAGAACACCAGCGAGGTGCCCAGCGTGACGGCGGCGAATTCGGTGGCGAGATGGGCCGGGACGCCGCTTGCCTCATCGGGAGCTACCGGCGCTCCGATAATGTGCGGAGCGGCAACCAGCGCGACGGCGACGGCAAAAGCCCAGCCGGCCCGAGTCTTGGCCAGCAGCATGCAGGCCGCGCCGGTGGCGAGGGCAGTGCCAACCCACCAGATCTGGCGCGCCACGAGATCGGCCGCCGGCATGCCGGGCAGCTCTGGCGCTAGTCCATAGGCGGGCGCCAGCGAGAAGGTGACGAAGCCGGCGATACCCCAGAGGAAGCCATTGGCGAAGGTGATCGGCACGCCAGCAAACATCGAGATAGCACCGATGACCAGTGCGAAGCCGGCGGCGGCAAGGACAGTGGCGAGCGTCGTATAGGCGGTGCGCTCGAAGCCATCCTGCGGGGCCCACTCCTCGGGCTCCGCTTCGGTGGCGGCGACGGCGTCATGGGTATGGTCGGGCGTGCCTTCGGCATGTTCGTGGTCGGCAGCGACCGCGGCATCACCGTGGCTATGGCCACCTTCACCCTCGAAGGTTTCGGCATGGAGGATCAGCGGGGTGACGCGGAAATGCTGGATGGCGGCCGTCAAAAGGCCAGCAGACAGCGCTGCGAAAAGCGCAGCGGCAAACAGATTGCGGATCATGATTTTTCTCTCGTGCTCTGCCTAGTGGCAGGGGAAGCCCATGGCGTGGCGGGTGTCGTGGGCGCCGTTATGCAGGCGGAAATCGCCGGCAAAGCCGGTACCGACCAAAAGGGTCAGCCCGAGCAGAAGCGCCAGCGAACCGGCAATGATACGCTGGGAAATCGAGAGCGACTGAAGGCCAGTCGAGGCAGTGGTCGTTGTATTCATGGCAGCACCCTCCGTGCGCGGAATAGTCTTGGGTTCTTCACCCGGCTCGTGTGTCGGCAGGTCTCCTGGCTCGCGGTGGAGATAGCGCTCTCGCCTTCCCGATCCGAGGATCAGTGGCATGTGAGAGCGCGCACCGCTTACAGTTGCGGGGGCAGCCACGGTTTTGCGCCCTGATGGGTACGTCGCACCGTGTTCCCTTTTGATCCCTCCGGCACAGCGGCCTTCGGGAACCAACACAGGTTGAGAGTTACGCCGCCGAGGGAGCGTGGTCAATCGCGGAAATCAGGGTGCGGGTAGCCGATGGACATGCCGTAGATCCTCACCTGCATCCGCGCCAGCAAGGGATCATCGGAGGACAGGACCACGTCGCCCTGCGTGGGCAGCGTATCGACATCCTGCGGATAGAAGTTCGCGTCAAACCGCAGGTTGAGATTGCAGTCGCCGGCCAGGTCGGACAAGGCGCCGGTCTCAAAACCCGCGCTGCCCCCATAGTCCCAGCCGAACCCCAAAAGGCTGAAGGGTTCGCCATTGAGTGCCTCAACCTCGGCCAGCGACTGGTCGACACGGACGCCACCGGGCGCCACTATCCCGGCCGGCAGCTCAATGTAGCTCGGGCCGCTCAGCCCCTCCTCGTCCCACCAGACGAATTGCAGGCTCTGCTCGGCATCGTCCGGGAAGACCGTGGTTGCCAGCATTTCGGTGCCCTCGGGCCCCGGCACGATACCGGTGACGACATTGTCAGCGCCGTAGATCTCGATGAGCCGCGCCTCGGAACTGTCGATGGCAAAGGCGCCCTCGCAGGCAATCTCCTGCGCCATCGTCGGCGTGGCCAAGGCGAGTGCTACGAAAAGCGAAGCGCGGGCAAGCATGTTTTTCTCCTCTTTGCAGCAGTCTGCGCTGAGGCGCTGACGCCCGCAATCAACGACTCACGCTATGAACGGGGCCTGAAGGAGACGTCGCCATGAAGCCAATCAAGTTCGACCGCGAGGAAACCAAGGCGATCGTAGGCGAGATCCAGGACTATTTCCGCGAGGAACTGGACCAGCAAATCGGCGCCATTCCGGCGGAAATGCTGATGATGTTCTTCGTGGACAAGATGGGCGCGTATTTCTACAACCGCGGCCTCTACGACGCCCAGGGCCTGATCCGCGAGCGGATGGACAGCCTCACGGACGACATTTTCGGGCTGGAGCAGCCCACCAAGCATTTGCGCTAGGAGCAACCCTTGGGCCTGAATTTCGCCACCCTCGCACCCATCGGGCTGCTGATCGCGTCCAACCTGTTCATGACCTTCGCCTGGTATGGGCACCTGAAATTCCCCAGCGCGGCGCTGTGGGTCGTGGTGTTCGTCAGCTGGGGCATCGCCTTTTTCGAATACTGGCTGGCAGTGCCGGCGAACCGCATCGGCTACGGGGCCTATTCAGGCGCCGAGCTCAAGACACTCCAGGAGGTCATTTCTATCTCGGTCTTCGTGCTGTTCGCGGTGTTCTACCTGGGCGAGAAGCTCACCTGGAACCATGGCATCGGCTTCGCCATGATCGCACTGGGCGCGTTCTTCATCTTCAAGGGACCGCTGAAGTAGCCAGCCCGACGGATCGGGCTGGCCGGTCGATCAGTGAATCGTGCCGGAACCGCCAACGGCAACGATGTTGTAGGGCGCGCCCGTCACCGGGATGGTGCGTGACTCGGTGAAGCTGGCAATATCGATCAGGTGCACCTGGCTTGCATCGGGATCGGTCACTGCCACGACATCGCCGGCCACGGCGATACGCGGACGCGGCAGGCTCCATTCACCATCCATCGAATAGGGCTCGGTCACCGCTAGTGACTGCACAATCTTTCCGGCGACGATGTCGAGCTGGTTCAGCTTGCCGTCTTCGGTGAAAACATAGGCGAATTTCGGCCGGATCGGATCGACGGCGAAATGGACGCGCCTGGTGGGCAGGTCCACGAGACGGAAGGGCTGCGCCTCTGCCGGGTCGATGATGGCGACCTTGTCGGCACCATAGTTCCCCAGGAAATATTGCAGCCCCACGCCGCCGAGGAAGGTCGTGGATTTGCCCTCGGGCAGACCGTCGTAGGGCAGTTTTTCGATCTGCGGTTCGCCCGAGCCAGAAGCGATCAGTACGCCGTCGCCGCAGCCGACGATCACCAGATTACCCGACGTGGCTTCACCATGCAGGTCGGGGCAGGCATGGGTGTCGCCGACCTGCTTGCCCTGCCTGTCAAGGACATTGAGGCCGATGCGCCGCTTCTTTTCGTCATCGGCATCGGCGAACGAGGTCAGCGTGTAATCGCCCCAGGGAACGGCGACGCCGTGGTGGGCGGTGCCGCTATCGAGTTCGACGGTGAGGAGTTCGCCGTCATGCGCCCATTGATGGGCATCGAACAGGCTGATCAGGCCCGAGCCGTCGAAGAACATCGCGGCCTTGCCGCCATGCTCGACAAAATGGGCCGGCTTTTCGCCCGTCAGCACAGTATCGATCAACGCTGGATCGCCGATCTCGATATCGCCGTGGTCTCCGTGGTCATCGACGGCAATGCCGCTGTCTATGGCAGAGACCCGGTTGCCGGCGCCCTGCACGGCGAATACCGCGCCGTCGGCGGCGTAAAGCGTGGCAGGACTGGCCATCGGGAAGGTGGCGAGCGTACTGCCGGTAGCCAGGTCGATGGCGGCAACGCTGGGCGCGGCGTGGTCGCCGATGAAGAGGCGCCAGGCCGAGACGTGGTCCTCGGCAAGGACCGGCACGGTCAGCGCTGTGGCCGCGAGGAGGGGTAGCAGGAAGCGAGCGTGCATGTTGTCTCCGATATGTTAGCACGTTACGTTTGAGGATTTCGGCGCGAGGCAGGGCTCCCCTCCCCCTTGAGAGGGGTGGGTCCTGTGTGGCTATCCCGAGGACCCCTCCCTCAATCCTCCTGTCGAGGGGAGGGAGGCGCAGGAACCGCCATCTCAGCTTGTGATCAGCCCAGACAATCGACCAGGCTGGACGCCAGGCCGCGCAGCAGTGTGGGGTAGAGATCTGCACCCTGCTCAAGTGCGCCGCCCTCGGGGTCAAGGACACCGGACTTGGCGTTGCTGCCTTCAGTGATGGCCGAGATGATGGCGGGTTCGAAATTGGGTTCGGCAAAGACGCAGGTAGCGCCGAGTTCTCCGACCTTGGCCTTGAGTTCATCGATGCGTGCCGCGCCGGGCAAGACATCTGGCGTTACAGTGACCGAGCCGGCCAGCGTCAGGCCAAAGCGGGCTTCGAAATACTGGTAGGCGTCATGGAAGACGATGAACGGCCTGTCAGCGACAGGCGAGAGTGTCGCTGACAGTTCGACCTGCAGTTCATCGAGCTTCACGCGTTCGGCCTCGGCATTGGCCTGGTAGACGCTGGCATTGTCCGGATCGGCCTCGGCGAGGGTCGTGGCGATCTTGGTCACCATCAGCTTGGCATTTTCCGGATCGAGCCAGAAATGCATGTCGCCGTCGCCATGCTCGTGGTCATGCTCCTCGTGCTCATGGTCATGCTCGTCGCTTTCATGGCTATGGGCCTCGAAGGCACCGCCCTGGCGCACCGGCAGCAGTTCGATGCCCGGCGCATCGGCGAGTTCGACCACGGTGGCGCCGGTGGCCAGGGTTTCGAGCGCGTCGCCGAGGAAGAGTTCCATGCCGTGGCCGGTCCAGAACACGATGTCGGCGGCTTCAAGCGCACCGGCATCTGAGGGCTTCAGCGCATAGGTGTGGGGGGAGGCCGAACCCTTGACGATGAGATCGGGTTCGCCGACGCCGGCCATGACCGCCGCAACCAGCGAATGAACCGGCTTGATCGAGGCCACGACCTTGGGGGCCGCGAAGGCCGTGGTGGTGAGAAGCGCCAGGGCGAGGACGGTGAAGGGGGCAAGCAGTTTCATCGGCGGCCTCGTGATATGTTATGTTATTACGCTTGAGCGATGTTATGCTATAACGTATTAAAGGACGTCAAGGGACGTTCCCAAGAAATTTCCAGCAGGCAGCAATGAACGCCATCGTGCCGAGAGAAACCCTGATCACGCTCAGCAATGCCGGTGTGAGCCGTGGTGGTCGCACGCTGGTCAGCGGCGTCGACCTGACCATCGCGCGCGGTGAGATCGTGACGCTGATCGGTCCCAACGGCTCGGGCAAGTCAACGACAGCAAAGCTGGCGACGGGTGTGCTGAAACCCACGATGGGCAGTGTGACGCGCCAGCCGGGGCTCAAGATCGGCTATGTGCCGCAGAAGCTGAGCATCGATTGGACGCTGCCACTGACGGTGGAGCGGCTGATGACGCTGACGGGGCGCCACGCCCCGGCGGAGATCGACGCGGCGCTGGAAGCGGTGGGCGCGGCTCGGTTGCGCCGGGCCGCGGTGCAGGAGTTGTCGGGCGGAGAGTTCCAGCGCGTGCTGTTCGCCCGGGCGATGATCCGCAAGCCGGACCTGCTGGTGCTGGACGAGCCGGTACAGGGCGTCGATTTTTCCGGCGAAGTGGCACTCTACGATCTGGTGCGGCAGATCCGCGATACGACGCAGAGCGGCATATTGATGATTTCGCACGACCTGCATGTGGTGATGGCGGAGACCGATACGGTGATCTGTCTCAACGGCCACGTCTGCTGCCGCGGCACACCCTCGGCCGTCAAGCGAAGCCCCGAATATCTCAGGCTCTTTGGCGAACGGGCGGCAAGCACGCTGGCGATCTATCAGCATCACCACGACCACGAGCACCATGACGATGGCTGCGTGGTGCCGGAAGGCCAGGCACACGATCATGCCGCACACGGCCATGATCACGATCACGCCCATAGCCACGACCACAACCACAACGGACCCGATCATGTTCGGTGACTATTTCTCCCGCGCCCTGATTGCCGGCATCGGCCTCGCCCTCGTCGCCGGGCCGCTGGGGTGCTTCGTCGTTTGGCGTCGCATGGCCTATTTCGGCGATACCATGGCCCATTCGGCGCTGCTGGGCGTCGCGCTCTCGATACTGCTCTCGATCAATATGACCCTGGGCGTCTTCGCCGTGGCGGCTCTGGTTGCCGGCGCACTGATCGTGCTGCAGCGGCAGGCAACGCTTTCGACCGATGCGCTGCTGGGTATTCTGAGCCATTCGACGCTCGCGGTAGGGCTGGTGTTGGTTGGGTTCCTGACCACGGTTCGCATCGACCTGATGGGGTTCCTGTTCGGCGACATCCTCGCCGTGTCGACGGAGGACATCGCCATCATCTATGGTGGCGGCATCGCCATTCTCGTCATACTGATCCTGGCCTGGCGGCCCCTGCTGGCTTCGACGGTAAGCCCTGAACTGGCCGAGGCCGAGGGCCTGCGACCGGAGGCCAGCCGGCTGGTGCTGATGATCCTGATGGCCTCGGTCATTGCCATCGCCATGAAGTTGGTGGGCGTGCTGCTTATCACCTCGCTGCTGATCATTCCGGCGGCAACGGCGCGGCGGCTGAGCGCCACGCCGGAGATGATGGCCGTAGTGGCGGCCGTGCTCGGCGGCATTGCCGTCGTCGGAGGCCTGTTCGGATCACGGACGTGGGATACCGCGTCGGGTCCCTCGATTGTGGTAATGGCTTTGGTCATATTCCTTGTGTCGCTGGCGGTTCCCGTCACGCGGCTGTTCGGCAGGAGAGTGCCCCATGGCGCATAGTCACGACGTTCCCACCGACCTGACGCGCAACCAGGGGCTGGTGCTTGGTGCGCTCAATCATTCCGAGGGGCCGCTGAGCGCCTATGACATTCTCGACAAGCTGCGCGCCGATGGCTTGCGCGCGCCCCTGCAGATCTACCGCGCGCTCGACAAGCTGGTGGAGCGAGGTCTCGCCCATCGGCTGGAATCGCTCAATGCCTTCGTGGCCTGCGCCGATGAGCATTGCCACCGCAAGGGACTGATTGCGTTCGCGATCTGTGAGGGTTGCGGCAAGGTCGATGAATTCGCCGATGCAGTGATCGAGGAGCGGCTGGGCGACTGGGCCAGCGCCAAGGGCTTCAAGGTCGAGCGGACGACCATGGAAATTCGCGGCAAATGCGAAACCTGCGCGCAGGCGGCGTAAGAACGCTAGGGAATGTCGCGCTCGTATTGCGGCAGTCCGGCCAGTGAAGGCAACCAGTAGTCGCGCCGGATGCACCAGCCCTCGACCTGGGGTGTCAGCTCGCTCGGGGCCTCATCCAGGGTGCCGAGATAGACCTCCGATTGCGTCTCGCTGAGGCTGAATAGGCGGGAACCGCAGACCGGGCAGAACGAGCGGCCCTCATAGGTCACGACGTTGCCCGTATAGCTGAACGTGTCGGGCGTCCAATCCGCGTAGGCGAGGAAGGATGAACCGGTGACCTTCTTGCAATCGCGGCAGTGGCAGACGCCCGATTTGAAGGGTTCGCCGCGCGCCGCATAACGCACCGCGCCGCATTGGCATCCGCCTGTTCGAACCGTATCCGACATTGCCCGTTCCTCGCGCCGACGCTCAAGAACCGATCAACCCTCAACGGCGGAAAGAGTTCACCCGGCCGCGCCGAAGGTCAGAAAATGCACGGCCGCCGCGCCATATTCGCGACGATCGTCCAGCGTGAAACCCTCCGGAATTTCCACGGCCGCATCGACGCTTTCCTCAAAGACTATGGTTGCGTCCGGCGCCAGCCAGCCATTGGCGGCGATGTGGGCCAGCGATTGTTCCCCCAGCGCCTTGCCATAGGGCGGGTCGAGGAAGACCAGGTTGAACTGCCCGAAAGTGCCGGGCGTGCCAAGATCGGTGGCGTCGCGGCGCAGGAGCTTGGTGATGCCCCCTGCCCCGAAGGCTTCGATGTGGTCCCGGATGAGGCCACGAGCCTCGGCACCGGTATCCACGAAGGTGACGTGGCTGGCGCCGCGCGACAGGGCCTCTAGCCCCAGCGCACCGGTGCCGGCGAAAAGATCAAGCACGCGAATGCCTGTAAAGACCGGGCCGAGCCGGCTTGCGAGGATGTTGAACATCGATTCGCGGACGCGATCGGCCGTCGGGCGAATGGAATCGTCCGACGGGGAAGTCAGCTGCTTGCCGCGGAATTTGCCGGCAACGATGCGCATGGCTTACGACTTGGGACGACGCGGAGCGCTCGGCCGGCCAGCACCGCCCGAGGGGCGGCCACCACCGGATGGACGGCCGGCTCCGCCCGAGGGACGACCTGCACCGCCAGCGGGACGCCCGGCACCACCGGACGGGCGGCCCCCGCCGCCAGTTGGACGACCACCCGGCTTGCCAAAGCCGCCGGGCTTACCGAAACCGCCTGGCTTGCCAGCACCACCCGGGCGCGGGCCGCGGGCTGGCGCGGCACCGTCACGCTTGGGCGCGGGCTTCCCGTCGGGGCGCATGCGCGGCTTGCCATAGGTCTTGGCCTCGGAGCCGAACTCGTCGCGACCTGGACGGCTCGGACGATCGTTGCGCGCGGGCCGATCACCAGCGGGACGGAAACTCTTGCCTTCAGGACGACCCGAACCTTCGGGGCGGAAGCTACGACCCTCCGGGCGGCCAGCGCCTTCCGGACGGAAACGAGTCGGCTTGTCCGAGAAATTGCGGCCGGGACGCTTGGCCTCGCCGATGAAGGCGGCACCGTCGCCGCGTTCGCTGTCGGGCCTGACGCGCGGCGTAAAGGCCGGACGCTCGCCAGCAGGTGCATCGCTGCGACGCGGACCGCGCGGCGTACCGACGAATTCACGGCCCTGCGGCGGACGCGCGCCGCTTTCGGGGCGACCGCCGGTGGAACGCCGATCATCGTCACGACGCGGACCGCGCGGCTTGTCGCCGAAGGCCTTCTTGTCACCATAGGGCTTCTTGTCACCGTATGGCTTCTTGTCCCCAAACGACTTTTTGTCGCCGAACGATTTCTTGTCACCAAAGCTCTTCTTGTCCCCAGCCGGCTTTTTGCCGCCAGCAGGACGCGGCGCGGCCTTGCCGAAACTCAGGGCGGACTGGTCGTCGCGATCGGGGCGCTTGACGACGCGGGTATTGCGCTTGGCGACGAATTCTTCCGGCGCACGGCCGTCCTCGTCGAAATGAACGTGGCGCGGCGGGGCCATTTCCTCTTCGTCGTGGCGCTCGTCGCGCTTGGCCATCGGCTTGCGGCTGTCGAAGCGGCCGGGGCGATCCTGGCGCGGACGTTCCTCGCGGATCTCCTCTTCAGTCTTTTCCGCACCGTCGGTGAAGCGGAAGCGCTGGCGAGCGATCTCGACCGTATTGGTGCCGCGGCCGGTCAGGCGGTCACGGGTTGGCTTGCCGACAAGGGCATTGGCCTCCGCAGGCATCTCGCTGTCGAAGTCGACATCGGCCGCATCGGCCAGCTTCTTGCCGAGCTGGTCGCGCAGCATCTTGGCCTTGACGGTCTCCACGCCGCCGATCGGGATGTCGCCGAGCTGGAACGGTCCATAGCTGACGCGGATAAGGCGATTCACCTCGAGGCCGAGTGCGCCCAGCACATTCTTGACCTCGCGGTTCTTGCCTTCGCGCAGGGCGAGAACGAGCCAGACATTGGAGCCCTGTTCGCGTTCTAGCGTGGCTTCGATCGCGCCGTATTTGATGCCGTCGATCTCGATGCCGTCCTTGAGCTTGTCGAGCGCGGCCTGAGTTACGGTGCCATGGGCGCGCACGCGGTAGCGGCGCTGCCAGCCGGTGGCCGGCAGCTCGAGCACCCGCTTGAGGCCGCCATCATTGGTCAGCAGCAGCAGGCCCTCGGTGTTGATATCGAGGCGGCCGACGGTGACGACGCGCGGCAGGCCATGGGTTTCCAGATGCTGGAAAATGGTCTCGCGGCCCTCGGGGTCCTTCTCGGTCACCACCAGGCCCGCTGGCTTGTGATAGAGCCAGACGCGCGTGCCCTGACGGGCGGCGAGCGGGGCGCCATCGACCAGGATTTTGTCGCGGTCGGTGACATTGAAGGCCGGCGTCAGCACCTTCTTGCCGTTGACGACGACGCGGCCTTCGGTGATCCACACCTCGGCATCACGGCGGGAGCAGAGCCCCGAGCGAGCAATGACCTTGGCGAGGCGGTCGCCGGTATCGGGCTTGGCGGGAGCAGTGTCGCTCATCGGGCGTACTTTCATGTCATGCGGGACCCATATGCCCGAAATTGCTCGGGCGGGCGGCGCGAAAAAGGCGAAGCGGCCGGATGATCCGGCCGCTTTGAATGTGAAAACCGACAGAGCCGTCAGTTACCGAGAGTGGTCTCTTTCTCGGTCAGCCCGACGCCGGGGCCAGAGTTGCTGGTCGACGCCCCGGGGCCAGTATAGGTGGCGCGGATCGCCTTGCGCACCGATTCCGGACACTTGGGATCGTTGATCGAAACCAGCTCGCCATTGGGCGTGGCACAGACCAGGTCGGCGTCGCCGACGCGGGTGAAGTATTCGTCGGGTGGCAGATAGAGCGGACGCTTGCCATTGACCGTGGACACGTCGGCATTGGCCGCCTGCATGCGGGCAACCAGGGTGCGCGTTTCCTGCTCGGTGAGCGGGCGGCCAGCGGCCGAGCGCAGGTCCACGACCTTGGCATTGCGCAGGCGCGTCAGGTCGGCCTCGGTGAGATTGGTCGCATCGACCTGCACGGTGTCGCTGTCAGCCGGCAATTGCGCGATGGAAGCTTCCTGGCTCGGCGCGGGCAGAGCCTGGCCGGAAGCGGGCAGCACGAGCGGCGCGCGCGCATTGGTCAAGTCTTCCTTGGGCGTTTCGCCGGGAAGCAGGCCGACGCCCCGCGCGGTGCTCCTCATGACCTCGCGCTCGAAGGTGCCGACATCGGTCAAGGCATTGGTGCCTTCCACTGTCGTGCACGCAGCAAGCGCCAGCGCCAGCACGAGACCCAGCGCCGCCAAACCAGTCCGGGTAACCGCTCGAGGAGCAGAATGCTGCCCGGTCAAACCAATACGCATGAAACGTCCTTCAAGATGTCGGCGGCGCTTATAGCGCATAATGCCGCCTAAGACCAGATTCTGGCGGCAACGTGTTCCTGCAATTACAGCGTTGGTTGCCGAGGCCGCCCGAGGCCGATGAGATCGGCGATCAACAGGATGACGCCGATGGTGATGGCCACGTCGGCAATGTTGAAAATGTAGAAGGACCACGTCCCCCAATGGAGGTGGAAAAAGTCAGCCACGGCGCCATAAATGAGGCGATCCACTGCATTGGAAAGGGCGCCGCCGATGCAGAAGGCCAGCCCGAGTCGGATCAGCGCAGAATCGGCGCGCACCCACCAGACGCTCAGCGCCACGATGGCCACCAGCATGACAAGGCCAAGCGCCCACACCGGCAGGCCGTCGAACAGGCCGTAGGAAATGCCGGTATTCCAGACCAGCACGTAGTCGAAAAAGTCGGTGACGCGTACGATCTCCCCACCACGCCAGCCGGTCATGGCGAAGGGCACGTAGCTGGTGAATACCTCGACGCATGGTGCCGCGCCGACGGCAATGCACTCGGCAGAGACCTGGAACGCCTTGTGCGCCCGATCAATGCCGAAGGCGAGGATCGCCATGGTCAGGGAGATATAGACCGAGGGCCGCAGCCATGCGCGCACGGCGGCCGCCTTTGTATTCTCGCTCAAGATCTACAGCCCCGCCGCAGCGCGTTCGCGCAGGGCCTGGGCGTCGCGCAAGGTGACGTCCTTATATTCAGGGTCGGAGCCGACCTCGGGCAGGACCTTCCACGAGCGGGCGCAGCGGGTGCCCTGGGCGAGCGCCGGAACGACGGCGACACCCACGACATCGTCGAGGCGGAAGGCCTCGGGTGGCGCGTCGGCATTGCCGATCTCGATGGCCGACGTGATGGCGATCTCGGCGAGGTCCTCGCCGGCCAGGGCCGTCAGCAGGTCCTCGTCGGTGATGAACACCTTGGGCGCGGCTTCGAGTGACGAGCCGATGCGCTTTTCGCGGCGTTCGACTTCCAGCGCACCGGTAACGACGCGGCGGACGGTGCGGATCTTCTGCCACTTGTCGGCCAGGCCGTCATTGAGCCATTCGGCCGGCACTTCAGGGAAGAGGCGCAGGTGAACGGACGAGCCGGCTTCCGGATGACGCTCCAGCCAGACTTCTTCCATGGTGAAGACAAGGATGGGCGCCAGCCAGGCGGTCAGGCAATCGAACAGGTGATTGAGCACCGTGAGAGCGCCCTTGCGCTTGATCGAGCTGATCGGGTCGCAATAGAGCGTGTCCTTGCGGATATCGAAGTAGAAGGCCGAAAGCTCGATATTCATGAAGTTGGTCAGCAGGGTGACGATCCTGCGGTAGTCGTATTCCTTGTAGGCGGTGCGCACCTGCTCATCGAGCTGGGCCAGGCGATGCAGCATCAGCTGCTCAAGCTCGGGCATGTCCGCGAATACCACTTCGTCGGATGGCTCATAGTGGGCGATATTGCCCAGCAGCCAGCGCAGGGTGTTGCGCAGCTTGCGGTAGCTATCGACGGTGGTCTGGATGATCTCCTTGCCCAGGCGCAGATCTTCCGAATAGTCGGACGAGGCCACCCAGAGGCGCAGGATATCGGCGCCATACTGCTTGATGATGTCCTGCGGGGCGACGGTGTTGCCCAGCGACTTGCTCATCTTGCGGCCTTCGCCGTCCATGGTGAAGCCGTGCGTCAGCACGCTTTCATAGGGGGCATGGCCATTGGTGGCGCAGCTTTCGAGCAGCGAGGAATGGAACCAGCCGCGATGCTGGTCTGAGCCCTCGAGATACATCGAGGCCGGGAACTTGAGATGCGGCCATTTTTGTTTATTGCGCAGCACGAAGGCGTGGGTCGAACCGCTGTCGAACCACACGTCGAGCACGTCGGTGACCATTTCATAGTCATCGACCTTGTAGGCGTCGCCGAGATAGCGGGCGGCAGCGCCGGGCTTGTACCAGGCGTCGGCACCTTCTTCCTCGAAGCTCTGGGCAATGCGGTGATTGACCGCGTCGTCCTTGAGGATTTCCTGGGACTTCTTGTGGACGAACACCGTGATCGGAACGCCCCAGGCGCGCTGGCGGCTCAGCACCCAGTCGGGCCGATCGGCGATCATGGCGCGCAGGCGGTTCTGCCCGCCGGCGGGGTAGAACTTGGTGGCGTCGATGGCGTTGAGCGCGCGATGGCGCAGGGTTTCGCCGGCCGCGCCGTCGATGTCGCGGTCCATGTAGACGAACCACTGCGGCGTATTGCGGAAGATCACCGGCTTCTTGGAGCGCCAGGAATGGGGGTACTGATGCTTCACCCGGCCGCGTGCGACCATGGCGTTACGCTCGGCCAGGGCGG
This sequence comes from Devosia sp., assembly GCA_049647065.1. Lineage (GTDB taxonomy): Bacteria > Pseudomonadota > Alphaproteobacteria > Rhizobiales > Devosiaceae > Devosia. The sequence goes on along the minus strand of JBARWY010000094.1, from coordinate 28,356 downwards.
TGATGACGCGCTGGTTGGCGTCGCCTTTCTTCCCGTTGTCGTCGATGACGCGTGCGCCCTCGAGGCCGGGGGCATCGGTCGTGTAGAACCCGTCGTCGCCGACGACGTAAGGGATGGCGGTATCCACGCCCTTTTCACCCAGCAGGCGAGCGGAATTCATCCAGATCTCGAAGTCATCGAGGCCGTGGCCGGGCGCGGTGTGGACAAAGCCGGTGCCGGCATCATCGGTGACATGCTCGCCGTCGAGCAGCGGTACTTCGAACTGGTAACCGTCCCCGAGGCCACGGAGCGGATGGTGGCACTGCAGCCCCGACAGGACAGCGGGCGGCACATCCTGCAAGCGGACGAATTCCTCGACCTTTGCCTTTGCGAAGGTCTCGTCGGCCAGCTTATCGGCCAGCACATATTTCTCGCCGGTCGAGGCCCAATTACCATCGGGCGCCTTGGTGACCTCATAGAGGCCATAGGCGACTTTGGACGAGAAGCTGATGGCCCGGTTCGCCGGAATGGTCCAGGGCGTCGTGGTCCAGATGACCACCGACGCGCCGGTCAGGTGCTCGCGGCGCGCGATATTGTCATCGACGCTGGAGCCGGCAGTTGCAGCGATGTGGGACGTGGGGAACTTCACCCAGATCGTGTCACTCTCGTAATCGGCGTATTCGATCTCGGCCTCAGCCAGCGCCGTGCGCTCGACCACCGACCACATCACCGGCTTCGAGCCGCGATAGAGCTGGCCCGTCGTTGCCACCTTCATCAGCTCACGAGCGATCTGGGCCTCGGCGTCGAAGCTCATGGTGAGATAGGGATTGTCCCACTCGCCAAGCACGCCCAGACGTTTGAATTCTTCGCGCTGGATGTCGACCCACTGCTCGGCAAAGGTGCGGCATTCCTGGCGGAATTCGACCACCGGGACGTCGTTCTTGTCCTTGCCCCTGGCGCGGTACTGTTCCTCGATCTTCCATTCGATAGGCAGGCCGTGGCAGTCCCAGCCCGGCACATAGGCCGAGTTGTAGCCCAGCATCTGCATGGAGCGGGACACAAGGTCCTTCAGCGTCTTGTTGAGCGCGTGGCCGATATGAATGTTGCCGTTGGCGTAGGGAGGGCCATCATGGATGGTGAAGACCGGCCGATCCTTGGCCTGCTCGCGCTGCAGCGCATAGATATCCATTTCTTCCCAGCGCTTGAGCCAGCCCGGCTCGCGATCGGGCAACCCGGCGCGCATGGGGAAGTCGGTTTCCGGCAGGAAGAGCGTGGCCGAGTAATCGGTTTCGGTGGCGCCCGTGGCGGTATCGGTCATGGAAACGGCAATCGGTTGGGAGATTTGGCCGCCTTTTAGCAAGGCGGGGCGGATGGGGCAAAGGATGATTTGCTTCGGCGATTGAACTGGATTGCGCCCCGGAGTGGCGCAAAGCCCCTCCCCCTGAGGGAAGGGGCTGGGTGGGGGTTCCAGCCTGTCCGCAGAGGCGGTGTCGGCGGAGAGTACATAACCCCCACCCTTGATCCCTCAAGGGGAGGGAGACGACTGCCAAAGCCGGTGCCTACTCCAAGAACCCCAGCTTGGCATCCAGCTCACTGAGAGGCTTGGCCAGCGCCAGGGCTTGCCTGGCCTTGCGGCTGTCGCGGTCCATGGCGGCGATGAGTTCGTCGAGGCCGGAAAAGACCTCCTGACCCCTGATATGGGCGATCAGCGCGACAGTGATGGTCTGGCCGTAGATGTCTTCGTCGAAATCGAACAGATGCGTCTCGAAGGGCGGACGCTGGTTGTCGAACATGGGCTTGCCATAGGCGGCCACGCCGTCGAAAACGCGCGTCCCCAGCCGGGCCCGCACGGCATAGACGCCCTGGGCGAGCTGGAAATTGGCATGGGTCATGGTGTTGGCCGTGGGGTAGCCGAGCTCCCTGCCCCGCTGGTCGCCCTTGACCACGCAGCCATCGAAGAACCAGTGATAGCCGAGCAGCCGGTTAGCGGCAGTCACGGCGCCTTCCGACAGGGCGGCGCGGATGCGCGAGGACGAGATGACCTCATCGCCTTCGTCCATCAGGTCGAGGATTTCGACGGCAAAGCCGTGTGTCGCCCCCGATGCCTTGAGGAAGGTCGGCGTACCGCGGCGCTGGCGGCCGAAATGGAAATCGGCGCCGACAATAACGCCGGTGACGCCAAGCGCATCGACGAGAAAGCGCGAGACGAAGTCCTCGGCCTCGATCTGGGAAAAGGCGTGGTCAAAGCCCAGCACGGCAATGGCGTCGAGGCCGAAGGCTTCGACCAGCCGCGCCTTGGCGTCGCCCCCAGTGAGCCGGAACATGAAGGGGCTGGGTGCGAACACGTCGCGGGGATGTGGCTCGAAGGTCAGCACCATTGTCGGCACGCCTGCTTCTGCGGCACGCGCCTTGAGCGTCGCCAGCACCGTCTGGTGACCGCGATGGACACCATCGAAATTGCCGATGGCAACATAGGCACCACGCAGGGCAGCGGGCACGTCGTCAAGCGAGTTGAGACGAAGGAAACCGGTCACTGCATCACCAGGAGAGGCGGGGCAGGAAACCGGCCATATGGGCGCGGCTCGGAGCGACCAGGTCGGCAATCGCCTGTGGATTGGGCTTGCCGAAAGCGTCGAGCTCGGCGGCATGGATGGAGCCGGTGACGAATAGCAGGTCGATGCCGAACTTGGCGGCGCCGGTCGCATCGGTGCGGACGCTGTCGCCGATGGCGAGGACGCGGGACTTATCCAGCGGGCGTCCGGCTGCCTCCTCGGCGAGGCGGAAGGCTTCCTCGTAGATGGGCTGGTATGGCTTGCCCGCCATCAACACCATTCCGCCCATGGCGGCGTAAAGGTCACCCAGCGCGCCACCGCAATAGATGATCTTGTCGCCATGCTCGACCACACGGTCGGGATTGGCGCAGATCATCGGTAGCTTGCGGCTGAGCCAGAGCCGGGCGCGCTCGCGGTACATTTCGGGCGTGTCGTCATCGGTATCGAGATCGGTGACGACAACGACTTCGGCCTCGCCGGCATTGGTGCGCCGCACGTCGAGTCCCTCGTAGAGGGCATCGTCCTCGGTGGCCGGGCCGACATGGTGGATGGCCTTGCCGCTATATTTGGCGATCATCGAGCGCGTGGCGTCGCCCGATGAGACGATCGCATCATAGGCGCCGCGATGCACGCCGAGCCGGTCGAGCATCTCGACGATCGGGCCTGAAGGGCGTGGTGCATTGGTGATGAACACCACCTTGCCGCCGGCCTTGCGGTACTCGGCCAAAGCCTCGACGGCAGTGGGGAAGGCCTCGACGCCGTTGTGGACGACGCCCCAGACGTCGCTGAGGACCGCGTCGTAGCGGTCCGCAAGGTCAGCGAGGCCGGAGATTGAAGGCAGGGGGCTGGTCATCGCCATATTCCGATGCGAACAGGATGGGCGTTCTATGTGGCAGCTTGCCCCTCCGGATCAAGGGGAAACGGCAATGTGCCCCGGTATCACGGCAGTGCTGTGGCCTATAACTCGACGCGGCGCAGTTGTGGCGCCTGCCGGGCCGGCTCCATCATCAGGTCGGGGCGAACCGGGCCAGGCGCGGCGATATAGGGGCCTTGCACCAGGGTAATGCCGTCTTCGAGCAGTTCGACGATCTGGTTCTCGCCGGCAATACCGGTGGCGAGCAGCTTGATATCGAAACGGGCGATGTAATTGGCGATATCGGAGGCGTGGAAGTCCGTGAAGGCCTCCGGCTCCGCGATGAAGCGGGACGCGTCTATGCGCAACGAGCGCACGCCCTGCCCGGCGAGTTCGGCGACGTCGACACGCAGCGACTTGACGTCGGCGATGGAAAAGCCCGCACCCTTCTTGGCCACGGCATCAGCGATGGCACGCTCACCCGTGGTCAGGGCGCGCCAGTCGGTCTCGTTGACGACGAAAATCAGGGAGGGCGCGATAGCGCGATTGGCTTCGAGGGAAACGATCAGCTGCTCCGACGCCGCCGAATCGCCGAGCGTGGCCCGCGACAGGGGGATGTAGAGGGTGATGGGTTGGCCGCCGGTGCGGGAACGCCGGCAGATGGTGATGGCTTCGAGCAGGCCAGTGCCCTCGATGTGACGCTGCACATCCTCGCCGCCGCGGCGGGGCAGGAAATCGGCACGATCGGCCAGATCGCCGTCTTCCAGCATCAGGCGCGGAACCAGATCGTAGCCATGCGGGCGGCGCTGCGGCAGCGTCACCACCGGCTGGATGTGATAGATCAGCCGGTTTTCTGCGATGGCCTGGCGCAGCAGTTCGAGCGGGATGGTCGGATCGGGTTCGCGGGCCACCGGCGGCGGCGGCGCGGCGATCATCCGGTCGCGGGCCGCGGGCTTGGCGACGCGTTCCTCGATTTCGGCCACCGCTTCGGCCACCTGGCGGATAACGGTACCGAGGACGGAAATGTCGGCTTCCGCACCTTCGAGGCGCGCGTCAGCATTGATATCGGCCATGGCATTGATGCGCTGCCCGAGCACGGCGCCCGCCTGGGCATCGGTAGCCAGCAGGCGCGACAGGTCCTCGATCGCCTTTTCCAGCCGGTTCTCGGCCCGCTGGCGCAAAGTGCGCTCGAGCAGCACGATGCAGACACAGCCAAACACCACGGCTGCGAGGATCGCTTCGGCCGGCGTGAAGGTCAGGCCAAAATAGGCAGCTGCGCCAACGGCGACAGCGGCAAGGGCGATGAACGTGTAGACCAATGCCTGCACGGGTGGACCTCGGAAGCGCCGGGATTCGGCTCTTCCCTCATAGCATCGCGCAAGAGGCGGCAAAAGCGCGGAGGGCGGCTCTCCCTAGGCTATTTGCAGCTCAGGTAGCGAAGATGTTCCAGGCGCGCGAGAAGAAGCGGTGGAACAGTACCAGTTGCGCGGCGCCGGTCGCGGCGGCGGCCCCGCCCATGTAGCCCATGGCCAGTTCGGGCCGATCGGTCCCGAAAGCTGGCAGAGCGGCAATGTGGTGATCGACGCGATCGAGCAGGCGCTGCACCACCGGGCGGGGCATGACGCCGTCGATGATGGCTATGTCCAGTTCCATCACTGCCCGCGTGCTGAGTACCGCGCTGGCCAGCGCCCTCCCCGCGTCATCGAGCCACAGGGTCGCTGCCGGCTCGAGCGTCGTCCAGTCCCAGTTGAGCGGATCGCCTGATGGCAGGGTGCCGCCCGCCGCCTCGATCCGCTGCTGCAGTGCCAGGATCGAGGCAATGGAATGCAGGTAGCTGGGACGGCCCTGCGCATCTGCCACCAGGATGGCACCAAGATTGGCGGCATTGCCGCTGCGCCCCTCCCAAAGGTGGCCGTCGATGGCGATTCCGGCACCCACCAGCGTTCCAACCTGGAAATAGGCGAGGCCATTGGGGCGCGGAGCCGGTCGGGCGATGAACTCGGCCCAGCAGGCAGCGCTGCCGTCATTGACCCATTCCACCGCCTCGCCAAGCGCGCGGCTGGCCTCGGCCGCTAGGTCGACGCCGCGCCACAGGTCCACCTGCTCGGGTGGCGCGCCGAGGCGTTCGAGGTGCCGTTCGATATTGGAGGGACTGGCGATACCGATGCCGACCAGTCGGCTCAGCTGCTGGCTGGTCATGCCGGCACGGATGGTCGCAACCTCGGCGCTGACCTCGGAGAAGACGGTGTGGAAATCTGGCCAGGCATAGGTGCGGCGGATACTGGCGAGCGTGAGGCCCGCCATGCCGAACAGCAGCACTTCGAAATGTCGCCAGCCGATCTCGATGCCGATGCCGAAGGCGCCATCCGGATTGAGGAAAAGCGGCGTCGCCGGCTGGCCGCGGCGGCCGCGTAGCACATCGCCGCGCAGCACCAGTTCGCGCATCTCGAGATCACTGACGATGCGCGAGGTCGTCTGCGGCCCCAGTCCGGATAGCCGTGCCAGTTCCGCGTTCGAAACGCCCGGATTGAGGCCGATAAGCGTCATCACCGCCCGTTCGTTGGCGATGCGGACGCCGGCTTGCGCAAAGCCGCGCGCCATCGGCTCGATGCTGTCGTCTTCGGAGTTCCTTTGCATGGCGGCAGACTTAATCGCGAGACCGCGCCCCGAGCAAGCGCCAAGTCCACAAGACGCAATTTGCAAATTCGCGGAACGGTTTATTTACCCTGTTGCTGAACAATTGGGCCAACACCGGGACAGCGCGGCAACGACGGACAACCGGCATAGTGAATTACGGAACGCGAGGGCCGGGCCGCATGGCGATGCATAACCGAAGCAATGGCGAGCCGCATGGTCGGCTATTGCTCATAGATGGGGACGAGCCGCATGCACGGCTCGTGGCCGAGACCCTGGCGCAGAGCCTGGGCAACGGCGTCCGCATCAGCATTGCGTCGGGTGGACGGCAGGCGGCCGAACTGCTGCGCGACGGTAGTTTCGACATCGCCATGGCCGATCTTTCCAGCCTGCGCGACCTCAGCGAACGGTCTGACGACGCGGTGGCACGGCTGGTGCGACTGGCCGACGGCGCGCTGTTCGTGGTCGTTTCCGACGGCGCTTCGGTGTCGGCGGCTGTTGGCGCGATGCGGGCAGGCGCGCACGATTATGTGGTCAAACCCATCAACGGGCCGGCAATGGCCGCCCGTATCGGCGAGCTGGCGCAGCGCCACGGCAAGGGCCATTCGCTCAGCATCGAGCCACCGGCGGAAGGCCGCTCGGATTTTGCCGGCTTCATCGGCGCCTCCAGCGCCATGCAGTTCGTCTATGAGCAGATCGGGCGCATCGCGGCATCGTCCGCGCCGGTCTTCATCACAGGCGAAAGCGGCACCGGCAAGGATGTCTGCGCCGAGGCGCTGCACGCGACCGGCTCGCGCTTCGGCAAGCGCCTGGTGGCCATAAACTGCGCAGCAATTCCACGCGACCTGATGGAAAGCGAACTGTTCGGGGTGGCCCGCGGCGCCTTTACAGGCGCCCATGACGACCGCAAGGGCGCGGCCGAACTAGCCGATGGCGGTACGCTGTTCCTCGACGAAATCGGCGAGATGGATCTCTCGCTGCAGTCCAAGCTCCTCAGGTTCCTGCAGACCGGCACGCTGAGCCGGGTGGGCGAGTCGGGTGTGCGGCATGTCGATGTGCGCGTCATCTGCGCCACCAACCGCAACCCGATGCAACTCATCGCCGAGAAGAAGTTCCGCGAGGATTTGTTCTATCGGCTGCATGTGCTGCCCATTCACCTGCCGCCATTGCGGCAGCGGCCGACCGACATCATGGTCCTGGCCCGGCACTTCCTCGCCCTCTATGCCACCGAGGAACACAAGCATTTCGCCGGCTTTGCCCCTGACGTCGCCAACCTGCTGACCTCGGCTGAATGGCCCGGCAATGTGCGGCAATTGCAGAACCTGGTGCGGCGGCTCGTGGTCATGTGCGATGGCGGCGAGATCACCATGCCCATGCTGGTCGCCGCCGATATCGAATCGCGCGGCGTCGTCGCTCCGGCAGAGCCCGCCACGCGTTCCGAACGCCGCCCCGCCATCCTGCCAATGTGGCAGCAGGAGCAGCGCATCATCGAGGATGCGATCGCCAGCTTTGGCGGCAATGTGTCCCTGGCAGCGGCGGCGCTGGAGATCAGCCCCTCGACAATTTACCGCAAGCGCCAGGGCTGGGCCGAGATGGCCGCCGCTTCTTAAGGCGTATTCGCTTCGCGCGCCTTGACGCGATCCAGCCCGAGATAGTGCTCGCGCAGGATCACGGCGATGCCCGAGGCGACGATGATGATGGCACCCATGATCATGGCCAGCGTCGGAATGTCGCCGAACACGGCAAAGCCCACCACCAGAGTCAGCAGCAGCGAGACATATTCGAACGGCGCGATCACCGACATGTCGGCATAGCGGTAGCATGAGGTCAGCAGCAGTTGCCCGATGCCGCCGGCAAAACCGGCCCCCACCAGCAGCAGCGCCTGCTGCGGCGTCGGCATGACCCAGCCGAACGGGATGGTCAGCAGCGACAGCAGGCTGGCGCTGATGAAGAAGTAGATGACGATAGCCTCGGTGCGCTCGGTCTGCACCAGCTTGCGCACCTGCATCATGGCAAAGGCGGTGACGATGGCGCCGACAAAGGCGGCAATGGCGCCCACCGCCTCGCTGTCGCCGACCACGGCCGATCCCGACAGCAGGGTCAGGCGCGGCCAGAGGATGATGAGAACGCCGCAAAGGCCGAGCACCACCGCCGTCCAGCGGAACAGGTGGACTCGTTCCTTCAGCAGCAGGGCGCTGAAGACCACGATGAGCAGCGGCGCGGCATAGCCGATGGCGGTCGATTCAGGCAGCGGCAGGCGGGTCAGTGCAAAAAAGCCGAGGCCCATCGAGGTGGCGCCGACCAGCGCCCTGACAATATGGCCCCACGGATTGCGCGTGTGCAGCGCTGTGCGCAACTGGCCTCGCCACAGCAGCCAGACGACAACAGGGATAATTGCGAGGCTGCAGCGGAAAAATACCAGCTCGCCAGCGGGGATGGTTTCGGTTGCCTTGAGCAGGGTCGCCATGACGACAAAGAAGCAGACCGACAATACCTTGAGCGTGATGCCACGCAGCGGCCCGCCCCCGTGTTGCGCGGGGCCGGTGCCTGCGGCTGATGCGGGAGTGGTCACGGCAGTCTCGTGCTAGGCAGCCGGGATCAGCTGCTGGATTGCTCCAGCTTTTCCTTGGCGATGCGCGCGGTGGCAAACGCCTTGTGCTCGGGGCCGACGGCGGAGCCGCTCTTGACCACCTTGCCGGCGGCGTCGTGAAGTTCCCAATGCCAGTTGGCATTCGGGCCGCTGCCGCCCTTGAGGCGCAGCTTGATCTGAAGAGTGTTGTCCTGGGTCATGAGGGCGTTATGGCGCAGGTTGGCGCGTGGGGGAAGGGGCTGAAGGAAAAAGTTGCGGTGGGACCGGGTTTTCCGTGGGCGCTGCCGCCCCTCCAGCCTCCTCCCCACCAAGGGAAAGGTGCTATCTGTCGGCTAGAGCGCCATCTCGCCCACGAGTGGAGAGCGACCTCCCCTTCGATGGGGAGGCAGGAGGGTGAAGGAAGCCCGGATAAACCACCCCAGCCTTCGCTTTGGCACGCCTAGACTTCAGAATACCGATATTCGATGCGGTCGCCCCAGAAGGCGAGGTGGTCGCGGATCGGTTCGACCAGCGGACATGGGTCGGGATAGTACCAGACCTGGTCCGGGCCATCGGCGGTCAAGGTCTTGAGGTTGTAGTAATGCGCCTCCCCCTTGTAGGGGCAGGTAGTGCGCTTCTCGGACAGCTCGAGGATATCCTCGCGCACATCGCTGCGCGGCAGGTAAATGCGGAGCGGCTTTCCCGGTTCGTCGAGTTCGAGCGCGTTGAGCGAGCTCCCGATCTCGGCATCGTCGAACAGCACGTGGACCCTGCCCTTGGCGGGTTTGATCTTGATATCCTTGTCCAGACATTGACGCGTCATGTTGTCCTGCCATGTAGCGAGAAGAAGCGATGGGGGATCAACGCATGAGAAGAAACCGGGTTCACCCGACCTTGACTCATCAGCACCCCGGCCATATATCCCCGACACCCTGTTAGCACTCTACAATCACGAGTGCTAACAGTGCCAAGATTGCATTCAAAATGCTGCCATAGGAGCAAAACATGGGCTTCCGTCCTCTGCACGACCGCGTGGTCGTCCGTCGTCTCGACGGCGAAGAAAAGACCAAAGGCGGGATCATCATCCCCGACACCGCCAAGGAAAAGCCCTCCGAGGGCGTGATCGTTTCCGTGGGCCCCGGCGCCCGTGACGAGAACGGCAAGATCAACGCGCTGGACGTCAAGGCTGGCGATCGCGTGCTGTTCGGCAAATGGAGCGGCACCGAGGTCAAGCTCAACGGCGAAGACCTGCTGATCATGAAGGAATCCGACATCATGGGCATCGTCGAAGTCTAAGCGACTTCCCTGCCTTTTTCGTCGTTTCAACCACTTTAAGGAGCGCCTCACATGGCCGCTAAAGAAGTAAAGTTCTCCACCGAAGCCCGCGACAAGATGCTGCGCGGCGTCAACATCCTGGCCAATGCGGTCAAGGTGACCCTTGGCCCCAAGGGTCGTAACGTCGTTATCGAAAAGTCGTTCGGCGCACCGCGCATCACCAAGGACGGCGTGACCGTCGCCAAGGAAATCGAACTGGAAGACAAGTTCGAGAACCTGGGCGCCCAGCTCCTGCGTTCGGTCGCTTCCAAGACCAACGACATTGCCGGTGACGGCACCACCACTGCCACCGTTCTCGGCCAGGCCATCGTCGTCGAAGGCGTCAAGGCTGTCGCCGCCGGCTTCAACCCGATGGACCTGAAGCGCGGGATCGACCTCGCTGTCGAGGAAGTCGTGACTGCGCTGCAGGCTGCTTCGTCCAAGATCAAGTCGTCGTCGGAAGTCGCTCAGGTTGGCACCATCTCGGCCAACGGTGAATCCGCCATCGGCGACATGATCGCCGAAGCCATGCAGAAGGTCGGCAACGAGGGTGTCATCACCGTCGAGGAAGCCAAGACCGCCGAGACCGAACTTGAAGTCGTCGAAGGCATGCAGTTCGACCGTGGCTACCTTAGCCCCTACTTCGTGACCAACGCCGAGAAGATGACGGCGGTCCTCGAGGACCCCTACATCCTGCTGCACGAAAAGAAGCTCTCGAACCTGCAGGCCATCCTGCCGATCCTCGAAGCCGTGGTGCAGTCGCAGCGCCCGCTGCTGATCATCGCTGAAGACGTCGATGGCGAGGCCCTGCCGACCCTGGTCGTCAACCGCCTGCGCGCCGGCCTCAAGGTCGCTGCCGTCAAGGCTCCAGGCTTCGGCGACCGCCGCAAGGCCATGCTCGAAGACATCGCCATCCTGACCGGTGGCCAGGTGATCTCGGAAGACCTCGGCATCAAGCTCGAGAACGTGACCCTGGACATGCTCGGCACTGCCAAGCGCGTCGAGATCACCAAGGAAAACACCACGATCGTGGATGGCGCCGGCACGACCGAAGACATCCAGGGCCGCGTCGGCCAGATCAAGGCGCAGATCGAAGAGACCTCTTCGGACTACGACAAGGAAAAGCTGCAGGAACGTCTGGCAAAGCTTGCCGGTGGCGTTGCAGTGATCAAGGTCGGCGGCTCGACGGAAGTCGAAGTCAAGGAGCGCAAGGACCGCGTCGACGACGCGCTGAACGCCACCCGCGCCGCCGTTGAAGAAGGTATCGTTGCTGGCGGTGGCGTTGCGCTGCTGCGCGCTTCGAACGCCATCACTGTCAAGGGTGCCAATGCCGATCAGGCCGCCGGTATCGCCATTGTGCGCCGCGCCCTGCAGGAGCCGGCACGCACGATCGCCAACAATGCCGGTGCCGAAGGCTCCGTCGTGGTCGGCAAGATCCTCGAGAACCCGTCGATCACCTTCGGCTACAATGCCGCAACCGGTGAATATGGCGATCTGATCGCCATGGGCGTCATCGATCCGGTGAAGGTGGTTCGCACTGCCCTGCAGGATGCGGCTTCGGTCGCTTCGCTGCTGATCACCACGGAAGCTCTCATCGTCGAGGCTCCCAAGGACTCCGCTCCCCAGATGGGCGGCGGCGGTGGCGGCATGGGCGGCATGGGCGGTATGGACTTCTAGGAAGTCCGACCCAAAGCTTTGGAGTTCGTTTCTTCCCAGTCACGGACTTCACGAGAAAGGCGCGGTGGAAACACTGCGCCTTTTTCTTATGCGCAACGGCCAAGGGCGCAGTACACTGGACGACGCAAATCAGCGAGGAATCGATGCGGACACCCCGGCGCGGCAGCGCCTTCGACCAGGCCGAAGCCGCCTTCAAGACCGCTACCAGCAAACCGGTGGAGCCGGCGCCGGCAAAGGCCGCCACGCCACCGGGCGGCAAGGAAATGGTGACCCTGCGACTCGATCGCGCGGTGCTGGAGCATTTCCAGGATGAAGGCCCGGGCTGGCAGGACCGGATCAACGCCGCCTTGCGCGCCACCGCCGGCCTAGATCCCGCCTGATACCCCTCTATGGGGGGTGCCGTTCAGAGCATTTGACAGCAACCTGCCGACGTCTCATTTTCTTCGGAAACTGGAGTTGGGGGTCGAAGATGTCCATGCGTGTTGTTCTGGCAGCGGTTTTGTTGCTGGCGCTTAATTTGGCCGCTACAGGCGATGCTTTTGCGCAGAAGACCAAGACAAAGGACACTACACCGCAGGTCACCCAGTCGCAGGGCAATACGCTAGACCCCAATGACCCCGACGAGCTGGAACAGATCCTCGATGAAGGCGACGCGGCCTATTTCGTCGCCGAGGGAGAGACGCCCGACTATCAACATGCGTTCGAGATGTATTCGCTCGCGGCCGGCGCCGGTGACGGCTACGCGATGAACCGCGTGGCGCTGATGTATGACCGCGGCGAGTTCGTTGCCCAGGATTTCACCGAGGCCTTCGACTGGTACCTCAAGGCCGCCGAGGCGGGCCTGCCCGCGGGGCAAAGCAATGTCGCCAGCATGTACAATGCCGGCGACGGCGTGCGTCAGGACTATGCCGAGGCGCTGCGCTGGTTCCGCCTCGCCGCCGACAATGATTACGCCTATGCCATGTATGCGCTGGGCGACATGTACCTGGCCGGCAACGGCGTGGGCAAGGATGCCGAGGAAGCGACCGCCTGGTACCAGAAGGCATCGGATGCCGGTGATGCCAATGGGCACTGGTCGCTGTCGCTGCGCTACCTCTATGGCGACGGGATCGGCAAGGACACGCAGCGGGCCGCCGAGCTGGCCTATCTGGCGCTGACCAACGGCCTCCAGGTGGCATGGGACGAATTCAAGGACATCCGCAACGCCGACACTTCGCCGAATTACCGCCGCGCCATCCAGGAGATGCTGAAGCGCGACGGCTTCTATACTGGCACGATCGACGGCAGCTTCGGACCCGCCACGCAGCGCGCCATCGAGGCGGCCTTCGGCTCGTCGCTCTAGAAGAACAGCAGCCGCAGCGCCAGCGCGATCGAGACGACGACGACCAGTGGCCGGATGATGCGGGCACCGTAGCGGATGCCGGTGCGCGCGCCGACATAGCCGCCCACCACTTGCCCGGCGGCCATGGCGAAAGCGGCGGGCCAGACGACATCACCGGCCGGAATGAAGATGGTCAGCGCTGCCAGGTTCGAGACCAGGTTGAGAATCTTGGTGTTGCCCGAGGCGCGCGTCATACCGAGGCCGAACAGCATGACGAAACCGATGGTCAGAAAAGACCCTGTCCCCGGTCCGAAGATCCCGTCGTAAAATCCTATCAGCATGCCCATGACGGGCACGAAGAGTCCGAAGGGCAGTCGCGCGGCCTTGTCGGCATCGGAAAGATTGGGGGCGAACAGGAAATAGAGAGCAATGCCGATAAGGGCGACCGGCACGGCGACATCGAGAAGGGTGACGTCCATCTGCCTGACCACCGTGGCGCCGACGAGGCTGCCGGCATAGGTCAGGGCCATGGCGGGGATCAGCGCCTTGAGCGAAACGAAGCCGCGGCGCCAATAGGTCAGTGCCGCAATGCCGGTGCCGAACACCGATTGGAACTTGTTGGTGGCGAGTGCGGCAACCGGCGGCAGGCCCGCGGAGAGCAGCGCCGGCAGCGCGATCATGCCACCACCGCCGGCAATGGCATCAACAAAGCCGGCCAGCAGGCCAACGGCAGCCAGCGCCAGGAGAATCAGAGGATCGAGCATGGAGAGCCTGGATGTTCAGCGCGTATCGGGGCGCGACGGCGAATCGCCGGTCGCGGTTATGCGCCGCTCATAGATCGGGATGTTGATCATCGACGACATGAAAGCGCTCATCATCAGCTGAAAACCGGAAACGAGCGCCGTCATGGCCAGGATGATCGCACGCATTGTGCTGGTGAGATTGAGCGGGCCAAAGCCGCGTTCGGCCCATTCGCTGACGCCCCAGAGCAGCGCGATGAGGCCAACCAGCATCAACAGGGCCGCCACCAGCAGGACGCGTTCGAGGGTCAGGGCCTCCAGCAGGCGGTCGTAGTTGCCGGAGCGCGGGATAAAGCCGTAGCGGGAGGCAAAGCGCCGGCCGATGATGGCGAAGGAAATCGACTGCAGGCCGACAATGATGCAGAGCGCCGCTACGAGAAAGGTATGGACGTCGAAATTGACGTGGCCAAGCCTGAACGGACCCGGCAATAGCAACGCGCCGACAACAAGGCCGAAACCCAGCAACGCGAAACCGGGATAGAGAAACAGCCACCGTGGGGAGAACAGCAGCAGGAAGCGCAGGTGGCGCCAGCCGTCACGGATCGAACGGAGATGAGGCGGACGCGAGCGGCCATCCTTGACCAGGGTGGTCGGCACTTCGCGCAGGTCGAGATGGGCCAGCGTGGCCTTGACCACCATCTCGGAGGCGAATTCCATGCCGGATGTGCGCAAGTTCAGCCCGAGGATTGCAGCGCGCGAAAAGCCGCGCAGACCACAATGGAAATCGCTGATCGGCGTACGAAAGAATAGCCGGCCGACTGCGCTCAGTACGGGGTTGCCGATGTAGCGGTGCAGCCAGGGCATGGCACCATCAGCGATGCCGCCCTTGAAGCGATTGCCCATGACGAGGTCGGCGCCGTCGCGGAGCTCGGCGACGAAGGCATCGAGCTGGGAGAAGTCGTAGCTGTCATCGGCGTCGCCCATGATGACGAACCGGCCATGGGCTGCCTGGATGCCGCCGCCCAGGGCGGCGCCGTAGCCGCGCTCCGGGACCGCCACGACGCGGGCTCCGAGACTGTGCGCCAGTTCGCGTGACCCATCGGTGGACCCATTGTCGGCGATGACGATTTCGCCGGTAATGCCGGTGCGGTCCAGAAAGCCGCGCGCCTTGCCGATACAGGCGGCGAGCGTCTCGGCTTCATTGAGGCACGGCATCAGGATGGTGAGTTCGAGTTCGTCGGCCAAGTGCGGCCCTCCCCCCGAGCCAGCGGCATTTGTGTCTTGAATCGCGGCAATGGGCAATGCCTGCCCGGATCAGAAGCCGGCGCTGGTACCCAGTCGGCCCAACACGTCGTCCAGTTGCGCCTTGCGCTCCGGCGACCATTGCGCGGTTCGCGAGACAATGAGGCAGGCCTCACTCTTGAGCATGACGCCATCTTCGAGAACGCGCAGGCCGTTGGCGGCCAGGGTCGAACCGGTGGTGGTGATGTCGACCACGATATCGGCAACGCCCGAGGCCGGGGCTGCCTCGGTCGCGCCGAGGCTCTCCACCGTGCGGTATTCGGCAATGCCGGCCTTGGCCAGGTGCTGGCGCGTGATGGTGATGTACTTGGTGGCAATACGCATCCAGCGGCCATGGCGGCTGCGGAAGTCGGAAGCGACGTCGGCCAGGTCATGCATGTGGGTGACGTCGATCCAGGCATCGGGCACGGCAACGACGACATCGGCATTGCCGAAGCCGAGCGGCTTGGCGATGGAGACAGAAGCCGGGCCGCTTTCACTGGTCTCATAGATCAGGTCACGGCCGGTGACGCCAAAGTCGATGCTGCCGCGGATGAGCTCGCGAGCAATTTCCGAGGCGGGGTAGAAGCGCACTGTGACCTCGGGCAGGCCGTCGATGGCGCCGAGATAGGAGCGCGCGCCGCCCGGCCGGGTGATGACCAGGCCGTTGGCGGCGAACCAGTCGCGCGTGAGTTCTTCGAGGCGCCCCTTGGAGGGAACGGCCAGGGTAATGCCGCTCATTGGGCGACCTCCGCTTCAAGACGATCGACCCAGACCGAGCAACCGGAGGCGGCGATGGGCGCAGTGGCGCCGAGGCGTTCGAGCAGGCGGTCATACTGGCCACCGGAGGCCAGTATCTCGCCATTGGGGCCGGTCATTTCGAAGACGATGCCGGTGTAGTAATCGAGGCGCGGCGAGAAGCTGGCATCGAAACTGACGCGGGCTTCTCCAAGCCCGTTGAGATGACGACGGATGGCGCGGATGGGCGCTCCCAGCATCAGCCGGTGCCGGGAAGCGAGCGCCTCGACCTGGGTCAGTGCCTGAAGGACCGGACCTGAAATGGCGAGGTAGTCACGCAGCAGCTTGAGTGTCGCAGCGGGAACATGCGCGGCGTCGAGTGCCTGCTGCTCGAGATACCGGTCGGTGATCTCGTCAGGGGTGCGTCCTTCGGAGAGGCTGAGGCCGGCGGTGACCATCTGCTCGGTGACGCTGTCGACCAAAGCCTCGCGGCTCGGCTGCTGCTCGCGCAGTGCGTCCGGGGCGGCTTCGAGACGGGTGAGCAGGCGGTCGAGCGCTTCGGTGTGGCCGAAGCGGTTGCGGATGCGCGGGCGCCAGGCTTCGGGCATGTCGGCCTGCACCAGCAGTGCCTCGAATAGCCCGACGCCACCAAGGCGGATATCGGGGACGACACCGAAGATGGAGAGAGCAGCGCGGGCGAAGGTCAGCACCTGATCTAGCGCGACATCACCGTCGGGCTGAGCCAGAAGCTCGATGCCTGCCTGGTCGAATTCGGCGGGGCCGGTTTCGCGCTGGCGGAATATCGGCCCCATATAGGAGAAGGCCGCCGGTTCCCCGACGCCATCGGCGATGTAGGACGTGACGATGGGGAGGGTGAAATCGGGGCGCAGGCAGTATTCGGCGCCGGTGGTGTCGGTAGTCAGCAGCAAGCGGCGGCCGAACTCCTCGCCGGCCAGATCGAAATAAGGATCGGCCGACAGCAGCAGCGGCGGCGTGGCGCGGCAGGCACCCTGGGCTTCGACCAGGGATTCCAGATTGGCGCGACGGACCGCTGCTCCGGTCATCGCTGGTCTGCCAGCAATTTTGTGACGGCGGCGACCAGCTCGTCACGCCTGATCTCGAACTGACCTGGCCTTGCGGCCTTCCATTCGGCGTTGTCGGTGATGGCGGCTGCGGCCTGTTTCCCGGCGATCAGGTCCTTGATCTGCAGGATACCCTGCTCGCGTTCCTGGCTGCCTTCGATGACGACGATGGGCGAATTGCGCTTGTCGGCATAGGCGACCTGCTTGCCGAAATTCTTGGTGTTGCCGAGGAACATTTCGGCACGGATGCCGGCATTGCGCAGTTCGGCGACCATGGCCTGGTAGCCAGCCATCTGCTCCTTGTCCATGACGAGGACGACGACCGGGCCGACAGGTTCGGCGGCGCCCAAATTGCCTGTCAGTTTGAGCGCATTGGCAAGGCGCGAGACGCCAACGGAAAAGCCGGTCGCCGGAACCGGCTCGCGGCGGAAGCGGGAGACAAGGCCATCGTAACGGCCACCGCCACCGACCGAGCCAAACACCACGTCCTGCCCCTTCTCGTTCTGCACCTTGAAAGTGAGTTCGATTTCAAAGACCGGGCCGGTGTAATATTCGAGGCCACGGACGACGGAGGGGTCGAGGATGACGCGACCGCCAAAGCCGGCGGCGCTAACGAGGCCAAAGATCGAAGCCAGTTCCTGCACGCCCTGGAGGCCGGTTTCGGACCCACCGATGAGGCCGGCCAGCGCGTTGATCGTCGAGACGACATGCGCGTTGCTGCCCTTCTCGACGCCGGCGGCGGGCGTACCGCTCTCGGTATAGGCAATGATTGGATCGATCTGCTCGGGCGTCAGGCCGGCGCCCTTGGTGAAGTCGCCACTCTCGTCCTTGCGGCCAGCGCCGAGCAAGAGTTTGACGCCCTCGGGGCCGAACTTGTCGAGCTTGTCGATGGCGCGCAACACGGTGAGTTTCTGCTCGTCAGTGGTGACGCCGGCCGTTGCCAGCACGCCGTCGAGCACCTTGCGATTGTTGACGCGGACGACGTACTGGCCCTCAAGCCCGAGCGCATCCATCACGTCGGCCATCATCATGCACATTTCGGCATCGGCTTCGGGCCCGCCGGCGCCGACCGTATCGGCATCGAACTGCATGAACTGGCGGAAGCGGCCGGGGCCGGGCTTCTCGTTCCGGAACACATAGCCCTGCCGATAGGAGCGATAAGGCTTGGGCAGGGTTTCGAAATTCTCGGCGAAAAAGCGGGCGAGCGGCGCCGTGAGATCGTAGCGCAGGCTCATCCACTGCTCGTCATCGTCCTGCAGCGAGAAGACGCCGGCATTGGGCCGATCGGTGTCGGGCAGGAACTTTCCGAGCGTCTCGGTATATTCAAGAAGCGGGGTTTCGACGGGGTCGAAGCCATAGCGTTCATAGACCGCCTTGATCTTGTCGATCATGGCGCCCACCGCGGCAATTTCACCGGGCGTGCGATCCTCGAAGCCGCGCGGCAGACGCGGGGCGATGAGCTTGGTCTTTTCGGTCATTTGGCAGTTCCTGGAAGTCGCGCCGTTGTTAGCGGATCGGGCTGATTGAAACAACAGGCAGGGAGATCGGGAGACCGGGATTTCCCGGCCTCCCTGACGTCATGGTCCTGGCATCCACCCCGGCATTGGAAGAGGCCAGTAGTCCTCCGGCTCGGGCCAGAACATCGACCTGGGCGCCGGTGGCAGGCCCATGTCGGCCCGAAGCCGGGCAGGCATGTCGGGCGGGATGCGCGGACGGGTCCACCACGCGACCAGAGCCACGCGCAGAACCGGGAACAGACCGCGATGGTGCACGGCCCTGGTGACATGAACGTTGTGGCGCAGAATTGCGCTACCATCAGTGAGTACATCAATTGACATAAGCGATCCGGTGGCGGGCGGCGCACCGGCCTTCTGGTTGATGAGTTTCGAAAGATGCAGAGCCGGCGTCGAGGGGAAGGATGGCGAAAGCCGCCCTCCCCCATCAACTACATGCCGGGTCTCCGCAGGGGATCTGGGATGCCTGACTTGGCGGAGATTTCGAGCCAGTGGGCAGGCGTTGCTTCCGGCGGCAGGCCGATATCTGCCCGCAGATAGGCAGGCAGGTTCGACGGCAGCCGCGGACGGTTCCACCAGGCGCTTAAGGCAGCGCCGAGGACGGAAAGCAGGCCACGCTGATGCACGGCATCGGCGATGGAGAATTCGAGGCGCAGAACGATGCTGCCCTCGGGGAGGGTGTTGTACGACATGACGGTTTCCGGGCGCGCTGGAAGGCGGGCCGGCCTCTGGTTTGGTTGGGGTGGATGCTCGGAATTGGGTGTAGAAAAACCCGGTTCAGAACGTCACGACTAGGGAGCTAGGAGTGTCCGAGGCACAAAATGCGTGCCAAGACGACGAAAACGGCTGGCCTCAGGCCTGGCGGTAATGTCGTACGGTGGGACCCTGGCGGAGTTCAAACATGGCTGTCATGTAGCTGCCTCCCTCGGGTTGGCGTTAGTGGACGATCGGCTTCTAGCTCGCGATTCCGTGATCTGCAAGTGATGATGTGACGGCTTGTCGCAGAGGGCACCGATAGTGGCGCAAACGCAACAGCTTATCGCGGTCGCTCCAGGGTATCGCGTTCGGCCTCGACCTCGGCGCGACAGAAACATCCGTCCATATGGTCGTTCACCAGGCCCATGGCCTGCATGAAGGCGTAGCAGGTCGTGGGTCCGACAAAGTTGAAGCCGCGCTTGCGCAGATCCTTGCTAAGGCGAACCGACGCGTCGGTCTGGGCGAGGCGACGCAGGTTTTCCCAGCTCAGATCATCGGGACGGTGCTCTGGCCGCGTCTCAAAACGCCAGACATAGGTGGCGAACGAACCAAATTCCTGCTGGATCGCCAGGGTGCGTCGCGCATTGTTGATGGTCGCGGCGATCTTGCCGCGATGTCGGATGATGCCGGGATCAAGCAGCAGCCGCTCGATATCGGCGTCGGTCATGGCGGCGACCCTGGAAATGTCGAAGCCGTGGAAGACTTCACGAAAGCGCTCGCGCTTGCGCAGAATGGTGATCCAGGACAGGCCCGACTGGAAACCCTCGAGGCAGATCTTTTCGAACAGCCTGACATCTGACGTGACCGGGCGGCCCCATTCGCGATCGTGATAGTGGCGGTAAAGCGCGTCGTCGCCGGCCCAGGGACAACGCGGCAGACCATCGTCGACCGACTCGATTGGCATGGGGATGCTCCTTTGGCGCTATTCATGCATAGACCGGTGGGCAAGCAATTGGAATCCGGTTCTGCCAAAGGTTAGTTTGGCGCTAACCATCATTGCGATCAATGGCTTAACCACGCCCATTCACGGCGTGTTGGCCCCTATGAGGCAATCTCCCTGTCAAGGCTGGCGCTGGCCGGCGTCGACGATGGGACACTGTCATGACTGCGATGAAGACGGCCGGTGCCGGGCTGCTGGCGCTGATGATTGCACTTTCGGGGCTGTCGCCGACGGCGGCGCAGGGCCTGCAACCGGGGTGGCGCTTCGCGCCGCCGCCGGGCATCACCATCACCCAGACTACGCCGCACCACGCCTTGGCGCTCCAGGCCAACATGCAGGTCAACCCGATCTACCTGCGGCAGGTGGTGCAGTATCCCACCAGCCAGCGCAGCGGCACGATCGTAATCGATACCGGGGCTCACTTCCTCTACTTCGTGCTCGGGGACGGACGAGCCCTGCGCTACGGGATCGGGGTCGCCAAATCGGGATTCGAGTGGAACGGCACGCACCAGGTCAGCCGCAAGGCGGAATGGCCGAGCTGGACGCCACCCGCCGAAATGCTGCAACGCCGGCCGGAACTGCCGCGCCACATGGAAGGCGGCCCAAACAACCCCCTGGGCGCCCGCGCCCTCTATCTCGGCTCGACGCTCTACCGCATCCACGGCACCACCGAACCGTGGAGCATTGGGCAGAACGTGTCGTCCGGCTGCATCCGCATGACTAACGCCGATGTGATCGATCTCTACGAACGCGTCCAACTTTATACGAAGGTGGTGGTCCTTTAATAAGGATTTTCAACGAGGCTCTGGATGCCTCGCCATGGGGCACAGAATCTATGGGTGCCCGCGTCATGCATCGTTTTCTCTCCCTGGTCACCCGTTTCGGTCGTGACGAACGCGGCGTCTTCGCCGTGCTGTTCGGGCTCATGGCGATCGTCCTCGTCGCATTGGGAGGCGCCGCGGTCGACTATATTGCCCTGCAGCAGGCCCGAAACCGCTCACAGATCGCCCTTGATGCGGCAACACTGGCGCTTCAACCGCGGATCTTTCAAACACCGCTGAACCTGACGGAAATCAAGGACGATGCGGAGGCCCTGTTGCTGGATCGGCTGGGCGTGGCGGACGGCGCCAACGAGTTCGGCGTATCCGCCGAGGTGACAAACGTCGATGCCAATGTCGATGGAGGCTCGCTGACGATAAACGCCAGTATCACCATGCCGACGATGTTCGTGTCGCTGGTTGGCGTTAATCAGCTCGACGCGGATCTGCGATCAGAGGCGACCCGACGTATGCTGGACGTGGAAATCGTCATGGTGCTCGACAATTCGGGCTCCATGGGCGGAACCCCTATGGCTAACCTCAAAATTGCGGCTTGCAACGCGGTCAACATTCTCTTCTTTGATCGCGACGGCCTTGGCTGCGAGGTTCCGGCAGGCGCTACCGCCAATCCCAATGTGCGAATGGGCATTGTACCGTTCACGTCACTTGTGAATATCGGCAAGCAGTTTTCCAATGCCTTGTGGCTGGACTGGACGAGCGAGTCACATCTCGCAGCCTTGGGCTACATTCCTAATTTCGACGATGACGACAACCAGGCCACGCCCTTCACGGGACCGATGGACCGGCGCACACTCTACACGCAAACCGGGACGTCCTGGCAGGGCTGCGTGGAGGCGCGCATTTCACCCTATGATACGACTGACGATCCACCGGACATGGTATCGCGGCGCTTCGTGCCTTTGTTCACGCCCGATACCTACAACACCAACAACAACTATATCACCAATGATAGCGGCACCGCCTGCTACCCGAGGACCTGCACGCAGCAAGTGACGCGCAGCTGCAGCGGCAACAAGACCAACTGCAACGGCACCCAAAGCTACAGCTATTCCCGGCAGGCCCTGGGCGTCAGCACGGCCGTAGCAACCAGTTGCATTCCTGCGGGCGCGTCGGCCAACTCCACTACCACGACTTATCCGAACAATAGCACGCAGGTCGTCACGCGGGTTTATACAATCCCGTTCACCGACCGCGAGAAGCAAGATCGCTTGTGCAAGTACCAGAACAAATCGCTGAGCAACTCGAACACGAACGACAATTGCCCCACCGCGGCGCTGCTGCCGCTTACTACGGACGCTGAAGCCGTCCTCACGCGTGTCGACGACATGGTTGCCAACGGCAACACCAACATCCAGCAGGGAACGGTGTGGGGCATGCATGCGCTGACGTCAGGGGAACCCCTGACCCAAGCGCTACCACAGGCGCCTGGCCGGGTCGCCAAGGTGCTGATTGTTATGACCGACGGCAAGAACGAGCCAGAACTCATAGCTTCGACAAGCGACATGAATGGCAGTGCCTATTACTCGTGGGGCTTCCGCTACGACGGGCGGCTTGGCCCGAAGACGGCAGTGGATACCGCTACTGAAGTGACGACGGTCATGGACGACCGGACCAAGGCGGCGTGCGAATATGCCAAGCAGCACCGGGGCATCGAGGTCTATACAATTGGGCTAGGGGCCAGCACCGCCACCAAGATCATGCTGACCAGTTGCGCCTCCAGTACGACCCACGCCTACTTTCCCACTAACGCTACCCAGCTGAACGCCGTGTTTCGTTCCATCGCCGACAAGCTGGCTGCCTTGCGGCTATCGCAGTAGCAACAAATCCGGGGAAGGAATGGTACCGCCTCCCCGGATTGAACGGGGGACCTCTAGATCCACAATCTAGCGCTCTAACCAACTGAGCTAAGGCGGCAAATGCTCTGCGAGGGATGGCGCGACGCTCGTCCCGAAAGCGGGCGGAACATAGGTCGAGAATCCCGGGATGACAAGCACCGATTTCGCCCCTGGATGAGGGCCCGTGCCGAGGGCGCGGCTTAACCATCCCAGCCGAACGCCCGGCACTGGCGCAGCGCTGCACTGGACCCTGGGGAATGCACCCTATATTGAAGAAACCTTAAGGTTCCGGGGACAATTGTGCCGGAATGGCACGGAACGCCCGCCGCATCCGGAACGGAGAGACTTGTCGTAGATGGATGCTGACTGGATCACATCGCCGAGCGCTCGCCGCGTGCTGCAGCATGCCGAGGATTCGCGCCCGGCCTGGCTCTGGTCGCAGGACGGCCTGCTGCTGCTGTGGCAGAATGCGGCTGCGCCCCTGTTCCTCGCCAAGCTCAAGAAGCACGGCCTCAAGCTGGCGGCGCCGGCTATCCCGATCAAAGGGCAGATCGCCCGCAATATCAGGCTCGGCTCCGTGGGCCGCACCAGCCTGGCGCGCATCCAGTTCATTGCGGGCGACAAGCCCGCGTCCAGCACCTGTGCGACGACGCCACTGACCTGGCAGGACGGCCAGACTGTGCTGCTGATTGTCGGCGTCGATGCCATCGCCGCTGAAATCCTTGCCGCGGCCCGGGCGCCAGTGGATGAGCCGGACGTCGTCGAAGCGATGCAGGACGATACTGCCGGCGCTCCGGCGGCTGAAGCAAACGCTGAGCCGAGCGCTACGGCGGAGGACGTAGCCGAGCTGCCCGCCGAGAGCACTGCCGAAGCCCCTGCCCCGCGCGACGATCTCGCAGCGGCACAGGATGCATTGGCCGAGCCCGACATAAACATGCCCGAGCCGCCGCACGACGCGGTGGGCAACATGATCAAAGCCGACGCGAACGCCTATGCGCGCGAGTTGGAGAACTGGCGCGATGCCGAGCGCGATGGCCCGCCGCCGTTCGAACTGGTTGTGTCGACTCCGGCGCCGGTGGAGGGAAAGGCATCGGCAACAGAGTCCACAGTGGACGACCAATCCGTCGTGGATGCCGTGCCTTCCAGCCCCCTCGACACGACGTCCGATGTGCAAGAGCCAAAGGTAAGCCGGCTAAGCCAGTTGGTGGACCGCCTGGCTTCGGATGAAGCCCTGTTTGCGCCGCTCACGGCCGATGATGACGAACCGCCTGTGTCGATGGCGCCGGAGCCCGAGGCTGAATCCGATCCCGCGGTGCAAGCCACTCTGTTCAAGGTCACTGGGCGCGGATACATCGACGAAACCAATCTGGCAGCGCCATCCATACCCGAGCAGGACGAGGCAGAAGTGGATCTGGCAGATTTAGCCAGGCTCGACACCGAAGTCGAAGCGGAAGCCGAAGTGCCGCCGACAACGGCGCTGCACGAGGAAGACCCTGCTCAGCGCCTGGCGCTGGAAATGGCTGAACTGGCACCCAAACCCATTCCCGACGCGGAAGCGGTGGAGCGCGTGTCGCGCTACAATTTCGACGAGTTGTCGCGCATCCTCAACGATCGCATCAGCGATGCGACATCACAGCAGCAGCCCAAGCCGCTGGCGGACGCGCCTCGTGGCGCCCTGATCAACCTGGGTGGGGAGACGCTGGTCCTCAACCGGCTGCCGCTCGGCATACTGGTATTCCGGGACCAACAGGTACTGTTCGCGAACCGCGCCATCACCGAAATGGTGGGCTACGAGTCGGTGGAGAGCCTGCGCGCGGCAGGGCTGGCCGCGGTATTTCCGGCGGCAGGACCCGAGGGACAGGATGCCGGCCCGGTCAACCATCTGGTCCAGCGCGACGGAACCCTGGTGCCGGTGACCGCACGCCTGCAATCAATTTCCTGGCAGGGCCGCCCGGCCTTGATGCTGTCGGCGAGCACGACCGAGGTCCGCACCGGCCATGAGGCGGCGGTCAGCGCCTTTGCGCAGACATTTGCCGATATGCGCGGTGACGGTTTCTTCGAGGCCACGAGAGCGGGCGTGATCAGCGCCATCACACCGCGCAGCGCCAACCTGCTACGGGCCGATAGTGTTCTGGAAGGCAAGGCGCTGTCTGCGCTTGTGGCCAGCAATGAGTTGCAGGCGTTGCGGGAATTTCTCGAGCGACCCGCGCGCTTTGCCGAATCGGCGCGACCCTGCCTGACCGTGCGCTCGGCTTCCGGCACGGCAGAGATCATTCTGTTCGCCCGGGGCCAGGCAGGGGTCATTACCGGCTATTTCGGCTTCGTGCGCGGGCGTGAGTCGGCGCCCTTGCGGCTCACTGGTCCGTCCGACTCCGATCCGTCGCTGCTGGCGCGTATCAGCCGTGGCGTGAGGCGACCTCTGAACACCATTATCGGCTTCTCGGACCTGATCCGTTCGGAGGCCTTTGGCGCACTGGAGAATGAGCGCTACGAAAGCTATGCGCAGGACATCGTCACCGCCGGGCACGAGATTGCGGCGCTGGTGGACGAGCTGGACGACTATGCGCGGCTGCGCGACGGGCGCTACCTGCCGCAGCGCGCCAGCATAGAATTGACGGGGCTGCTGGAAAGCTGCGTGGTCCGTATCCGCCAGCAGGCGAGTGGTGCGCGGGTCATCGTGCGCAACGCCATTTCCGAGAGCCTGCCGCGGATCACGGCTGACCGTGCGTCGCTGGCCCAGGCCGTATTGAACCTGCTGGCCAGCGCCATCGACCAGACGCCGACGGGTGGGGCAGTGGTAATTTCGGCGCAACGCGAGGATGATGGTGGCATCGCCGTGCATGTGCGCGACAGTTCGACCAACGCGGTGGACATGGCCGAGCGCTTCGTGGTGTTCCGCGACGGCGTGGGCAGGGACGGCCAGGTCATGACTCCGGTGCGTTCCAGCGTCGGACTGGCCCTGACCCGCTCGCTGCTGGCCGTCAACGCCTTCTCGCTGTCGGTCGATCCGGCAGGCGAGCAGGGCATGCTGTTCACGCTGATCATCCCCGCCGACCTGGTCGACCACCCGGCGCCGAGGCCCGAAACCAGCGAATAGCTGACAACGAACGTCGATTTTATTGACAGTGCCTGCGACCAGCGCCACAACGCCCGGGCGAGCGGGAGAACGATGATGGCAGGTCGGCGAAGCATCCTTTGTGCGGCAGCCATACTGGCGCTTGTGGGCGCCACCCCGGCGCTGGCGCAGGACGGCGCGGTCAACGTCTACACCTATCGCGAACCCGGACTGATCCAGCCGTTGCTCGATCGCTTCACCGAAGAAACCGGCATTCGCACCAACGTCCTGTTTGCCGCCGACGGGCTGATCGATCGCGTGGCCGCTGAAGGGGAATTGTCGCCCGCCGACGTGATCGTGACCGTCGATATCGGCAACCTGGCCAATGCTAAGGAACTCGGTATCACGCAGGCTATTGCCAATGAGGCGCTGGAACGCGTCCCCGGCCAGTATCACGACCCCGATGGGCAGTGGGTGGCGCTGTCGCTACGGGCGCGGGTATTCTATGCCTCGGTCGACCGTGTGACCGAAACGGCGCTGAGCTATGAGGACATTGCGGGCCCCGAATGGAAGGGACGCCTTTGCACCCGTTCGGGCCTGCATGCCTATAACATCGGGCTGATCGCCACGCGCATTGCACATTGGGGCGTCGAGCGGACACGCGACTGGCTGGTCGCAGTCCGCGACAATCTCAACCATGCGCCATCAGGCGCCGACCGCGACCAGGTCAAGGCCATCTTCGATGGCTCGTGCGACCTGGCCATCGGCAACACCTATTACATGGGCCTGATGCTGACCAACGATGCCGAGCCCGAGCAGAAGACCTGGGCCGCTTCGGCGCGGATTATCTATCCCGATGCCGAAGGCGACGGCACGCAGGTCAATCTCTCAGGTGCCGTGGTTGCGAAATATGCGCCCAACAAGCCCAATGCCGACCGGCTCGTTGCCTTCCTGCTTTCCGACGAAGCGCAGCATCTCTATGCCAGCGGCAATTACGAATTCCCGGTGGTCGACGCGGTCGAGCCATCGGAACTGGTGGCGAGCTGGGGCACGTTGACTGCCGACGCGACGCCGATGGTCGAGATCGCCGCGCACCGCAAGGAAGCCGCAGCACTTGTCGACGAGATCCGGTTCGACGAAGGTCCGCAGCAGTAGCATGCGACTGACCGCGCCACTGCCCTGGTTGCTGGCGGGGCTGATGGGCCTGCCGATCGGCTGGCTGTTCTGGTCGGCAGCAGCGGCGCTGGGCACGGGCAGCAACGGGTTCGCGGCGACTATGCTGCCGACGGCCTTGCGCGACACCATTCAACTCATGGTGCTGGTTGGCGTGGTCACCGGAGCCGTAGGGCTGATTGCCGCCTGGCTGGTGACGCATTACGACTTTCCGCTGCGCCGGGTTTTCGACTGGGCGCTCGTGGTACCGCTGGCCGTGCCGACCTATCTCGCAGCCTATACCTATGTCGAGTTTCTCGACTTCACCGGGCCGCTGCAGACCGCGCTGCGGACCCTTAATGGCGCGACGTCGATCAAGGATTACTGGTTTCCCGATATCCGCAGCGACTGGGGGGCGGTGATCGTGCTGTCCAGCGTGCTTTACCCCTATGTCTATGTCGCCTGCCGGGCGTTCTTCCTGATGCAGTCGGCCAGCCTCAACATCGCGGCGCGCACGCTTGGCGCCGGCGGCATGCGGACGTTCCTCACAATAACTTTGCCGCTGTCGCGACCGGCGCTGGTGGTGGGCGTGACGCTGGCCATGATGGAGGTCGTCAACGACCTCGGCGCCGTGCAGTATTTCGGCATCAATTCCATCACCGCGATCATCTATTCGACCTGGATCAACCGATCCGATTTCGGCGGGGCGGCGCAGCTGG
Source organism: Devosia sp. (assembly GCA_049647065.1). Classification (GTDB taxonomy): domain Bacteria; phylum Pseudomonadota; class Alphaproteobacteria; order Rhizobiales; family Devosiaceae; genus Devosia. The sequence goes on along the minus strand of JBARWY010000094.1, from coordinate 806 downwards.
CAGTGACGGTGGTGCTGGTGATTGGCCTGTTGATCGCGGCCGAGCAACGGGCGCGGCGGGATCGAGTCTATCTGGCGCATCGCGACAGCCGGGTGCCCGCGGCCCGGGAACACCTGGCGGGCGGGCGGCGCTGGACGGCATTCGGCTTCTGCCTGCTGCTGCTGGCGATGGGCTTCGGCGTTCCGATGGGGCAGTTGGCCTACCTGGCATTTCGCGTCGTGCTGCCTGAAACCGTCGCCATGACCGTGGCCGCGCTACTTCCGACGGTGACGCTGGCAGCGTCGGGCGCGCTGCTCACTGTGGTCATCGGGCTGGGGGCGGCCAAACTCGCCATGAACTCGGGCGCCGGTGCGAAAGGGGCGATAAGGCTGGCCACGCTGGGCTATGCGATCCCCGGGACCGTGCTGGCGCTGGGGCTGCTTCAGCCACTCGGACAGGTCGACCTGTGGTTCAACAGGATGACCGTGGCCCTTTGGGACTGGCGGCCGGGGCTGATCCTGTCGGGATCGATGGCGGCGCTGCTCTATGTCTATGCGATCCGCTTCCTCGCGGTCAGCCACTCGACCATCGATGCAGCGATGAAGAAGCGGGGCGAGTCCATGCTGCATGCCGGGCGGGTGCTGGGCGCGCGTGGGGTGTGGCTGTTGCTGAAGATCGACCTGCCAACACTGATGCCCGCGCTGCTGAGCGCGGCGACACTGGTTTTCGTCGAGATCGTCAAGGAACTGCCAGCGACGCTGCTGCTGCGGCCGCTCGGAATCGAGACGCTGGCTACCCTGGTCTATGCGCGCGCCAATGTCGGACTT
>JBARWY010000093.1:0-49621 GCA_049647065.1 Devosia sp. | reverse complement strand
CATCGAGACTCTTCACGTTGGTCTTGAGCAGCATCACACCACCCAGCCGGCCAGCGGCAAGCTCATCGCGCAGTTTGGCAACAGCCGCGTCATCGGCATCATCGCCCTGAAAGCCGACGACGATCATCTGGCCAGCCATTTGCTCGAGCGTTGCAGCCTGAACGGCGGCGGGCAGCGACAACAGGGCCAGAACGGCTGCGAGGCAACGGAAAGGCATGATCACGAGGAGGAATCCGGTCCAGAATCGGTGCCCGACGATGGCCGTCAAATGAAGCCAAAACAATGGCCGGCATGTCATCCCCCCCATTTGGGGGATGTGTGGCCTTGGCCACCATGGCAACTTGCAATGAGGTGACTTGGAGCATCGGCCGTTTTTCAACCTTTCGGCCAGTGAAGCCGTTGCCTTTGAGCGGGCGGAGATCTTGGGGTCTCCGCCCGTGATTTTTCTGTCGGCAAGACTCCGTGATCCGAGCGGCAGCAAATAGCGGCTTTCTAGAATAAAATGGCGCCAGCCGCCTGGACTGGATCAGTAGAACGCCCAACTGTCGGCCAGTGAAAACTCCTCCTACTGCTAATTCTGGGGAGGATCGACCATGGCCAACCAAGACGAATTGGAAAAGCGACCCGAGCCGGCAAATGAGCAAGGCGTATCCGCTTGGGGATTCGTGACCATTCAGCGTATTGCGTTGATCGTCTTTGCTCTGCTGGCCCTGGCCATCGTCACCATCGCCGTTTTTTCGGTTGTCGCTCCCTACGAGGTGAGCGACCCATTTACCGTTCCGCGCACGCTGGCTGTCTTGCTCTTCGCGGCCATCGCCTGTCTGTTCGTCGCATGGCTGGACACCGCCAATGCCGCCCTGATTGGCCGCGGCATGAAGCACCTGCTTTCCATCCATCGCGCCGCCGTAGCGACCTTCGTGGTGGCGGGAACAGCGACGATCGCCATTTCCATCTTCGTGGCCCTAGCGGCCTTGTTCTCCGGGGAAATCAAACGCGGCCTGTACGCGCTCGCCGCCATCGAGTTTCTGCTGAAGCTCGCCGCGGTCAGCGCGATCATCGTGCTGATCACCCTGCGCAAGCCTTCCACGACGCGCACGGTCACGGCGCAGCAGCCGGCAGCGGCGCCGGCCACCGAGGAAGTCGTCACCGTCGAAACCGAACAGGAGGATCGCGGACGGCTGGAATTTGGCAGCCTGGCCTTTGCCTTCAGCCTCGTGGTCATCGCCGGCCTGATCGTTCCCAGCGAAGATCTGATGCGCCTGGCATCGATGTTCTTCGGCGGCGACAAGAAAATCGAGGACTATCTTCCACAGCGCCCGCTGGTGACCGTCGAGGATGGTCTCAGCGACGAGATTATCGAGGCAATCGAGGATCTGCCGGTCATCAGCGCATATCTGGACGACCTGAACAGCGAGGATCGCCGCAACGTCTCTGACAGCATGAAAAGCAAGGTTGAAAGTGTGCTCTACGACCTTGAGATCGAGGATGCCAAGCGCCTGGGGGCGTGGCCGCTTCTCGAGGCAATCTGCCATGACCAGCAGGACACGCTGATCTTCTCGAACTCGGACAACAAGGTGCTTGCTGACCATCTTGTCTATCTGTCTACTGAAGGTCTGGTCGAGTACCCCTATGGCGACGTCAATTCCATCAAGCTGACGCAATATGGTGCTGTTGTCATGTCCAAGTACATGATCAGCAACACGCTTCCTTCCTGCACTGTGGATGAAGCAGTTCTGACCGCCTCCCCGAATGCGGACCTCGATACCCTCACCTTGACCCCCAGAGTGGTCTCGATTGACCCGGCAGAGGCACAGGCCACGATTACCAACCCCTCGTCCGTTCGCACCCTGCAACTCGGCACGAGCACGATCTACCAGCTTTCCATGCCCGCTGGCAGTTACCGCGCCGAATTGCAATCGCTCGGCAGGGCCGACCCCTTCCTTCAGCTCTTTGATGCCGACGGCGAACTCGTTGGCGAGAATGACGATGGCGGCAGCAGCGGCGCGTTCGATGCACGCATCGATTTTGATCTACGGGAAGGCGACAAATACTACCTGAGGACATCAAGCTATGACGGCCGGGACGGCGAGGCCCGCCTGCTGATCGACGAAGCCTCCGCGGCCACTGACCCCAATGCCGACTTCACCGCATTGCAGATCGCGCGGGAGACCACCGCGAAACCCCTGGCGCAAACTGCCGTCGTGCCACCGGAGGGAACTGCATTGTCGTTCACTGCGTCCAGTAGCGGCGAGCACCGCTTCGCGTTCTCCCGCGAGGCAGAAACAGAAGAGGGCATCGTGGACCTCGTGGCCGTCTTGTTCAGCGTCGATGGCACGCGATACACGCAGGTTGCCACCGATGACGACAGTGGCACCGGCGGCTTGCCAAACCTTTTGGCGACGCTGGAGCAGGATAAGAACTATATTCTCGTCCTCAAACACTTTGAACGAATGCTTGCTGAGCCAGTCGCGGTCACCATAGCGGTCAACCCGCCCCTGTCGGCTCCGGACGACACAGCTGAAGATGCAAGAGATGAGCAGGATGCAGGGACGGAGGCGCCAGCAGTTGCGGCGCCTCCTGAAACACCAGAACCTACCGGTTCTGGCGGTTCTCAATCAGATCCGTCACCACTGCCGGGTCCGCCAGCGTAGACGTATCGCCCAGTGAGCCGAAGTCGTTCTCGGCGACCTTGCGGAGGATGCGGCGCATGATCTTTCCCGAGCGGGTCTTGGGCAGGCCGGGCGCCCACTGGATCAGGTCCGGCGTGGCGATGGGGCCGATTTCCTTGCGGACCCAGTTCTTGAGCTCCGCCTTGAGGGCATCGTCGCTGGCCTCGCCGGCCATCAGGGTGACATAGCAGTAGATGCCCTGCCCCTTGACGTCGTGTGGGTAGCCGACGACGGCAGCCTCGGACACCTTGGGGTGGCTGACCAGCGCGCTCTCGACCTCGGCCGTGCCGAGACGGTGACCGGAAACGTTGAGCACGTCGTCGACGCGACCGGTGATCCAGTAATAGCCGTCCTCGTCGCGCCGGCAGCCGTCACCGGTGAAGTAATAGCCCTTATACTGGGTGAAGTAGGTATCGACAAAGCGCTGGTGGTCGCCATAGACGGATCGCATCTGGCCCGGCCAGCTGTCCTTGATCGCCAGCACGCCTTCAGCCTTGGTTTGCTCCTGCAGCCTGCCTTCGGGCGACAGCACGACAGGCTGCACACCGAAGAATGGTATAGTGGCCGAACCCGGCTTGGTGGCAATGGCGCCGGGGAATGGCGCGATCATGTGGCCGCCCGTCTCGGTCTGCCACCAGGCGTCGACGATCTCGCAACGCTCCTTGCCCACATGCTTGTGGTACCACATCCAGGCTTCCGGATTGATCGGCTCGCCTACCGTGCCCAGCAGGCGCAGCGTCGGCATGTCATACTTGTCGGCAAATTCCGGGCCGGCACCCATCAGCGCGCGGATGGCCGTCGGCGCGGTGTGGAAGATGTTAACCTTGTGCTTCTCGACCACCTGCCAGAGGCGGCTGGGATCGGGATAGCTCGGAATGCCCTCGAACATCAGCGTGGTCGCGCCGTTGGCGAGCGGACCATAGACGATATAGGTGTGGCCGGTGATCCAACCGACGTCGGCCGTGCACCAGAACACCTCGCCATCCTGATGGTCAAAGCTGAGCTCGTGGGTGAGCGAACCCCAGACGAGGTAGCCGCCGGTGGTGTGCAGCACGCCCTTGGGCTTGCCCGTCGAGCCTGAGGTATAAAGGATGAACAGCGGATCTTCCGCGCTCATCGGCTCGGGCGGGCAATCAGCATCCACCTTGGCTACGGCGTCATGGTACCAGACGTCTCTGCCCTCGACCATGTTGACCGGATTGCCGGTGACCTTAACGACGATGACCCTCTCGACGCCGGAAACCTTGGCCAGCGCCTCATCGACGTTTTTCTTGAGCCCGATGGTCTTGCCGCCGCGGCGGCCTTCGTCAGCAGTAAGGATGATTTTGCTGCCACAGTCCGCAACACGGCCGGCGATCGAGTCCGGCGAGAAGCCGCCGAAGATCACCGAATGGACGGCGCCGATGCGTGTGCAGGCCAGCATGGCGACGGCGGTGTCGATGACCATGGGCATGTAGATGGTGACGCGATCGCCCTTCTTGACGCCATTGGCCTTGAGCACATTGGCGTAGCGACAGACCCGGTCATGCAGCTCGCGATAGGTGACCTTGCCATCGGTGCCGGGGATATCGCCTTCCCAGATGATGGCGGTCTGCTCACCGCGCGTCGCCAGGTGCCGGTCGAGGCAATTGTAGGAGACGTTGAGAACGCCATCCTCGTACCATTTGATCGAGATGTCAGGGTAGGCGAAGCTGGTATTCTTGATCTTGCTGGGGAATTTCACCCAATCAAGGCGCTTGGCCTGCTCCGCCCAGAAGCCATCCGGATCGCTGACCGAACGCGCATACAGCTCGTCGTACTGGGCTTTGGTGACGTGGGTGCGTGCGATTGCAGCCGCACTTGGCTGGAATACGAGCTGCTCGCTCATACTGTCCTCCCTTATCTCTCCCGGCTTCCGTTCTAATGACCCACCCGGCCCCGGGCAAGGCCTTGACTCTGCGACTTAATGGTGGCGCGCCGGGTACCGCCTATTAACTGCCCTGGCCTAGGATGCTTCGGGCGCGGATCGCCGTTTGGTATGATTGGCGCAAAGGGAGCCGCATCATGGCAGAGATGACCATCCGTGCCGCCACGCCGGCCGATATCGACCTGATCCACCGCGAACTGTTGGACGTGATCGCCACGTCTGAATATTACAGTGGCCGCTTCAAGGCCCACGAGATGGGCCGGCTCAACAAGAATTTCCTGCGCACCCTGCTGGCGCTCGACCCCTGGCACATCATGATCATGCGCGCCGACGGCGTACCGGGCGGCGCCATGGTCTCGGGCCCGGAATGCGGCTCCGTGTTCCGCTACTGGAGCTGGGTGTTCCCCAGCCATCGCCAGACCAAGCTGGGCATGTTCGGCATGCGCGCCTTCGACGAGCACTGGGACAATGGCAAATTCCACAAGGCCTATACCTTCGTGCGACCCGAAAACGCGGTCGCGCGCATGCTGCTCAAGCGCTACGGCTACAAGGAAACCTGCCTGCTGGAGCAGCACATCTTCGGGCAGGATTACCTGCTGATCGAGAAGCCCTACACCAAGGTTTCCGAGGACTACGACAGCGGCGCCAATATCGGCCGCCTGGGCCGCCTGAAGGCACGACTCGGACTGGTGAAGGCGGCTTAGCCTGGCGCTTACTCCGCGGGCACTGCGTCGGCACGGCGATTGCGGAACCACAGCAGGATAGACACGTCCATGTGGGCCGTCTTCAGCGCGATCCACCACAGGCCAACCGACCACACGGTGATGGCTATTATGGCCGACAAGGCGGCGCCCATCAGGCCGAAGGACGGTACCAGCAGCCAGTTGCAGACCACCAGCGCGCCGATCCCCATGCCGACAAAGGGTAGGCTGGCATAGGGCCGGTCGTGGATCGAGAGCACCAGCGACGCCGGCCCCATCACCGAGCGAACCACCAGCGCCAGGCACAGCACGGCAAGTGGCGCGGCGCCGGTCGAGAAGCTGGGTCCGAACAGCATCAACAGGAATGGCGCGACCACCGCCATGCCGCCGAACAGCACGATCGAAATCAAGCTGGCGACAAAATTGGCATCGCCCACCTTGCGCTTGAACGCCGCCCGATCGGCATTGGCCTCGCTCTCGAACATGTCAGGCATGGTGACCGCATAGACGGCGGCCACGCCGAACGAGATCAGCGAGAACAGGCGGGTACAGACGCCAAAGATGGCCAATTCCTCGCGGCTCAGCGCATGGCTCAGCAGTAGGAGGTCAATATCGAAGAAGAAGTCGGTGGCCAGTGAGATCAGCACCCATGGCAGGGCGAACCGCCACCAGCGTGCGGCCTCGGCCGGCCGCAGCGCAGCGGTATCGGGAATGCGGCCCAGCGAGCTGACCACGAAGCCGAAATGCACCAGCGCGATGGCGACATAGCCTGCAGCCACGGCCCACAGCATCACGGAAAACCCCTCCGCTGGCACGGCGAAGCTCATGGTGATGAGGAATGCCGCGACCACGACGATCGGGCGGAACATGGTATCGGCGAAAAAGCCGGCGAACGGCCGCTTGAGGCCGACAAGCAGCGCGCCGTTGACGTAGACCATCGCCGTGGCAAAGGCCAGGAGCACTACCGGAACGAAGTGCTGGCCGAGGACGCTCTCGCCCTGGCCCAGCATCGCCAGCAGCGGCTGGCCCAGCAGCAGCACCAGCACCAGCGCAGCGACGACGTGGCCATAGGCACGGGTCATAAATGTTATGAACTGGCGCCGCTCACCGCGCGCACGATACTCGGCTGCGAAATAGGTCCCCACGGTGTGAAAGCCCAGAGGCATCACGACGGCGATCAGGTTGACCGTCGCTGTGACAAGCAGATACTCGCCCAGCAGGTCGGCGCCCCAGATGCGCGCGATAAGCGCCTGCACCAGAAAGATCAGGCCCGCGCCACCGAGCCGCGCGCCGAAGATGATGGTCGACTGTGACGCCAGACGACGATGTAGGCTCATTCGGCCGCCTCGTCGCTGCCGTGTCTCGTCTGCGTCGATTTGGTCTTGGGGTTGCGCCAGCCATCAATGGCCCGGCGCATTGCGTAGAGCGTGTCGCGGGCGGCGAACGCTCCGGTGCCCAGCAGCAGGGCAAGGGGGCGGCTGGCGTAATTGGCCACAGGTGGCACCGGGCGGATGACGCCGGCTTCGCCGACCATGCCCTTCTTGAACTGGTGCAGCCCCTGGAACCCGTCGGTCCCGCCGAGGTCGTACCAGGTCGCTTTGGTATTGTCGCGCAACCAGCGGATGACATGCCAGTGCATGAAATAACCGGCGCGCAGCGGCAGCGCCTTGTCGTTGCTGGCGCCGTAGAGATAGACGGCGCGATCGCCGGCCTTGAAGATCAGCGCGCCATAAACCAGCTCGCCCTCATGCCGCACGAAGAAGAGTTCTGGCCGCAGCTCCGGCACATCGACCGCCATGAGAGCCGGCACGGTTTCATAAGCCGAATGATCGGTGAACTGCTTGCGGTCGGTCATGGCTGTGTAGAGCGTGTTGAAGGCGTCGATCTGCTCAGGTCCGGCATGTTCGAAGGTCAGGCCCGCCTTTTCCGACTTGTTGAGCTGGCGGCGCCAGGTCTGCTGGAAGCTCTTGCGCTGCCCGGCATCATCGAGGCGCAGGTTGACGATATAGCGATCGGGGAAGCCCAGCTCAGAACCGCGCTTGAAGCCGCGCGCGGCGAGGCGCCCATATGCGTGATTGGCCGGGGTGATGGAGGCGCGGGGCAGCACGGACAGCATCTGGCCGCGGTCATTGGCGTATTCGGCGATCATCGCCTCGACCATGCCGGCATGGATGGCGTCGGCATCGGGTCGCGACACATCCTTCAGCATGGGCGCCCATTTGGACACGGCGATTCGCGCGAGGCCCAGCGGCAATGACTGCACCATGATGAGGGCGCCGCCGACCACCTCGCCATCCAGCATGAACAGCATGGGCTCATGCCGCACCGACGGCCACCGGGTGGCGGCAAAGGCGTACATCTGCTCCTGGCAGACCTCGTCGAAGCCAGCGATGGTGCGGTCCCACTCGGCCCCATCGACAATACAGGTCTGGAGCCAGGTCGCGGCCGTGCCGGCAGCACGCTGCACCTGGGCGTCGGCCGCATCCGAATGGGCAAGTCGATCGGCGATGAGGGACATTGTCGGCTACTTCCCGCTCATATCAGTTGAGCGGGAAGCTAGACCTGCCAGGTGAGCAAATCCCTATTGCAGCACGACAAATGCCGCAAAGTTCTGCCCGTGGTTACCAAAGGCTAATGCGCGACCACGGCAGCTTCACCCAAGGCATGCGGCGTGTAGATGAACGGGATTTCCGGGATGGCAACGAAGGCGCCGAGCCCTTCGAGCGTCATGCGGAGGGCGACGAAAAGGATGATGACCAGGCCGACCCAGGCAATCCAGCGATGCTTGTGCAGCAGGCCCGCGATGAAGGTGGCCGCGACACCCATCATGACCACGGAAAGAGCAAGTCCGATGATCAGCGCTTCGGTGTGATGCGCGGCAGCACCGGCCACGGCCAGCACGTTGTCGAGCGACATGGAAACGTCGGCGATAATGATCTGGATGACGGCCTGACGCAGCGTCTTGCGCGGCGCCTTGCCGGCCACGGTGCCGTCAGCGTTCGTGTCGGCGTTTTCCAGCGCTTCCTGCGCCTCATGCTCGTCCGCCTGCGAGGTGGTGAGCTCGCGGTACATCTTCCAGCAAACGTAGAGTAGCAGCACGCCACCGGCGATGAGCAGGCCGCCACCGAGAGCCAGGAGCTGGGTGGTGATGAGAGCGAAGAAGATGCGCAGCAGGGTCGCCGCGATAATGCCGATCAGGATCGCCTTGCGGCGCACATCGGATGCGAGCCCCGCCGCCGCGAGGCCGATCACCACGGCATTGTCACCAGCCAGAACCAGGTCGATCATGATGACCTGGACAAGCGAGCTCAGGAAACTCGGGTCAATGCCGAACATGCGTGGGGTATCCTCATCAATACGGACAGGTAAGCGTGTCCGCCTATAGCGTCCCCTCACCGGACTGGAAAGCAAAACACGACACGCACCGACCAAAGTCTGAGGATTTATGCCGCGCCCGGCGTTTGCCGACAGCCTGGCGACAGACTAGGGCCCCGCGTCATCAAGCGAGTTCCATGCGCCATAAAGGGTCGAGTGCAGCAACTGGATGCGTTCTCCAGCGCGATAGACCACCAGTCCATGCTGCGGCATGAGGTAAAGCACTTGGCCGTTCTGGCCCAGGAGATAGGTGAACGGCCCTTGCAGCGCCTGTCCTGGGCGGTCGAGCACATTCTGGAGAATGTGCTGGCCATAATTGCCGGCGGACAACGCATCGGCCGCCACCTCCAGCCCCATGAATTCCCGCCATAGTGCCGGAGGCAGGAACGGCCGGTTCGCCGAGCCATTTTGTAACAGGTAGAGGCCGATACGGATCCAGTCGCGAGCGGTGGCATAGATGCAGCAATAGGCGGAAACCGATGTCGTCGCTCCGGGCTGGCGCCAAAGCGCCGGCGCCGCCATGGCAGGCTCCCAGAGCTTCTGAGCCAGCAGGACATGCAGGGGCTGGCCATAGGCCGCTTCCAGCACCGCACCCAGGAGGGCCGTATTGACGTTCTGGTAGTTGAAGTCCGAGGACGCATTGGCAGTGTCGACCTCAAGGCCGGCCTCGACTGCGTCCAGACCCATGAAATGCAGCCTGGCCAAAGGCCCGAGCGGGTTGGCGGCGGTGTCGTTGTCCTTGCCATTGCTGGCACCGAACTTGCCGTTGGCCATATCGAAATGGATGTCGGCGCGCATAGTGATGAGGCTGCGCAGTGTCAGGCTTTCGATGCCGCGATCATCGGGAAGCAGTTCGCCGAGCCGCATGTCGAGACTGGCAATCTTTCCGTCGGCGATCGCCTTGTAGATCAGCGCCCCGACTAGGCTCTTGGCCATGGAATAGGAATTGAACCGCGTCTTGGCATCAAAACCGGGTCCGTAGTGTTCGAGGGCGAGCGCGCCATCACGATAGACAAGCAATGCCGCCCCGCCCGTATCGGTGAACATCGTTGCCAGCTCGGGAGCCAGTTCCTGTTCGCCCGCGGCGCGCGCGACGTGAAGATCGCGCGGCACCGCCGCGCCCGCCACGGGTGCAAAATGGCCGCGACCTGAGAAAACCAGTGGCGGAAAACCTTCAAGAAGCATCTGCGGCAAGTAAGGCGCATAGGCCAGCGCGCTTCCCAGGATGACAGCGAGCCCTACGACAATGCCGATTATCCATTTGCGCATGCCAAGCACTCTCGTCCCAAGCAGGCGGAATTGCGACCGAAACTACGGGCGCGCGCCGGAGCGGTTGCCTTCAATGTCTGCCTGACGAAAATGGGGACTTTGGTGGGCGAGCACGGATTCGAACCGTGGACCCGACGATTAAGAGTCGTCTGCTCTACCAGCTGAGCTACTCGCCCCAATGCCGGAGCTTCCAAAGTGGCGCCTCTCTACCAAAGGGATTCCGTGCTGTCCAGCGTTCGCTGACACTTTCCTCACATGGCAGGTTTGCTAGAGTGTCACAGGCGCAGATTGCGCCAAGAACTGGGGCAGCATGACGATTCCCGAATTCCTGATGATACCGGTCGCCTGGCTCACCGTGAATGGGCTCAGCTTGCTGGGGGCCATCGCCGTTGTAGTGGTCGGTTGGTACGTCGCAAGCCTGGCCGCCCGGGCGATCAAGCGACTGATGCCACTGGCCTATGGCATCGACAAGAATTTCGGGCCGCTGCTTTCGCAGGCCGCCCGCTACGCGATTATCATCTTTGCCGTGGTGACGGCGCTCAGCCTGCTTGGCGTGTCCAATACCTCGATTATAGCCGTGCTGGGCGCCGCCGGCCTTGCCATCGCCCTGGCGCTGCAGAATACGCTGGCCAACATCGCCGCCGGCATCATGCTGATCTGGCTGCGGCCCATCGCCATCGGTGAATTCATTCAGGGCGACGGTGTCGCCGGCGTGGTGGTGGAGATCGGCTTGTTCGGAACAAGGCTCCGCTCATCGAGCGGGCTCTACGTCTTCACGCCCAACCAGAAACTCTGGGCCTCGGCCATAACCAACCACAGCCGCGAGCCGCGCCGGCGCATCGACGTCAATGTCAGCGTGCCTGACAGCATCGACATCGCCAAGTCGCGCAAGATCCTGCTGCGAATTGCCGGTAGTGACAAGCGCGTGCTGGCCGACCCGATACCCAATGTGCATGTGGATAGTTTTTCGGGCGCGGCGGTCAACCTGCAGCTGCGGGCCTGGGTCGCCACGCCTGACTACCTCGAGACGCTCTATGCGCTGACCGAGGAAGCCAAGATCGCGCTCAACCGTGAACTGACCGGCACCAAGGCGGACAAGGCGGGCATCACGGTGACGCCCGACCCCGCCAATCCCAGCCCAGAGACGCAGGCAGGAACCTGAGGGTGCTTGCCGTCTCGGGCGGGTACGCACAGGACGCCGGCAGTCGATGCCGCCGGCGCCGGCTGTCGAATCAGTCGAAATTGACGCTGCGCTCACGGAAGGTTGCGAAGTCCAGGACATTGCTGCTCCTGGACTGCGGCTCCTGCCGCGTCTCGTCCATGAGGCTGATGGTTCGTTCGATAATGTAGCGCAACTGGCGCGACCGGCTGTCCACGCCCTGCAGGATCGTCGCGGCGCGCTGCAGGTGATCTCGGGCGAGAACATAGGTAGGCGGCATGGGCGAAGCTCCTTCAAAGAATCAAGTCTGGGGAGCGCCAGGGAGGTGACGCGAGCCAGAGGGTGCCCGTGCATGACTTCCGAAAACTTGCCGTACGGAATCGCCTTTGATTCAAATGCCATGGACTGGATGGCTGGCCTGACAGGCCCGGTTTGCGCGGGCCGCCACGCTGTCAACCGACATGGCTCCCTGTGTAAAAGACCACGACAACGCTCCAGCCCTGTTGCGTGCCTTCGCTCTGGCAGGCAGCAGGGGCACGTCGATAGGATAGCGGTGATCCGAACAGCGAGTCGCAGCCGTGCCCCGTCCGTCCCTTTCGCCCATCACCGCCAGCCTCGATGAGACCGTGCCCTTTGTCGGGCCCGAGGCGATCGTGAGACGGAGCGGCGTGCCCCTGCGCGCACGAATCGGCGCCAATGAAAGCCCGTTTGGCCCAGCGCCATCGGTGCTGGCCGCCATGCGCGCAGCCGCGACCGAGAGCTGGCATTATGGCGATCCGGAAAACCATGATCTGCGCGCCGCCATCGCCGATCATCTGGGCGTCGACTTTGCCAATGTGATGCCGGGGGAAGGTGTCGACGCCATCCTGGGCATGGCGGTGCGCCTCTATGCAGCACCCGGCAGCACAGTGGTCACCTCGCTGGGCGGCTACCCCACCTTCAACTACCATATCTCCGGATACGGCGCGCAGATGCACACCGTACCCTATATCGGCGACCGCGAGGATATCGACGCACTGGCCCGCGCCGCCCGCGAAACCAATGCGGGCATGGTATATCTCGCCAACCCCGACAATCCGATGGGAAGCTGGTGGGACGCGGCCTCGGTGGAGCGGTTCATCGCTGCCGTGCCCGACACCACGATGATCGTGCTCGATGAGGCTTATGGCGAATTCGCGCCACCTGGCACCCTGCCCGCGCTGGACATGACCCGGCCCAACCTGCTGCGCATGCGCACCTTCTCCAAGGCCTATGGTCTCGCTGGCGCCCGCGTCGGCTATGTCTTCGGCGAGGCGCGCAGCATTTCGGCCTTCAACCGCATCCGCAATCATTTCGGCATCAGCAATGTGGCGCAGGCCGCGGGCATCGCGGCGCTGGCCGACAGGGACTATCTTCAGAAGTCGCTCGCGGCGGCGCGGCAGTCACTGGACGACACCGCCGCCATAGTCAGCCGACACGGGCTGACGCCGTTACCGACGGCGACTAATTTCCTGGCCGTCGATTGCGGTCGCGACGGCCCCCATGCGCAGGCCATTCTGGACGGGCTGGCCAGGCGCGGCGTTTTCGTGCGCAAGCCCGCGGTGACCGGCCTCAACCGCTGTATCCGCATCAGCGCCGGCACCGATGCGGACCGGGCATTGCTGGACGCAGCGCTGGGGGAAGTCCTCGCAGAGCTGGCACAGCGCTAAAACAGCTCTACCGTCGCGTACAGCCCCAGATGGTTTGAGCCAAACGATTCGGGCGTGGACGCGATATGGCGGATCAACGCATCGCCGCGCGTGAACATATTGTCGATGGGCGCGCCGAGCACCCCCAGTTCGACGGGCCAGGTGGCTGGATAGACCGGCGGTGGCACCAGGTTGAGCCCATCGGCAAAGGCATCGATGTCATTGGACCATGCCGCGGCGTTAAAATCGCCCATCACCAACACGGGGCCTGGAATGCTGGCAATCAGCGCCTTCGCCTGGCGCAGCTCGAACTCGGCCATATTGTCGAAATAGGGCTTGGTCAGGTGCAGCGCGACAACAGTCACCAACTGCCCCTCGATCATTGTGCTGGCCTGGAACAGGCGCCACCGGCTCAGTGCGTGCAGGAGGTGCTTCTCGGCATCGACAAATGGCGTACGCGACAGGATGGCCAGATCGCAGTAGCGCCCTTCCTCGCAGCCGAGGCGGTAGGGATAACTTTCGGCTATGGCGGTCCATCCGGACTCGACGCCGCTACCTTCCATCAATACGACCACATCGGCCGTGCTTTCGGCGATGTAACGAGCCGCCGCCACGCCCTGCTGGTTGGAATTCAGCACATTGAAGCTGAGCGCCTCAAAACTGCCCCGGGGCTGGCGCATCTCGAGCCCTGCCCGCCGCTCCTGCTGCGCCACCACCATGACGACGCCCTGCGTCAGGCTGAGCGCGATCAGCCCAAACAGCACCAGCGCCCGCAGCCGTGCGCCGGTCAGCAGCAGCGCCAGCGGTAGCACCAGCATGGCAACGGCAATGTGAAAGCGCAGCGTGCTGAGCAATTCCTGCCCCGGCAGTCCCAGGTCGACGCTGATGGCGACCAGCATGGCAACGCCGAGCACCGCCAGGCCGGTCAGAATGCCTCTCGTTTCGGAAAGAATCGACAACCCGGCCCCACGCATTCGCTTGCGCATCAGTGGTGGCCCAGCGCCCATGGACATGCAAGAGCGCCCGCCGACAAAGCTGCCATGTCCGGCCGCTGGATGGCTTGGTCACGGTTCCCTGCCTCGCCCGGTTGGCCGAGGCAGGGGGGGGCCTGATCAGCCGGCCATAGCGCCCTGCGCTGCAGCACCACGTTCGATCAGCAGGCGGTTGTAAGCATTGAGATAGGCACGAGCCGAGGCCACCAGCGTGTCGGGCTCGGCCGCATTTCCGGAAACGATGCGGCCATTCATTTCGAGACGCACATGGGCCGAGGCCTGGGCGTCGGTGCCGCCGGTCACGCCGTCGACCGCGTAGAGCACCAGGTGGGGCTGCTGGCCCACGCCCTGCTTGATGGCGTTGAAGATGGCGTCCACCGAGCCGGTGCCTTCATAGGTGATGGAGGATTCCTCGCCGTCGATGGAGAGGGTCATCGTGCATTTGTGGGTGCCGCCGGTCTTGGACACGACTTCCATATCGACCAGCTTGATCCGATCGCCCACCGAGCCGACTTCGTCATCGACCAGCGCCACGATGTCGGCGTCGTAGACATGCTTCTTGCGGTCGGCCAGGTCCTTGAAGCGCACGAAGGCTTCCTGGAAGGCATTGTCGCCCAGCTCGTAGCCCAACTCGCGCAGCTTGTCCTTGAAGGCAGCGCGGCCGGAATGCTTGCCCATGACGAGCGTCGTTTCCTTGATGCCGACGCTAGCCGGGGTCATGATCTCGTAGGTCTCGGCATTCTTGAGCATGCCGTCCTGGTGAATGCCGCTCTCATGCGCGAAGGCATTCTTGCCCACGATTGCCTTGTTGTACTGCACCGGGAAATTGGCCGCGGCCGACACCACCTTGCTGGCGCGGGCCAGGTGGGTGGTCTCGATCTCGGTGTGGTAGGGCATGGCATCGCCGCGCGTGCGCAGGGCCATGACGATCTCCTCGAGCGCAGCGTTACCGGCGCGTTCACCCAGCCCGTTGATGGTGCATTCCACCTGACGGGCACCGCCGCGCACGGCTGCCAGCGAATTGGCTACGGCCAGGCCCAGATCGTTATGGCAGTGAGCCGAGAAAATCGCCTTGTCGGCACCAGGCACCATGGTGATGATGTCGCGGAACATCTTCTCGTGCTCGTCCGGTACGGCATAGCCCACCGTATCGGGCAGGTTGATGGTGGTGGCACCAGCCTTGATGGCAGCCTCAACGCATCGCTTGAGGAATTCCAGTGGCGTACGCGTCGCGTCCATGGCCGACCATTCAACATCGTCGATCAGGTTGCGGGCATGGGCCACGGTGCGGCCGATGATCTCGATGACCTCGTCCTCGGTCTTCTTCATCTGGTGGGCCAGATGGATCGGCGAGGTGGAGACGAAAGTGTGAATGCGGCCGCGACGGGCGTGGCGCACGGCTTCACCGGCGCGGTCGATATCGGCAGTAATGGCACGGGCGAGGCCGGCGACGGTGGACCGCTTGACCTGCTTGGCCACGGCCACCACGGCCTCGAAATCGCCATTGGAAGCGATGGGGAAGCCGGCTTCGATGATATCGACGCCCATGTCGTCGAGCGTTTCGGCGACCTGGAGCTTTTCTTCCAGCGTCATGGTGGCGCCGGGCGATTGTTCGCCGTCACGCAGGGTCGTGTCGAAGATGAAAACGCGGTCTTTGTTGGTATCGGTGGCGGCGGACATGTCTCGGATTCCTATCAGGCGGCCCAGAGTCACAGCTCTGCAGGCCGGACATTTGCTGTTCGGCTTATGGCACTATCCCCTGACGACCCGCTCGTTCGAGCTGCCGGTGATCAGGGGCTGATAAGAAGGAGGAGAAGCGCAGCAGGCAGCAAAAGCATGCCGGCGGCAATCGTCAGGAAGCGGGTGCGCTCCTGGCGTTGTGCGATGGCGATGGCAATTGCGCGCTTGCGCTGCATGGTCTTGGTCTCGATTTGTCATACAGAATGCGCGAATCCGTGCCTTGGCGCAAGCCCAAGGCACGGCACATGTTTGATTTTCTATTGCCGGACCACGAAAATGGCCATCCAAAGTCAGTTGAAAGCGAACACCGCGGACAAGAGTACGCCGGCAAAAGCAAGGCCGGTGACCTTGTGCGCGACCCCTGCCCTTCGGCCGGCCTCGACATCGCCGGTCCGCGACTTCTTCTCGTTGATGCCGCCATAGATGATGGCGGCAAGCATGACGGCGACCAGCACCATCTTGGCCCAGAACCAGATGCTGGCGCCGCCGATGCCGCCATATTTGAGCCAGAGGATCAGTGGTCCGCTAAGCAGCAGCACGAGCATGGCGCCCTTGCCGACCTGTGCCACTCGGTCCATGACGGCGTAATAAGCTCCCTGCACATCGGGCGCTGCGCCTGGCAATCGCGCCGCGATGACCGGCCCGACCACCGAGTTCGAACCGCCAGCGACGAAAGCCAGAATATGCGCCCAGATAAGCAGATTGATGACGACGTCCATCGCCCTTCCCCCTTGCTGCGTAGTCCCCGAAGGGACGCTAGCACGGGTCTGAGCGGCTGACTATCACGCCTCGAGGTCGAGCACGCCCTCGGCGACGATCACGGCATGGCCGCCGATGCCGCCATGGATCAGCACGTCGTTATCCTTACGCAACTGGATGGTGATGCGGCAGGGCCGGCCCATCTCATGCCCCTGGCGCAGCACGAAGTCGGCCTGCCCGGTGCCAATATCGGCATGTTCGGACAAAAGGCCAATCAGTGCCGCCGCTGCCGCCCCCGTGCCCGGATCTTCGGCCAGCCCCATGCCCGGCGAAAACATGCGGGCGGCAAGGTCGTTATCCGGCTCGTTCGGCGTCTCGGTGAAGATGTAGACCGAGTGGTGGCCATGCGGGAATGTCTGCGCCCACCGCCCCATATTGAGCGCAACCCGCGCCAACACTTCGGCGTCGCGCACCGGCACGAGGTGGAATTCGACGCCAGCGCTGTAGACTGCCGGGTGATAGGGACCACAGCCGATCTCGTCACGTTCAATGCCGAGCGCCAGCGCAATTGCCGAGCGGTCTTCGAGCTCGGCAATGCGGGATGGCAGCCTCGGCAGGGCAAAACGCGCCTCGCCCGAACGCTTGTCGGTTTTTTCGAACAATGCAGTGATAAGCCCGATCTTTTCTTCGATGCGGACCGCCGTGACCTTGTTTTGCAACCCGAGCACCACGGAGGCGCCGACGGTGGGATGGCCCGCGAACGGCAGTTCCACCTCGGGTGTGAAGATGCGGACGGAGGCCGTATTGCGCTCGGCCTGCGGCTTGAGGATGAACACCGTCTCGCTGAGGTTGAACTCGCGCGCAATGGCCTGCATCTCGCCATCGAGCAGGCCATCGGCCTTGCACACCACAGCAAGCTGGTTACCTTTGAGCCGCTCGCGGGTGAAGACGTCCAGCAGCAGATAGTTGAGCTTCATGACGCCTTACTCCGCCGGCAGCGTGTAGACGGCGCGATCGAGCCCGAGATGGTCGCATAGGGCCGCTACCGCCACACCATGGTCACTGCGTCCTGGCAGGCCGGAAATGGTCAGGCACCCGACGATGCCGGCGCCCTTGACGCGGATCGGAAAGCCGCCGCCAGCGATGACGTAATCTGCCGGATCGGCGCCCGCCTGCGGTGGAAACGGCGCTTCGCCACGCTCCAGCACCATGCGGTAGCTTGGCCTCTGGAAGCGGCGGACGGTATTGATCTTGCGGCGAACCCACTCGGCGTTGTCCGCGCTGGTGCCTGCGGTGGCGGCGAAGAACATCTGCCGGTCCCACGTTCGGACATCCACCACCAGCGCCAGTCCCTCGGCCAATGCCCGGTCGCGAATGGCGCTGCCCAGCTTGAAAGCAACGGTCTCGTTGAATTCGGCAAGGACGAGGTCCTGCTCCTGCTTCTTGACGAGGGCGATATCTTCGGCGGCGGCCATGTTCAGGTATCCTTGTGGGTAAAGCGGGTCCAGGCGTCGTAGAGCGGCTGCCGATCCACGGCGCCTTTGGCGAAGTTGGTCTGGGCCGGATCGATATTGACCCAGGCCGCCTTGCTGTCGGTCCAGATATTGCCGACCGGCGCTGCCCAGTCCATGTCGTCGAGCGAGCCCGCACGCACCACCTTGATTCCGGGCTTGGCCGGATCATTCCACAGCCAGCCGTGGCAGCGAGCGCAGAAGTTCATGACGATGACATTGCCGCTCTCGGCGGTGCGGCGATACTGCGCTGTCTCGCCGGAAAGCAGTTCGAAATCGTCGTCGCGGACGATCATCGACATGGACCATCCGGCGCCGGAAAAGCGCTGGCAGTCCTTGCAGTGGCAATTGTAGACGGAGAGCGGACTAGCCGTCAGCCGGTAGCGCACCGCACCGCATTGGCAACCGCCCTCAACCGGGAATTCCGGCAAGCTCATCGCACCCATCCCTCGACTCGAAACGCCTGGCCCGTCCGGTTCTAGACCAAGTCGCGCACGGGCAGAAGTCACCCGCCGACGCGCACCGGCTGGTCCGCGAAGATCGTGCCGGCGAAGTAAGCTTCTGCCACCGCGACCGCATAAGGCACTGCGCCGGCCGCCACGGCCTCTGCAGCGGAGCGAACCGCGACGACATCGGCCAGTTCGCGGTGCTCTTGCCGGTCGAGCTCGGCACGGATACGGGCAATGATCTCGTCGGCGGTCTCCGCAAAGCCGAACACCCGGCCGAAAGACAGCCGCGGGCCGTCGAACACGACCACCATCGAGCCGGCTTCAGCCTCGTCGGAGAGAAGACCGGTTTCTTCTTCCAGTTCGAGTTCGATGCAGCGCGCTACATCGACCCGACCATCTGCCAGCACGTCGCGCGGCTCCAGTGAGCCGCCGGGCGGGTAGATGCGGCCGGCATTGGCTGTCTCATTGCCCATGACGCCATAGATCAGCGCGCCGTCATTGCTGACGATCAGCGCCCAGCCGAAGGCGTGGCACATGCCGATGTCGGGGAAGCCCTGTCGACGCCAGAGCATGAAGGCCGAATAGGCATCTTCGCGCGCCTCAGCGCGGAATATCCCATCCTCGACAACAGGCAGGCCGCCGCCCGGTGCCGAAAGTCCCAGGACACGGCCGTCCCACAAATGCGGGTTGGCGACGGTAGCCTCGTGCCAGTAGCCGGCAACAGCAGCGCGTTGCGCTGCGCTCAGCGGCCATGCGCCGGGCACGCTGACGATGTCGATGGCGGTAACCGGAACGATGCGCATGGCCGAAACACAACGGCCGGGGTCTCCCCCGGCCGCTGCTCTTCTCTGTTAGTTCTTGGCCTTGTCGACCAGCGCGCCGGCCTTGATCCAGGGCATCATGTCGCGCAGCTTGCTGCCGACTTCCTCGATCTGGTGCTCGTCGGCGAGGCGACGCGTCGCCTTGAAGCGCGAGCCGCCCGCCTTGATTTCCTGCATCCACTCGGCGGTGAACTTGCCGGACTGAATGTCCTTGAGCACGCGCTTCATCTCAGCCTTGGTTTCCGAGGTGATGATGCGCGGACCCGAGACGTATTCGCCCCACTCAGCAGTGTTGGAGATCGAATAGTTCATGTTGGCAATGCCGCCCTGGTAGATCAGGTCGACGATCAGCTTCACTTCGTGCAGGCACTCGAAATAGGCCATTTCCGGAGCGTAGCCGGCTTCCACCAGCGTCTCGAAGCCAGCGCGGATCAGTTCGACCAAGCCGCCGCAGAGCACAACTTGTTCGCCGAAAAGATCGGTCTCGCATTCCTCGCGGAAGTTGGTCTCGATGACGCCCGAACGGCCGCCGCCAACGCCAGAGGCATAGGCCAGTGCGATGTCATGGGCATTGCCCGACGCGTCCTGGTGCACGGCGATCAGGCATGGCACGCCGCCACCCTTCTGGTATTCGCCACGCACCGTATGGCCGGGGCCCTTCGGCGCGATCATGATCACATCGACGGTGGACTTGGGCTCGATCAGGTTGAAGTGCACGTTGAGGCCGTGCGCGAAAGCCAGCGCCGCGCCGTCACGGATGTTAGGCTCGATATGCTGCTTGTAGATATCGGCCTGGAGCTCGTCCGGGGTCAGCATCATGATGACGTCGGCCCACGCGGCGGCGTCGGCAACCGACATGACTTTGAGGCCTTCGCCCTCGGCCTTCTTGGCCGAAGCGGAACCGGGACGCAAAGCCACGACGACGTTGGTGACGCCGCTGTCGCGCAGGTTCAGTGTGTGGGCATGGCCCTGTGAGCCGTAGCCGACGATCGCGACCTTCTTGGACTTGATGATGTTGAGATCGGCATCCCGATCGTAATAGACGCGCATGGGTATCTCCCTTGAAATGCAGTGTTATGGATTGTTGGCTTTCGCCCCGTAGAGGGCGAAGAACTGGTCGGTCGCGGCTTTCACATCGGCTTCGATGTTGCCTTCGACATTGGTCTGGGTGAGCGACTTGTCGCCGAGCAGCAGGCGGATCTGCACGTCGCGCACGACGAGGCCGAAAAAGGTGCGGTAGGCGTCTTCGCTGGAGTCGAAGCGCAAGAGACGCGCATCGCGCCCGGCCTCGAGAATGGGCTTGAGCCGGCGTCGGATGGCGAGCGGCCCATTCTCCAGCACGATCAGCCCGAGGCTGTCCTTTTCCTGCGCCGCATGGGTGACGGCGGTGCGGTTGAGCGTCACCGACACTTCGCCGACGATCACAGTCAACAGGTCACGGGCGAACTGCTCGATGCTGAGGCGCAGCGTCTTGGCATTGAGGTGGGAGCGATCTACCACCGGCATGCGGACCTTGGCCGCCTGCCACTGCACGGTGGCGGTCAGCAAGCCATCACGGTCACCGAACCATTTGTAGAGCGTTTCCTTGGAGCACGAGGCGCGGCGCGCCACAGCCGTCATGGTCAGGCCATCGCCATTCTCGACGAGCAGGTCCAGCGCCGCCGTCAGCACAGCCTGCTGGCGCGGAGTGAACGTCTCTTCGTTGACCTTGATGGTCACTGGCACGGTAGGTCCCCAACGGCTAGCCGAACGGTTTCGGCTAATTTCGTCCGCAGGCGTACCGTACGGTACGGTTCCAGGCAAGCCTTATTTGCGCGCTTCCGTTCGGATTCTTCGGAAGCACCACTAACCCATCGGTTCAACGAGATGCGTGCCGAAGAAGGCCAGCGCCGCCTCGCGCATGGCGATGGTCTCCCGGTGGCCGACGCCGGGCTCACTCACCAGTTCGAGCCGGTCGCGGATACCGGCATAGGCCGGCTCCAGTTCGGCCCAGGCTCGTTCCACCGAAAGCGGCGGCGTCAGGCTGTCTGCCTCGCCGATGCAGACCAGTTGCGGACGCGGCGCAATGAGCGCGGCAATGCTGCCGCTGTCGGCCTCGGCCAGGAGGCCGGGAACGGTGAGATAAATGCCGTGCCCATCATGCGCGCCGAGTTCGATCATGGTGCGGAAATCGGCGAAACAGCAGAGATGGGCGACGGCGGCAATTCGCTCGTCCATCGCCGCCAGCCAGTAACTCAGCACGCAACCCATCGAGATGCCGAAGGCGCCGATACGCGTCGGATCGACATCGTCGCGGCTTGCCAGGTAGGTCAGCGCAGCCGAATGGTCAGACAGCATCTGTCCGAACAGCGACTTGCCGTGCCACAGCAGCGCCTTGGCCGCAGAGCCCTCGCTGACCGTGGCGCGTTCGCCGAAGACCGGCATGTCGATGGAGAGCGTGACATAGCCTGACCGGGCAAAGGCGGGGCCGAGCGGATCGAGCAGGTATTCCCGTCCCTCAAGCAGTTCGCTGGCGCCGATGCTGTAGCCGCCGCCATGGGAGTGACCATAGAGAATGGCCGGCAGGCGTCGGTCGCTATCAGTTGGCCGGGTCAGGATGCCCCGGACTTCGGTATCGCCCAATCGCAGGCGAAGGTGCTCGACAACATAGCCATCGGCAGGCTCGGTGGCGCTAGACATCAGCGTGACCGTGGGCTCGTTGAGGCCCACGAGTTCGCGAAAGCGTGCCCTCGTGATAGCCATACTCTATTCCTTCCAGCCATCGGCGCGCGGCGTTGGTGCGCCGGCCGCGGCGGCCGCGGTGCGGCGCGTCCCCACCCAGCGGTTGAATCGCGCCAGGGCCAGCCCGAACCCGATCAGCAGCAGGCCACCGCCAAGGATCGAGAAGGGCTGCGCGCCCAGCACCATGAACCATTGCGTGAAGAAGTGGATAGCGCCGAATACGGCGACCGTATTGACCACCCAGCGCCGGTTGGCGAACACCGCCCAGGCGCCGAAGGCCAGGAGCGCAACGGCCCAGGCCACCGAGAAATATATGCCCGACCATCCCAGCAATTCGTCGCCGAAGATCGAGCCAATGAAAAAGGCGCCGTTGACCAGCAGGATGGCAGTACGCATTGCGATGATGGCCAGCCGCTCATAGGTCAGCGCGATGCGAAGCGACAGCAGATATAGCCCCAGCACCAGCGCCGAGAGCGCCACGATGGCGACAGAGAGATAGTGCGTCGGCGTCCACAGGTCGACATCAAGGGTTATGGTGGCCGCGAAGGCGAGAACCGCCAGCGCCGCCAGCAGGCCCGAAGTGGCCATCACTGCCGCGACGGCCGTGGCGGCCGTGAGGGCCACACGCACCCAGAGATGTTCGCCGAACAATCCGCCGAGCCCGCCCAGCAGCGCCAGGGCTCCGATGACCATGACGATCTGCGCGAACACCGCCCAGCGCTCCACGCGCATCAAGCGCAGCCAGAAGCCGGCGGCGAACAGCACGGCACCCAGTGCAATCGCCGTCGCCAGCGTCGGCACCAGCACGCCGACGCCGGTCGCGACTGCCGCGGCACCCAGCGCGAACAGCACGTTGCTGCCAAGCTCTCCGGTATCGCGAGCCGCAAAGCCCTTGAGCCGTTCGGCTTCTGCCGCAGTCAGCTTGCCTTCGGCGACCAATGCGTCGAGGTCGAGCGTGATCTTCATGCTGGTCTCTCCATCCGGCGCGGACCCTAACCTGCGTCGGCCAAGGGGAAAAGACCGCGGAGAAAACATTGCTTTGCATGCGCTCGCCGCAACAGTGCGTTCTTCCATCGGCACTTGCCGATGAAGCCAGAACGATGCATTTATGCACCGCCACCCTCCGGCAAGACCAACAAGAGCTGTCCATGTCCAAGCTGTTTTCACCCGCCACGTTGCGCGGCCTCACCCTGCGCAACCGCACGGTCGTCGCGCCCATGTGCCAATATTCGGCACAGGACGGCTTCGCCAATGACTGGCACTTCGTTCATCTCGGGCGCTTCGGCATTGGTGGCTTCGGTCTGGTGGTGCTCGAGGCAACGGCGGTGACGCCTGAAGGCCGCATCAGCTATGGCGACCTTGGCCTGTGGAAGGACGAGCAGATTGCTCCGCTGACCCGCATCGTCGATTTCCTGCACAGCCAGGGCGCCGCTGCCGGTATCCAGCTAGCCCATGCCGGCCGCAAGGCGTCGACGCCGGTGCCGTGGCGCAACGGCTTCGACGAGACCGAGGAAGAAAAGGCGACCTTGCATTTCGAGAGCTGGACGCCAGTCGGCCCCACTGATGAAATCCATGCCGAGAACAAGAACTTCACCAAGCCCGAAGCGCTCGACGAAGCAGGCATCCACACTGTCATCGATTCTTTCGTCGCAGCTGCTAGGCGCGCCGATCGCGCCGGCTTCGACACGATCGAAATTCACGCCGCCCATGGCTACCTGCTCGATCAGTTCCTCTCCCCACTCGCCAACAAGCGCACCGATCGCTACGGCGGCAGCCGCGACAACCGCATGCGCCTGCTGCTTGAGGTCACCGAGGCGGTTCGCGCGGTTTGGCCGGCCGAAAAGCCACTGCTTGTGCGCCTCTCGGTCAGCGACTGGCACCCCGAGGGCTGGCAGGTCGAGGACAGTGTCGTGCTCACAAGGGAGTTGAAGGCGCGCGGCGTCGACGCCATCGACGCCTCCAGCGGCGGCTTCGAAGGCGCTACCATCCAAGCGATGGCCGACTACCAGGTGCCGTTGGCCAAGGCGGTGCGCAATGACGGCGGCCTGCCTACCATCGCCGTGGGCCTGCTCGGCAATACCCGCCGCGCCGAGGAGATCATTGCCACCGGCGAGGCCGACTTCATCGCCCTGGCGCGTGGCGCGCTCGATGACCCCAACTGGCCGGTGCACGCCCGCCACGAACTCGGCGACAATGATTATGAGCTCTGGCCCAACCAGGCCAAGCGGGTGCGCGAGCGCGACCGTGCGCTGGGCCAGCGCGGCTGGGCCTGAATTTTCGCCAAACCACCTTCGCGGCAACGCAAATTTGCCGCGTTTGGCCGTGCACTCTTGTTCATCGCCGATCGCATCACCAGATCAGCGATGAACAGGGAGCAGTTCAATGGATACCAAGGCCGCAATCCTCGCCCTCATGAGCGTCTGGGGCGTTGGCACTTGTGCCACCCTGCCGGCCAGCGCCCAGGATACCGACGCGACCGAGGACGCGACCGATGAGGTCGGCGAAGGTGAAAATCCGCTGCTCAACAAGGTCTGGGTGCGAGCAGATGCCGACGCATCCCTGCCCGGCCCGATGCAGATATTCCTCGGAGATGGCACGCTGGTCAGCGACAGCTGCTGGGAAACCTATCGGCTGTCCAAGTGGCAGCAGGTGTCGGATAGCGCCATTAGTTGGGACGAGGACGGCATGACCATCAATGCCGATATCACCGAGCTCACTGATTCCGAGCTAGTTCTGAGCCTCAAGCTGGGCAGCGACGTGCAGGAACAGCGCTTCACAGTTGCCGAGGTTCCCTATGTGTGCCCGGACATGGTGAAGTAGGCGATACCAACAGGCGGTACAGCTACCGCGGTTCTACAACACCACCTGCGTCCCGATTTCCACCACCCGCCCGGTCGGAATATGGAAATACTCCGTCGCGTCGCTGGCATTCTTTGCTAGCCGCGTGAACAGCCGGTCCTGCCAGTAACGCAGCAGATTTCCCGATTTCGGACCCGGCTTCAGTGAGCGGCGCGACAGGAAGAAGGACGTCGACATGATGTCGAACTTCCAGCCCAGCTTGCGGCCGAGCGCCAGCGCCTTGGGAATGTTCGGGCTTTCCATATAGCCGAAGGTAACGACAACCCGGCTGAACAGCTCGTTATAGGCGTCGATAGTGACTTTCTCGTCGTCGGGCACCCGCGGCGATGCCGAGGTGCGCACGGTCAGGATCACGTTCTGCTCATGCAGCACCTTGTAGTGCTTGAGGCTGTGCAGCAGCGCCGTGGGGGCACCCTCGATATCGCTGGTGAGGAATACGGCAGTACCCGGCACCAGCGTCGGTTTCTTCTTGGAGAGATTATCGACCAGGAATTGCAGCGGGACCTCGTCGCGACGAGTCTTTTCGGACAGTCGCTTACGGCCGGCCATCCAACTCCACATGATCACGGCCACCGCCAGCGCTACCGCCGCCGGCACCCAGCCACCCTGGAACAGCTTGGCGGCATTGGCGGCAAAGAAGCCGCCATCAATCAGCGCGAACACCACGCCAAAAGCAATGACCGCTGCCGGATGCCATTTCCAATTGCGCCACATCACCACAACCAGCAGCGCCAGCGTGACGATCATCACGCCCGAAACCGCAATGCCATAGGCGTTGGACAGCGAGCTCGAACTGCCGAAAACCAGCACCAGCACCAGCACGCCGAGCATCAGCATGGTGTTGATCTGCGGCATGTAGATCTGCCCGCTCTGCGTCTCGGACGTATGCGTCACCACCATGCGCGGCATCATGTTGAGCGCGATGGCTTGCTGGGTGAGGCTGTAAGTGCCCGAAATCACCGCCTGGCTGGCGATGATGGTGGCCATGGTGGCGAGGCCGACAAACGGCAGCAGTGCCCAATCGGGCTGCATCTCGAAGAACGGGCTGTCGACATTCTCCGGGCCCACCTCGAGCACGAAGGCGCCCTGCCCGAAATAGTTGAGCAGCAGGCACGGAAACACCAGCCCGAACCAGGCGATGACGATCGGCCTGCGGCCGAAATGACCCAGATCGACATAGAGCGCCTCGGCGCCGGTCACCGCGAGGAAGATGGCGCCGATCACCACGAAGGCGATGCCAAAATGCGTGCCGAGGAATTCAAGGCCCAGCCACGGATTGAGCGCCCACAGCACGGCCGGATAATCGATGATGTGCACGAGGCCGGAAAAGCCGAGCACCAGGAACCACAGCGCCGTCACTGGCCCGAACACGATCGATACCTTGGCCGTGCCGAATTTCTGCACGAAGAAGATGCCAACGATGATTACCAAGGTGATCGGCACCACCCAGCGCGCCATGCCGGGCGCCACCAGTTGCACGCCTTCGACCGCCGACAGCACCGAAATGGCCGGCGTGATGATGGCATCGCCGAAGAACATCGCCGCGCCAAGTACCCCGAGCACGGTGATCCAGACCGGTGGATTGGTGAAGGTCTTGCGCGCCAGCGCCATCAGCGACAGCGTGCCGCCTTCGCCATTGTTGTCGGCGCGCGTCACGAAGAACACGTACTTGACCGCCACGGTAAGCGTCAGCGCCCAGACGATGAGCGACAGCAGCCCCAGGATTTCGCTGTCATGCGACGCGGCACCCGGCCGGATATGCATGGCCTGGCGGAACGCATAGATCGGGCTGGTACCGATATCGCCATAGACGACACCGAGCGCGCCCATGATCAGCATGGGGAGATCTTTGCGGGAATGTGAGTGGCTGGTGAGGTCGCTCGCATCGACACCGGGGCGGGAGCCACCGGCAGTACTCGTCTGCGTCATGAACCTGATGCTCTCTTGGTCAAGGCGGGCGCCGCTATACACCCGCCCACAGTCACACACAACACAATCGCATCACAATGGTTCAGAACCCGCCTTGGCCGCCCCCGCCGAAGGGCGCAAAACAACAGGGGCCGTCCTTGCGGAGCGGCCCCTGCCGGTAAACGAAGATTTGGAGGTCTTCGTAAAGCTTATTCGGCGGCCTTGGCGGTCGCGGCGTCTTCCTCGCGGGCAGCGCGGGTGGCCGTGCCCCACCAGATCAGCTGGTCGAGCATGTCCTTGGCCGAGTTGCCGATCGAAGCTTCGATGTCATTGAGCGACTTGGTGCCGCCGAAGCCCGGATGCACCGCCATGAAGTCGGCACCGCCGATATGAACGGCCGAACGCGTCGAAACCATCTGCAGCTCGACGCCGATGCCGCGCAGATGTTCGATGGCGCGAGCGCCACCAACGGTACCGTAACCGACGGCGCCGAACGCCTTCTTGTTCCAGTTCACATAGGCCTGATCGATCGCGTTCTTGAGCGCGCCGGTGATCGAGCGGTTGTATTCAGCGGCGACGAAGATGTAGCCGTCGAATTCGCTGATCTTGTTCTGCCACTTCACGGCATTCTGGTTCGCCGAAGGCATCCAGGCATTGGAGGCCATTTCGTCGAAGAACGGCAGGTCGAAGTCGCGTATGTCAACGATCTCGGCCTGGATTTCCGGACGGGCATTGGCCTTTTCGAGGATCCACTGGGCCGGCTTTTCACCAAAGCGGGTCGGGCGCGTGGACGAGATAATGACGGCAATCTTGAGTTTGGACATTTGAGCCCTCCTTGGTAACAAATCGTAACTGAGGCGATATATGTGCCTATCAACGATGCTCACAAGGAGGCACTTAGTTGTGGTGCGGGGACAGTACCCTGCCTAGGGCACATTTCTGTAAGTATAGACAGCGCCTGAGGTTTTTGCGTTTTCGGCCGGCCCGATGCCGGCCACGCCGGTCGTTGGTGATCGTGCGGCGACGCACTGTTCGACGCAGTGGTGACAATCGCCCTGCCTGAGACGATGCTCCGAACGTGGAGTGACTACATTTACCGACTGAATACGAAAGAGGCGCTGGCTATCCAGCGCCTCTTTTTGCTTACTCCGCTGCCGCTGCGACCAGCGGCGCCGGCTTGATGGTCAGCCGCGTCAGGGCGAAGGCGATGACGGCACAGGCCGCGATGCCGATGACCATGGGTTTGGCGGTGCCATCGAAGAAACTGCCGACAACACCCATCACCACCGCAGCCGTCACCAATTGCAGCGTGCCCATCATTGCCGAGGCGGTCCCGGCGATTTGGCCATGCTCTTCGAGGGCCAACACGGCAGTGGTCGGGATCACCAGGCCGAGGAAGCCGTAGCCGACGAACAGCAGCACGGCGAGCACTTCGAGTCGGTCCACGCCGGCGAGCCACACCGCCAGCAACAACAGCATGGTAACGATGAAGCCATTGACGGCCGTCCGTACCACGGCATTGAGGCCGAAACGGCGGGTCAGCACACCCGTCAGTTGCGATACGCCGATGAAGGACACGGCATTGATCGAAAACATGATGCTGTAGAGCGTGGGATTGAGCCCGTAGTGATCGATAAGGATAAAGGACGAATTGGCGAGGTAAGCCATGAAGCTCGACATGCCGAAGGCGCCGATCATGGAGAGGCCGAGGAAGTTGCGGTCACGCAGCAGCACGCCATAGCCACGCAGGGCCGAACCAACGCTGCTTTCCAGCCGCGCTTCAGCCGGACGGGTCTCCTTGAGGAAGAAGAACACCAGTAGCGCGCCGAGCACACCGATGCCCGCCACGACGTAGAAGATGGCGCGCCAGTCGCCGAACTGCACGATGAGGCTCCCGCCGAGCGGGGCGAGAATTGGCGAGACCGAGAATACCAGCATCAGCAGGCTCTGCAGCTGGGCAGCATCGGCGCCGGTATAACCATCACGCACGATGGCAC
Organism: Devosia sp.; assembly: GCA_049647065.1. Classification (GTDB taxonomy): domain Bacteria; phylum Pseudomonadota; class Alphaproteobacteria; order Rhizobiales; family Devosiaceae; genus Devosia. The sequence continues at coordinate 21,178 of JBARWY010000093.1, read as the reverse complement.
GCGGCAGAGCCATGGCCGCACAGGCGCCTACGCCCTGGAGGAAGCGAGCGGCAATCAGCCATTCGATGGACGGCGCCATGGCCGAACCAACGGCCCCTGCAACGAACAGCGCCATGCCGAAATAGAGCGGCGGCTTACGCCCGACCATGTCGCTGATCGGGCCATAGAACAGCTGGCAAACGGCGATGGCCGCCATGAAGGCCATTAGGCTGGCCTGCACGCCCGCCGTATCGGCGCCCAAGTCAAGTCCGATCGCCGGCAATGCGGGTAAATACATGTCGATGGCGAAGGGACCGATGGCCGACAGCAAGCCGAGCACCAGCGCTGCGCGCAGGATCTTGGAGTTCATTTTGGTAATACCTCTTCGACCCGCGTCTTGGCATTGGGTCGCACTATGCGGAAATCTGGAATCGGCGCGGGCCGGAGGAGCGGGCAGCCGACAACAGCATATTGGACACGACTGTAAAATCAGTCAAGCGTGATCGTCCAAAAAATTGGACAATATTGTAAAATCCTCGGAAGGGTGTATCTTGCTGCCAATGACTGACATCGATCTGGCCCCGGCACGACCCGCTTTTGCCAAGCCGCCCACCAAGCGCACGGCAATTCTCGATGCGACCAAGCGCGCCATCGTGCGCGATGGCTTCGCCGCCCTGAGCATTGACAGCATCGCCACCGAAGCCGGCGTCTCCCGACAGACGATCTACAATCAGCTCGGCGACCGCGACCAGCTGCTGATCGCTGTCATCGAGGATGTGACGGCGCGGTCCAGCGCCTCCCTCATGGCCGTGCTGGCGACTTTCCCCGACAAGCCGGATGACATCCAGTCGGCGCTGGTCGATTTCGCCGTCCGCCTGATGGGGCGCTGCATGTGTGACATCGACGGTCGTGCGCTGACCGCCCTGCTCAAGCGCGAGGCGCAGAACCACCCTGCCCTCTTCGCTGCCTGGGCCGAATACGGACCGGGCCAGGACTGGCCGTTGATCGCCGGCCGCTTTGCCAAGCTGGCGCAGGACGGCTATCTCGATCTGCCCGATGCCAGCACTGCTTCCCGCCATTTCTTCGCGCTGATCAATTCCGACCTTGCCGACGATGGCACCTGCGTGCGGCCATCCGAAGAAGCTCTCCGCAAGGCGGCGGCCACCGGCGTCGCCACTTTCCTCCGGGCATTCGGATCACGGCAGGCCTAGCCGCCGAGCACCGCCCGGTATTGCCGCACCGCCTCGGCAAATCCCAGCGACAGCGCATCGGCAGTGATGCCATGCCCGATCGACACTTCATCGACTCCAGGCACGGCGGACTGAAACGCCGCCAGGTTGGCCAGCGTCAGGTCGTGCCCGGCATTGACGCCCATGCCGGCCCGATGCGCAGCTTGAGCCGTATGCGCCAGCGCCGCCAGTTCATGCACGGCGCGGTCGGGGTCGTCGTAGCAGCCACCATAAGGGCCGGTATAAAGCTCGATCCGGTCGGCACCCGTCGCCTTGGCCGCCACCACGCCATCGACGCCTGCATCGGGATCGCAGAACAGCGAAATGCGCCGGTTGGGCGCCTTGAGCCGCTGCACCACCGATGTCAGGAAATTGCCCTTGCCGCGAAAGTCCCAGCCATGGTCCGAAGTCGCCTGCGCCGGATCATCGGGGACAAGCGTCACCTGCTGCGGATTGACCTGATCGACGAGGTCGAAGAAGTCCTCGCTCGGATAGCCCTCGATATTAAACTCGGCCGCCGGATATTCCGTCCGCAGCATCTCCGCCAGCTCGAACACATCGGTGCGGCGGATATGCCGCTCGTCCGGCCGCGGATGCACGGTGACGCCGCTGGCGCCCGCATCCATCACCACGCGCGCCAACCCCACCACGCTTGGCCACGGCAGATTGCGCCGGTTGCGAAGCTGGGCGACGGCATTGAGATTGACGGAGAGCAGGGTCATGGCAGGGACTCGTGAAAACCGGTCCTGCTCTATACCAGACTGGGCGCGCCGCCCAATCGAGACTTGTGATAGCTGCGATCAGCGAAGGCTGATCACATGCCCTGTGGACCGCGCGAGATGGCGGCAAGCCCGGTACGCACCACTTCGACCAGGCCAAGCGGCTGCATCAGCGCGATGAAGCTGTCGATCTTGGCCGGCTTGCCCGTCACCTCGAACACGAAGCTCTCGACCGAAGCATCGACAATCTGGGCGCGGAAGGCATCGGCCAGCCGCAGCGTCTCGGCGCGCGAGTCGCCCGATCCGGCCACCTTGATCAGCGCCAGTTCACGCTCCAGCGAGGCACCCTCGGCGGTTAGGTCATGCACCTTGTGCACCGGCACCAGCCGCTCGAGCTGCAGCTTGATCTGCGTCAGCGTCTTGGGCGTCGCGGTTACGACAACGGTGATGCGACTAAGTCGCCGTCCGTGTTCGGTCTCGCTGACGGTGAGGCTTTCGATATTGTAGCCACGCGCCGAGAACAGGCCGACCACACGGGCGAGAATACCCGGCTCGTTGTCGACCAGCACGGACAGGGTGTGGCGTTCGATTTCCTGGGTTTCCTTGGTCAGGAAATAAGCCGAGCCGGTAGGCTGCAGATGTGCGTTCATTTTGCTTTCCTCTGCAGCGCGCCCTAGACGAGCTGCCGTCCCTTCTCGTCGATGATGTCGCCGATATTGGCGGTATCGGGCAGGATGATCTCGTTATGCGGCTTGCCGGACGGGATCATCGGCAGGCAGTTCTCGTCCTTCTCGACCAGCACGTCGAATAGCACCGGGCCGTCGTAATCCAGCATTTCCTTGATCGCCGCATCGAGCTCGGCCGGGTTGTCGCACCGGATGCCCTTGCCGCCATAGGCCTCGGCCAGCTTGACGAAGTCGGGCAGCGACGCCGAATAGGAGTGGGCGTAGCGCGAGCCATGCAGCAGGTCCTGCCACTGGCGCACCATGCCCATGCGTTCGTTGTTGAGGATGAATATCTTGATCGGCAGGCGGTACTGCACTGCCGTCGACATCTCCTGCATTGTCATCTGCACGCTGGCCTCGCCGGCAATGTCGATCACCAGCGCATCGGGATGCGCCACCTGCACGCCGACCGCGGCCGGCAGGCCGTAGCCCATCGTCCCGAGGCCACCCGAGGTCATCCAGTGGTTCGGTTTGTCGAAGTGGAAGTGCTGGGCAGCCCACATCTGGTGCTGGCCGACTTCGGTGGTGATATAGACTTCCTTGCCCTGCTTCTTGGTCGCCTCATACAGCCGCTCGATAGCGTATTGCGGCTTGATCACTGTGTCCGAGTTCTTGTAGCCGAGCGAATCCACGGCCCGCCACTTCTCGATCTGCTTCCACCACGGCGCGATCGCCTCGGTGCGCGGCTGGTTAGTCCTGCTGCGCCACACGCGGACCATTTCGGCCAGCACGCGCTCGCAGTCGCCGATGATCGGCACGTCGACGCGCACCACCTTGTTGATCGAGCTGGGGTCGATATCGACATGGATCTTGCGGCTATTGGGCGAGAACGCATCGATGCGTCCGGTGATGCGGTCGTCGAAGCGCGCGCCGATATTGATCATGACGTCGCAGTCATGCATGGCGAGGTTCGCCTCGTAGGTGCCGTGCATGCCCAGCATGCCCATCCACTGCGGATTGGAGGCGGGGAAGGCGCCCAGGCCCATCAGGGTCGAGGTCACCGGGAAGCCGGTCAACTCGGCCAGTTCGCGCAGGTGCTCGGAAGCCTCGGGACCGGCATTGATGACGCCGCCGCCGGTATAGAAGATCGGCCGTTCCGCCTTGAGCATCAGGTCGACGGCTGCCTCGATGGCAGCTGCATCGCCATCCATCTGCGGGCGATAGCTCTGGTGGCGTAGCGTTTCGAGGTCGGGCTTGTAATAGTCGCCCAGCGCGAACTGCACATCCTTGGGAATATCGACCACCACCGGACCGGGGCGGCCGGTCGTGGCGATGAGGAACGCTTCATGCATGATACGCGGCAGGTCTTCCACGCGCTTCACCAGGTAGTTGTACTTGGTGCAGGAGCGGGTGATCCCGACCGTGTCGCATTCCTGGAAGGCGTCTGAGCCGATGAGCGTTGTCGGCACCTGCGCGGTGATGCAGACCATCGGGATCGAGTCCATCAGCGCATCGGTGAGGCCCGTAACGGCATTGGTCGCGCCGGGGCCGGAGGTGACGAGGACAACGCCGGGCTTGCCGGTCGAACGCGCATAACCCTCGGCCATATGCGTGGCGCCCTGCTCGTGCCGCACCAGAATATGCTGCACCACTTCCTGCTGGAACAGCGCGTCATAGATTGGCAGGGCCGCACCGCCGGGATAGCCGAAGATGTGCTCGACCCCCTGGTCGGTCAGCGCCTGGATCACCATTTCCGCGCCCGTCATTCGTTCGGCCATCGTCAATTCCTTCCTCAGTCCAATCCAGCCCAGTCTCGTAGCGGCGAAAACCGGGCAATAAAAAAGGCCCCGTTCGGGACCTGTTTTCGGCGCACCAGCTATCGCGCAGGATTTTATCCCACGTTGCCGATGCGCCTGCCTACTACGAGAATGAGTGCCCGCACGGGACCTCTCCAACGAAAAATTGTGGCCGCATTGATAGGTGCATTGCCGCGAAGGTGTCAAGGGCTGCGTCAAACACTAAATAAATAACTTAAGCATTGACCTCATTATTCGCGTCACTTAATGTTCGGCTTAACAGTCAAACAGGAGAGACGCATGACCGAACGTTCGATTGCCCACGGCACCTTCGTGCTGGAACGCACCTACCCGGCCACCCCTGCCCGCGTGTTCCGCGCCTGGGCCGACCCCGCCATCAAGAAGCGTTGGTTCGGCGGTGGTGCGGAGCCCAAGATCTTCGACTTCCGCGAGGGTGGACGCGAGTTGTTGGAAAGCGGCGAAGGCGAATTCCAGTTCGGCTTCGATGTCCGTTACGAGGACATCGTCGAAAATAGCCGCATCATCTACACCTACTACATGACGATGGGAGGCAAGCGCATTTCGGTTTCCGTGGCGGCGATTGAGCTCTTCGCCGCCGGTGATGGCACCCGCATGACCGTGACCGAGCACGGGTGCTTCCTCGACGGTCTCGACAATATGGAACAGCGCAGGCGTGGGACGGAACAGTTGCTAGGAGCGCTGGGCGACGAGCTTGCGCGACAGGCCGGAAACTAGCAGCGGATTCGGCGGTATTTGTGTCGACAACGGTGCCGAAGCATAGTCCAAAGGATGCTTCTTTCCCTTCGGGACCGCCACGCGACCAATGCCACGGAATATCCTGCTTTTTGGCGTCGCGCTGATCTTTCTGCTTGCCGCGGCAGCCTTGGCCGGCCTGACACTTCCAGACGGACCGATGCGCTACCTGGTCATTCTCGCGGCCGTGGCGGCCGGCTACATGGCGCTCAATATCGGGGCCAATGACGTTGCCAACAATGTGGGTCCAGCGGTCGGCGCCAAGGCGCTGACCATGGGCGCCGCCCTGGCGCTTGCCGCCAGCTTCGATGTTGCCGGCGCCATTCTGGCCGGTGGCGACGTCGTCGATACCGTCGCCAACGACCTGCTGGCATTCGACGCGGGCCTCACACCCCTGTCCCTGGTGCTGGTGATGATCGCCGCGCTGCTGGCGGCGGCGCTCTGGATCAATGGCTCCACCTTTGTCGGCGCGCCGGTCTCGACAACCCACGCCATCATTGGCGGCATCGTCGGCGCTGCGGTCGCGGCCGCCGGCTTCGGCGCGGTGAGCTGGCCGATGGTGGGCATCATCGCTGTAAGCTGGATGCTGTCGCCGCTGCTGGGCGCCATCTTTGCCGCAGGCCTTCATGCCATCATCAGGACTGCCATCACCCGCCGTACGGACAAGATCGCGGCCGCCCGGCTCTGGGTGCCCATATTGGTTGCGGCGATGTCGGGCATCTTTGCCATGTATCTGGCCACCAAGGCGCCAACTCACTGGTGGCAACCGGACACCTTCGCAACCGTTCTGACCGGATTGATCGCCGCAGCGGCAGGGTGGCTGATCGCCATGCCCTGGACACGCATCCGCTCTTTGACGCTAAGCAATCGCAAGAAGCAGGTCGCCACGCTGTTTCGACCGCCACTGATCATCGCAGCGGCGCTGCTCTCCTTCGCGCATGGCGCCAATGACGTCGCCAATGCGCTGGGTCCGCTGGCGGCCGTACTGCGCGTGATGCATTCCGCTCCGGGCACCGCGCTGCACATTCCGTTCTGGGCTTTGGCGATCGGCGCGTTCGGGCTGGGTCTGGGCATCGCGCTATTCGGCCCGCGCGTCATCCACACCGTGGGCGAGCAGATCACCAAGCTCAACGAGATCCGCGCTTTCTGCGTCGCCCTGGCAGCAGCGGTGACAGTGCTCGCCGCTTCGGCGCTGGGCTTACCGGTATCGTCGACCCATGTTGCCGTTGGCGCGGTGTTCGGCGTCGGCTTCGTGCGCGAGTTTCTGGCCATCCGCAACATGAGCGGCGCCGTGCCCGTAGAAACCCGCTTCATCGATGCATCCATGCTCAACGATCGTCCCGAAGAGGCACTGGCGCGCGAGCGCCGCAACGAGCGGCGCTATCTGGTGCGGCGATTGAAAGTGGCGCAGATCGGTGCCGCATGGCTGGTTACCCTGCCGGCTTCTGCCCTGCTGGCAGCCCTGACCTACCGCGTACTGGCAGCCTTCATTGCATGATCCGCTGCTCGGACAATTGTCCATGCAGCTTCCCGGCGATGCGCGCCAGGGAATGATCGGCCAATAGGCGCCGAGTCTCGGCCAGTAGCGCCCAGTGTCGCAGCCGCTGGTCCATCTCCTGCCAGATGTCGAGCTGGCTCTCCACTCGCAGCGGATAGAGATCGACATCGACCAGCACGCCCTTGTCGGAGTTCCGGTAGGTACCGATGACATCGGAAGCGATTTCGCCGACCACGCCGGCTTCTTCCAGCGCCTCCTTGGCGGCGCTGTCCCAAGGCGTCATGCCGCTGCTGATCGACCCTTTGGGAAAGATCCAGCGGCCGGTGCGTCGCGAGGTCACAAGCAGGAAGACTACCCGGCCATCTACGATTGAATAGGGTAGTGCGCCGGATTGGCGCAGGCCTGGGACCGGCTCGACCCGCGGACTCCAGTAGCGCAGGAATTCACGCAGCATGGACCGCCTCCATCTGTCTGTTCCGCCCCAAGACTGGCACGGCAGCCGATACCGAGTCGACCCTCGGGCGGCGCCTGTGCACAAGCCAACAAAAAAGGGCCCCGTGGGGCCCTTCAAACGCCGGTCGTCCCGCTTAGCTCAGCAGGGTGAGATTGACAGCCGATTCCTTGCCATCACGGCCGGTCTCGAGTTCGTAGGTGACCTTGTCGTTCTCATACAGGCCCTGCAGGCCGGAGCGCTGAACGGCAGAAATGTGGACGAAGGCATCCTTGCCGCCGCCTTCTGGCGAGATGAAACCAAAGCCCTTGGTGGTATTGAAGAATTTAACGGTGCCAGTAATGACAGCCATGGGAGTCAGTCCTCTTCGTGGTCGCCGCCGCAGCGGCTAAGGGTTGAAAACGGGCCGTGGCCGGCCCGGCCTAACGATTCACAGATCAGGACGTAGCCAAGTTCCCAGCTTTCTGCCGGTCGATCAGGTTGCGCAAGACAGTGTCGTCGTAACGAAAATATGTCGGCTGCCTGTCAGAAATTCAAGGCGATTTCACTGGTCAATGAAAAGCCCCCGATCCAGGAGGGACTCCGGATCGAGGGCTGGCGCCCTAGAAGGGCGCGTGCAGCATGGGGCGATGCTGCAATTGTTAGCCGCGCGGGCAGGTGTCGCGATAGCGGCTGCCATCGGCACGTTCGAAGATGCAGATGTCGCTGGTGCCAGATGCGCGGCCGAGCACGTTGCCTGCCGCCGCACCGACTACAGTGCCGACGCCGGCGCCAACGGCCGTGCTGAGTACGGTACCGCCTGCGGCAGCACCGATGACAGCGCCACCAAGCCCGCCAACGGTCGCACCCTGCTGGGTGGACGTACAGGCTGCGAGTGAAACAACCGTCGCGGCAATAATCAGGAATTTATGCATGAGATACCCTCCAAGGAACTATCGAGGGCAAGAATGCGGTACCCCCGTATTTGGTTCCAGCCGCACTTTAACTAATTTATAGGCGATCTATTCCGGCCCGCGGACGAGTGCTGCACCAACGATCGCCAGCCATCCGCCGATCATGCCAACGCCACCCAATGGCGCAGCGCCGGGGAACAGGCCGTGCCCCAGCCACTCGCGCATGCCAAGGTCCCCTGCAAAGATCATTGTGCCCACAGCGAGCAGCATCGCCGCGACGGTGAGCATCTGTCCACGCCCAGCGAGCCCCAGAGCCAGCAGCGTCGGGCCGTGGGCCAGACCGATGGCAGCAACAGCAGCAAGATTGCGCGACTCGCCGCCATGCGACGCGGCGGCAGCCGCCATCACGCCGCCCGCCCCGATGAGACCCGCGGCGACCAAAATGACCCTGCGCGAGCTATCGACCTGTTCCGTCATCGTGTGTCTCCCGGCCCCTTCCGCTATCGGGCGGATTCCTCTAGATCAATCCCCGCGAGTAGGACATTTCAGATGAACGAGCCAGTCACGGTTGCGCCCGGCGCAGCCGACCTAACGGATTCCTCTGCCGGCAGCTGGCGCGCCGAACTGCGCGCCACCTTTGCCCTGGCCTGGCCGCTCGTCATCGCCCAGCTGGCGCAGACCGCCCTCACCACGACCGATGTGATCATGATGGGCTGGCTCGGGCCGCAGGCCCTGGCCGCCGGCACGCTGGCGACGACATTTCTCATGCCCTTCCTGTTGCTGGGCATCGGCATCGTCGGCGCCGTCGCACCGCTGGTGGCACAGGCGCGCGGCTCCCGCGACATCAAGGCGATCCGCCGCATTGCCCGCCAGGGTTTCTGGGTGGCAATCCTGCTCGCCATGCTGCTGATCCCGATCATTCTGCAGATCCGCCCCGTCTTCTCCCTGCTCGGCCAGGATCCGGTGGCGACCGGCCGGGCCGAGGAATACATCCAGGTCGCGGTATGGATGCTGTTCCCCGCGCTGGCGATCATCGTGCTGCGCTCGCTGCTGTCAGCCTTCGAGGCAACGCGAATTATCCTTGCCATCACCGTCGGTGGTGTCGTGTTCAATGCGATCGGCAATTACCTGCTGATGTTCGGCACGCTGGGCCTGCCGCGGATGGAATTGCGCGGCGCCGCCCTGTCCACGCTGCTGACCAACATCGTCATGTTCGGCCTGATGTTGGTCTACGTGCTGCGGCATCGCCGCTTCAAGCGCTTCCATATCCTGCTCCGCTTCTGGAAACCCGACTGGTCGCGCTTCCGCGAGATTTTCCGCATCGGCACGCCCATCGGCCTGACGGTCCTGGCCGAGGTGGGCCTCTTTACTGCGGCGGCTCTGCTGATGGGTCGCATCGGCACCGACGAGATCGCGGCGCATGCCATCGCATTGCAATGCGCCTCCATGGCCTTCATGGTCCCGCTCGGCCTCGGTATCGCCGCCACCGTGCGGGTGGGCCATGCCTATGGGCGTAGCGACCCTGAAGGCATCCGCAAGGCAGGATGGACGGCCTTTGCGCTCGGCGTCGGCTTCATGGCAGTGGCCAGCGTGCTGTTCCTTACGGCCGGTCCTGTCATCGTCACCTGGTTTCTCGACCCGCGCCTGCCGGAAAACGCCAATGCCCTAGCCCTCGCGGCGACCTTCCTGGTGGTGGCGGGGGTGTTCCAGCTGGTTGACGGCGCGCAGGTGGTGGCAGCCCATTCGCTGCGGGGCCTGAGCGACACCAAGATACCCATGCTGCTGGCCATCCTGGGCTATTGGGGCGTCGGCCTGCCGACATCCTATGTACTGGGCTTCGTGCTCGGCTGGCGCGGTGTCGGCATCTGGATCGGCCTTGCCGCAGGACTGGCCTTCGTCGCCGTCGTCCTGGTAACCCGGTTTGCCATGCGCGAACGGCTGGGCCTGCTTCGGGCGCGTTAGAGCAAGTGCGAAAAGTGGGAACCGGCTTTTCGCAAGAACCTTGCGACAAAAGAAGCTGGGGCCGGCGATTTCTCCAATCGCATAAGGCCCTAGGCGCCGGCGATCCCCCGGCGCGGCCAGTCGCCGAAGCGGTTGCGAAACCAGGTCCGCTGCCGCTTGGCATATTGATGCGTGGCGATCGTCGCCAGCGTGATCGCCTCATCGCGGCCCGCTACGCCATCGAGCCAGTCCCCGATCTCGCGCACGCCGATGGCCTTCATCACCGGCAGTGACGGATCGAGCTTTAGCGCGCGCAGCGCCTCCACCTCCACTACCGCGCCGCCGGCAAACATCGCCTCGAACCGGCGCGCGATACGGCTGCGCAGCACGTCGCGATCGGGATCGAGCACCATGCGATCGATATCGAAACCTTCGAGCAGGCCGGCCTGCGGCGCATCCTGGAAGCTGGACAGCATCCTCCCGGTGGCACGCTTGACCGCCAGCGCGCGGGTCAGCCGCTGCGGATCAGCCACCTTGAGCCGCTCTGCGGTGGCAGGATCCTCGCGGCGCAGCAAGGCCAGCCGCTCCGCGCCATCCAGCGCTTGAATCTCTTGTTGAACTTGAAGCGTCAGCGCCGCCGGAACCTCGGGAATGTCGGCGAATCCGTTTAACAACGCGTCGAAGTAAAGCCCCGTACCGCCAACGAAAATCAGCGGACGCGCGGGATCGGTCTCATTCATGGCGCTGCGGACGGCGCCGATCCACTGCCCGGTGGAGAACCGCGTCGCTGCCGGCACCGTGCCGTAGAGGCGATGCTCAGCCAGTCCCGTTTCGGCATCATCGGGACGGGCGGTGACGACACGCAGGGTGTCGTAGATCTGCATGGCGTCCGCGTTGATGATGACGCCGTCCCCCTGCTGCGCCATGGCGAGCGCCAGCGCCGACTTGCCGCTGGCAGTCGGACCCGCTATCAGGACGGCGCGCCTGCGGCCTGTCACACATTCCTCCTTTGAAAAGACCCCATGCCAGTCCTCTGCCTCATCGCCAATCCCATCGACTCCGAACTCGACCCGGTGCTTGCAGCTGCCGTCGTGAAGGAGACTGGTGGCGAACTCAACTGGCTCAACCACTCCATTGCCTGCGAGATCATCGAGCCGAAGTCAACCGACGCGCTCGCTGTAGCACGCGAGGTCATCGGTGACCTGCGCGTCGACGCGGCGCTGGTGCCCACCGCGAACCGCCGCAAGCAGATCCTCGTCGCCGACATGGATTCCACCATGATCAACGAGGAATGCATCGACGAACTCGCTGCTGCGCTCGGCATCAAAGCCCAGGTAGCCGATATCACCGATCGCGCCATGCGCGGCGAACTCGATTTCGGCCAAGCGCTGGATACCCGTGTCGCCCTTCTCAAGGGGCTCGAGCGCAGGATCATCGAGGAAGTCCGCCGCGAGCAGATAACGCTGGCGCCGGGCGGCCGTGCTCTCGTCCACACCATGAAGGAATATGGCGCCTATACGTCGCTGGTCTCGGGCGGCTTCACCTTCTTTGCCGACTATTTCGCCAAGCGCATCGGCTTCAACGAGGCCATCGCCAATGTGCTTGAATTCGATGGCGACGCGCTCACCGGCACCGTGGCCAAGCCCATAGTCGACAAGAACACCAAGCGTGAGCGCCTGATCGCGCTGGCCGCCGAGCGCAATATACCCCTCAGCCAGACCATCGCGGTCGGCGACGGCGCCAACGACCTCGACATGATCCGCATCGCCGGCTTCGGGGTTGCGTTGCACGCCAAGGCTGCAGTCGCAGCCGAGGCGGCCTTCCGCATCGACCACGGCGACCTGACCGCCCTGCTCTACCTCCAGGGTTACAGCGACGAAGAGATCGTGCGGTGAAGCTGGAGACCGAGCGGCTGATCATCCGACCCTGGCGGGAGGACGATCGCGCGCCCTATGCCAGCTTCAACGGCGATCCCGAAGTGCGCCGCTTCTATCCCGATACGCTGACCGAAGCCGAGTCCAACGCTGCCATGGACCGGCTCATTGCCGGCTACGAGGCGGATGGCTTCGGCTTTCTCGCAGTCGAGCGCAAGAGCGATGGCGCCTTCATCGGCGATGTCGGCATCAAGCCCGTCCTTATGCCCCTGCGCGGCGCGCCGCCCATCGAGATTGGCTGGCTGCTGGGCCGCGCCTACTGGGGTCAGGGCTACGCTCCGGAAGCCGCCAATGCCTGGATCGACTTCGCCTTCGCCGAACTCCGGGTCAACGAAGTCGTGGCCTTTACCGCCGTATCCAACCTGCCCAGTCAGCGTGTCATGACAAAACTGGGCATGATCCGGGACACGCTCGGCGATTTCGAGCATCCGGGTATTTCCGAAGGCCACCCACTGCGGCCGCATGTGCTTTACCGGATCGCCAATCAGGGCACCTGAGCCACTGTCCGGACCAAACGGTGAAGCCGGCGCAATCGCTTGCGCCGGCTTCACCTTGATACTCGCAGATTTCGGCGGGTTACTGGGCCGGCGCTGCCGCTGGCTCTTCAGCTGGCACCGGAACGTCGGTGCCAATCGTCGGGGTCAACTCTGAACCATCCTCGAGCGTGATGGTCGGAACGGTGCTTTCCTCGATGCCAAGGCCGTCCAGCGCCGGTTCGCCGGTCGCCGGCGCGGTGATCGGGGCGGCAGTTGGCTGGATCGGGGCGGCAGGATTTGGATTGCCGGCCGGAAGTTCGCCATTGGAGCCAAAGTAGCTGAAGAACGCGCTGTCAGGCGACAGCACCATGGTCGTTCCGGTATTGGCCAGCGCGTTACGATAGGCTTCCATCGAGCGATAGAACTCGAAGAACTCTTCGTCCTGGCCATAGGCAGCGGCGAACAGCCGGTTGCGCTCGGCGTCGCCCGTACCACGGATGATTTCCGAGTCACGCGTGGCAGCTGCCACGATTTCCACGGCTTGGCGGTCGGCGATAGCGCGCAGGCTTTGCGCCTGCTCCTGGCCGCGGGCACGCAGCAGTGCGGCTTCGGCAAGGCGCTCGGCCCGCATACGCTCATAGGTGCGCTCGAACACGTCGGCAGCCAGGTCGGTGCGCAGGATACGCACGTCGACGACCTCGATGCCAAGCTGCTCCACATCGGGGGCGATGAGGTCGCGGGCTTCGCGCATCATTTCCGGGCGCTGCTCGGACAGGGCGGCGTTGAATTCGCGCAGACCATAAACCTGGCGCAGCACGGCGGCAAAGCGCGTGGCGATACGATCTTCCACGACCGCAAGCTGACCCTGTGCACGTTCACGGAACAGCTGCGGGTTGGTGATGCGATAGGTCAGGAACGCGTCGACTTCGTAGAAGGCGCCGCCAGAAACCTGCACGCGCAGATCCTGGATATCCTGGCGCAGCAGCCGATCTTCGATAATCTGCACGCTGTCCACGAAATCGGTCGGGATCTTGAAGTAGATGCCCGGCTCGGTCCGCACGTCGGTAATGGCGCCGAAACGCGTAACGATGGCTTGGTCGCGCTCGTTGACCACATAGATCGACGAGAAGAAGATGTAGAGCGCCGCAAGGATAACGACGCCAATAATGATCAGACGATTGTTCATGGCTTAGTTCCCCGTCGTCGTGGTGGTCGTGGCGCCGGGGCGCAGTTCGGGCAGCGGCAGGTAGGGGATGACACCCTGGCCATTGGCACCGTTCTCGATCAGCACTTTCTCGGAACCACCAAGCACTTCTTCCATCGTTTCGAGGAACAGGCGCTTGCGGGTCACTTCGGGGGCATTGACGTATTCTGCATAGATGGCGTTGAAGCGCTCGGCTTCACCGGTTGCTTCCTGCACCACGCGGTTGGTGTAGGCGGCTGCGTCTTCACGCAAGGCCGCAGCACGGCCACGGGCATCGCCCAGCAGCGTATTGGCGTAGGAGCGGGCTTCTTCCTGCACGCGGTCTTCGTCCTGCTCGGCACGCTGCACTTCGTTGAAGGCATCGGCCACTTCGGCCGGCGGCGCCGCACCCTCGATCGAAATCTGGCTGACGGTGACGCCAAGGCCATAGCTGTCGAGGATAGTCTGGGTGATTTCCTGGACCTGGGCTTCGATGCCGGCCTGGTCATCACGGAACACGTCATTGGCCGGACGACGGCCGACGACTTCACGCATCGCGCTTTCCGCCGCGTTGCGGACCATGTCTTCAGGATCACGAACGTTGAACAGATATTCGACCGGATTGGCCACGGCCCAGAAGACCGAGAAGCGTACATCGACGATATTCTGGTCGCCCGACAGCATCAGCCCGTCATCGCCGTTGCTGCGCGAGCCGGCTGCGGCAGGCGAGCCGATCGTGGTCTGGTTGACCGTGACGGCAACGCGTTCGACCGTTTCGATCGGCCACATGTGGAAATGCAGGCCAGGAGTGGACAACTCAGGCTTGGGCGCCCCGAAGCGCAGCTCGACGCCCACTTCCTGCGGATCGATCGTGTAGATCGAGTTCAGCGCCCAGAACGCGACGATGGCCAACACGCCACCGACCAGCGCCCAGCGCCCGCCGGGTATGCCGCCGCGAAACTGGTCGCGTCCGCGATTGAGAATATCCTCGAGGTTGGGCGTGTTGCCGCCACCCGGACGTCGCGGACCATTGCCGCCACCGCCGCCAGGTGCCTGGCCCCAGGGACCGCCATTATTATTGCGGCCACCCCCGCCTCCGTTATTCTCCCACGGCATCGCGTCCCTTTCGGATATTTCGTTTCGTTGTGGACTTATATAGGCAAGGTCCTCGCGCGATCAATGCACGGCGACCTGCCGTCGCTCGTACACTTTGACGCGGTAGCTGGCTTCGTCCTTGGGCGACGGCTCTACCTCCGGCAGGTCCACTACGCTCCACTGCTCCGGCATAATCGGCGGAAACCTTACATCCCCGGCCGGACTGAGATCGATATGGGTGATGTAGAGCCGGTCGGCACGGTCTATGAGCTGCGCATAAAGCTCGCCGCCACCGATGATCATGATTTCGTCAACGCCATCCGCCTCTGCGACTTCACGTGCCCGGGCGAGCGCCGTATCGATGTCGTGGACCACCGCCACACCCTCCGGCCGGTAGTCCTGCCGCCGCGTGACGACGATGTTGGTCCGGCCCGGCAGCGGCCTCCCAACCGTCTCATATTGCTTGCGCCCCATGACGATGGGCTTGCCCATCGTGGTCTTCCTGAAAAACGCCATGTCCGAGGGCACGCGCCAAGGAATGGTCTGGTCACTGCCGATGACGCCGTTTTCGGCTACGCCCGCGATCATGGCGATCTTGACGGTCATGGTGCCCCCAGCTTCAGCAACGCGTCGCCATCGACCCGCACCTTGGTCCATTCGTCCTGCATCACGCCACCCTGCGACCTGTAGAACTCGATGCTGGGCTCGTTCCAGTCGAGCACCCACCATTCGAAGCGCCCCAGCCCCTCTGCCACACAGCGCCGCGCCAGGTTCACCAGCAGCGCCTTGCCGATCCCCTTGCCACGCATCGAGGGATCGACGAACAGGTCTTCGAGCCAAATGCCGTGTCGGCCCTGGAACGTGGAATAGGTGTAGAACCAGAGGGTAAAACCCACCGGTTTGCCTTCCCATTCCGCTATCTCGCAGAACACTTTCGGATCGGCGCCGAACAGGTCGCGCACGATATCGGCTTCGCTCGCCTTCGCCTCGTGGCTCAGCTTTTCATAGTCAGCCAGCGCTGCGATGAATTGGATGATGAGCGCGGCATCCGCGTTCACTGCCGGTCGGACATGGAGGCTCATTGTTCGTCGGCACGCCGTTCGAGAATCAGGATGTCGAGTTCCTTCTGCGGCCAGAAGTCGGTCTTGACCATTTCGAACGTGGTCGGACCGATTTTCTTGACGTCCTCGCCGCAGAACGAGATCAGGTTATCGGCGCTGCCCTTGTCGACCACCAGCCGGAACTTGCCGATGGCGCCGCCACCCCAATTGCCGCCCGTGGTCAGGATGTAGGAGATCCAGCTCTCGGTGAACGGCGCCGAATAGGGCTCGTCTGGATTGGTCAGCGTGGCCCGCACCGCCCCAAGGAAGCTCTCGTCGGTGCAATACTTGGTCTTGTACTCGGCGGGCGGGTCGTAATCGTCGTATGGTTCGCTGAGGAAGGTGACACCCACCGTGCCCCCGACGCTCGGCTTGTAGCGATGTTCAACCGTCACCACCTCGCCGGCCGGGAAGTCACCCTCCCAGGTATAGGTCGCCTTATAGGTCCAGGCGGGCCAATAATGCTTTTCCCAGCCCTCACCGGCATCAAACTCGTCCGGCGTCACCATGCCCAGATGCAGCAGGCGCTGCGTCGTCTCATCATCCAGCGCATCGGTCGCTTCGCTGGCCGCGGTGGAGATCGGCACCAGCGGCAAGCCGAGTTGCTTGACCAGCTTGGTGCGATCGACGCCGAAAGCGTAGGCATATTCATGCAGCACCGCTTCGACGGGCTCGCCATCGAGCGTGGTTTCGAATTCGAAGAGATTGTCATCCGGCCCCGTCGGGAAGGCGACGGGGGACCAGAAATTGGGCACGATATCGGGCATCGGAAAGGCGACAAGAATATTCTGGTCCGTCTCACCAGTATTGTGGAACTGGTAGACCACCCGGATTTCATCCTTGGAGATGAACAGCTCCTCGCTCTCCATCACGATGTCCTGGCTGGTGACGAATTCGAGACCCCCGGTGGTAAGCACCGCCGAGGTATCGTTGGCCCACGCGGGCGCAGCCGCGAGCAATGCTCCACAGACCAGCAGAAGCCTCATCCAATCCTCCCGTGAATGGCTGTCATCCTCTACCACGGCTCTCAGGCGGGAGGCAGATACTTGAACCACTTGCGATCCAGGGCCGCGTCGAGGTCGATATCGTTGTTGCGCGCGAACAGCAGCAGCATCGCCAGCACATCAGCGGCCTCGTCCTCCAGCGCCGTCCGAACCGCCGTGGCATCGGCGCCCTTCATCCGGCCCCGCCCGCTGCTCCGCAGATACTCCGCCGTCAGCTCACCCAGTTCTTCCTGGAGCTTGAGCATGTACCAGTCGTCGTCACGGGCAATGGCATTGCGCTCGGCATAGATATCGGAAACCTGGGCCACAAGCGGCGAAAGCTCGCCGAGGCTGCGGCTCATACCGAGACGGCCGCCTTGATATGCGGATGCGGGTCATAGCCCTCGAAGGCAAAGTCCTCGAACACGAAATCTTCCAGCCGCTTCACATCGGGATTCATCTTCAGCGTCGGCAACTGCCGCGGCTCGCGCGTTAGCTGCAGCCGCGCCTGCTCGAAATGGTTCGCATAGAGGTGCACGTCCCCGAAGGTGTGCACGAAATCGCCGACGCCCAGCCCCGTCACCTGCGCCACCATATGGGTCAGCAGCGCATAGGAGGCCGTGTTGAACGGCACGCCGAGGAAAGTATCGGCCGACCGCTGGTAGAGCTGGCAGCTCAGCTTGCCGTTGGCGACGTAGAACTGGAACAGGCAATGGCATGGCGGCAGCGCCATCTCGTCCACCTCGGCGGGATTCCACGCCGAAACGATGTGCCGGCGCGAATCCGGCTTGGTCCTGATGCTCTCGATCAGATTGGCGATCTGGTCGATCTTGCGCCCGTCCGGCGCTGGCCAGCTACGCCACTGCGAGCCGTAGACCGGGCCGAGATCGCCGTTCTCGTCGGCCCATGCGTCCCAGATCTTGACGCCCTGCTCCTGCAGCCAGCGCACATTGGTCTCGCCGCGGATGAACCAGAGCAGCTCATAGATGATGGATTTAAGATGCAGCTTCTTGGTCGTCAGCAGCGGAAAGCCCTCGTTGAGGTCAAACCGCATCTGGTAGCCGAACAGGCTCCGAGTGCCCGTGCCGGTACGGTCGGACTTGTCGGTGCCGTGTTCGAGAATATCGGAGAGAAGCTTCAGGTAGGGCTGCATGTCAGCAGTCTACGTTGATTCGCCCTTTCCTGCCGCAACGGCCACGCGGCTTTCCACGAGGCGGGTCAGCAGGTCGATCTGCTCCTGCTGTTTGGCTATGAGTTGCTTGAGGTCATCGTTCCGCAATTGGTCGACCTTGTCATGCAGCGCCATGATCTCGATCTCGGCCTTCAGATTGCACTCATAGTCGTGGCTGGTCACCAGCCGATCCTTGGCCGCCTGCCGGTTCTGGCTCATCATGATGACAGGCGCCTGCACCGCCGCCAGCATCGACAGCAGCAGGTTGAGGAAGATGAATGGATAGGGATCCGGCGCCAGCTGAGTCAGCAGCAGGTTGATGCCGACCCAGCCCACCAGCACCACGCCGAAGCTGATGAGGAACGTCCACGAGCCGCCGAATGAAGCGACCCCGTCCGCCAGCCGCTGCCCGAAGGTCGCCTTTTCATCGAACACCGCACTGGTGTCGAGTGACAGCGCCCGCTTGCCAATGGCTTGCACCAGCACTTGCCGCTCCACCTCGCTCAGGGCAGCCTCGCCCTTGCCCAGAAAACGCTCGGCGGCCTGGATCAGTTTGTCGGTCGAGTTGTCGGTCATGGTGAGTCTCTTGGCTGTCTGCCCGGGACTTTACACCGAATGGGCAGCGCGGAACCGCGCGTCGGCATGCCGGGTTACTCGACAGTGGCGCAATGCGCCGCAGGTAATAGAATACCTCATCCCCTGCTGACACCTACTGTCAGCGCGTCCGGTCTATCGATCGGTGGTAAACGCAAAGGAGACCACCATGTCCGTTGAACATCTCAATCCCAAAGGCATGTATCAAAGCTCGGTTTTCTCCCAGGGCATCATCCTGCCGGCAAATGCCCGCATCCTGCTGATTGGCGGCCAGAACGGCGTCGATGAGAAGGGCGAGATCGTCCACAAGACCGACGTCGCCAGACAGACCGAGCAGGCGCTCGCCAATATGCAGAAGGTGCTCGCCGCGGCCGGAGCCAGCGTCAAGGATCTGGTCAAGGTCACCATCATCCTGCACCAGGATGCTGACCTGCAGGCCGGGTTCAGCGCCTGGATGAAGGTCTGGGCCAAGAACACCAATCCGCCCACGGTCACTTCACTGCGCGTAGCCGGCTTCGCCAACCCCGATTTCCTCATCGAGATCGAGGCGCAGGCGGTGCTGCCATGAGCCCGGTCCTGCGGCCCCTCCGCAAGCGCGAGGACATGCCCGATTTCGTCCGCGAAGCGCTTGATGAGCATGGCCTGCGCGACAAATACGATGCCCGCCCGCCTTACCAGCGCAATGACTACCTGCTCTGGATCAACAAGGTGAAGGGCCACGACACCAAGCGGAAGCACCTCGAACAGATGCTCGAAGAGCTCAAGGCCGGCGGCGTCTACATGGGTATGGCGTGGAACGGCTGAGCAATCAGCACCAGTTTTCCTGGTGGCCCCGCCAATAGTGCGCCAGGCCGTCTGTCACCAGCGCATCCCCGATCGACCTGCCATCGCGCATGACGATCCGCAGCTTGCGGCCATAGACATCTTCGTCGCGATCGATGGACACCAACTCGAACGGGCCGGCGCTGAGCTCACGCAGCCGCATCGTCGCCCGACGCCCCAATGCCGCTTCAGCGGCACAGCCGGGTGAGCCTACCTCCGGCGTGTTGATGTCGGCAATGCGGATCCTGGTGCCGGCGAGCCAGAATGTGTCGCCATCCACGACGCAGTTGATCCGGACCTCGCCGGCACACACGGCAAAGCTTTGCCTCAGAACAGCGCTGTCACTCCGGGCCGGAGGCGCCTCGAACACAGCCGCAAGACCGCTATCGGGCAGTGCCGCGAGCAACGTTCCGCCTATGCCTCCAACGAGCAGGAAGGCGGGCGTCAACAGCCAATTCCACAGCGAGCGGCGCCGACGCCGGCGCGCTGGCCCAACCAGCCGCAATGGTATTCTCGAAGTCGCCATGCCACCCTCCACCAGCTGGGTGGCAGGATGGCCGGCAGGCGTTAAGCCCGGCTCAACACCTAGGGGACAATACGCAGCGACATCGCGCGCGTGATTTGCATCTGGTTCGGACCCCGCCTATATATGTCGTGCTCGCAAGAGCTATGGCGATAAACTGTCATCGTAATAAACCTTTCGGACCCGGGGGCAGTACCCGGCGCCTCCACCATCTTCCCCCGCAAAGGGGCAGCCAATGGGGGCGAAACAGGATCGACGAGGGCGTAAAGGGTGTGCTTTTGCTCGGTGAGGTACCACCGTTATCGGTCCAAAACTTATAGTTGCAAATGACAACCATAAGGCTCCAGTCGCTCTCGCCGCGTAAGCAGCGCTAGCATTGGGAAATTAAGTCCTCCACCCCTAGCCGGGTGACAGGCGGGGTTCGCAGGCACCTGGCAACAGAAGCCTGTACCTTCCCTGGTGATGCGCCTTTCTCCTTGAATTCTCACGGAACGTGAGGCTGATATGGACCATTGGGATTCTATCCCCAGGCGCCGGAACGTTCGGCGCGACAACCAAGACTGACCTGGAAGGTTGCCGATGGCTGAAGATCACATGCGTTACGACATCCTCACCCAGGAAGCCCTGCGCGGCGTCGTGCGCAAGGTGTTGTCCGAGGTTGCCAAGACTGGCCTCCCTGGTGAGCATCATTTCTTCATTTCGTTTGTCACCCGCGCGCCCGGCGTTCGCCTGAGCGAGAAATTGCTGGGCCAGTACGAGAAGGAAATGACCATCGTCATCCAGAACCAGTACTGGGACCTCAAGGTCTCGGAGACCGGGTTCGAAGTTGGCCTGTCCTTTGACGGCATCCCCGAGACGCTCGTCATTCCATTCTCGGCCGTGAAGGGCTTTTTCGACCCCTCCGTGCAGTTCGGCATGCAGTTCGATCCAGCCACGGCACCCGGCGCTGCAGCTGTCGAGGCTGGCGCCGATGCGAGCCTTGAGGCCGCTGCTGCCGACGACAGCGCCCAGGACGGCGCCGACAAGCCAGGCGAGAAGGTCGTCAGCCTCGACTCTTTCCGCAAGAAACCCTGACAAACCGCTGATGGACAAGCGTTCCCTGTCCATCGCCGGCCACCGGACCTCTATCGCACTCGAGCCCGAATTCTGGGCCGCGCTGGAGGCAATGGCTGCCGAAAAATCCCAGACCATGGCGGGCCTGATCCGCAATATCGATGAAAACCGGCAGACGGCCAACCTCTCCTCCGCCGCCCGGCTGGCAGTGTTGCGCTGGTACCAGGATCGGGCAGCGTCGCCGCGCCCCTAGACTAGCCGTTGGTCAACACCGCCAGGGCTCTTTCCAGTGGGAAAGG
>JBARWY010000092.1:0-32478 GCA_049647065.1 Devosia sp. | reverse complement strand
GTCCCACATCGGGCGGGTCTGACCGGCCATGAAGGCGATGACCTTGCCGACATCGAGTCCGGAGCCGCCGCCAAAGGCAATGACGCCATCATGGCCGCCCTCGCGCAGCGCCTTGATGCCGGCTTCGACGTTGGCCGAGATCGGATTGGGCTTAACGTCTGCAAAGAGGCCGACGGGGATGCCGGCGTCGTTGAGCAGCTTCAGCGTATTCTGCGTAACCGGCAGACCGGCGAGGCCAGAATCGGTGACCAGCAGCGGCCTGGCTATGCCCGCAGTCTTGAGCGCCTCGGGCAGTTCGGCAATTCGGCCAGCGCCGAACTTGACTGCGGTGGGGTAGTTCCAGTTGGCTTTGGTCATGGGATCATACCCGCTTCAGGTGATAGGATTTTGGCTGCGTCAGGTTGGCATAGCCGATCTCGGATAGCCCACCGCCCTTGCCGGTATCCTTCACTCCGGTCCAGACCAATGCCGGATCGAGATAGTCACAGCGGTTGGCGAAGACGGTGCCGGTCTCGACCTGGGCGCCCAGCTTTGCGGCGGCGTCGAGGTCCTCGGTCCAGATCGATGCGGTGAGGCCGTAAGGGCTGTCATTCATCAGGGTGATGGCCTCGGCGTCGTCGGCCACC
This sequence comes from Devosia sp., assembly GCA_049647065.1. Classification (GTDB taxonomy): domain Bacteria; phylum Pseudomonadota; class Alphaproteobacteria; order Rhizobiales; family Devosiaceae; genus Devosia. The sequence continues at coordinate 31,852 of JBARWY010000092.1, read as the reverse complement.
TTCATGATGCCGACGACGGGGCCGAAGCTCTCTTCGCGCATGACGCTCATTTGGTGGTTGACGTTGGTCAGCACCTCGGGCGCCAGATAAGGCGAGCCGGGCTTGTCGAGCTGATGCCGGGAATTGAGGTGGCGCGTGGCGCCGCCGCGAATGGCTTCCTCGGTCTGCTGGCGGACATGGTCGGCGAAACTGCCGCGGGCCATGGGGCCTACGATGGTGTCGGCATCGAGCGGATTGCCCAGCGTCCAGCCTTTGGCATTGTCGATGAAGCGCTCGACGAAATTGCCGTAGACGGCCTCATGCACATAGATGCGTTCGACGCCGCAGCAGCTTTGCCCGGAATTGAAGAACGAGCCATCGACCAGGTTTTCGACTGCATGGTCCAGATTGGCATCCGATCGTACATAGGCCGGGTCCTTGCCGCCCAGCTCAAGGCCGAGCGTCGCGAAGGTGCCGGCGGCGGCCTTCTCGATGCGGCGACCGCCCTCGACCGAGCCGGTGAAGTTGATGTGGTCGATCTGGCCCGAGGCGATGAGCTTCTCGGTATCGGCATGGCCGAGTACCAGGTTTTGAAACAGGCCGGCGGGCAAGCCTGCGCTTTCCGCGGCGGCCGCGAAGCGCTCCCCGGCAAGCAGTGTCTGGCTGGCATGTTTGAGAATGATCGAATTGCCGGCCATCAGACCCGGCACGATGGAATTGACCGCTGTGAGGAAAGGATAGTTCCATGGCGCGACGACCATGACCGTCCCCAGCGCTTCGCGGGTGATGTAGCGGGTGAAGCCTTCCTTCTCCGGCTTGATGTCAGGCGCCAGAGCTTCGGCGGCCAGCTCGATCATGTAGCGGCTGCGTTCCTCGACGCCGCGTTTCTCGCCACCGAAGCGGATGGGACGACCCATCTGCCACGCAAGCTCGGGCACGATGTCGTCATTCATGAGCAGCAGGGCATCGACGAAGTGCGAAAGGATCTTTTGCCGCTCGGGAATGGTCGTCGCGGCCCAGCTCTCGCGGGCGACCCTGGAGCGGGTGACGGCGCCTTCGATTTCGGCGCCGCTCGCCAGCGGTCGCTCGGCATAGACGCTGCCATCGATGGGGGAGATGATCTTGACCGTTTCGGTCATGGGAAGTCCTCATTCCTGCTCGATGTCATTCCGGGGGAGGTCGGAATCCATCTTGAGATCTCAGGATGGACCCCGGCTTTCGCCGGGGTGACACCGTGATGGTGGTGGTCTTAGTGCCCGCCTAGTGCCGCGACTATCGGGTTCAGCTCCGCTCGAATCCCCGCTTCAGCTCCCAGTCGGTCACCCGCCGATCATACTCGAACTGTTCCCATTCCGCAGTATGCACATAATGCCCCATGACCCCTTCGCCGAACGCGTCCTTGAGCATCTTCGACTTCCGCAAGGTGTCGGTCGCTTCGCGAAGGGTCTTGGGGATTTCGCGCAGCTTTTTGGTAATGTAGGCGTCGCCGACAAAGGCGGGCTCCAGCTCCAGCTTGTCCTCGATGCCCTTGATGCCGGCGGCGAGCAGGGCCGCGATGGCGAGGTAGGGGTTGAGATCTGCTCCGCCCATGCGGCACTCGACACGGATGGATTTGGAATGCTCGCCACATAGGCGGAAGCCGGCGGTGCGGTTGTCGGGCGACCAGATCGCCTTGGTGGGCGCGAAGGTACCGGCCTGGAAGCGCTTGTAGCTGTTGATATAGGGCGCGAGAAAATAGGTGATCTCGCGCGCATAGGCGAGCTGGCCGGCCATGAAGTGCTTCATGACCTGGCTCATGCCGCGCTCGTCCTTGGCATCGACAAATTGTGGCTTGCCGGACTTGTCGGCCAGCGACATGTGGATGTGACTGGACGAACCGGCGAGCGCATAATCCCACTTGGCCATGAAGGTCACGGCCTTCCCCTGGGCCCAGGCGATTTCCTTGGTGGCATTCTTCAGCACCACGTGGCGGTCGGCCATGGTGAGTGCGTCGGCATATTTGACGTTGATCTCTTCCTGGCCGGGACCCCATTCGCCCTTGGACGACTCCACCGGAATGCCTGAGGCCTGCAGATGCTTGCGCAAGGCGCGCATCACGCCTTCTTCCTTGGTGGTCTGGAAGATGTGGTAATCCTGGATGTAGTCGCCTGATGTCTGGGCCTTGGCGTGGCCCCTCTGGCTGATCGTGCGGTAATCCTCGTCGAACAGGTAGAATTCGAGCTCGGTGGCGGCATTGGCGGTGTAGCCCATGGCGGCGAGGCGCTCGATCTGGCCCTTGAGAATGGCGCGCGGGCTATGCGCAATCGGCTCGTGATGATGGTGGTCGGAGAGGTCGCAGAGCACGATGGCAGTGCCTTCGAGCCAGCTCGCCTTCATCAGAGTAGCCAGGTCCGGCTTCATGACGAAATCGCCATAGCCTTTGCCCCAGTTGGCGGCCTCGTAGCCCGGCACCGGCTCCATGTCGATGTCATCGGCGAGCAGGTAATCGCAGCCGTGTGTTTCGTCATTGGCGACTTCGAGAAAATACTCTGCCTGGAACCGCTTGCCGATCATGCGCCCCTGCATGTCCGGAAAGGCGACGAGCACGGTGTCGATGCTACCGGCCGCGACGTCTTTCTTCAGCTCGGCAAGGGTGTAGGGCATGAGGTCCTCTTTCTGATGTCCTTCACTGGGTCATCCCCGCTTGTTGCAGAAATGACCCAGCGGTGGCGGGGTGCCCGACCGGGGCCGGGCACCCGTGTCGTTGCGCTAGATCGTCTTGTGAGCCAGCGCGAACTCTTCTTCGGGCGACATGATCAGCTTGTGGCGGCCGATCACGGCAAAGTAGGCGATGCCAACAGCGCACCACAGAACCACCCAGATCACGCCCTTGTAGAAGTTCGGATCCTGCATCTGGTAGAACAGGGTGATCGCCGCGATGATGACGGTGAGCACTGCACCGGGAATACCGAGCGGCGAGCGGAACGGCCGTTCGATATTGGGCTGGTTGCGGCGCAGGATGATGAAGCTGAGGGCCTGCATGATGTAGCTCAGCATGGCGCCGAACACGGCCATGTTGAGCAGCACCGTGCCGATGATGTCGTCGCCGAGCTGGGTTTCGCCACCACCGCCGCCGCCATTGGCGAACCAGATGATCAGCATCACGGCCAGGCCCAGCAAGGCGCCCGAGATCATGGCGATGTGCGGGGTCTTGTACTTCTCATGCGTCACCGAGAGCGCCGACGGGAAGTACCCGGCACGGCTGAGCGAATAGACCTGGCGACCCTGCGCGTAGAGGATGGTGTGGAACGAGGCGATGAGGCCTGTAAGGGCCACGATGCCGAGCACGGTAGCGCCCGCATCGCCATAGATGGCGCGGAAGCCGTCCAGCAGTGGTTCGAGCGAGGTGCCCAGCGCGAAGCTGCCGACGCCCATGACCGACGGGTTGAGCAGCACGATCATGAAGGCAGAAAGCAGCAGCGTCGCAAAGCCGAGCAGGATGCCGCGCGGCAGGTCACGCTTGGGATCGACCGATTCTTCGGCGGCCAGCGGCACCTGCTCGATAGCCAGGAACAGCCAGACGGCGAAGGGGAGGGTGGCGAGAACACCCTGCCAGCCGAAGGGGAACCACGAGCCGTTGCCCTCGGGCAATTCGACCGCCCGGCCATCTTCGCCAACGCCGATATTGAGCGCCCAGCGGCCGAAATCCATGTGGGTGATGGCCGAGACCCAGAACACCACCAGCACGGCCAGTGAGATCAGAGTCACGACCAGCGTCACCTTGTAGCTGAGCGCCACGCCATAGATATTGAGGGCGAGGAAGACCGCGAAGAACACGATCCACAATATCGGGTAGAGGGCTGTGTCCATGCCGGTGATCGAGCCGAAATAGCCCGAGATGAAGGTGACGATCACCGCCGGGGTGAGGACATATTCGACGTTTTCGAACAGGCCCGTGACGAAGCCGCCCCATGGTCCCATCGAGGTGCGGGCAAAGGAATAGGCCGCGCCGGTATGGGGCAAGGCCGGGCTCATTTCGGCGATGGACGAGACGAGGCCCAGATACATGACCGCGATGATGGCCGCCGCGACGAGCATGCCGCCCCAGCCGCCGGTGATGAAGCCAAAGTTCCAGCCCGAGAAGTGGCCGGAGATCACGGCACCGACGCCCAGCGCCCATAGCGACCAGATGCCGGCGTAGCGTTCGAGGCCCCGTTTTGCGAAATAATCCTTGTCGCGCGTCGCATAGGCGACACTGCCGACCTTCTTGGTCTCAGCCATAGTCACGTCCCCCTGAATAAGCCCACGGTTAAGTCTAGACTGCCACTGCCCCTTTGCGCGCCTGCCGCGCCGTTTCGAGACAACGGGCCAGCCGGGTCGACCATAGGGTCACCCCGGCAGGTTCAAGAATTTCGTCATTGCGGATTTCGATCATGGTGGCGTCGAGCCCGCGCCCGTCGCCATGCTTCTCTAGCGTCAGCGTTACCCCGTTGAGGGCCGCATAGGGTTCGTTCCAGCCCACATCCAAGCCCGGATCCTCGGTCTGAAGCGCGTCGAACAGCGCCTTTGTATAGCCGGTATCGAGGCCATGGATCACCCCGATCGGCCACGGTCGGGCCACACCATGATAGACCGGCGTGAACGAGTGCATGCAGACGAGGATCGTCTCCTGCCCGGCATGGCGCCGCGCTTCCAGCAGGGTCTCGATGGAGGCGTGATAGGGGCGGTGAAAGCGGTCGATTCGGTATTGACGCTCGTCCGCACCGAGGTTCTCGTTGGCAGCGATGCGTGTCGCTTCCGACAGGGTCCAGATCAGGTCCGGCGCGTCGAGCCCGCGATTGCAGTCGATGACGATGCGCGACACTGTCGATTGCACCAGTGGCGCATCGAGCAGGTCCGAGAGTTTGTGGGAGACGGTCAGGGCACCTGGATCCCACGCGATGTGGCTCAGCCGCTCGCTCGGCGTAAGGCCCAGGGTGCCGTATTTCTTGGGAATGCGATTGCTGGCGTGATCGCAGACGATGACGAAGGGCGATGCCCCGCGTGCATTGGAAACCAGCACCGATTTTTGACCGCTAACGTCCACAGAACCCCTACGCAGGACCGGTTAACTTCTGTATCAGTAGTTCCACATTGGCGAAAACTGTCAATGCTGAAATCATAGGTTCAGAGGGGCGCATGGAGGGAAAGTCGGTCGCGGGGCGCATCCACGACGCGATTCACCGGCTGACATCAGCCGAGAAGCGGGCGGCGCGCGGGCTGCTCGGCTCGTACCCGACACTTGGACTGGCACCGGTCGCCGAATTCGCCCAGCAGGCCGGAGCAAGCTCGGCCACGGTGCTGCGCTTCGTCTCTCAGCTCGGCTATAAATCCTATCCCGATTTTCAGCGTGCTTTGCGCGAGGAACTGGAGGAGCGCTCCAAGTCACCCTTGCAGCGAAGCCCGGCCAATGGCGGCAAGCCGGGCGGCGACGAGCATTTCCTTGATCGCTTCGTGACCCGGGCGGTGGACAACCTGCGCGGCTCGGCGGCACTGATCCCGGCCTCCGAATTCGAGGCCGTCTGCGCGCGGCTGGCCGAGAACAGGGGCGCTTGCTACCTGGCGGGCGGCCGCTTCACCGATTTTCTTGCCGGCTATATGGAGGCCCACCTGCGGCTGATCCGGCAGGGGGTGCGCCGGCTCGACGGCAGGCCGGCGACGCGGGCAGACCAATTGATCGATGTGCGCCCGGGCGATCTGGCCGTCATTTTCGACGTGCGCCGCTATGATCCGAGCCTTGTCGACGTGGCGACCGACCTCGTCGCGCGGCGGGCGCAGATCGTTCTCATCACCGACGAGTGGATGAGCCCGGTCAGCCGCTTCGCCCGGCTGGTGCTGCCCTGCCGGACCGAGGTGGGCCGAACCTGGGATGCCAATGGCTCCCTCTTTACCCTGGTAGAGGCGGTGATCGCCCGCACGACGGAACTGAGCTGGCCGACTGCGAGCAAACGCATGGGCAGCATCGAAGGCTAGCGCTATCCTCAATCCGTCTTGTGCAGTTTCAGGAAATCCTGGGCGCTCATGGTGACCTGGGGGTCGATCTTGCCGATGGCCGTCTTGTCCTTGCCCGGGTAGGTGAGCTTGTTCAGCACGGTCTGGATGACGTTGATGCGGCCACGGCGCTTGTCATTGGCGCGGATCACTGTCCATGGGGCGTGCTCGCGGTCGGTGCGTTTGAGCATCTCGTCGCGGGCTACCGTGTAATCATCCCACTTGTGCAGCGCCTCGATATCGATGGGCGAGAGCTTCCACACCTTTAGCGGATCGTGGCGGCGGTCATGAAAGCGCTTGAGCTGCATCTCCCGGCCGATGGAAAGCCAGAATTTGAAGAGGTGTATCCCGTCCCTCGTGATCCGCTTTTCGAATTCGGGAGCCTCGTCGAGGAAATGCTCGGTCTGCTCGGGCGTGCAGAAACCCATGACCTTTTCCACGCCCGCCCGGTTGTACCAGGAGCGGTCGAACAGCACCGTTTCGCCGGCGGCAGGCATCCAGTCGACATAGCGCTGGAAGTACCACTGCGTGCTTTCGCGATCATTGGGCTTGGGTAGCGCCGCGATGAGATTGTAGCGGGGATTGAGGTTTTCCAGGTACGTCTTGATGGTGCCGCCCTTGCCGGCAGCGTCGCGTCCCTCAAAGACGACCATGACGCGCTCGCCGCTGCCAGCCAGATGGGCCTGCAGCAGCACCAGCTGCTTTTGCAGCTCATACATCTGCGCTTCATAGATTTCGCTATCCAGCTTATCCTCGTAAGGATAGCCACCCGAGGCCATGGCGTGCTTCTTGATTGCCTTGGGCAGGTCTGGATTATCGAGGTCGAAGCCGTCGAGGGGATCGGTCACTGCTGTCTCTCCGCTGTCACGTTCACCGTGCTATGAAGGCGCCCCCGCGCGCAAGGGGCGTCGCAACTGGCTGATTCCCGGAAACAAAACATGGACGAACCGCAGGCAAGCCTGCCCCTCTCACGCCCGGCTATGGTGCTGCCGCGTATCGCTGCGCAGGCGAGCCTGCTGGCCGGCATCTTCGGTGTCTTTGCCGGTCTGGTGCTGTTTGGCGAGATCGGCATCGTTGCCGCACTGATCAGTTTCCTGGTGATCGTGGCCGCCGTCGCCATACTGCCTGGCGGCACTGTAACCGTGGCGCCGATAGAGGCGCCAACGCACGCCGATCGTGGCGACGATGCGGTTTTCGCCTTTGCCGATGCGCTGGCCGATCCGTGCCTGATACTCGACCGGCGGAGTGTGGTGGTTCACGCCAATGCAGCAGCGCATCGCCAATATCCTTCCGTCGGCAACGGTAATCCCATTACCTTCTTCATGCGCAATCCCGAACTGGTGCAGGCCATCGACCTGGCCATGCGTACCGCGGCTGTCAGCACCATCGAGTTACACGAGACCGTGCCCTCGGAGACCTGGGACAAGGTCGTGGTGTCGCCGTTGCGCCGACCCGACCAGGAATGGTTCGCCGACGATGACCGGCAGCTGGTGGTGACGTTCCAGAGCCTCACCGAGCTCAAGCGCGTCGACGCGCTGCGATCCGACTTCATCGCCAATGCCAGCCATGAACTGCGCACGCCGCTGGCCTCGTTGCTGGGGTTCATCGATACACTGCTCGGGCCGGCCGCCAGGGATGCGGCCGCGCGGGAGAAATTCCTCGGCATCATGCGCGGGCAGGCCGAGCGCATGAGCAAGCTGATCGATGACCTGCTGAGCCTGTCGCGCATCGAAATGCACCAGCATGTGCGGCCCACCGGCAGCATCGACCTGGCAGGGCTGCTGCGCGAGGTGCGCGAAGGCCTGATGATGCAGGCCAAGGCCGCCGACGTCGAAATCCGTCTCAACCTGTTCGAGGGCCCGGCGACCACTACGGGTGATCGCGGGCAGCTTTATGAGGTGTTCGAGAACCTGCTCGACAATGCCGTCAAGTATGGCGCTGGCGGCAAGTTCGTCGAGGTGAGCCTCGCTCCCGCCGGACGGCCCGACTTCGAGCACCAGGTGACCGTGATCGACCACGGTCCGGGCGTCCAGCCCGAGCACGTGCCGCGCCTGACCGAGCGCTTCTACCGGATCGACGCCGATGTCAGCCGCAAGAAGAAGGGCACGGGCCTGGGGCTCGCCATCGTCAAGCATATCGTCAATCGCCATCGTGGCCAGCTGACGATCAGGAGCAAGCCCGGTGAAGGCATGCGGGTGGACGTGTTTTTGCCCTAAGGCAGCGTCAACCCGGTCGAGAGCTCGATCCCGACGCGCGTGGGTTCCCCGGCGACCGAGAGCGACGTTCCGTCTGCGAAGGTCAAGGAGGCCGGGCTACCGGGTCGAAGATGCAGCGTGAGTGCATCGTCGCTGCCATCGAAGCGGACTGTCGCGATGTTGCCGGAGACTTCCACTTTGGTCCGCTCGGACGTCATGCCCTGACCGAACTGGATGTTCGTGTCGGTTCCGGCATGGATAGTATCCTGTCCATCTCCGGCTTCGAAGCGGACGACCGAGTCGGAGCGCACCACGATAGTGTCGTTGCCGCGTCCTCCCGTTACGACGCTGCCGCTGTGGGCCTGGATGACGTCGTCACCATTGCCTCCATCGACCTTGCTGTTGGACCAGGCATCGATCACGTCGTCGCCATCACCGCCCGCAACCGCGGTATCAGACCAGGCGCGGATCATGTCGTCACCGGCCCCCCCATCGACCACGCTGCCCGACCAGGCATCGAGTTGGTCATTGCCATTGCCGCCATAGACGGCGGAGTCAGACCAGGCGCGCACGGAGTCAGCACCATCGCCGGCGTCGACGACACTGTCGCTCCAGACATCGATAGTGTCATCACCAGAACCCGCGTCGGCGAGGCTGCCGCTCCAGCCCTTCAATGCGTCCGCGCCATCGGTGCCGGTCAGGGAGGTCATTCCCAGTTCCTGCAGGCGCAGCAGGAACGCCTGTACGACAGGCGATACACCGATGCTCTCCTGCGGCGGAGGAGGCGTTTTATCCGGATCGGCGGGGACACCCTTGCTAGCCGGCTTCTCAGCAACCAGGGCGCCACCGAAATTGGGCGGTGCAGGCGGCTGCGGAATACCCAGCAGGTGCATCCAAGGCTGCGTCGTGACGTGCATATCCTGCCCCCTCAAGCAAAATTTCAGGCCATATCATGCCTTTAGAGGGTTAATGCGCTGTCAAGGCGATCGGCATGGTCGAGAGACAAAGAAGCCGGGCTACGCCAACGCGGCAGCCCGGCTTCTTCAATTTTGCTGCGCGCCTCAGCGGCGCTTCTTGTCGACCTGGTGGTAGGCCCGGCGCGAGTGGAATTCGCAGTATGGACCGCTTTCGAGGCTATGCTGGCCGCAGAAGTAGAAGTCCTTGTTCAGCGGATCGCCGATCGGCCACTTGCAGGTGGCTTCGGTGAGCTGCAGCAGGTTGAGGCGCTTGTCCTCGGGAATAAAGAGCTCCGCCACGGCGGGCGCTACATAGAGCTGATGCTCCATTTCTGGATTGTGCGCCAGCGCGGTCGCGCCGATCGACTGCGGCCGCGACGACATCTGCGGACGAGCCTTGGCCGCGCCGCCACCCATGTTCGACATGCCCGATGAAGGGCTCGCCACCCGGCGCGGGGCAGGCCGCGCTGCCGGACGGGCGCGCGGTGCCGAATTGGTCGGCTTGGCGCGGGCCGACAGCTTCAGCCGGTGCACCTTGCCGATGACGGCATTGCGGGTAACCCCTTCGCCGAGTTCGCCGGCGATCTGGCTGGCCGACAGGCCTTCCATCCAGAGCTTCTTCAATGTCTCGACGCGCTCGTCAGTCCAGCCCGCCGATTGTGCTCCTGAAACCATCGTCAAAACAGAATCCTTCATTGCGCTGCCAAATAGTCAGTGGCAACCATCAAACGCTAGGCGTCGTATGTCAGGTGGGTCCGCCACACGAGATATCGTGTTCCCAATGACACATAGTTTACGACATCGGCGGAATCAGGATCAAGAGTCGGCCTCGACTTTCCCCGTAAATTCACTGGTTAAAATTGTCCTAACAATCCCTGAGTCAAATCAGGCACTTGGGGCACGATCATTGACTTATCTGACAAAATTGGCCTAACTCTGACGCTGAAACGCGCTGCGCACCGAGCGCGTTTTTGCTATTTGTGGCGCTATTGTCACGTTTCGCCGCCAGCCTGTTTCAACCCCGTCAAAGAAGGAATACGTCCATGTCTGCGCTCTACGGCACCTATGCCCGGTCCGATCTCGCTTTCGAGCGGGGCGAGGGCATGCGCCTGTTTGACCAGCATGGCCGAGACTATCTCGATTTCCATTCCGGCATTGCGGTCAATGCGCTGGGCCATGGCGACCCCCATATCGTCTCGGCGCTGAAATCGGCGGCCGAAAAGGTCTGGCACACGTCTAACGTGTTCACCATTCCCGAGCAGGAAAAGCTCGGCCAGCGGCTGGTCGATGCGACCTTTGCGGATTCGGTGTTCTTCACCAATTCGGGTGCCGAGGCGCTCGAATGCGCCATCAAGACCGCGCGGCACTATTTCTGGGCCAAGGGCGAGGTCGATCGCTACGAGATCATCGCCTTTACCGGCTCCTTCCATGGCCGGACCATGGGCACCATCGCGGCCGGCGGCAATCCGAGCTATCTTGAGGGCTTCGGCCCGCCGATGCAGGGTTTCAAGCACACGGCGCCCGGCGATCTCGAGGCCGTCAAGGCGCTGATCGGGCCACAGACCTGTGCCATCCTGATCGAGACCGTACAGGGCGAGGGCGGGGTGACCGCCATGACGCCCGAATTCATGCAGGGGCTGCGCAAGCTGTGCGACGACCACGGCATGCTGCTGATCCTCGACGAAGTGCAGTGCGGCTATGGCCGCACAGGCCGTTTCTTCGCCTTCGAATGGAGCGGCATCACGCCCGATATCGTCGCCGTGGCCAAGGCCATTGGCGGTGGCTTCCCGCTCGGCGCGTGTCTTGCCAAGGGCGATGTCGCGGCCTCGATGGTTCCCGGCACGCATGGCTCGACCTATGGCGGCAACCCGCTGGCGACGGCGGTCGGCAATGCCGTGCTCGACCGTATCCTGGCCCCGGGCTTCATTGACCACGTCAACCAGATGGGCCAGAAGCTCGCCTGGCATCTGCAGCAGCTGGCGCAGAAATACCCCGACTATGTGCTGGAACTGCGCGGCAAGGGCCTCTTGGCCGGCATCAAGATCACACCGCCGGTGCGCGACTTCGTGGCGCGGCTGCGCGATGACCACCGCATGCTGGCCATCGGCGCCGGTGACAACGTGCTGCGGCTCATCCCGCCGCTGATCGTCACCGAAGCCGAGATCGAGGAAGCTGTCAGCAAGCTCAGCGCGGCTTTCGACGCGATCGAGGCCGAGACGGCGTCGGTTCCGGCGGTCGGCTAAGATGAAGTTGAGTGTTCGCGACTATGGTCGGCGACGACGCGGCCTGTTTCCTCCCCCCTGAGGGCGGAGCGAACTCGCGCATGCACCGAACACCTATAGCGTCATAAAGGAACCCGGCCCATGACCTCGACCGGCACCCCGCGGCATTTTCTCAATATCGACGACTTCGACTATTCCGAACTGCGCGGCATGCTCAATGCTGCCAGCTCCCTCAAGGCCCGCCTGAAGGATGGCGACCGCCCCAAGCTGCTGGCCGACAAGGTGCTGGCCATGATCTTCGAGCGCCAGTCGACCCGTACCCGCGTCAGCTTCGATGTCGGCATGCGCCAGCTCGGCGGCGAGACCATCATGCTGTCCGGCCAGGAAATGCAGCTCAGCCGCGAGGAAACCCTGGGCGATACCGCCCGGGTGATGAGCCGCTATGTCGACGCCATCATGATCCGCATTCTGAGCCATGCCGATCTGGTGGAACTGGCGGAGGGCTCGTCCGTGCCCGTCATCAACGGACTGACGCGCCGCGCTCATCCCTGCCAGATCATGGCCGATCTGATGACCTTCGAAGAGCATCGCGGCCCGATCAAGGGCGCCAAGGTGGCCTGGGTCGGCGACAGCAATAACGTGCTGCACTCCTGGGTCAACGCGGCGGAGCTGTTCGAATGCGAGCTGACCATTGCCGTGCCGGACGAGTATTGGCCCGAAAAGGACCTGATGCTGGACATCCAGAAGGCCGGAAAATGGGTCAAGCTGATCGAGGACCCGCGTGAGGCGGCAGAGAACGCCGATCTGATCATCGCCGACACCTGGGTGTCGATGGGCGACACCGATGCGGCCGAGCGCCGGCGGGTCTTGAAACCCTACCAGGTCAATACCAATTTGATGAGCTTGGCGGCCAAGGACGCCCTCTTCATGCACTGCCTGCCCGCCCATCGCGGCGACGAGGTGACCGACGAAGTAATCGACGGTCCCCAGTCGGTGGTGTTCGACGAGGCCGAAAATCGGCTGCATGCCCAGAAAGCCATCCTGTGCTGGGCCTTCGGCGTCGAGACCAATTAGTCGGCTCGACCGCAGTCGCCTGTGTTACCATCGCTGCGTCGCTCCCGCCGGACGGGAGTGGCGCAGTGGTTTTTCACGGGCCCGGAGGATCGGCCTACCGAAAGCCATGTGACCATAATGACCACGGATACGACTGCCATGACCGAGAACCTGATGAACACCCTGGGGCTCGACCGGCCGGAAAGCGGCGACGATACCGTGGTGCCGTTCACCCTCGATAAGCTCGATACGCGCGGCCGCAGCGTACGGCTGGGCGAGGCGCTCGACACCATCCTCAGCCGTCACAACTATCCCGCCCCGGTGGCGCGCCTGCTGGGTGAAGCGGTCGTGCTGGCGGCGCTGATCGGCTCGTCCCTCAAGTTCGAGGGGCGCTTCATCATGCAGACCCAGACCGACGGGCCGGTAAATCTGATCGTGGTCGACTTCGATGCTCCCGACGGCTTGCGCGGCTATGCCCGCTTCGACCGGGAGGCGCTGGTGAAGGCTGCTGAGGAAGGCCGCACCAAGCCCAGCGAACTGCTCGGCAACGGCCATCTCGCCATGACTATCGACCAGGGACCCAATACCGAGCGCTATCAGGGCATCGTGGCTTTGCAGGGCAATTCGCTTGAAGAGGTGGCACACACCTATTTCATGCAGTCTGAGCAGATTCCCACCCAGGTGCGACTGGCCGTGGCCGAATTCACCAGGAAGGGTGACCACCGTCCCCATTGGCGGGCCGGCGGCGTGTTGATCCAGCACCTGCCCGAGCACGGTATCTCGCATATGGCGGACCTGCCGGGTGACGGCAATTTCGACAATCCGCACAGCGCTGACCCCGATTTCGTCGAGCCGGACGGCTGGAACGAAGCCAAGATCCACCTGGCAACGCTCGATGACCTGGAACTGGCCGATCCGGACCTGAGCTCGGAACGCCTGCTGTTCCGGCTCTATCACGAGACCGGCGTACGCGTGTTCACGCCGCTGCCCATGGTGGAGCGCTGCACCTGCTCGGCCGACCGGATCGAGGACATGCTGGCCACGAACTTTTCCGCCGGCGACCGCGAGGAGATGGCCGTGGACGGAGAGATCGAAGTGGTGTGCGAATTCTGCTCGACCGCTTACCGCTTCAATCCGCACCAGTTCGAAGCCAAGCACTGAACGCTGAAGACGGCCGCCTCGGCGGCCGTTTCTACATCCACCGCGCCGTCTATCGCTCCATCAGTATTTATATCAATATCGTCCCACCTGAGATGGGCGCCGGAGTGGTGGATCATCTCGTGCTTGGGGGAGCATATGATGGTGGGGCATTATGTCGGAAGGCTTGCCGACTGGACAACAATAGAACCTGGCGGCTTTGCTGTGCGATACTGATCGCGCCTGCCGGCAATGTCGGACGCGCTGGAACTGACCAGGGCTATCCTTGCGGACAACGATTCTGACGACGAGGCGCCACTTCGGGTTCTCGAAGCGGCGCTGGAGCGTGAGGTCGACGTGCTGCGCTATTGCGCGGCAACGCTTGGACTGGGTTCCGAGCTGGTAATGCAGCGCGCGGCGGCCTGGGCAGGCTATGCCTTCTACGAAAGCGTGCCGCCGGGCGTACGCGGCCAGGTTGAGCCGACGCGGCTCGATGCACTGGCCAGCGTCCGCATGTTTCGCGTGCAGGTGCTAGACCGCGAAATCGCTTTTGCCGCGCCGGACTTCTTTGGTGTCATCCAGCTCCGGCACCGCTTGGCGTCAGCGCCTGAGCTGCGCAATCTGCTATGCCTCGTGCCCGAGCCCGCCCTGCGCGACTATCTGGCCATTGCGGCGGCTCCGGCACTCATCGATGCGGCGCGGCAGAACCTGGCGCGGCGCTGGCCTTATGCCTCTGCCCATCTCGAACTCACGTGGCCAGCCCGCTATGGTTTCGTAGCCGGCCTGGCCCTGCTGGTATCCGCGCTCCTCCTCGCGCCCTTCGTGGCCCAGATGTGGCTGCTCCCCGTCGCTTGCCTGATATTGATCGTGCCGGCGGCCATCCGGCTTGCGGCCGTTTTTACATCGATCAGGCAGCGGCCGGCACCCCGTCGCCCGCCCGACGAGGAGCTGCCTGAATATTCGGTGCTGATCCCGCTTCACAACGAGGCGGAAATGGTGCCGCAGCTGTTTGCGGCGATGCGGGCGCTGGATTACCCGGCCTTATGTATCAAACGCACCAACGGAATAGCTGTTTGTAATCGCCTGTAGTGCTAATGTCCAGCTATGAGCGACACACCGCAGGTTATCAACACACTCCGCACCAAGGCCAGCCAGCTAGAGGCATTCATTGCCAAGGCAGAGCGCGACATAGACCGCGCCCGCAAAGACCTGGCGCATGTTCACGCGACTATGACGCTGTTTGAAGCGCCCCGCGAAAACGGTCAGCCGTCCTACATGAACGTCAATGCGCTGTTCAGGCGGAGGGAACTGGCCACGCTTTGCAAGCAGGCGCTGGCGGCTGGTCCGATGAATACGCGGGAGCTGGCGTCGTGGGTGATCCAGCACAAGGGGCTGGACGGTGACGACCGGTATTTGCGGACGGCTGTAGCTTTGCGGATCGTGCAGGCGCTCACTATGCAGGCCAAGCGCGGCGCGGGGGTAGAGCGCGCGGGCAAGGTGAGCAACGTGGTGGTGTGGGTGCTCGACTCACAATAGTCGCTTTTCGACACTATTTTCGTGACTTGTAAGCAATTACGGATACCCTGCGCGCGGGGGGAGATTTTCAACATGGCTGATTTGTGCGGACCTCTGCCCATTGCAGAGTGGTTCATCAATCGCGTTGACCGCGATGCAGGTGAAGCTATGACCCACTTGAAGGTACAGAAGCTTCTGTACTTTTCGCAGGCTTACTTTCTAGCGAATTTCCATAAACCTCTGTTCGAAGAAGACTTTGAGGCATGGGCGCACGGCCCCGTTCTGCCCTCAGTGTTCAAAGAATTTTCCGGCAATGGGTGGGAAGCGTTGCCCACTCGCGACGAGCCTCCAACAATTCCAAAGGCCGTCGCGTTGTATCTGGAAGAGGTCTATCAAAAGTTTAGCGTGTTCAGCGCCAAGCAGTTGGAAAAGATATCACACCAACATGATCCGTGGATTCGCGCGCGGGGTGATTTGCCGCCGGAAGCCCGCTGCAATGAGATTATTCCTAAGGACCATATAGAAGAGTTCTATGTCGCGAGGATCAAAAAAGCCAAAAGCAAAAAGGCCAAATAGACCGCTTTTTGGTCCAGAGACAGAGGGTGGAGACGAGCCGGTCATCGACATGAGCAGGCTGGCTCCCCATCTCAACAAAGGTTCGGTGTCTATCAGCCTCAGATATTTCCGCCGCCAGTGCGAATGTTTCTCGGACTGGGAAAAATCGGAACTCTCCAAGTTTGCGTCAACCTTAGAGAAACTCCGAAACTACACAGCGGAACAACTAAAGGTCACGAAAAGTCTTTGTGACCGACACAAGGGAGCGCCAGACGAAGCTCGGTTTGCTTTCCCGAACGACGTCAGCCCCGAGCAAACGCTCTACGAGATCAAAGTGGACCCGAGCAATAAACTCCGAGCTCATGGTTTCTTTGTAGATCAGGTTTATTTCCTGCTCTGGCTCGATCGCGAGCATGCATGCTTCACGTTCAAAGGCGGCTAATAGCCTACAGCGCCCGCTGCCAATAGCCAGCCCAGTTGCGGCTAACCGGATGCGCCATGGCATTGGCCAGTGCGGCGTTTGCGTTTGCGCCATTCGAGCGGCGGCGGTGATCCTCAAGCCAAGCGGCATGGGCGCTGTACTGGTGCAGGTACTTGGGCGAAACGCCGTGGTGCTGGCCAGTGACCATGCGGCGCAGGCGGGAAAAGAAGCTCTCAACCTGATTAGTGTTCGCGCCGTCCTGTGAGTAAGCCTCGCTGTGATTGATGCGGCCAGTGGTCCAGCCTTCGTGCAGGTTGTCCCAATGGCCAGCCTCGTCAGCAAAGATCACCGACTTGCGCGACACAACCTGCTTGGCGATTTCGACGCCATGAGCTTCGGTCGGGCGGACGAACGTCAGGGTGCGGCCCTGACGCTGGCGCAGGGCCACCACGACGCGGCGGGCGCCGGTCTGGTGCTGGGCAAGGCGGCGGTCAATCCGGTCCTCCTTGAGGTTCGCAGGGCGGATATGGCCACCGAAGTATGCGCCGTCGATTTCAACTTCGCCGTCCAGGGTGTGGCCAGCGACTTCGGCGGCAAGGGCTTCGCGCAGCTTGTGCGACAGGACAAAAGCCGTCTTGTACTGGACGTCCAGATCGCGGCTCAACTGCAAGGCGCTGAGGCCCTTCACGGCGTTTACGAAAATGCAGATCGCCGCCAGCAGATCAACGAAAGCCATTTTGCGGCTGGCGAAGATCGTGCCGCTAGTGACTGAGAACTGGTGCAGGCAACCGGCGCACTTGAACTTGCGGCGGGTGCTGATTTCGTAGCTTTCGACAGAGCCGCACTTAGGGCAAACGGCATGGCCTTCATTCGCAGCCCAACGGATGCGCTTGAACGTTTCGTAGGCGGCATCTTCGCCGCCCTTGTAGATTTCCTTGAGGGACAGGGTGCGGGCCGCTGCCGAAAGAAGGAAATGCTGTGCCATTTGTCATCGTCTCCGATACCTATGCATCGGATATAGTACGTTGACGTATCGGGCACAAGGGCCTATGTCATCATTTACGATACATTTTACATCGCAGGTGATACATGGTCGAAAAGACGGACTTCGAGATGAAGGCGGCGAACCTTCTCAAAGCCGAACTGAAGCGCAAAGGCGTGACTTACGCGGGCCTGGTGGACAAGCTGGCAGCGATAGGCGTTGACGAGAAAGAGGCCAACGTGCGCAATAAGCTCTCTCGGGGCAAATTCACGGCGGCGTTTCTACTGCAATGTCTAGCGGCGATAGAGGCGACGGACTTGCGCTTGTAGAGTCAGTGGATCACCGGAACCGCCTGCCTAAGCTCTTCCGGGAAGGAGTTGTATTGCGACAGACTCATAATCATCGTCGCATTAGCCATAGTCCCGCCTAGAAAACTGCACTCCTTAAACGCAGTAAACCCCATAATTAGTATGTCCTGTCTCGCTATTACAATTTGGCAGTGGCGAAAGCTCACACCAACTAGAGTGCACCCATCTAGGTGCACCAAACATGGGCCAAAGACATCGCAATCGATAAATTCTTTTTTCTTATGACTAAAATTATTAGGACTATAGAAGGCTTGGAGAGGCACAGCTTGTTTTTCAAAACGCTTTTCGCGCGGGTTAATACCGTCTTTGGCGAAAGTCGCTTCTGCCTGTCGATTGATGAAACGTCTGCTCGAAAGGACCTCCCAGAGGTATAGGAGCCCAAGCGCCGCATACCCGCCAATAATGAAAGCCACGCCCCACGCGATTGGCCCGAATGAGTTGAGCCAATCTGTGGCATAGGTCAAATATGTCATGCCGCCACCTCCCAAAAGGAAGGCCGCGATTGATGCCCAGTTCTCTCTAAAGAGGTTCCATAGGGACCAAAGAGATTCGAGCAAGGTGAGCTTGCGAATTGCCATGTGCTAGAGCATGCCTCGCTTCCAAGGGCCTGTGGAGTCATTTCCAGACCCTGCAAACAACTTGGTGCGTTTGATACATAAGGCCGGGATTACCCCCCCGAACGCCTCGACATAAAGTTCGTGGTCGAGGCGCGATCGACCGAAACCGTAGCCGCAGTTCGCGCCGGCGTTGGGGACCCTCGCTTCTCGCTGGTCACGGTGCCCGACGCGATGCCTCGCACCAAACCCAAGGCGCTCGATTTCGCCCTGCCATTGTGTCGGGGCGACTATGTCGTCGTGTTTGACGCCGAGGACGTGCCCGATCCCGACCAGTTGTGGAAGGCGGCTCTGCGCTTTCGCGATGCAGACGAACTGGTGTGCCTGCAGGCGCAACTGGTGATCGACAACGGCCGACGCAACTGGCTGACGGCGCTATTCGCCGGGGAGTATGCCGGACTGTTCCTGGTGCTGTTGCCGGCATTGGCCCGATGGCGCCTGCCAATGCCGCTGGGTGGAACCTCCAACCATTTTCGCATCCAGGCTTTGCGCCAGCTCGGCGGTTGGGATGCCTACAATGTCACCGAGGATGCCGATCTCGGCGTACGCCTGGCGCGGCGGCGGCTGCGGGTCGACGTACTGGCGTCGGCAACGCGAGAGGCCGCGCCGACCCACCTTCTGGCCTGGATGGGACAGCGCACGCGGTGGATGAAGGGCTGGATGCAGACCTTCATCGTGCACAATCGCGATCCTGCCCGGCTGCTCGCCGAAATGGGCCTGCTGGCGATGCTGGCTTTCGAAGCGCTGTTGCTGGGGATGATCGTTGCGCCGGTCCTTCATTGCGGCTTTCTGCTGGTGCTGCTGATCCGCTGGCTGCTCGGCATGGGCGGTCTCGATAGCGCCATCTGGACAGTCTTCTACATAGCGGTGCTCGGGCTGGGTTACGGCAGCGCGCTGGCGATGACGACGCTCGGGCTGCTGCGGCTGGGAAAAGGCGGGCTGTTGCCGGGGCAATGGCTACTGCCGGCCTACTGGTTGCTGATAGGTCTCGCCACGATCCGCGCCGCGCACGAACTGCTGACGCGCCCGTTCTACTGGTTCAAGTCACCGCATCGGCCGGCAGCGGAGCCCACAGTCGCGACAACGCGCGAGCGAACCGACGAAAAAGTCGCGTTTTAGTAACTTGACCTATTCTATCATAATATATAGCACCTGCCTGATCGAAACAGGCCGGGGCCATGACACGATGTTCCACGAAGCGACGGTGCTGGCACGCCACCAACTGACGCCGGGGATGATCCGACTGACCTTTGGCGGGCCCGGGCTTGCCGAATTCAGAAGCACCGGTATCGGCGACGAGTACCTGCGTCTGTTCTTCCCCAACGAGAAGACCGGCAAGCTGCACCTGCCTCATATCACCGAAGACGGCCGCTGGACCTATCCGGATGGGCAGGACGCCATTCGCTGCTCGACCTACACCGTGCGGCGCTTCCGGCCGGAACTCGGCCAGGTAGATATCGACTTTGTCGTGCATGAGGGCGGCCTTGCCAGCGAATGGGCGCAGCGGGCCAATACCGGCGATCGGATAACGATCAACAATCCGCGCGGTCTTTATACACCGCCCGCCGACACGATCTGGCAACTGCTGATTGCCGATGCGACCGGGCTGCCAGCGCTGTCGCGCCTGCTGGAGCAGACCCCGAGGCATGTCCAGTCGCGGGTGTTCGTCGAAGTGGCGCGCGCCGAGGACGAGCAGGAATTGCCAAGCCATCCCGGCGCCACGGTGACGTGGCTGCACAAGAGCGGCAATGGCGTGGCCCCGAGCCGCATGGGCGAAGTCGTGCGGGCCGTGCCGCTGCCGCCAACCCCCGGCTATGTCTGGGTAGCGGGCGAGCAGAAGGTGGTGCGCGCCATCCGCAAGTTCGTGCGGCAGGAGCTCAAGCTCCCCGCCGAGCGCTATGAGCTGGTGGGCTACTGGACCGCCGATGGCGAGGAATGGGACGCCAAATGGGATGCGCTCGACCCCGCGATCAAGGCGCAGATCGACGCCGCCTGGGATTCGGGGCGCGACCCCGAGGACGTGCGCGACGAATATGAGGCGACGCTCGAGAAGTTCGGCCTCTGACGAGCGTGAGCTGACCGCCAAGATCAAAACCACGACTGATGCCTGACGATGCTGGAGATCACGAAAATGACCGGAAAGATTTCATGGATGCCGACGCGCCGTCAGTTTGTCACGGGCGCCGGCGCAGCGCTGGGTGCGGGTCTGCTGGCGGGACCGGCACGCGCGCAGAGCACGACAAAGACCATCACCACCGAATTCGGCTCCTATGATGTTCCGACCGATCCGCAGCGCGTCGTTCTGATGGGCAACCGCATTGATCTCGAGCTTATGCTGGCGCTTGGCATCAGGCCGGTGGCCATGGGCATCGAGTTCAATTTCATCAACAGCCACGCCGATACCGTTGCCCCATGGGTGCCGTTCGACCCGCAAGGCGTTGAAACCTTCCCGGCATTCGACGTCACCGCCGAGCAGATCCTGAGCTACGAGCCTGATCTCATCGTCAGCCGGCTCAACGCCTCCACCTGGAACCAGCCGCGCACCGATGCGCTGCGTAACGTGGCGCCATTCATTCCCACCGGCATCCTGCCGTGGCGCGAGGAACTGGCGCGCATCGCAGGCTGGCTGGGCCGCGAGGCACAGCAGGCCGAGGCCCTGGCGCGCTATGAAAAGCTGTGCGACGAAGTTCGCGGACGACACGAGGCGAAGTTGGCCACGGCTCATGTTGCCTTCGGCTCGATCGAGCCGCCGCAGGTCTGGCTGACCGACCTGACTGCCGACGCGCCGGCCGCCCAGGCCCTGGCGGATCTGGGCGGGCAGGCATTCATGCTGCCGCCCGACATGGCCACCTACGAAGGCGGATGGACCGCCATCTCTCCGGAGAATCTGGGCCTGATGAGCGAGGCGGACGCCTTGCTGTTCTGGGGTCCGACGCCGGAGGTGTTCGAGGAATTCCACTCCAGCACGCCGCTCTGGGATCGCCTGCCTGCCGTCGAGGCCGGCCTTGGCTTCGTCTCGGAAAACAATATTGGCAGCGGTTCGATGTATACGGTGATGGAAGGCCTGCGCCTTTGGGACAAGGTCTATGGAGCAATGGCCTAGACCATGACCACGGCAACCGCCACCAGCCAGGATCTGGCGCGCCAGGAGGCCAGGCGCCCGGGCGTTGCCGGGACCAATGCTGTCAGGCTTGGCTGGCTGCTGCTGGCAATCGTGGCGCTGGTTGCCGTACTGGTAGCCAGCATTGCCGTCGGCTCCAAGGACATCCCGGTTGCCACGGTGTTCGATGCGCTGTTCGCCTATAACGACAGCGACGATCACGCCATCATCCAGGCGCTTCGCGTGCCGCGCACGCTGATGGGGCTGGTCGTTGGCATTGCGCTGGGCATGTCGGGTGCGCTGATCCAGGCACTGACCCGCAATCCGCTGGCCGATCCCGGCATCCTCGGCGTCAATGCCGGGGCAGCTTTCTTCGTGGTGCTGGCGGTGGGCCTGTTCGGCTTGAGCTCGATCCAGGCCTATGTCTGGTTCGCCTTTCTCGGCGCCATCCTCACCACGGTTCTGGTCTATGCCGTAGGCTCTGCGGGGCGGACGGGCGCAACGCCGGTGCGGCTGACGCTGGCCGGCGTGGCCATCGGCGCCGTGCTGTCAGGCATTTCCTCGGGCATTACCCTGCTCAACCCCGGGATTTTCGACCGCATGCGGCAGTGGGAGGCCGGCTCCCTCGTCTCCCCGGGATTTGAGACGCTCTGGGCGGTACTGCCCTTCATCGTCATCGGCCTTGTCCTGGCATTGCTGGCCGCGCGGCCGCTCAATGCCGTGGCTTTGGGTGATGACCTTGCCTCGGCACTGGGCGCCAATATCCTGCGCACCCGCACGCTCGTCGTCATCTCGACCACCCTGCTGGCCGGTGGCGCCACCGCGGCAGCCGGTCCAATCGGCTTTGTCGGCCTCATGGTGCCACATGTGGCGCGCTGGATCGTCGGGCCCGACCAGCGCTGGATCTTTGTCTTCACCCTGGTGCTGTCGCCCATCCTCCTGCTAAGCGCCGATATTGTCGGCCGGGTGGTCATGCGCCCCGGTGAATTGCAGATCGGCATCGTCACCGCCTTTGTCGGCGCCCCCGTATTGATCGCGCTGGCGCGGCGCCGCAAGGTGAGTGGACTATGAGCGCCGACCTGCCCAGTGGCATCGACTTCGGGCGTCCGATACGAGCTATCCGGTTCGGCGAGGGGCCGTCATATCGCGTCGACCTGCGAACCGTCTCGGTCTGCCTTGTGCTGCTGGGGATGGCACTGGTGGTGGCACTGCTGACGCTGGCCAGCGGGGAATATCCGGTGCCGCTGCTCGACGTTGTGCGAGCCCTGCTGGGACAGGCTGAGGGCCGTATCCATATGGTGGTGGTCGAATGGCGCCTGCCGCGCACGGCTCTGGCACTGATCCTGGGTGCGGCACTGGGGATGAGCGGCGCGATCTTCCAGTCGCTGACCCGCAATCCGCTCGGCAGCCCCGATATCATCGGCTTCAATGCCGGCGCCTATACCGGGGCGCTGGTGGTGATCATCCTGCTCGGCGGCGGCTACTACGCCATTGCCGGCGGCGCGCTGCTCGGCGGCCTCGGCACGGCACTGGTGGTCTACGCACTGGCCTACAATCGCGGGGTGCAGGGCTTCCGGCTCATCGTCGTCGGCATCGGCGTGTCGGCCATGCTGACCTCGCTCAACGTCTGGATGCTGCTCCGGGCCAAGCTCGAAGTCGCGATGGCCGCCGCCATCTGGGGTGCGGGCACGCTGAACGGGCTCGGCCTCGACCGGCTGGGGCCGAGCGCTCTGATCCTGGCC
This sequence comes from Devosia sp., assembly GCA_049647065.1. Taxonomy (GTDB): domain Bacteria; phylum Pseudomonadota; class Alphaproteobacteria; order Rhizobiales; family Devosiaceae; genus Devosia. Next base: position 9,004 of record JBARWY010000092.1, on the reverse strand, counting down.
GTCCTGGTCCCTCTGGCGCTGCTGATGAGCCGCCCCATGGCCCAGCTCGAGCTGGGCGACGACGCGGCGCGTGCTCTGGGCGTCAATGCCGAACGAACCCGGCTGGGTCTGCTGGTCCTGGGTGTTGCACTGACCGCGACAGTCACGGCGACCGCCGGCCCGATTATCTTCATTGCTTTGGCCGCTCCGCAACTGGCGCGCCGGCTGACCGGTTCGGCCGGCGTTTCCATGCTGCCCTCGGCGGCAATGGGCGCCCTGCTGCTGGCCGGTGCCGACTTTGTGGCACAACGCGCCTTCGCCCCCACCCAGATTCCGGTCGGCATCGTCACGGTGAGCCTTGGTGGCCTCTATTTCGTCTGGATGCTGCTGCGCGAAGCCCGCCGGCAATGAGGGACAATCCCATGAATCGACACGATCCTGCCCTTGCCAATGCCGAGCCGCGCTTGTTCGCTGAAGGCGTCACCATCGGCTACGACAAACGCATCATCTCCCACGATTTGTCTGTGGCCATCCCCGACCGCTCCTTCACGGTTATCGTGGGCGCCAATGCCTGCGGAAAGTCCACCTTGCTGCGGGCGCTGTCGCGGCTGATCAAGCCCACGCTCGGCAGCGTCGTGCTGGATGGCCAGTCGATCTCGAGCTATCCGGCCAAGGAAGTGGCGCGGCGGCTTGGCCTCCTGCCACAGACCTCCATCGCGCCCGAGGGCATCTCGGTAGCCGATCTCATCGCCCGCGGCCGCTACCCGCATCAGAAGCTGCTGCGCCAGTGGTCGCGCGAGGACGAGGCGGCTGTCATAGCCGCCATGGAGGCCACCAAGGTCACCGATCTCAGCCACCGACTGGTCGACGAGCTCTCCGGCGGCCAGCGCCAGCGCGTCTGGGTGGCCATGGTCCTGGCGCAGGAAACCCCGTTGTTGCTCCTCGACGAGCCGACGACCTTTCTGGACATCACCCACCAGATCGAACTGCTGGACCTGCTGGGCGACCTCAACCGCCGGCAGGGGCAGACCATCGTCGCCGTGCTGCACGACCTCAACCATGCCTGCCGCTACGCCACCCACATCATTGCCATGCGTGATGGCAAGGTCGTCGCCGAGGGGGCGCCGCGCGACATCGTGACGGCCGAACTGGTGGAGGACGTGTTCGGCCTGCCCTGCATTATTATCGACGACCCGATAGCCCACACGCCGCTGGTCATCCCACGCGGCGCGGCCGTTACCCCATAGCTGCCGGAGACCATCGTGAAATCGTTCAACCTCGCCGCGGCCCTGCTCGGTATCGGTCTCATCGCTTCGGCGCCAGCAATGGCGCAGGATTTTCCCGTCACCCTGACGCATGAATATGGCGAGACCGTCATTCCGCAGAGGCCAGAGCGCATCGCTACCATTGGCTGGATGAGCCAGGATGCCGTGCTGGCGCTGGGCACGGTTCCGGTCGGCATTCCGCTGCAGGCCTGGGGCGGCGACGAGAACGGCGTGCTGCCATGGGTGGCGACGGCCGTGGCCGAACTCGGCGGCGAACTGCCGGTGCGCTACGACGACACCGCTATTCCGTTCGAGGAGATCCTGGCGCTCGAACCCGACCTCATCCTCGCGCCCTACAGCGCCCTGACCGAGGAAGAGTATAACCGCCTGAGCCAGATTGCCCCCACCGTCGCCTGGACGGGCGCCGTCTGGTCAGGCACCTGGCAGGATATCACCCTGATCATCGGCAAGGCGTTGGGTGAAGCGGCCAAGGCGCAGGAACTGGTAGACGCAACGGATGACAAGCTCGCCACCATCGCCGCCGAGCACCCGGAATTTGCCGGCAAGACCTTCACCATCGGTTGGGCCGATCCGTCTAGGTCGGAACTGGGTGTCTATGTTGGCACCGACCCGCGCGTGCAGATGATCGAAGACCTCGGCCTCAAGCTCTCGGACGGTGCCGCCGCTTTCGGCAGCGAGACCTTCTATGTGCCGGTGGCCTATGAGAATCTTGGCACGCTCGATGCCGACGTGCTCATCACCTGGCAATCCGACCAGGCCGAGCTCGACGCCGCGCTCGCCAATGAGGTCTTCGCGCGCTTCGGACCGGTCGCGGCGGGCAGGCACCTCGCCATGCTGGACCGGGGCTTCGTGATGGCCACCTCGGCCCCGTCGGTGCTGTCGATCCCGTGGTCGATGGAAAAGCTCGTCCCCGAACTGAGCGCACTGCTCGCGAATAGCCCGCAAATCGAGAGCTAGCGCCGCTGTTTGTTTGCGGCAAGATGGCGATCATCGACCTCTGCCGACTGAAGCGCTGGAACTAGCTGATGGCGTATTTGCGGTGCTTGTCCGAAACCCGCGTACCGAACACCCGGTCCCGACCAGCGGCCTTGGCGCTGTAGAGCGCCTCGTCGGCGGTCTGGATGATTTCGGCCGCGCTGCGATGCAGGTTATCCGGCGTATAGGTAGCGACGCCCACACTGGCGGTGAGAATGCCGCGCTCGCTGGCGCGATGGGGCACCTTGGCTTCGACCAGCGAATGCCGAAAGGCCTCCGCGACGAGATAGGCGCCGTCCTCATCCGTGTCGGGCAGTATGGCGGCGAATTCCTCGCCGCCATAGCGCGCGGCCATGTCCGCGGGGCGCTTGAGCGACAGCCGTAGCCGTTCGGCGACCAGCTTCAGGCATTCGTCGCCCGCCGGGTGACCATACTGGTCGTTATAGGACTTGAAGCGGTCCACATCGATCAGCAGCAGGCTCATAGGTGCCGCGGCGCGGCCGCTGCGGGCGATTTCGGTTTCCATGCAATCATCGAACGCCCGCCGGTTGAGCAGGCCCGTCAACCCGTCGGTGCGTACCAGGTGCTTGAGCTGATCGGTAGCGGAATGGAGCGCCAGTTCGGCCTGCTTGATGCGGGTCACGTCCGTGACCACGACCAGCGTCTTGAGCTCGCTGGTGGGCCTGGTGCGAATCTGCAGCCAGCGGCCGTCGAACAGGTTCACTTCCTCTTCGCTTTCGATGCTCAGATTGGCGACGATCTGGTTGATCCAGCCCTCGGCGTCCTTGGCGGGGACATTGAGCTGCTCGCCGGTCTGCACCACCCTGCGAAGCACGTCACGCAGCTGGGCTCCCGGCTTTCGCAGGTCGCTCGTATAGGGGAAGCTGGCGCTGTATTGCTCGTTGCACAGCAAGATGCGCCCCTCGCTGTCGAACATGGCCAGGCCATCGGACATTTCGGCCAGCGCGTAGGACAGGACATTACGGCTGTCGATCAGATCCTGCCGCAACTGCCGCTCTTCGGTGATGTCGCGGGTAACGCCGGCAATGCCGATCATCTCGCCGTTGACGCCGTGTAGTGGCACCTTGGCAGAGGTGAACCAGCGCATCGCACCGGTTTGGTCCGGCAGCTGTTCCTCGAACTCGATCTGGGCCTTCCCGCTCGTGATCATGTGCTGCTCGCTGTCGAACAGCACCTGGGCTCGCTCGTGCGGAGCGATATCGAAATCGGTCTTGCCGATCATGTCCCTCGGATTGATGAAGCCATAGAGGCGCGCCACCCTATCATTGACAGCGGCAAAGCGGCTGTAGCGGTCCTTCACGTAATTATAGTCAGGCGCTTGCGACAGTGCGGCAGCAAGCAGGTCGCGCTCGGCCGCAAAGCGTCGTGCCTGGAGGAAGACCATGCTGGCCAGCATGGTGGCAGCCATGTTGAGCACGGCCAGGGGCAGCAGGTTCTGCAGCATGGCGGCGGCGCCCATGGCTACGATGCCGGTTGCGGAAATGGCCGCGGTGGCGGTCCCCAGTGCCAGTCCATGCCAGGCCATCATGGCCCGGTGGCCGACCAGAAGGCGCCCCGTCAGGCCTGCCAGCGCAACAGCGGCAATCGTTACCATGCCCGGCCCCACCCCCGCGCCGCCCATGATGGCACGGGCGGACAGGGCGATCGCCAGTGTCACTACCGTCGCCAGCGGGCCGCCAAAAAAAGCCGAGACCGCAACCAGTGACAGGCGCAGGTCGAGAAAACGCCCGGGCATGACTTCGGCCGCCAACAGCATGGACGCAGCCGCGCCCAGCCCCATGGTGAGGCCGAACAGGATGGAGCGCGCTCCACCCGGCATCGCGCGCAGCCAGAAACGGAGGTTCGCCCATCCCAGCACGAACAGCGCGACGACGGCGAGATTGCCGGCAAGCATCTGCCACGGTGACGTCAAGTTGGCCTCCTGGGCCCACTGAGGCCAAGGCCCCTTGTCTCACCAAAGTACCGGCCAAGCGTTTGCTATTCCTGAATCGGAACGAGACATTCAGATATTTGCGACGCATCAGGATCTACTGAAGCGCAGGGACTGGACACTGTCCTGGCCCAGGTACCAGTCTGTGGCTTCGACTTCCTCGAACACCGTCCAGACGTCGGTGGCTGGCAGGCCGGTGATCTCGGCAAGGGCCTCGGCCACGCGGCTGGCGACTGCCTGCTTCTTGCCTTCGGGGTCGGCGGCGATGGCTTGGCGCACGATACGGATCGTAACAAACGGCATGACGGGTGTCCTTGGTTGGGCAGGGCGGCATCGAGCTGCCTCTTCAACAATGCAGGAAAGCCTGGCAAAATATGGCAGCGCTATCAAGTGATTACCCAATGCAATCGTTTCAGATTTGGCGGGATCGCACAGGTTGCGGCAAGTAATCAATGTTGTTTGACAGCGCTAACATTTGATGCTTTCTTGCAGCGTCACGGGATAGGGCCGACAACAAGGCTCCCCGGGGAGGAATGGCGGCCAGGGAAGTGGCTGCCACGGCATGCCTGCTTCACGCTCGACGCTGAATTCTTTGGGAGGAAATTCGATGAGACTGTCTGCACTTATCAAACTTGCCAGCGGTACTGCCGGCGCGCTGGTGCTGTCGACCGCGCTCAGCACCGTCGCCATGGCCGAGCCGGCCATCGTCGCCGGCCCTGCAACCGATCCCGAATGCCACGTGCCATGGGCGGAAGACACCCAGTTCTTCCAGTTCCCGGCCAAGGAAGGCCCGTACCGCATCGCCCTGGCCAACGGCTATATCGCCAACACCTGGCGCATCCAGATGATCCAGACGGCCAAGGCCTATGCGGCCCAGCCCGACGTGGCCGCCTTGCTCGAAGAGTTCAAGGTGGTCTCGACCGGCGAAGACGTCGCCGCGCAGATCTCGGCCATCAACAACTTCATCGATAGCGGCTATGACGCCGTCGTCGTCAACGCCCAGAACCCCGAGGCTTTCGCCCCGGTGATCAAGCGCGCCAAGGAAGCCGGCGTGGTGCTGGTGGCCTTCGACAACATCCTCGACACCACCGACGCCATCAACGTCAACGTCGACCAGAAGGGTCTCGGCGAGCTCTGGGGCAACTGGCTGGTCAACCACCTGCCCGATGGTGGCAAGATTCTCGAAGTGCGCGGCGTTGCGGGCACCTCGGTCGATACCGACCGCCATACCGGCATCCACGAAACGCTGACCGCCAGCGGCAAGCCGTTCGAAGTGTTCGAAGTGGTCGGCAAGTGGGATGACGGCACCGCCCAGAAGGCCACCGCCGACGCTATCGCCGTGCAGGGCGCCTTCGACGGCATCACCGCACAGGGTGGCGATACCGGCGTGGTACAGGCCATGATCGACGCCGGCCATGCCTTCGTGCCGTTTGGCGGCGAAACCGAGAACGGCTTCCGCAAGTTCTGCGCAGCCCACTCGGCCGAAGGGCTAAAGTGCTCGTCGGCTGGTACCGGTCCGGCCCAGGTGGCGGTTGCCATCAGGACCGCGATCGATGCCCTGCAGGGCAAGATCGTGCCCCAGTCGGTCAAGCTCCCGCTGGCCATAGTCGAAGACCCGGACTTCAAGGATGGCGTGAACTTCTACGCCGACCAGTCCGACAACTTCTTCGTCGGCAACGACTTCCCCACCTGCGGCATCAACTTCACAGCCCAGGAAATCATGGGCCAGTCGGAAGCCAACCTGTAGTCGGTTGCCGAAATCCGGCCGCGGGGGCAACCCCGCGACCGTTGACGCGGGGGTATTGTTGGTATGGACGACGAAGTTCCGCTCTTCCGCGTGGAAGGCCTATCCAAGCGTTATGGGGGGGTGCACGCCCTCGACAAGGCGGACCTGGTGGTCCGATCGGGCCGGGTCCACGCCATTCTTGGCGAGAACGGCGCCGGCAAGTCGACGCTGATCAAGATCATGGCCGGCGTGGTGGCCCCTGATGAGGGGCGCATGCTGCTCGATGGACAGGAGGTCAGCTTCGCCGATCCCGCCGCCGCCAATGCTGCCGGCATCGTCTGCATCTTCCAGGAACTGTCGTTGATCCCCGACCTCAGTGTGGCCGACAATATAGTCATTTCCAACCCGCCGACCCGCTTTGGCATGATCGACCGCAAGGCGCAGCAGGCCATCGCCATCGAAGCGCTGCAGCGCGCCGGCGGCGGCGACATCCATCCCATGGAACTGGTCAAGAACCTGCCCTTGTCGCGCCGGCAGGTCGTCGAGATCGCCAAGGCGCTGGCCCGCAAACCGCGCGTGCTCATCCTCGACGAAGCCACCTCCGCGCTGACCGCAGCCGACGTCGAGACAGTGTTCGGCGTGCTCAAGCGCCTGCGCGACGAGGGCATTGCGCTGCTCTACATTTCCCACCGAATGCATGAAATCGCCGAACTCGCCGACGACTGCACCGTGTTCCGCAATGGCCGCAAGATCGCCACCTATCCGGCTGGCAGCAAGACGGACGACGAGGTCGTCGAGCTGATGATCGGCCGGGAATACAGCTCGGTATTCCCCCCCAAGCTGGGCAATGTTGACCAGGCCGCGACGCCGGTGCTGGAGGCGCGCAACCTGGGCTGGATGCAGCGGCTCAATGGTGTGTCGCTGACCGCACGGGCCGGCGAGGTCGTCGGCCTCGGCGGACTTGACGGGCAGGGCCAGCGCGAACTGCTGCTGGCCTTGTTCGGCGTGCTCCGCGGGGTAAGTGGCGACGTGCTGATCGATGGCGTCGAGCGCACCATCAACGGACCGCGCACCGCCAAGGCCAGGGATATCGGCATGGCGTTGATCCCCGAGGATCGAAAGACCGAGGGGCTGATGCTGCCCATGTCGGTACGGGACAATCTCTCCTTTGCCGCGATGAGCCAGATTTCGCGCGGCGGCATTGTCGATCGGCGCGCCGAAAATGCTGCCGTCGACCGGATGATCAAGCTGCTGGCTATCAAGGTGGCGAGCCCCGCCTATCCGGTCGGTTCGCTGTCCGGCGGCAACCAGCAGAAGGTGGTGATCGCCAAATGGCTGATGGCCGGGCCACGCATCATCCTGCTCAACGACCCGACGCGCGGCATCGACGTTGGCACCAAGCAGGAAATCTATGCGCTGCTGCGGCAACTCGCGGCCGAAGGCGCCGCGATCATCCTCTATTCCACCGACTATGACGAACTGATCGGCTGCTGCGACCGGGTGCTGGTGCTCTATGACGGAGCCGTCAAGCGCGAGCTGGTCGGCGCAGAGATCACCGAGCATGCGCTGATCGCCTCGGCGCTCAATATAGATGTCAGGGAGGCCGTGGCATGAACGGGCTGCGCTACCGTTTCGCCGAGCAGCGCGGCATGCTGCTGGCCCTCGCCATCTTCATTCTCATGTTCACGCTCTATGTCGCCAATCACCCGGCCGGCTTCACCCCCAATGTGGTGCAGACGGCGGCCAACAAGGGTGTGCTGCTGGCGCTGGTCGCCATGGCGCAGACCTTTGTGGTGCTGACGGCAGGCATCGACCTGTCGGTCGGCATGATCTTTATTCTCGCCAATTGCCTGGCTTCCTACGTGTTGGTCGGGACCCCCGTCACGGTGGCCCTCGGCGTCAGCGGGGTGCTGCTGACCGGCCTCGCCTGCGGTGCGGTCAATGGCCTCCTCGTCATCTATGGACGGCTGCAACCCATCGTCATCACGATCGCCACCGGTGCCGTCTTCTTCGGCATCGCCTTGTGGATCAGGCCCTATCCCGGCAGCGCCGACGAGTTCTCGTCCGATCTGGCCGATGCTCTGACCGGCAAGGTGTTCGGCTTTTTCCCAGCGAGCCTGCTGTTCCTCATCGTGCTGGTGCTGGTCGTCTGGGTGCCGTTCCGCCGCTCCGTGATCGGCCGCGCGGTCTACGCCGTGGGCTCATCCGAACCGGCCGCCTACATGTCGGGCGTGCCGGTGAAGCGGGCCAAGTTCACCGCCTATGTGCTGAGCGGCCTGTTCGCCGCCATGGGCGGGCTGTTCATGACCTTCTTCACTTATTCGGGCGAGGCATCGATGGCCAATGGCAACACCTATACGTTGAGCTCCATCGCCGCGGTGGTGCTGGGCGGGGTGTCGCTGTTCGGCGGCCGCGGCAGCGCCATCGGCGCCATCTTCGGCGCCCTGGCCTTCCGCGCAATCGGTGATCTGCTCTTCGTCTTCGATTTCGATCCGCTGTGGCAGCCCCTGTTCCAGGGCGTGGTGCTGCTGCTGGCGGTATCGCTCGGTGCCGCCCGCCTGTTCCAGGTGCGCAACCGGCTTGACCTGTTTACCTGAGGCGCCCGATGACCACGGACAAGCTCGACAACATCACTGCGCCCCGGACCAGCTGGACCAGCCGCATCGACCTGCCGGTAGCCACCGCCTTCGGCTGCATCATCCTGCTGTTGCTGATCGGCAGTCTTTATTCGCCCAATTTCCTGTCGCCGGAATATCTGCTGCAGCAGCTCAAGGTCGGCGCCTTCCTCGGCGTCATTGCCACCGGCATGATGCTGGTAATCCTCCTGGGTCAGATCGACCTGTCGGTGCCCTGGACGGTGACGCTCGGCGCCATGATGGCCTCGGCCGCGACGGCCTATGGGCCCATGGGCGAGGTCTTCGCCATTCCCTTCGGCGTGCTCTGCGGTGTGCTTTTGGGCCTGGTCAACGGCATCGGCGTTGCCTATCTGCGCATCCCCTCGATGATCATTACGCTAGCGGTCAATGCCGTCGCACAGGGGCTGATGGTCGCTTATACCGGCGGCTTTGCGCCGGTCGACAGCGCCTC
>JBARWY010000091.1:0-32760 GCA_049647065.1 Devosia sp. | reverse complement strand
CGTCAAGACGGACGAAGAATCCGGCCAGACCATCATTTCGGGCATGGGCGAGCTTCACCTCGACATCCTCGTCGACCGCATGCGTCGCGAGTTCAAGGTCGAGGCCAATATCGGTCAGCCGCAGGTGGCGTACCGCGAAACCATCACCAAGCCGGCCAATGTGGACTATACCCACAAGAAGCAGTCGGGTGGTTCGGGCCAGTTTGCCCGCGTCAAGCTCAGCGTTGAGCCGGGCGAAGTCGGCAAGGGCCTCGAATTCGTGAACGCCGTCGTTGGCGGCTCGGTGCCGAAGGAATATATCCCCGGCGTCGAAAAGGGCGTGAAGTCGGTCATGTCGGCCGGTCCGCTGATCGGTTTCCCGATCGTGGACGTCAAGGTGACGCTGACCGAAGGCGCGTACCACGATGTGGACTCCTCGGTTCTGGCTTTCGAAATCGCTGGTCGTGCGGGCTTCAACGAAGCCCTCCGCAAGGCGGCTCCGAAGATCCTCGAGCCGATCATGAAGGTTGAAGTTGTCACGCCCGAAGACTACATGGGCGACGTCATCGGCGACCTGAACTCCCGTCGTGGTCAGATCCACGGCACGGAAGGCCGTGGTGTCCTCCAGGTCGTGAATGCCTACGTGCCGCTCGCGAACATGTTCGGCTATGTGAACTCGCTGCGCTCCATGAGCCAGGGTCGTGCACAGTATTCGATGACGTTCGACCATTACGAGCAGGTCCCGCAGGCCGTCGCCGACGAAGTCCAGGCCAAGTACGCCTAAACAAGAAACTGAAACTCAAGGTTGGCCGCAGGGCTAACGAATACGGAGAGAAGCGATGGGCAAGGAAAAGTTTTCCCGCAATAAGCCTCACTGCAACATCGGCACCATCGGTCACGTTGACCATGGCAAGACCTCGCTGACTGCAGCGATTACCAAGGTCCTGGCTGAAACCGGTGGCGCGACCTTCAAGGCGTACGACCAGATCGACGCTGCCCCTGAAGAGAAGGCACGCGGCATCACCATCAACACTGCCCACGTCGAGTATGAGACGGCTAACCGTCACTATGCTCACGTGGACTGCCCTGGCCACGCCGACTATGTGAAGAACATGATCACCGGCGCTGCCCAGATGGACGGCGCGATCCTGGTCGTGTCGGCTGCCGACGGCCCGATGCCCCAGACCCGCGAGCACATCCTGCTCGCCCGTCAGGTTGGCGTGCCGGCGCTGGTCGTGTTCCTGAACAAGTGCGACATGGTCGACGATCCGGAACTGCTCGAGCTCGTCGAACTCGAAGTCCGCGAACTGCTGTCGTCCTACGAATTCCCGGGCGACGACGTTCCGATCATCAAGGGCTCGGCTCTGGCCGCCCTCGAAGACAGCGACAAGAAGCTCGGCCACGATGCCGTTCTCGAGCTGATGGCTGCCGTCGACGCGTACATCCCGCAGCCGGAACGTCCGGTTGACCAGCCGTTCCTGCTCCCGATCGAAGACGTGTTCTCGATCTCGGGTCGTGGCACCGTGGTTACCGGCCGTGTCGAACGCGGTATCGTCAAGGTTGGCGAAGAAGTCGAAATCGTCGGCATCAAGCCGACGCAGAAGACTACCGTTACCGGCGTTGAAATGTTCCGCAAGCTGCTCGACTCGGGCCAGGCTGGCGACAACGTGGGCGCGCTGATCCGTGGTATCGATCGCACTCAGGTTGAGCGCGGCCAGGTCCTCTGCAAGCCAGGCTCCGTGACCCCGCACACCGACTTCACCGCTGAAGTCTATATCCTGACCAAGGAAGAAGGCGGCCGCCACACTCCGTTCTTCGGCAACTACCGTCCTCAGTTCTACTTCCGTACTACGGACGTGACGGGCATCGTGACGCTGCCGGAAGGCACCGAGATGGTCATGCCGGGCGACAACCTGAACATCAACGTTCAGCTGATCGTGCCGATCGCCATGGAAGAGAAGCTCCGCTTCGCTATCCGTGAAGGTGGCCGTACCGTTGGTTCGGGCGTCGTCGCGACGATCCTGAAGTAAGCCTCAAGAGACATTCGCGGCGCGCGGATAGACGCGCGCCGTGATCCATTTTCGTCAGGATTTACAAGATGAACGGTCAGAATATTCGCATCCGCCTCAAGGCGTTTGACCATCGCGTTCTCGACGCTTCGACGCGCGAGATCGTGTCGACGGCCAAGCGTACAGGCGCGCAGGTTCGCGGCCCGATCCCGCTGCCGACGCGAATCGACAAGTTTACCGTCAACCGCTCGCCGCACATCGACAAGAAGTCGCGCGAGCAGTTCGAGATCCGGACACACAAGCGTCTTCTGGACATTGTGGATCCGACTCCCCAGACGGTCGATGCACTGATGAAGCTCGATCTCGCCGCCGGCGTCGACGTCGAAATCAAGCTCTAAGTACGAAGTTTTCCGCGCGTACCAGATAGAGGGTCCTCTGAAACCATGACCCGGTACTGCGCCAAGAGAGAAGGTAATAACCGATGCGTTCTGGATTGATCGCACAGAAGCTGGGCATGACCCGCATTTTCGCTGAGGACGGCTCGCACGTTCCAGTGACGGTGCTGGAGCTGCAGAACTGCCAGGTGGTGGGCCAGCGGACCGCTGACAAGGACGGCTATGTCGCCCTGCAGCTTGGCGCAGGCCAGGCCAAGGTCAAGAACACGACCAAGGCCGAGCGCGGCCAGTTTGCCGTTGCCAAGGTCGAGCCGAAGCGCCACGTCGCGGAATTCCGCGTCGACGAAGCCAACCTCATCGAGGTGGGCGCGACGCTCCAGGCAGACCATTTCGTCGAAGGCCAGCTGGTGGACGTCACCGGCACTTCGATCGGTAAGGGTTTTGCCGGCGGCATGAAGCGCTGGAACTTCGGCGGCCTGCGTGCAACGCACGGCGTGTCGGTTTCGCACCGCTCGATCGGTTCTACCGGTGGTCGTCAGGACCCGGGTAAGACCTTCAAGAACAAGAAGATGCCGGGCCACATGGGCGATCGTCGCATCACCACGCAGAACGTCAAGGTCGTCAAGACCGACGTGGAACGTGGCCTGATCATGATCCAGGGTTCGGTTCCCGGCTCCAAGGGTGCCTGGATCATGATCAAGGACGCGGTGAAGAAGCCGGCCCCCAAGGGCGCTGCCTTCCCGGGCTCGTTCAAGGCCGCCGCCGAAGTCGCGGGGGAAGGTAACTAAATGGAACTCAAGGTCACAACCCTCGACGGCAAGGCCGCTGGTACCATCCAGCTCGCTGACGACGTCTTCGGTCTGGAAGTCCGCCAGGACATCCTGCACCGCATGGTTCGCTACCAGCAGCTGAAGGCAATGTCCGGTACGCACGATGTGAAAAATCGTTCGGAAGGCGTTCGCACCGGCAAGAAGTTTAAGAAGCAGAAGGGCGGCGGCGCTCGTCATGGCGATCGCAAGGCTCCGCAGTTCCGTGGTGGTGGTCGTGCGTTCGGCCCGACCCCGCGCAGCCATGCGATCGACCTTCCCAAGAAGGTTCGCGCCCTGGCGCTGAAGCATGCTTTGTCGTCCAAGGCCAAGTCCGGCTCGCTTGTCATCATCGACAGCGTTGCCCAGAAGGAAACCAAGACCTCGGGTCTGCTGGCCACCTTCGGCAAGCTGGAATGGACCAACGCGCTGATCATCGACGGTGCTGCAGTGGACCAGAACTTCGCTCTGTCCGCCCGCAACATCCCGCATATCGACGTGCTGCCGGTGCAGGGGATCAACGTTGTGTCGATCCTCAAGCGCGACAAGCTCGTCCTGACCAAGGCAGCGCTCGAAGCGCTGGAAGCGAGGTTCGCATGAACAAGCTCAGCGCTTACGACATCGTTCGTAACCCCGTCGTGACTGAAAAGTCGACGATGGCTTCGGAAAACAACCAGGTCGTTTTCGACGTGGCGATCGATGCCAACAAGACCGATATCAAGGCTGCCGTCGAGCAGCTGTTCTCGGTCAAGGTCAAGGCAGTGAATACCCTGGTCCGCAAGGGCAAGGTGAAGCGCTTCCGTGGCAAGATTGGCACGCGCAACGACGTCAAGAAGGCGATCGTCACCCTCGTCGACGGCCAGTCGATCGATATTTCGACCGGCCTCTAAGGGATAAGAGACAAAAATGGCTCTGAAAACTTACAACCCCACTTCCGAAGGCCGTCGTCAGCTCGTGACGACCGATCGTTCGGAACTCTGGAAGGGCAAGCCGGTCAAGACTCTGACCGAAGGTCTCTCCAAGTCCGGTGGCCGAAACAACCGCGGTCGCATCACTTCGTTCCATCGTGGTGGCGGTCACAAGCGCACCTACCGCTTGATCGACTTCAAGCGGGTCAAGTTTGACCAGGTTGGGACGATCGAGCGCCTGGAATATGATCCGAACCGTACGGCCTGGATCGCTCTGGTGAAGTACGAGGACGGCGAACTCGCCTATATCGTTGCTCCCCAGCGCCTCGGCGCCGGCGACAAGGTCATCTCGTCGATGAACACTGTCGACGTGAAGCCCGGCAATGCGATGCCGCTGGAACGCATGCCGGTCGGTACGATCGTGCACAATATCGAGCTGAAGCCCCGCAAGGGTGGCCAGGTTGCCCGTTCGGCTGGTGCTTATGCCCAGTATGTCGGTCGCGACCAGGGCTGGGCGATCCTTCGCCTCAACTCGGGTGAACAGCGCCGCGTGCATGGCACTTGCCTTGCTACCGTTGGCGCCGTGTCGAACCAGGATCACTCCAACACTTCGCTCGGCAAGGCCGGTCGCAGCCGTTGGCTCGGTCGCAAGCCCGTCAACCGCGGCGTGACCATGAACCCGATCGATCACCCGCATGGTGGTGGTGAAGGCCGTACCTCTGGTGGCCGTCATCCGGTTACGCCCTGGGGCAAGCCGACCAAGGGTAAGAAGACCCGCAGCAACAAGGCAACGGACAAGTTCATCGTTCGCAGCCGTCACGTGAAGAAGGGCAGGTAAGCCATGACCCGTTCAATCTGGAAGGGGCCGTTTGTCGACGGCTACATGCTCAAGAAGGCCGAGAAGGCCCTCGCGTCAGGCCGCAACGATGTGGTCAAGATCTGGAGCCGCCGCTCGACCGTCCTGCCGCAGTTCGTGGGTGTTACCTTCGGCGTGCATAACGGCCACAAGCACATTCCGGTGTCGGTCACTGAAGACATGATCGGCCACAAGTTTGGCGAGTTCGCACCGACCCGTACCTATTACGGTCACGCGGCCGACAAGAAGGCCAAGAGGAAGTAAGATGGGCAAGCCAAAAACCCAGCGCGCGCTCAAGGACAACGAGGCCAAGGCTGTGCTGCGCATGCTGCGCATCAGCCCCCAGAAGCTCAACCTTCTGGCCCAGTTGATCCGTGGCAAGAAGGTCGAGAAGGCTCTGGCCGAACTCGAATTCAGCCACAAGCGCATCTCCGGCCAGGTCAAGAAGGTGCTCGAGAGCGCCATTGCCAACGCCGAAAACAACCACGGTCTCGACACCGACGCTCTCGTCGTTGCTGAGGCTTATGTGGGTAACTCCCTCGTCATGAAGCGCTTTACCGCTCGTGGCCGTGGCCGGTCTTCGCAGATCCAGAAGCCGTTCGCGCATCTGACGATCATCGTCCGGCAAGTTGAGGAGGCCGCATAATGGGCCAGAAGATCAATCCAATCGGCTTCCGCCTCGGCATCAACCGTACGTGGGACAGCCGCTGGTTCGCCAACAAGGGCGAATATGGCACGCTGCTTCAGGAAGACCTGAAGATCCGTACGATGCTGCTGGAAGACCTCAAGGCCGCTGCGGTGTCCAAGATCGTCATCGAGCGTCCGCACCGCAAGTGCCGCGTGTCGATCCACACTGCCCGTCCGGGCATCGTGATCGGCAAGAAGGGCGCTGACATCGACAAGATCCGCGCCAAGGTGAAGAAGTTCACCGACAGCGAAGTGCACATCAACATCGTTGAAGTGCGCAAGCCGGAAACCGATGCGACGCTGGTTGCCCAGGGCATTGCCCAGCAGCTGGAACGCCGCGTGGCTTTCCGTCGCGCCATGAAGCGCGCCGTGCAGACGGCGATCCGCATGGGCGCCGGCGGCATCCGCGTGAACGTTGGTGGCCGTCTCGGTGGTGCCGATATCGCTCGTACCGAATGGTACCGCGAAGGTCGCGTTCCGCTGCACACGCTGCGCGCTGATATTGACTACGGCACTGCCGAAGCCAAGACCACGTACGGCATCATCGGTATCAAGGTCTGGGTCTTCAAGGGCGAAGTCCTTGAGCATGATCCCACTGCTCATGAGCGTCGCGCCACCGAAGGTGCCGACATGGGTGGCCAGCGCGCTGAACGCGAACCGCGTCGTGAGCGCGGCGACCGTGACCGCGAACGCGCATAAGAAGGTTAGTTCATTATGCTGCAACCTAAGAAGACCAAGTTCCGCAAGGCCCACAAGGGCCGCATCCATGGCGTTGCCAAGGGCGGTACCGAGCTGGCTTTCGGCCAGTATGCCTTGAAGGCGACCGAACCCGAGCGCGTTACTGCTCGCCAGATCGAAGCGGCCCGCCGCGCGATCACACGCGAGATGAAGCGCCAGGGTCGTGTCTGGATCCGCATTTTCCCGGACGTGCCGGTTTCCAAGAAGCCGACCGAAGTGCGTATGGGTAAGGGCAAGGGCTCGGTGGAATACTGGGCGGCCCGCGTGAAGCCAGGCCGTATCGTATTCGAGATCGACGGCGTCCCCGAGGACGTTGCCAAGGAAGCGCTGCGCCTCGGCGCAATGAAGCTTCCGATCATGACGCGGGTTGTCACCCGCATTGCCGACTAAGGACAACGAGCATGAAAGCCAGTGATGTGCGGAGCAAGACCGCAGACGAACTGAAGGACCAGCTCGTCGACCTCAAGAAAGAACAGTTCAACCTGCGTTTCCAGCGCGCTACCCAGCAGTTGGAAAAGCCGGCCCAGGTGAAGTCCGTCCGCCGCGACATCGCGCGGATCAAGACGATCCTCGGCGAAAAGAACGCAGCGAAGTAAGGAGCCGCGACCATGCCAAAGCGCGTTTTGCAGGGGACTGTGGTCTCCGACGCCAATGATAAGACGGTCGTGGTGCGCGTCGAGCGCCGTTTCACGCATCCGGTGATGAAGAAGACCGTTCGCCGGTCCAAGAAGTATCATGCCCATGACGAGGCCAATCTGGCCAAGGTCGGGCAGGTGGTCTGGATCGAAGAATGTGCGCCGATCTCCAAGAACAAGCGCTGGACGCTGGTTGTTGGCGCGGCACAGCAGGAAGGCACTACGCCATGATCCAGATGCAGTCCAATCTCGATGTCGCGGATAATTCCGGCGCCAAGCGAGTCATGTGCATCAAGGTGCTCGGCGGTTCGCACCGCAAGTACGCTTCGGTCGGCGATATCATCGTCGTGTCGGTCAAGGATGCCATTCCTCGTGGTCGCGTCAAGAAGGGCCAGGTCATGAAGGCCGTGGTCGTTCGTACCGCGTTCGACATTCGTCGCCCCGATGGCACCGTGATCCGCTTCGACAAGAACGCCGCGGTTCTGATCAACAATCAGAAAGAGCCGATCGGCACTCGTATCTTCGGGCCGGTTCCGCGCGAGCTCCGCGCCAAGAACCACATGAAGATCATTTCGCTCGCACCCGAGGTGCTGTAATGGCTGCCAAGATCAAGAAGGGCGATAAGGTCGTCGTCCTGACTGGCAAGGACAAAGGCAAAACTGGCCAGGTCCTGTCGGTTATCCCGACCGAAACCAAGGCCATTGTCCAGGGTATCAACCTGGTCAAGCGCCACACCAAGCAGACCGCGTCGACCGATGCCGGCATCTTCACCAAGGAAGCGCCGATCCACCTGTCGAACCTCGCGATCGCCGATGCCAGTGGCAAGCCCAGCCGCGTCGGTTTCCAGATCAAGGACGGCGTGAAGACGCGCGTCGCCAAATCGACCGGAGATTCGATCGATGGCTGAGACAGCTTACGTTCCGCGTCTTCGTACCGAGTACGAAGAGAATATCCGCAAGGTTCTGCAGGAGCAGTTCTCCTACAAGAACGTCATGCAGATGCCCAAGCTCGACAAGATCGTGCTGAACATGGGCGTCGGCGAAGCGGTAAACGACACCAAGAAGGTGAAGACCGCCGCTTCCGAGATGGAAAGGATCGCTGGCCAGAAGCCGGTTATCACTTACGCTCGCACGTCGATCGCCGGCTTCAAGGTGCGTGAGAACATGCCCCTGGGCGTGAAGGTGACGCTGCGCAAGACTCGTATGTACGAGTTTCTTGACCGTCTCGTGAACATCGCGCTGCCGCGCGTTCGCGACTTCCGCGGGCTGAACCCGAACTCCTTTGACGGCCGTGGCAACTATGCCATGGGCATCAAGGAACACATCATTTTCCCCGAAATCAACTATGATCAGATCGATCAGGTTTGGGGCATGGACATCGTGATCACCACGACCGCGAAGTCCGATGATGAAGCTCGCGCGCTGCTCAAGGCATTCAACTTCCCGTTCCGTACGTAAGCGGACAGGGAAGGGACAGAGGATCAGGATATGGCAAAGACCAGCTCCATCATGAAGAACAACAAGCGCGCAGCGCTCGCCAAGCAGTTTGCTGGCAAGCGCGCCGCTTTGAAGAAGCAGACCAAGGATCAGTCGATCCCGGCAGACCAGCGCTTCGCAGCCCAGCTCAAGCTGGCCGAGCTGCCGCGCAACTCCGCCAAGGTCCGCGTACGCAACCGCTGCGAAGTCTCGGGTCGTCCCCGTGGCTACTACCGCAAGCTGAAGCTGAGCCGTATCGCTCTGCGCCAGCTGGGTAACCTGGGTCAGATCCCGGGCCTCGTGAAGTCGAGCTGGTAAGGAGAACCGAAGATGAGCTTTTCCGATCCTATCGGCGACATGCTGACCCGTATCCGCAACGCCCAGATGCGTCGCAAGAATTCCGTCTCGACTCCGGCATCGACCCTGCGTGGTCGCGTGCTGGACGTTCTCCAGTCCGAGGGTTTCATCCGCGGCTACTCGGAGACCAAGTTCGAGAACGGCGCTTCCGAGTATGAGATCGAACTCAAGTACTCGGACAACGAAGGCGTCATCCGCACGATCGAGCGCGTTTCGCGTCCCGGCCGTCGCGTGTATGCCTCCGTCAAGAATATTCCGCAGGTTGCCAATGGCCTCGGTGTTTCGATCCTCTCCACCCCCAAGGGTGTGATGGCCGATCACGAAGCCAAGGCTGCCAACGTTGGTGGCGAGGTACTCTGCCGCGTGTTCTAAGGCCATTGGCCTTGGATCCGCGGTAAGACGATTACTCAAGGATTGAACTAGAATGTCACGTACTGGCAAACAACCGGTTGCACCGGTAAGCGGCGTCACGGTCACGATCAATGGTCGTACCGTTTCCGCCAAGGGCCCGAAGGGCGAATTGAGCATCGAGCTGATGGATGTCGTGAACGCGGAGCAGGGGGACGACGGCGTCTCTATCACTCCGGCAAACGATACCAAGTTTGCTCGTGCCGCCTGGGGCACGACCCGTGCACTGATCCAGAACATGGTCACCGGTGTTTCGGCCGGCTTCGAGAAGAAGCTGGCGATCCAGGGCGTGGGCTATCGCGCCGCCATGCAGGGCAAGGATATCAAGCTGTCGCTTGGTTTCAGCCACGAAGTGATCTACGAAGCCCCCAAGGGCATCACGCTAGCCGTGCCGGCGCCGACGGAAATCGTCATCACCGGTATCGACAAGCAACAGGTTGGCCAAGTTGCGGCGAACATTCGCGCGTGGCGCAAGCCGGAGCCCTACAAGGGCAAGGGTGTGCGGTACCTGGGCGAACAGGTCTTCCGCAAAGAAGGCAAGAAGAAGTAAGGAGCGCCTGCAATGGCTATCAGTGCAAAAGGTGCGGACCGCCGCAAGGCTCGTGTCCGCAAGGCGCTCAAGGCTCGTGCCTTCGGTCGTCCGCGTCTGTCGGTTTTCCGTTCGGACAAGAATATCTACGCCCAGATCATCGACGACGCGACCGGCCGTACGCTGGCTGCTGCTTCGACGCTCGACAAGGACATCAAGTCCAAGGTCAAGAACGGCGCTACCTCGGAAGCTGCTGCAACGATCGGCAAGCTGATCGCCGAGCGCGGCACCAAGGCCGGCATTGCCGAGGTGATCTTCGATCGCGGCGCTTACATCTATCATGGCCGTGTGAAGGCCCTTGCAGACGCTGCCCGTGAGGGCGGCCTGCAGTTCTAGGCACGGACAAGGAAAGAAACATTATGAGCAGAGACGTTCAAGAACGCGACAGCGAATTCGTCGATCGCCTGGTCCACATCAACCGCGTGGCCAAGGTGGTCAAGGGTGGCCGTCGCTTTGGCTTCGCCGCACTCGTCGTTGTCGGCGACCAGAAGGGCCGCGTTGGCTTCGGTCACGGCAAGGCCCGTGAAGTTCCCGAAGCGATCCGCAAGGCTACCGAAGCCGCCAAGCGCACCATGATCCGCGTGCCGCTGCGCGATGCGCGTACGCTGCACCATGACGTGCAGGGTCGCCATGGCGCCGGCAAGGTCATCCTGCGTGCTGCCGTTCCCGGTACCGGCATCATCGCCGGCGGTCCGATGCGCGCCGTGTTCGAAACGCTTGGCATCAACGACATCGTTGCCAAGTCGCAGGGCACTGCAAACCCCTACAACATGGTGCGGGCCACCTTCGATGCGCTGAAGCGCGTCGATAGCCCCCGTTCGGTCGCGGCTCGCCGCGGTCTCAAGGTTTCGGAACTGCAGGCTCGCCGCGGCGAAACTGCGGTCGAAGCTTGATCGTCGGTCAGGAGATAAATCATGGCTGAGAAAAAGACCCTTATCGTCAAGCAGATTGGTTCGCCGATCCGTCGTGACAAGGTGCAGCGCGCGACCCTGATCGGTCTCGGGCTCAACAAGATGAACAAAGAGCGCGAGCTGATCGATACGCCCGAAGTACGCGGCATGATCAACAAGCTTCCGCATCTCGTCCGCGTCGTCGGCGAATAAGAGAGGCGGATCAAATGACTCGTTTGAACGAACTTCGCGACAATCCCGGCGCCAACAAGGTCCGTATCCGCGTAGGCCGCGGTATCGGTTCCGGCAAGGGCAAGACCGGTGGTCGCGGCGGCAAGGGCCAGACCGCACGCTCGGGCGTTGCGATCAACGGCTTCGAAGGCGGCCAGATGCCGCTTCACATGCGTATGCCAAAGCGTGGCTTCAACGCGCTCAATCCCAAGGATTGGAATGAAGTCCGCGTCGACCGCATCCAGGCCTATATCGACAGCGGCAAGCTGGACATCAAGGGCGTGATCGATGCGGAAGCGCTGATCGCTGCCCGCGTGATCCGTCGCGCCAAGGACGGTGTCCGCCTGATCGGTTCGGCCGGCTTCACCGCCAAGAAAGTGACCTTCAAGGTCAATTATGCGACCGCTGGTGCCGCTGCTGCTATTGAAGCTGCCGGTGGCAAGGTCGATATCATCCCGGCCAAGGCGCCGTGGAAGAAGACTCCATACGCTGGTTAAGCATCGGCATGGCGCACCCGGCCGAGCGGTCGGGTGCGTTTTTTTGGTTTGTTGCGTTAGGGGCGTAGATGCATCTGCTCCCGAAGCGCTCCGAGCGCACCTGGCCTTGAAGCCATAGGAGCGATATATGGCGTCCGCAGCCGAACAGCTGGCACGTAATCTCAATTTCTCGACCTTTTCCAAGGCGAAGGCTCTGCAGCAGCGCATCTGGTTCACACTGGGCGCGCTGCTCGTCTATCGTCTGGGCACTTTCATTCCCATTCCAGGTATCGACCCCGATGCCTTCCGCGCGACGTTCGAACAGAGCCAGCAGGGCATCATCGGCATGTTCAACATGTTCGCCGGCGGCGCTGTCGAGCGCATGGCGATCTTTGCCCTCAACCTGATTCCCTACATCACTGCCTCCATCGTCGTGCAGGTGATCTCCACCGCGTCGCCGCGTCTGGAAGCGCTGAAAAAAGAGGGTGGTGAGGCCGGTCGTCGCAAGATGAACCAGTATACCCGCTACCTTGCCGTGGTATTCTGCGCGGTGCAGGCCTATGGCATCGCCGTCGGTCTCGAGGCGAGCCAGGGTGTCGTGCTCGAACCCGGCTGGCTGTTCCGCTTTACGACCGTCGTCAGCCTGGTTGGCGGTACCATGTTCCTGATGTGGCTGGGCGAGCAGATCACCGCCCGCGGCGTCGGCAACGGCATTTCGCTGATCATCTTCGCCGGCATCGTGGCCAACCTGCCTACGACTATTGCGCAGACCCTAGAACTGAGCCGTACCGGCGCCATCCCTGGTATTGCAGGCCTCGCCATGCTGGTGCTGGCCCTAGTGGTGATCGCGGTCATCGTGTTCTTCGAACGCGCCCAGCGCCGGCTGCTGATCCAGTATCCAAAGCGCCAGGTCGGCAACAAGATGTTCCAGGGCGACAGCTCGCATCTGCCGCTCAAGCTGAATACCTCGGGCGTTATCCCTGTGATTTTCGGCTCGTCGCTGCTGCTGCTGCCGGCTACCATTGCGTCCTTTGCGGCGCAGGGTAATGCCCCGCAGTGGCTGCAGGTGGTGACGGCGCTGCTCGGCCGCGGACAGCCGCTCTATCTGGCGCTGTTTGCCTTCTTCATCATCTTCTTCGCCTTCTTCTATACGGCGATCGTGTTCAATCCGACCGAGACGGCCGATAACCTGAAGCGCTCCGGCGGGTTCATTCCGGGCATTCGGCCGGGTGAGCGCACCGCCGCACATATCGATTATGTGCTGACCCGCATCACGGTAATCGGCGCGCTCTACCTCACGGTGGTGGCGCTCATCCCTGAAGTGCTGTTCAGCCAGCTTGCCATCAGCCAGTTCATCGGCGGCACCTCGCTGCTGATCATGGTGACAGTGACCCTCGACACCGTGTCGCAGATACAATCGCACCTGATCGCGCAACAGTATGAGGGGCTCGTGAAGAAGTCCCGTCTTGGAGGAGGCAAGCGTCGATGAGGTTGATACTGCTCGGACCGCCGGGAGCGGGGAAGGGGACCCAGGCCAAGATCCTGGTCGAGTCCTACGGCATCCCCCAGCTTTCGACCGGCGACATCCTGCGCTCCGCAATCCAGAATCGCACGCCCCTCGGGCTTGCGGCCAAGGAAGTGATGGATCGCGGCGACCTGGTCTCGAACGATATCGTCAACGGCATCGTGTCTGATCGACTCGATGCGGAAGACTGCAAGACCGGTTTCATTCTCGATGGCTTCCCACGCACGATCGGCCAGGCCGAAGCGCTGGACGGAATGCTTGCCGACAAGGGGATGCAGCTCGATGCAGTCATCGAGATGACCGCCGATGCCGACGTGCTGGTATCCCGAGTGATCAACCGCGCCAAGGAAAGCAACCGTCCGGATGACAATCCGGAGGTGATCCGCAAGCGCCTCGACGTGTACCGGAACGACACCGCGCCGCTGGTGGATTACTACCGTCAGCGTGGCCTGGTGAAGACAGTGGACGGCATGGAGCCGGTCGATCAGGTGACGGCAGCCATCAAGGCCGCCATCACGAAGTAAAATTCGGGCTTGACTTCGAGGTTGACTCCTCGGAATCGAGCCCTTAATAACCGCGTCAGTCTCATGGATTATTGGGCTGGATTCGGTGTTCCACATAGTGGGGGTCGAATTCGGTCCCTTGTTGTTATAAGGGCGCCAGCCGTGATGGTTCGCGCTGAATGAAGGAGAGCAGACGTGGCTCGTATTGCTGGCGTCAATATCCCGACCAATAAGCGCGTTGTCATTGCGCTGCAGTATATCCACGGGATCGGCGACAAGTTCGCCGGGGATATCTGCGCCAAGGTTGGCATTCCGGCTGAGCGCCGTGTGAACGAGCTCACCGATGCCGAAGTGATCCAGATCCGTGAGGCCATCGATCGCGACTATGTCGTCGAAGGTGACCTTCGCCGCAACGTGGCGATGAACATCAAGCGGCTGATGGACCTGGGCAACTACCGTGGCCTGCGTCATCGTCGTGGCCTTCCGGTCCGCGGCCAGCGCACCCATACCAACGCCCGCACCCGCAAGGGCCCGGCCAAGGCTATCGCCGGCAAGAAGAAGTAAGAACCCGAAGCTCGGGTTCTTCGATGTAGCTGCCGGGGCACTTTCGCTAACGGCAGCGCTGATATCGAATAGAGGAATTACATGGCTAAGACTGAAACGACGCGCGTCAAGCGCAAGGAACGCAAGAATATCACTTCGGGCGTTGCCCACGTGAATGCCTCGTTCAACAACACCATGATCACCATCGCCGATATGCAGGGCAACACGATCTCGTGGTCCAGCTCGGGTGTCATGGGCTTCAAGGGCTCGCGCAAGTCGACCCCCTATGCGGCTCAGGTTGCTGCTGAAGATGCCGCCAAGAAGGCGCAGGAACACGGCATGAAGACCCTCGAGGTCGAAGTTCGTGGTCCGGGCTCGGGTCGTGAATCGGCTCTCCGCGCTCTGCAGGCTGCTGGCTTCAACGTTACCTCGATCCGTGACGTTACCTCGATCCCGCACAATGGCTGCCGCCCGCGCAAGCGGCGCCGCGTCTAATCTAGACCGATTGAAGAGCTCCCGGCCGATTGAATGGGCCGGGAGTCTTATTGCGTTTGCGGCGGTGCGGCTCGGGCTGGGGCCGCGATTTTGAAAGGACATAACCGTGACGATCCAGAGGAACTGGCAAGAACTGATCAAGCCGACCAAGCTGGAGATTGTTTCGGGCAGCGACAACGCGCGCGTGGCCTCGGTGGTTGCCGAGCCGCTTGAGCGCGGTTACGGGCTTACCCTGGGTAACGCTCTTCGTCGCGTGCTGCTGTCGTCGCTTCAGGGCGCGGCAGTGACTGCAATCCAGATTGACGGCATCCTGCATGAATTCTCCTCGCTTCCGGGCGTGCGGGAAGACATTACCGACCTAGTCCTCAACGTGAAGGAAATCGCGTTGAAGATGGGTGGCGAAGGCCCGAAGCGCCTTGCCCTGTCCCGTCAGGGCCCGGGTGCGGTCACCGCTGGCGACATCAAGGTCACCGGCGACATCGAAGTGCTGAACCCTGAACTCGTGATCTGCCACCTCGACGATGGTGCCGAGATCAACATCGAGTTCACCGTCGACACCGGCAAGGGCTATGTCGCTGCCGACAAGAACCGCCCCGAAGACGCACCGATCGGCTTCATCCCGGTCGACTCGCTGTTCTCGCCAGTTCGTCGCGTCAGCTACAAGGTCGATGCAACCCGTGCGGGCGAAAGCCTGGACAAGGACAAGCTGACCCTGCAGGTCGAAACCAATGGCGCGATCTCGCCGGAAGACGCCGTGGCATATGCCGCGCGCATCCTCCAGGATCAGCTGTCGGTGTTCGTGAACTTCGAAGAGCCCAGCAAGGAGAAGGCGCAGGATTCCGTGCCCGAGCTGGCCTTCAACCCGGCTCTGCTCAAGAAGGTCGACGAACTCGAACTTTCGGTCCGCTCGGCCAACTGCCTGAAGAACGACAACATCGTCTATATCGGCGACCTCATCCAGAAGACGGAAGCCGAGATGCTGCGGACGCCGAACTTCGGCCGCAAGTCGCTCAATGAAATCAAGGAAGTCCTGGCACAGATGGGGCTTCATCTCGGGATGGACGTGGCCAACTGGCCGCCCGAGAATATCGATGACCTCGCAAAGCGCTACGAAGATCACTACTGATCCCGCGCTGCCAAGCTTTTAGGAGACTCCCATGCGCCACGGTAATTCCGGCCGCAAACTCAACCGAACTGCCAGCCATCGCAAGGCTATGTTCGCCAATATGTCTGCCGCGCTGATCAAGCACGAGCAGATCGTCACCACCCTGCCCAAGGCGAAGGACCTGCGTCCGATCGTCGAGAAGCTGATCACCCTTGGCAAGCGCGGCGACCTGCACGCTCGCCGTCAGGCGATCGCCCAGATTCGTGACGAGGGCCAGGTTGCCAAGCTCTTCGCAGTGCTTGGCCCGCGCTACAAGGAACGCCAGGGCGGCTATATCCGCATCATGAAGGCTGGCTTCCGCTACGGCGACAATGCGCCGATGGCCGTGATCGAGTTCGTCGATCGCGACGTCAATGCCAAGGGTCTCGATAGCGGCCCGGTGCAGGTTCGCGACGAAGACGAGTTCGAAGCCGCGTAAGCGTCACAACTCGATAGACATTCCTGGGCGGCTGCGGTTCATTCCGTGGCCGCTTTTGTTTTGGGGGATGGAGCGATGCAGTCTGGTCTGGTTCTGGTTACGGGCGCCAACGGCTTCGTCGGCAAATGGACGGTGATCGAGCTGCTCAGGGCGGGCTTTGACGTTCGCGGTACCGTGCGAAGTGAGGGCAGAGCGGAGGCGGTACGGGCGGCTGCAGCGAGTTTGCTGGGCGATGCGGTCCTGGAACGGCTGAATTTTGTTCGGCTTGACCTGATGCGGGACCGTGGGTGGCTCGAGGCCATGGAAGGCGTCGACGCCGTGGCGCATGTGGCGTCGCAGATCGTGGCTGACGAGCCCAAGGATCAGCAGGTGGTTATCGGGCCGGCGCTCGAGGGTACGGAGCGGGTGCTGCGCTTCGCCGTGGCTGGAGGCGTCAAGCGCGTGGTGATGACGTCATCCATCGCTACGGTCGGATACGGTCATGGACATACCAGCGGGCTGCGCGTCTACACCGAAGAGCATTTCACCGATCTGGATGCCATGGCGTTCACCTGGGCCTATTGTGTCGGCAAGACCAAGGCAGAACAGGCGGCCTGGGCCTACGCCCGTTCAGAAGGCCTGGAACTCACCACCATACACCCTGGCGCGATCCTGGGCCCGACGCTGGATGCCGATGCCAGCATTTCGTTGCAGATGGTCTCAGGCCTGCTGGAGGGTTCGACGCCGGCCATGCCTTCCAATGGCTTTTCGGTCATCGACGTCCGCGATGTAGCGGCGATGCACGTCGCGGCCCTGCTGAACCCCGATTCAGCCGGTGAACGCTACCTGGCGGCCGTCGGCTACCTGTCGTTCCCTGAAGTCGCTGACGTGTTGCGGCGCGCCTATCCCGAGCGGCAGATCACCCAGAAGCGTGTGCCTGACTGGATTATCAAGCTTCTGGCGCGCTTCGGTGGCCCGGCCCGGCAGATCATCAACGACATCGGCAATGAGAAGCATTTTGACGGCAGAAAGGGGGAGCGCCTGCTGGGACGCCCCTATATCGCTGCCGAAGATGCGGTGCTGAGTGCGGCCGAAAGCGTTATCCGGCTCGGCCTGCTCAGACCGTCAGCAAGCCCGACACCAAGATGACGCCGAACACGGCCACCGTCGTAACAACAAGTACGACGGCCAGCTTGGTGATGTGGCGTGACGAAAGAAGTGAAGACACCGGACCGTTCCTCCGTGGTCGCGACAAATTTAGCATAATTGTCTCGTGTTCCAAGCTCAAAGCGACCATGGCGCATAGAGTTCATGAACCGCGCCCAGCCGGCGGGGCGCCGGGCTTGCTTCGCCGGGCCTAGCTGCGTGGTCGCCCAAGCCCCCAGGCTTGATAAAGCGCATCCAACTCGCGCTGGTTTTGGCAAAAAACATATGCCACGCCCGTCCGGCGGGCGAGATCACGGATGCCTTCCGACCCGTTGCGGGTTTTCCAGAGCCAGGCGAGCATATGCCAGCGTAGCGAATCCTGGTCGCCCTCAAGCCCGCCAGCGCGTTGTTTCTGCCAAAGCGTGCGCCAGACATAGCGACGCAGCCGCACGGCCAGCGCTTCATCCAGCACGATGATGCCGGTCACGCGAGCAAGGCGTGGCGCCATGATTTTTGAGTAGCTGCCATCCATGACCCATTCATTCGTCGCTACAGCGGCATCATGCAGGGCTTTGAATTCGGCGTCGCCGCGTTCCTCCCAGTTCGTACGTGGCAGGTGCCGGAACTGATCGAGATGAACCGCCGGGATACCGGTGCGCATACCGATGGCCCGCGTTAGCGTGGACTTTCCCGAGTTGGTCAGCCCGAGCACCATGATCCTGCGGCCAAGCGCGGCGAGTGGGGGAATATCGGCCATATCACGTCCTCTCGGAGACAAAAAAGGCCGCCCTGACAGTGCCGGGGCGGCCCATGACGGATCGTGTGCTGGCTATTCTGGCTGCTGGTCCTTGCCGGTATAGACTTCCTCGACCCAGAACTGGTCGCGGCGGTCGAAACCGTTGAAGGGGGTCAGCGAGGCCTGGGTATAGGCGCCCATCAGGCCGAATTCGATCCAGTCGTCCTCATCGATGTCGGCCGGCAGGGTGAACACCTGGGGCAGCACGTCATAGCTGTCGCAGGTGGGACCCCAGATGGTGAACTCGGAGAACTCTGCGTCATTGTCATGCACGCGGGCGCCGCGCCAGACGCGGACCGGCGGGGTGAAGTGCATGAACTTGACTTCCATCAGGCTGCCATAGGCGCCGTCATTGACATAGACCGACTGGCCGCCGCGCTGATGCTTTACGCGCAGCAGCAGCGAGGTCGAGGAGGTCACCAGCGCGCGCCCCGGCTCGATGATCAGCTCGGGCTTGCGCTTCTCGCCGAAGTGGTCGTTCACGGCCTGGGTGATGGTCTCGAAATAGTAGTCCATCGGCGGGGCTTCGCTGGTCGGGTAGGGGGCCGGATAGCCGCCACCGATATTGAGGCGCTTGAGCTCGATATTGGACTCTTCGACGATACGGGCCGCCGCCGCGATGTGGCGCTCGTAGGCGTAGGCGTCTTCGCACTGGCTGCCGACATGGAAGCAGAGGCTGGGCGTATAGCCCATCTGGTCCACCATGGTGACGATTTCGGCGGCGCCCTGTTCCATGACGCCGAACTTGATGCCGAAGTCGTAGGACTTGAGCGCCTTGCCGGCCTTGAAGCGTGTGGTCACTTCCACGTCGCGCGACGGGGAAACGACGGCGGCGAGCTGGTCGAGCTGCTGGGGGTGGTCGATGGTGAAGCTGCGGACGCCGAACTCTTCATAGGCGCGGGCGATCTCGCGCTTGTTCTTGATCGGGTTGTTGTAGTGCATCACCGCGCCCGGCGCATGGTCGCGCACCAGCTCCATTTCGGTGTTGGAGGCCACGTCGAAGGCCTTGAGGCCCTCGCGATGCAACTGGGCGATGATGTGCGGGGAAGGGTTGCACTTGACCGCGTAGGTCAGCAGGCCGTCAAAGCCCTTCTTGAAGACCTTTGTCGCCCGGTGAAGCTCACGTTCGGAGAACAGGAAGGCCGGAAAATCCGGCGATTCCGCCGCGATGAGGGCAGAGGTGTTCGCGTAAACATGTTTCGGCTCGGTGGTCATCGACGACTGGCCTTTCGGGGCTGGGAATGCGTGAAAACGAGCGCTGCATATAGGGCCATGCAACCCCCTGCGCAAACGATTATTTGGGCGCAAATTGCGACAGTCGGATGACGCGGTTTTCCCCAGGGTTCCGGGGCGTCTCGGACCCCTAATCCAGCAGCACCTCGGGGAGTTCCATCGTGGCGAGGGCCTCGATGGAGCTGGTGCGCCATTCCGCCAGGTCGCCGATGAAGCCCGTGGCATCGTCGCCATAGCCGCGGCGACTGATGGCAAAGAGCGCCAGCCCGTCGCCATGGGGCACATAGCGATAGGCGTTCCACTCGACGATCACCGTTCCTGTACTGGTGTCGCTAAGCAGGAAATCGAGGATGAGCTCGCCGGTCGCATCGTTGGCGACCATGTCATAATTGACCACCGGATCGCCCGCCTTGCGCTGCTCGAGCCCCGCAATCATGTCGGCCGCCGCGCTTTCAGGTGTCGCGCCCTCGGTGAGCACATCGATCATGAACATCTCGGCATAGCTCTCGGGCGCCTGGCCTTT
Source organism: Devosia sp. (assembly GCA_049647065.1). Taxonomy (GTDB): domain Bacteria; phylum Pseudomonadota; class Alphaproteobacteria; order Rhizobiales; family Devosiaceae; genus Devosia. The sequence continues at coordinate 12,995 of JBARWY010000091.1, read as the reverse complement.
CGGCAGGTATTCCTGCTTGTAGTAGGTCTCGGTGGGATGGCTGGTCCAGGCCAGCGTAAATACCGCTTCTTCGAAGGTGATGGGCCCCAATATGCCGATCGCGTCCTCCTGGGCGTGTGCCGGCATGACGAGAGCGGCCGCCGCAACGGCGAGGGCAACGAGGCGAAGTAGCGGCATGGCGGGTCCTCAGGCGATTTTCCCGACTAGAACGCAGATTGATGAGCCTGGCAACGCGGACCCGCGCTATGCCTGTTTCTTCCTGCCGGCGAGGGTGTAAGAGAAGGACGCAATCCGCTAGAACATGCCCCATGTCCGACCTCTTTGCCGCCGATCCTTCCGACACTGACCGCGCCCGGCCCCTGGCCGACCAGCTGCGCCCGCGCACGCTCGACGAGGTCATCGGCCAGACCCACCTGCTGGGACCCGATGGTACGCTGCGGCGGATGATCGCCAGCGGGCGGCTTGGGTCGCTGATCCTCTGGGGTCCGCCGGGTACCGGCAAGACCACGGTGGCGCGGCTGCTGGCGGCACAGATCGACTATACCTTCGTGCAGATATCGGCGGTGTTCTCCGGAGTAGCCGACCTCAAGAAGGTGTTCGAGAAAGCCCGCTTCGAGCGCCTGTCCGGCCACAAGACGCTGCTCTTCGTCGACGAAATCCACCGCTTCAACCGCGCCCAGCAGGATGGCTTCCTGCCGGTCATGGAAGACGGCACGGTTGTCCTGGTCGGTGCGACCACCGAAAACCCGTCCTTCGAGCTGAACGCGGCCCTGCTGTCGCGCAGCCAGGTGCTGCGGTTCGAGTCTCTGGGTCTGGAGGATCTCGAGAGGCTGGTGCAGCGCGCAGAGGAGCTGACGGGCGCGGTGTTGCCACTCGATGCGGAGGCGCGGGCGACGCTGCTGACGCTGGCCGATGGGGACGGCCGCGCGCTGCTGGGCCTGGTCGAGGAGGTGCTTGCTTCCGCCAAGGAGGGCGAAACGCTCGATGCGGCAAGCCTCCTTACCGTGGTGCAGCGCCGCGCACCGATCTACGACAAGGCCCAAGACGGGCACTACAACCTGATCTCCGCCCTGCACAAGACCATTCGCGGCTCCGATCCTGATGCGGCGCTCTACTATTTTGCGCGCATGCTGGTGGCCGGTGAAGATCCGCTCTTTCTGGCGCGGCGCCTGATCCGAATGGCGTCCGAGGATATCGGCGAGGCCGATCCGCAGGCGCTGCCTATGGCGGTCGCCGCGCGCGATGCCTATCAGATGCTGGGCTCGCCCGAAGGCGAACTGGCGCTGGCGCAGGTGGTTGTTCACCTGGCGCTCGCGCCTAAATCCAATGCCGTCTACACCGCCTTCAAGGCCGCCATGAGCGTGGCGCGGGAGACCGGATCGCCGATGCCGCCAATGGTCATTCTCAATGCGCCGACCAAGCTGATGAAGGGGAGTGGCTATGGCGGCGGCTATATCTACGACCATGATACGCCCGAGGCTTTTTCCGGCCAGGAGTACTTTCCCGAGAAGATCGGCCGCCAGAAGTTCTACGAGCCGGTGGAGCGCGGGTTTGAACGCGATTTGAAGAAGCGGATCGAGTATTTCGAACGGTTGCGCGCGGCCAAGCGGGAGGAGGAATAGTGTACGCGTTCGTTCTGGTCGGCGCGGGCGGCGCCCTGGGCGCCATGGCCCGGTATGGCTTTGCCGGTATTGTCGGCCGCCTCTGGCCGATGTCTTTCCCGCTCGCGACGCTGCTCATCAATATTGTCGGCTCGCTCGCCATGGGCCTGTTTGTCGGCCTCATGGCCCGCTTCCTGCCGGCTTGGCAGGAGGATGCGCGACTCTTCATAGCCGTCGGCATCCTCGGCGGTTTCACCACCTTCTCCGCCTTTTCGCTCGATACAGTGGTGCTGATCGAGCGTGGCGAACTGCTGCAGGCTGGCGCCTATGTGCTGTTGTCGGTTGTGGTTTGCCTCATTGGGCTTTATCTCGGGCTTTTGGTGACCCGAGGCGTGGCATGAGTGGCGTTCAACAGCGGCAGGTAAACGACGACGAAGACGGCATGCGTCTCGATCGCTGGTTTGCGACCCATTTTCCCCAGCTCGGCTTCGGACGCCTGCAAAAGCTCATCCGCAATGGCGAGGTCAAGGTCGACAAGGCCAAGGTGACGACCAGCACACGCCTGTCTCCGGGCCAGACCGTGCGTATTCCGCCGATCGACGATCCGGAGACCGTCAAGCCGGTCAAGCTCAGCGACGCCGATGCGGAATTCCTGCGGGACCTGATCCTCTATGAGGACGAAGACATCTATGTCTTCAACAAGCCGCATGGCTTGGCCGTGCAGGGCGGTAGCGGCCAGAAGCGGCACCTTGACGGGATGCTGAAGAGCCTGCCCAACAAGAAGGGCGAGCCCCCCCGGCTGGTGCATCGTCTTGATCGCGACACCTCCGGGTGCCTGGTCGTCGCCAAGACCAAGCAGGCAGCCAGCCATTTCGGCAACGTGTTCCGCTCACGCTCCGCTCGCAAGATCTACTGGGCCATCGTCGCGGGCAATCCACATCCGCAGCAGGGCGAAATCTCCTGCTTCCTGGCCCGCCAGAGCACAGACGACGGCGAGCAGATGGTGGTCGTCAAGAATGGCGCACCGAACGCGCAGCACTCGCTGAGCTACTATTCGACCACCGATACGGCCAGCAAGCGCTTTGCCTGGGTGACGCTGAAGCCAGTTACCGGCCGCACGCACCAGTTGCGTGTCCACATGGCGCAGCTCGGCAACCCGATCATCGGCGACCCCCGTTATTTCAACATCGAGAACTGGCAGGGCGCCCCGGGCCTCAGTGAGGGCCTTCACCTGCACGCCCGTCGCATCGCCATCCCACTGCGCAACGGCAAGCGGCTCGATATCTCGGCACCGCTGCCGCCGCACATGCGGGCGAGCTTTGAGACCCTCGGCTTCGATCCAGACCGCTACGATGTCAGCGGCGATCCGGAGGACGGTGCATGAGGCTCGTCGTCTTCGACATGGATGGCACGTTGATCGACACGCAGGCACTGATCTCCGAGCACATGGCCGCTACCTTTGCCGGCCGCGGCCTGGACGCGCCCAGCCCTGCCCAGGCACGCCGTGTCATAGGCCTGTCGCTGCCGCTGGCTATTGCCAGGCTGGCGCACAGCGACGACTCAGTGCTGATCGACCAGCTCGTCGAAGACTACAGGACGCATTACCGCACCTCGCTGCTGACCGATGGCAACAGGGAGGGCCTAGTCCCCGGCGCCCTCGAGGCGCTGGGAGCATTGCGAGCCCTGCCTGACACGGTGCTGGGCATCGCCACCGGCAAGGGGCTGAGTGGCGTCCACCGCATCCTGGCATTGCACGGGCTCACCGACTATTTCGTCACCTTGCAGACGCCGGATCATAATCCGTCAAAGCCCCATCCCGGGATGCTCGAAACGGCGATGCGGGAAACCGGCGCTACCCCGCAGCAGACGGTGATGATCGGCGACACGACGTTCGATATCGAGATGGGCGTCGCCGCGGGCTGCAGGACCGTCGGCGTCACCTGGGGCTATCACGAGCCGCGCGAGCTCATCGCCGTCGGCGCCAATACCATGATCGACCGCTACGACCAGCTCGTCGGCGCTGTCGGCCAGCTTGTGGACTAGAACCATGCGCGATCAGCTCGATGACATTCAAAAGCACCTGAACGACGGCTATGGCCGTGCCCAGCACCTCAACAGGGTCGAGTTGCCCAAGCGCTTCTACAAGGAAGTGGCGGCCGGCCCGGTCGATGGCGGCTTCGTCGTTACCCTCGATGGGCGCCAGGTCCGTACGCCCGGCAGGAAGCTGCCGGTCATCGTCCCGGCGGCCGCCATTGCCACGGCCATGGCCGCGGAGTGGGATGCCCAGGGCAAGTTCATCGACCCGGCGACCATGCCGATGGTGCGTCTTATCAATTCGGCCATTGAGAGTGGCGAGGAGATGATCCCTGCCTTTCGCGAGGAGATCATCAAGTTCGCTGCCAGCGACCTGATGCTCTACCGCGCCGAAGCCCCGCAGGAACTGGTGTCCGAGCAGGAGCTTGCCTGGGACAACGCGCTGACGACCATTGCCCGACACTTCGGTGTCAGTTTCCAGCCGACCACCGGGATTATCCATCAGTCGCAGCCCAAGACCACGCTGGATCGGCTGGCGGAGTCGCTGGTCGGGGAGAACCTGTTCACGCTGACGACGCTGGTTTCCGTAACCGGACTTACTGGCTCAGGACTTCTCGCTATCGGCTTGTGGAACAAGCTTTTTTCACCCGACCAAGTGTGGAAGGCCGCGCATGTCGATGAGGATTATCAAATCTCGCAATGGGGCCAGGACGAGGAAGCTGCCGAACGGCGCGCCACCCGCCGCGTAGAATTCGATACGGCGGTGACGGTGCTTGACGCCCTGCGGGCCTAGCGCGGCCTGGGGGAGGCCAATTTTATCCAGCCGGCGACGTCAGGGGCGATTTCGCCCAATGGCGTCAGCACGAAATCGCGCTCATGCGCGTAGGGATGCGGCAGCGTCAGTCGCGGCGAGGTCATCTCCAGCCGATCATAGGCTATCATATCGATGTCGATCAGCCGTGGCCCCCAGACCTCCTCGCGCACGCGGCCCATGGCCAGTTCGATGTCCAGGACGACGTCGAGCAGCGCGATAGGCTCGAGCGTGGTCTCGACCCCTACCGCTTGATTGAGGAAATCGGGTTGGTCCGTCTTGCCCCACGGCTTGGTCACCAGCACGCTGGACTGCCTGATGACGCTGACGCGGGGGTGGTCGTCGATGCGGCGGATGGCTTCGGCGAGTTGCGCGGCCGGGTCGCCAAGGTTGGCGCCGAGGACGAGCCAGGCTTTCGAAGTCATTGCTTGTTCCGCTGGCGGTGCAGTTCGATCGCGGCCTCGCCGCGCACCATGGCGATGGGAGCTTCCGGCTTGCGGACGCGGATGACGATCCAGTCAACCGTCGGAAAAGTTTCGAAGATCGCATCGACGATATTCTGGGCCAGGGCCTCCAGCAGCTTCATGCGCTCGCCCTCGAAGGTATCCTTCACGACGTCGTAGATAGCCGCGTAGGAAATTCCGGTGCTGAGCCGGTCGCTGGCCGCCGGCACTGACAGGTCCGTGCCGAGCTCCAGGTCGATGAAGAATCGCTGGCCGAGCTTGGCCTCCTCGGCGAAAACGCCGTGATAGCCGTAAAAACCCAGATCTTTCAGGATGATACGGTCGCCCGTGAAACCTTCGGCCATCTGCCTTCCCCGCTATGCCGGCGGACCATACAGGGTTGCCTGCGCGACGCGAAGGGCGTCGCTGACGGCGCGGACATCGTGGACGCGAAAAATATGGCCGCCGTTGAGGTAGCCCAGGACATTGGTCGCGATGGTGCCGGCTAGGCGCTCCTCGGGCTGATTGTCCAGCAATTTGCCAATCATCGACTTACGGGATGTGCCGATAAGGATCGGGAACGAATTCAGGGCGGGTTCTGAGCGGATTTTGGCGAGATTGCCGAGCAGGTCGTAGTTCTCGGCCAGAGTCTTGCCGAAGCCGAAGCCGGGGTCGAGGATGATCTGATCGGATTTCAATCCCGCGCGCTGCGCCAGGGCGATGCTATGCGCGAAGTAGCGTGCCATGTCATCGAGCAGGGGAATGGTCGCGTCGCGGTCCTTCTGCCAGTGCATGACTATGACGGGCACGTTGTGCAGGGCGGCGACGTCGGCCATCTCGGGCGCGCCCTGCAGGCCATGCACGTCGTTGATGATGCTGGCGCCGGCCTGGATGGCCTGATCGGCCACGAGCGGCTTGTAGGTGTCTATGGAGATGGGTGTGTCGATCCCCGCCGCCACCAGGGCGTCGATGACCGGCATCACCCGATCCAGTTCCTGCTGCGCGCTTACTGCCTCCGCACCGGGCCGCGTACTCTCGCCACCGATGTCGATGATGTCGGCGCCTTCGGCGATCATCTGCCGCGCATGCGCTACTGCACTATCGACGAGGTCGTGCTGGCCGCCGTCGGAGAAGCTGTCAGGGGTGACATTGAGAATGCCCATGACCAGCGGCGTCCGCCCCAGGATCAGGGGTGGACGGTTGGGCAAGGGGACGGAGTGTTCGGTGTGCATCGCGGCACGACCTCGTGGTTCGACTGGCTCACCAAGAGGTCTACTGCAGATTCGTTGTGCTCAGTAGATCAGAACGGCCAGACCAGCATCAGCATCGGTACGCCAACCAGCACGACCAGCACCGAGAGCGGAGCGCCCAGGCGCCAGTAATCGCCGAACTTGTAGCCGCCAGGGCCCATGACCAGCGTATTGCACTGGTGCCCGATGGGTGTCAGGAAGTCGCAACCGGCTCCAATGGCGACGGCCAACAGGAACGCCTCGGGAGCATAGCCGAGGTCGGTCGCGAAGGTGGCGGCGATGGGCGCCATGACCAGCACGGTGGCGGCATTGTTGAGAAAGGGCGTGACGGCCATGGCAGCGATCATGATCAGCGCCAGGGCACCCCAACCGGGCAGCGTGCTGGCCGTCGCCGAAAGCCAGCTGGCGATCAATTCGGTGCCGCCCGTGCTGCGCAGGGAATCCGAGACCGGTATGAGGCAGGCCAGCATGATCAGGATGGGGGCGTCGAGACTCGAATAGACGTCACGCAGCGGGATGGAACGGCTCAGGACCATGGCCACTGCGGCAGCGAAGAAGGCCGGCGCGATCGGAACGAGTCCCAATGCGGTAGCGGCCATCGCCAACAGCAGGATAGCGAGCGGGACAAGCCCGTTGCGGACACTGCCCAGGCGCAGGCCACGTTCCACCAGAGGCAGGCAGTCCCATTCGCGCAGCAGTTCGGGCAGGCGAGCCATATGACCCTGCAGCAGGATCACGTCGCCGTTCTGAAAGCGGATCTGGCCCAGTCGCTCGGTAAAGCGCTGATCACGTCGGCTGACCGCAAGCAGGTTGAGGCCCGTGCGGTCAAACAGCGTCAGTTCCTGGGCGGTGGCGCCGATCAGCGACGAACTCTCGCCGATCACGGCCTCGATGGTGCCCATGTCGGCCACATCCTTGGTCGCGGCGCCGCGCCGTTCCGAAAAGACCAGGCCCGATTGGGAGACCATGTTGTCCAGCGCGTCGGCGGCGCCTTCAATCACCAGGATATCGCCCAGGCGCAACTTCATGTCAGGCAGCGGTGTGCGGCGCTGCCCGGACGAGCCGAGTATCCGGATGACCATGGCGCGGCCGTCGGCATTGCGCTGGATGTCCGACACGGTCTGGCCGATGGCGGATGAATCCTCGGTCACCCGCGCTTCTGTCGTGTAGTTCTTGATCTCGATGGCGCTGTCCATGCCGACCTCCTCGCGCCGGCGCTCGGGCAGGAGGCGGTAGCACAGGCTAAGGAAGATCAGGCCGACCACAGAGAGCGCCAGGCCGGTGGGCGTATAGTCGAACATGGTGAAGGGTTGCCCGGTCATCTCCTCGCGCACGCGGGAGACGATGATATTGGGCGAGGTGCCGATCTGTGTCATCAGCCCGCCGAGCAGGGAACCGAAAGACATGGGCATGAGGAAGAGCGAGGGCGAGACGCCGGATTTGCGCGCCATCTGGAAGGCGATCGGCATCATGATGGCCAGGGCGCCGATATTCTTGACGAACGCACTGAGAATGGTGACCAACACCACCAGCAGGATCAACTGGGCTCGCGGCGAATTAATCCGTGGAGCAAAGCGCCGGACGGCGACCTCCATGATGCCCGAGCGGGAAACGGCCGCGCTGACCACCAGGGCGCTACCGACAATGATGACGATATCGTCGGAGAAGCCGGAAAACGCTTCGGCAGGAGCGACGATGCCCGACGCCATGGCGGCAAGCAGGGCTCCGACGGCCACGATGTCGTAGCGCCAGCGCCCCCAGACAAAGGCCACCATCATGGCACCGATGGTGAGGAAGGCTAGGATTTGCGGCAGGGTCATTGCTGTTCCGTGGCGGCACTTGCCTTGGCAACACACCGCAGCGCCGGCCGATCAGCAAGTGCCAAAATCGTCACGCGGACGTGTATAGATATGGAACCAACCAACATCGCGCCGAATGGCGGAGGAGAACCGATGAAGCAGCTTTTCACCACTTTGGGGCCGCTGCGCAAGGATCAGCTGGGACTGATCCTGCCACATGAGCATGTGTTCGTGGACCTCCGGACGCCCGAGCAGCCGGGCTATGCCGAGGCGAATGCTGCCGACGTGGTGGCACTGATGGCGCCGCAGATCGAGGCGATCAAGGCGCAGGGCGTGACGGCGCTGGTCGAATGCTCGACGGGCGGGGTCGGACGGCGCGCCGACATGGATCTGGCGGTGTCGAAGGCGACCGGCTTTCCCATCGTGGTGCCGACGGGCAACTACCGCGAGCCGTGGATTCCGGACTGGGTCGGCAAGGCCAGCCAGGACGAGCTTGCAGCCTGGATGCTGAAGGAACTGACCGTGGGCATCGACGACACCGGGGTCAAGGCCGGCTGGATCAAGCTCAGCGCCGGCGATGATGGCATCACGCCGCTCGAGGCGCGCATTCTGCGCGCAGCGGTGCGAGCCGCCAGGGCGACCCATGCGGTGATCGGCTCGCATACGATCAAGGGGCGGGTGGTGATGGACCAGCTCGATATCATCGAGGCCGAGGGCTACACCGCCAGCCGCTTCATTTCGATCCACACGCAGGCCGAGCCGGATTTCGAGATGCACAAGGCCGTGGCGGCGCGGGGCGCGTGGATCGAGTACGACCATGTCGGGCGCGAGCCGGACGAAGAGGTGGTGGCGCTGATCCTGAGGGCGCTGGAGGCGGGGCTGGGCGGGCAATTGCTGCTGAGCCATGATCTGGGCTGGTTCGATCCGGCGCTGCCGGGTGGCGGCACGGCGCGGCCCTATACGGTGCTGGTGGACCGGGTGCTGCCCATGCTGCGCGCCGCCGGGGTGGACGAGGCGATGATCGTGCGGCTGACAGAGATCAATCCGTTCGAGGCGTTTGCCCGGTAGGTTCAACCCACGCATCGCATGCGTGGCCCCAGCTCCACCTGCTTCCCATCGAGGGTGAGGTTTCTCTCCACCCCTGGAGCTGGATCGCGTTCGACCCACAAGGCGGCACCTCCCCTCCATGGGGGAGGTTAGGAGGGGGATCGTGCGCTGCCCTGCGATCGTTACCCGGCAAACGCCGTCCGATACTCCCTCGGTGTCGTCCCCTTCAGCGCCTTGAACTGTCGGTTGAAGTTGGCCAGCGATTCGTAGCCGACTTCACCGGCAATGGTGCCGATAGGTACTGAGCCGGAGGAGAGCAGGGCGCAGGCGCGGCCGATGCGGAGGCGGATAAGGTATTGGCTCACGGTCTGGCGGGTGTGGCGCAGGAAGGTGCGATGCAGGCCCGAAGGGCTGAGGGCGGCGATGTCGGCGAGCTGGCCTATGGTGATGGGCTCGGCGAAACTGGCGTGGATGTGGTTGAGTACCCGGTCGATGCGGCCGCGGTCGGTGGCGGCAGGGGCGAGCTCGGGCGCGGTTGCCGATAGCGGGGTGGCGTCGCGATCCTCCGCCAAGCGGGTCAGAACCGTGACGAGGCGCAGGAAGCGTTCGACCGGCGGCTGGCTGAACAGGTCTTCGATCAGCGGGCGGACGGCATCGGACGCGGCGGACGAGAAATGCAGGCCTTTGGAGGCGCGGGCGAGCATGGTGGCTACGGCGCGCAGCTCGGTATTGGCTGTCAGCCGCTCGGCCCATTCGGGCAGGAACCACATGACCAAAGCGATGTGCGGTTCTGCTGGATCAGGTCGGTCCAGTGAATGCCAGGTATGGGGCAAGTAGGGACCGATGAGCACCAGGTCGCCGGGCTCGTAGCGGCCGATATGATCGCCGATGAAGCGCTGGCCGCGCGAATTGAGCGTCAGAGTCAGCTCGAATTCCGGGTGATGGTGCCACTGGAAGGGTATCCCGTCATCAAGCCGACGATTGAGCGTGGCCCATGAGGCGTCTTCATCGGTGGTGAGGTGTTCGAGATAGGGCTTCATGTGGCGCTGAGCGGTATGTGTATGCCAGAATAGTATCAATACTTGCCATCCAGGGGCAAGCGGGCAGGGTAGCGCAAGCGTAGGTTCTTCTCATCAGCAAGCCCGAAGGGGACCGCAAATGGGAGCGAACCATGCAGCCGACCGCCAAACGCGACAGCCATCCCACCACGCAGGTGGTGACCACCCAGCTCAAGGATATCGTCAAGAAGCTGCCCCTGCGGGTGCTGAGCCCGGAAGATTGGGAGCACTGGGTGACGAAAGGCTATGTGATTGTTCGCGGTGCGGTGCCGCAGGACAATGTCGAGCGGCTCAAGGCTTTGCTCTGGGAATTTGATGAAAAGGACCCGGGCGACCAGACCACCTGGTACGCGCCACAGCGCCGCGACCACATCATGAAGGAACTCAACGGTACCGGCATGGTGGAGATCTACAACCACCAATATCTATGGGACAACCGGATGGAACGCCGCGTCTATGACGCCTTCGTCGATATCTGGGACATGGAAGAGCTGTGGACCAGCATCGACCGGGCCAATCTCAACGTGCCCAAGAAGGTGCATGGCAATCCCAACGGCTTCATCCATTGGGACAGCGACACCTCGCTCGATCCGCTGCCGATCGGCGTGCAGGGCGTGTTGAGCCTGGTCAAGCAGGATGGCGATGTTGGCGGCTTCCAGTGCATTCCCGAACTGTTCTACGACTTCGACAACTGGGTGGAGACCCAGCCTGCCGACCGCGATCCGATGCATCCGGATACATCAGGGCTCAAGATCACCAATATCGAGATGGAGCCGGGCGATCTGATGATCTTCAATACGCTCTTGGCCCACGGCGTGCGGCCCAACCACTCCAAGGACCGGGTGCGCATGGCGCAGTATATTTCCATGTTTCCGGCCGATGAGGGGAATGTGGTGGAGCGCACTGAGCGGGTGCGGCTGTGGCGCGAACTGGACCATCCGCAACGTGATGCCTTTCCGGGCGATCCGCGCGACTGGGAGAAGAAGAATGCGACCACCGCGAAGCTGACGCCGCTGGGCGAAAGGCTGCTGGGGCTGCGGGACTGGCACTAGGCATCCGGCGGGCCGGGAAGGAATTTTCCGGCCCGCCATTTTCTATGGAATTTCCGACGTTGGCGACCATCGCGCCGCCTGCTACATCCGCGCGCAATGTCCAGCGTCCTCCCTTTCATCAAGCGTTTCGTCCCCGGCCTGGCGCCTGTCAGCCTGGGCGAGCGCTTGCGCGCTTCAATCGGGGCACTCATCGGGATTCTCGTGACTGGCGCGGTAGCGAGCCTGGCACTGGGAAGCACGTCCGATGTGCCGTTGCTGATCGCGCCGATGGGCGCTTCGGCCGTGCTGCTGTTTGCCGTGCCGACTAGCCCCCTCGCGCAGCCATGGTCGATCATTGGTGGCAATACGATCGCAGCGCTGATTGGCGTTACCTGCGCCCGCTATATTGGCGATCCGATGCTGGCCGCGGCGCTGGCTGCAGGGCTGGCCATCGCGGTGATGATGGCGCTGCGGTGCCTCCATCCGCCCAGCGGGGCCGTTGCCCTGACGGCGGTGCTGGGCGGGCCGGCGATCCAGTCGGCCGGTTTCGGTTTCGTCATCTGGCCGGTCCTCGTCAATTCGGTACTGCTGTTGCTGGCGGCGCTGTTGTTCAACAATCTGACCGGCCGGCGGTACCCGCATCTGGCGCCGGTGCCGGGCAATCCGCACCGTACCGCCGATCCGCTGCCGATGGGCCGGCTGGGGGTCACCCAGGAAGATATCAGCGCGGTACTGGCGCAGTATGACCTGGTCCTGCCGGTGGCGACCGACGATCTGGAAGATATCCTGCACCGCGCAGAAATCCGCGCCTATGACCGACGTTCGGGCGGCATCACCTGCGCAGATATCATGAGCCGCGACGTGCAGTCGGTGGGCCCCAAGACCAGCCTGCGCGAAGCACTGCGGCACCTGCGGGAGCATCACATCAAGGCCCTGCCGGTGGTCGATCTCGACAACAGGGTCATCGGCATCCTGACGCAGACCGATCTGCTCGACAAAGCCGACTGGGGCATGTCCGCGACCGGCTCCGGCCTCGGCTGGCGGCTGCGCGCCATCAGCAATTCCGATCGGGCCCTCAAGGGCAAGGTCGAGGACATCATGAGCGCCCCGGTCAAGGCCGCCCGGCCGGAAACCCATATCGCGCAAATCGTGCCGTTCATGGCCGATGCCGGCCTGCATCACCTGCCTGTTGTCGACGAGGATGGGCACCTGGTCGGCATGGTGACGCAGTCCGATGTGGTGGCCGCGCTGTTTGCGGTCTCGCCCCAGCAGGCGCTCTAGCGCCAGCCGCCGGCCTCCAGGGCGGATTTCAAGGCCAGGGTCAGCACGGCCATCAGCGCCAGCGTCGAAGCGGCGGCGAAGGCGCCGGTGACGTTGAAGTCGTTGAACAACTGGCTGATCTGCAAGGGCAGGGTATTGGTCTGGCCACGGATGGAGCCGGACACCACCGAAACGGCACCGAACTCGCCCATGACTCGGGCATTGGTCAGGATAGCGCCATAGATGATGGCCCAGCGGATATTGGGCAAAGTCACAAGATAGAACATCTGCCAGCCGCTGGCGCCGAGCGACAGCGCGGCTTCCTCGTCCTCGGAACCCTGTTGCTGCATCAGCGGGATCAGTTCGCGGGCGACGAAGGGGGCCGTGACGAAGAGGCTCACCAGGATGATTGCCGTCACCGTGAACATGAGCTGGATACCGGCACCCTGCAGCAGCGGCCCCAGCAGGCCCTGACCGCCATAGAGGAAGAGGTAGACCGTGCCGGCAACGATGGGGCTGACGGCGGCGGGAAGCTCGATGATGGTGATCAGCAATTGCCGCCCGGGAAAGCGGAACCGGCTCACCAGCCAGGCAATGCAGACACCAATGACGATATTGACCGGTACGACGATAAGCGCGGTCAGCACCGTCAGCCAGATGG
>JBARWY010000090.1:0-2169 GCA_049647065.1 Devosia sp. | reverse complement strand
AGGGTCAGGGGCAATTCGCGGCTGTTGCGGTTGGCGAGTTCGGTAGTGAAAGTGCGCATGCTGGCCTCGACAGGTTATGTTCTTTATTTGTTCTACATTTGGACGGGGCAGGAGTCGAGGGGGATCGTGATCACAAACATCCGCCGATGGCGGCGGCGGGTGCAAGAATGGCGGCTAGCGGCGGCGGAAGGAGAACCAGAGCAGGGCGATGCCGACGAGCATAGCGGCGAGCCCGGCCAGCGCCCAGGTCAGCGACGGGCCGGTCAGCGCGGTGCATTCGCCGACGCAGGCGATGGGCTCGATCACCACGATGCCGGTGCCCTGGAGGAACCACAGGCCGCCCAGCGCCAAGATCAGGACGCCGACGATTGCACCGATCCATTTCAGCATGTTTTCCTCCCAGGCTGGATGGAGCGGAACATGGATTTTCCCCGGAGGAAAGAGGGCCGAGCGGCGTAGGGCCCAGCTGTTGCTCACGGGCTTCCGCGCGATGGGCTGCGCGGAAGGGAGATGCCCGCGAGCGAACGAGCAGAGTCGCTAGAGCTTGACCTCGGCATTGTCGCCCATCTTGGGCGGGGCGCCGGTGACGGCGGCGACGGCCATCTTGGCGAAGGTGACGGCGGCATTGGGGCTGTCCCAGAGTTCGCCGTCTTCGGGGGTGACCGTGATCAGGCGGATAGCGGGATCGTTTTCGTCGTCCCACCAAGCCTTGTCCCAGTCGCTCCACAGGCTGGCGATTTTGGCGCGGTCATTGCTGAGCTTCGCCTTGCCTGCGATCACCACATATTTGTGGCCGCCGCTATCGACCCAGGCGAGCGAGACGGTGGGGAAGCGCTCGATCTCGCCATACTTGTGGCCCTCCACGTCGACCAGGAAGTGGATGGCATTCTCCTCGCGATAGACGCGGGCGGAGAGCGGCCGGCTGCGCTGGTTCTGCCCGTCCCAGGTGGTGAACATGCAGATGTCGATCTTCTTGGCGAGTTCCCAGATCCGATCGGTCACTTCGGCCGGGGTCTTCTTGTTGTCGTCGGGATGTTCCTTGGCCATGGGGTTGGCGTCTCCTGCTGTGGGCAGGGGTAATGGCTGGCGGGGCGGGTGGTTGCTGAGGCCGGACGCTATTGACGAATGGTCAGGGTATTGGCGTCGCGGACGATCACCGGCTCATAGGGCTATAGCGGCCATACTCCGGCTCGAATTCAGCAAACTTGAACCCGGCCTTGGCCATCTGGCTGGCTTCGGCAAGCGTGAGCGGCAGTTCACGGATGGTGCCGTTGGCAAGCTCTGTGAGCGACGTGAGGGGGAAATTGAGAGTGGCCTCTTGCGCGAGCTGTTGCGCTGGTTCTGCCTCCTAGGTGATAAACGTGTAGATCTTTTTGGCTAGTTCCCAGATGGAAATCGGTAACTTCGGCCCGGGCCTTTCTGTTTAACGCCACCTTCTCTCAGCGCCACTTATGCTGCATGGTGACCATTGACCAAGGGGGGTGTGAGCATTGCCACTGTCTGCAACAGAAGAAGTGATGTGGGCATCGTCGCGTCCGGACACGCCGACCCGCCAAGACGATCGTGAGATCAATGAACGCTATGTCAGAGGCGAAGGGCGGATAATCACCGAAACCAATCGTGAGAAGCTGCCCGGATTTATCCAGCTGATGGAAAATCAAAACTATATGGACTTGCGCCCCTTCTATCAGCGCAGACCTAGGTGGAATGCCGAACGCCAAAGTCTACTAATTGAGTCTTTCATAATGAATATACCGGTTCCACCGGTCTTTCTTTATGAAAAGGATTTCAATTCATACGAAGTAATGGACGGACAGCAGAGAATAACAGCAATTAAGGATTTCTACGACAATGCCTTCAAGCTGAAGGGTCTGGAGACTTGGCCTGAACTCAACGGAAGAACTTACCGGACGCTGCCGGACAAGGTGAAGGCTGGAATCGACAGAAGGTCTATTACTTCAATAGTTCTCTTGAAAGAATCTGCTGGCGATGACGATGAAGTTGCAATGCTACGTCAGAATGTCTTTGAGCGCCTAAATACAGGGGGAATAAAATTAGAACGGCAAGAAATCCGAAACGCCATCTATAGAAGTTCGTTCAACGACATGCTGGATGAGGTTACCAAGTGGGACCTTTTTAGGCACGTTTGGGGGGTGCCTCGGTATGTAG
>JBARWY010000089.1:0-16800 GCA_049647065.1 Devosia sp. | reverse complement strand
GTGCTGGGCAGCTCAGACAGCATAGTTTGCGAAACGCAAAACGCGGACTCTTCATTCCGTTGCTTCGTCGTTTGCAACCGCAGTGTGCACGTCTATTAAGCAAAAAATCTAGCATCGGGAGAACCCTGCCTGACAGCACTACCACGTGCTGACAATTGCTCTACGCCAGTTTAGGGGCAGAACGAGTTCGTTGAGCACGCCAGGGTCGCTGGCCGCGTCGCCTGCTACCTTGCAATCGATCCTGCTGAAATTCGGCCGTCAGATAACCCATCGCGGCATCAATAGCGTCGCCGCTGCTCCAGGGCCGGCCGTGAGAAATCGGGGCGCTAGGGGGGTGCAGAGCCGCTCTGCGAGCGATTTCTTTGCGTGTCACCTCGAGGATCGCTATATCTGCGACAACTCTTGCCGCTGCCATGCTTCGGATGATCCGCTCTTGCAGTCGAGAGGTATCGACGCCGGGGCAAAACTAACATGAAGTCCACACTACTCGTCCAAGCGGGCCAAGGGCAGTTATCCCAAATTCCGGGAGATGGCTCGTGACGGGTTTGAAGCGGCGAGCAGCCCGAGGGCGCCCCACCATGATGGCGGTGGCGGCTGCGGCAGGGGTTTCCCAAGCTACGGTCTCCTTGGTGTTGAGCGGCAGCAAGGGCGCCCGGCTGACCGATGAAACCCGTCGTCGAGTCCTGCAGGCGGCTCAGGAGCTCGGCTACAAGTTCGTGCGTCGCGGCTCGCGTACAGAGCCAGGAGTGCAGCAGGGTACCATCATATTCATGGCCGATGAGATCATCACCGACCCCTGGATGTCGCTTGCATTCGAAGGCGCCCGCGACAAGGCCCTTGAAGCAGGGATCAATGCTGTACTGTGCGTGAGTCGCGCCGACGCCGACCTCGAGACCAGTCTCCTGGCCAGCTTCGACAAATTGCCCGTGCTTGGCGTGGTCTATGGCACGATCCTTACCCGCCTGGTGCAAATTCCCGCGGCACTGGCCCACCGACGGCTGGTGCTGCTCAATTGCTATGATGAGGGAAGAGCTCACCATTCCGTATTGCCCGGCGATGTTCTAGGAGGGCGCGCGGCCACCGAGCACCTGCTGAAGAGCGGACGGAAGCGCATCGGCTTCATCAACGGGCAGCAAGGCGTGGATGCAGCGCGAGACCGTCTCAAGGGCTACAGGCAGGCCTTGGCCAGCAACGATGTGCCCTTCGACGCGTCGTTGGTGCGCCCCGGCAACTGGGAGCCGACTGCCGGCTATGCGATGACACTCGAGTTGATGGCGCTAGCCGACCCGCCGGATGCGATTTTCTGCGCCAACGACATGATGGCCCTCGGTTGCTACGACGCGCTCAAGCAGTTGGGCAAGGTCGTGCCGCACGATGTGGCGGTGATCGGCTTTGATGACCGTGACCTTGCCCAATCCATGCATCCGCCATTGAGCACGCTGGTACTGCCCCTCTATGAGATGGGCCGGGTGGCAGTCGAGCTGATGTTGGACGACGTCGGCGGCCTGCACTCCTCGTCGACCGGCATAAAGGTCGAGTGCAAGTTGATAGAACGGGAATCAACGCGCGACGGACACCCGGCTTTGGCTACTGCGGCAGTTCGTTAGCCCCGACACGATTCGCGGCCGCTAGTCGGCCGCCTCGCGCGCCGACTCCACCAGCCGACGGTGGGCCCGGTAAACACCCAATTGCTGGTCGACCAGCACCCCGATCAGGATGACCGTGCCCATCACGGCAAAATTGAGCGATGAGGGAATGCCGAGCAGGTTGACTAGGTTCTGCAGGATCTGCAGCAGAATTGCGCCGAGCACCACGCCGATGATCGAGCCCTCCCCGCCGCGCAGCGAAAAGCCGCCGAGCACGGCTGCCGCTATGGCGTAGAGCTCGTAGAAATTGGCCTGCGAGGAGGGCGATACGGACCGGGTATACATGGCGAAGAACACTGCCGAGAGGGCGGTCAGCGCAGCGCAGATCACATAGGCCGCGCCGATCACCAGGTTGGTGCGAATGCCCGAGAACCGCGCCGCCTCCTCGTTCTTGCCCACGGCAAAAAGGTAGCGGCCGAATACCGACCGGTGCAGCACCACCCAGGCGATCACGGCAACGACGACCAGGACCAGCACGGAGGTCGGAACCCCGTAAATGCGGGCGGTGAAAAAATCGAGGCCCGGATAGGTGCTGCCAAAGGGGAAGCCGGCGGTGGCGTCGCCGGTGTAGCCGCGCGCCACGCCGCGATAGATCAGCAGGCCGCACAAGGTCACCACGAAGGGGGGCATCTTGAGCCGCGTGATCAGCAGCGCATGCGCCAGCCCCAGCAGGATGCCCAGGATCAGCACGATCACCAGCGCCACCGGCCAAGGTACACCCCTGTTGCCGACCATATCGACGAACAGCACGCCCAGCAGCGCAATCATCGAGCCGGAGGACAGGTCGATGCCGCCGGTGATGATGACAAAGCCCTGGGCGATCGAGAACAGGCCGAACAGCCCGATCAGATTGGCCGTGTTGGAGATGTTGTTGGGCGACAGGAACAGCGGATTGCGCAGGTAGACCCCCGCCGCGACCACCAAGATCAGCACGAGAAGGCCGATGTCTTTCTTGCTCACTGCACCTTGCTCCCCGAACCAACCGACTTGCCCACGGCAAGCAGGAGGACATTTTCTTCACTGAATTGATCGCGTTCCAGCATGCCGGAAACGCCCCCCTCATGCATGACGGCGATCCGGTCGGAGACCCCGATTACTTCTTCCATGTCGCTTGAGATCATCAGCACCGCGACGCCGGAATTGGCCAGGGCCCGCATCAATCGATAGATTTCCGACTTGGCGCCAATGTCGATACCCCGCGTGGGTTCGTCGAAAATAATGACCCGTGGCGTCATAGCCAGCCATTTGGCGAGAACCACCTTTTGCTGGTTGCCGCCTGACAGCGATCCGGTGCGCGTCCCGACAGTCGGTGCCTTTATCGCGAGCTGCGCGCGGCTTTGCTCGGCGCGGCTGACCTCGCGCTTCGTGGAAACAAGCGCCGCTGCGGAGTAAGCACCCAGATTGGGCAGCGTGATGTTCTCGGCGATGGATAGATCGAGCAGGATGCCGGTGCCTTTGCGATCCTCGGGCACGAGGAAGATGCCATGCCTGACGGCATCTCTGGCGGCGGCCAGGCGGATGGGTTCGCCATCGTAGAGCAGCGTGCCGCCGTAAATAGGGTCAATGCCAAACAAGGCGCGAGCGAGTTCGGTCCGTCCCGAGCCGACGAGGCCGGCGAGCCCGAGGATCTCGCCGGCGTGAAGGTCCAGGCTGACCTCTCGCTTTGGATAGGCCGCCGTGCGCACACCACAGGCGGCCAGCGCAACGGCGCCACGCCCGGCCTTGGGCGGGGCATAGATGGCCCTGAGTTCGCGGCCGATCATCAGCTTGACCAGGCGGTCGTGGCTGATCTCGTCCTTTGCTAGCTTGCCCACCAGCCGCCCGTCGCGCAGGACCACCACGCGATCGCAGGCGCGTTCGATTTCGCCGAGCCGGTGCGACACGAAAATGACCGCAATGCCCTGTGCCCGCAATCGTTCGATGACGGCCAGCAGCTTGTCGGTTTCGGCGATGGGGAGGCTCGAGGTCGGCTCATCCAGGATCACCAGCCGGGCGTCCTGCGACAGCGCCTTGGCGATTTCGACCAATTGCTGCTGCGCCAGGGGCAGCTTGGACACCAGCGTGTCTGGGGAGAAACTGGCGCCCAGTTGGGCGAGGAGGGGCAGGGCCGCGGCGCGCTGACGCGCCCTGTCCACAAGCAGGCCGAAGCGACGCGGCTCACGGCCTATGAACACATTGGCGGCCACATCGAGATTGTCGAACAGGTTGAGTTCCTGGTGAACAAAGGCGATGCCGGCTCGCAACGAGCCACCCACGCTGAGCGCCGCGTAAGGCACGCCATCGACTTCGATGCTGCCGCTGTCGGGAATGGTGACGCCGCCCAATATTTTCATCAACGTCGATTTGCCGGCGCCATTTTCGCCGACGAGGCCAATGACTTCGCCCGAGCGCACGTCTAGATCGAGCCCGTCAAGCGCCAGGACGCCGGGATAGGACTTGCGCACACCTCTGAGCCGCAGAAACGGCTCCGCAGCGGTCGCGGTGGCCGGGGCGAGGTCGCCGGTGGCAGATTGGCTGATGGGCATAACAGGTCCGAAGCTATATGGCCCGGCGGCGCAGCAACAGCCACGCTGCCGGGATGATCGATTGAGAGGTCAGCCGCCGATCTTGGCCTTGAGGTCCGCCTCGAATGCATCGACGTTCTCGGCATTCACCACCTTGGTCGGCACGATGATGATGCCGTCTTCCGGCACTCCGGACTTGTCGCCTTCAAGATACGCGGCCATCAGCTTCATGCCCTGATAGCCCCATTCATAGGGCTGCTGCACCACGGTGGCGGCAAAGCTGCCCTCGCGCACGGCGCCCAGGGTCACCGGGTCTTCGTCGAAGGCGACGACAGTGATCTGGCCGAGCTTGCCGGCGGCCTGCAGGGCTTCGTAGATCTTGGGCGGGTTATAGGAATAGAACCCGACCATGCAGGTGATTTCCGGATTGGCGACGAGGACGTCGTCGACATTGGTGCGGGCACGGGCAAAATCCACGTCATCGCCGCGCACGTCGACCAGCTCGATATTGTGCCCTTCGATGGCCTGCTTGAACCCGGCGATCCGCTCCTTGGCATTGTCGGCGCCAAGGAATCCGACGAAGCCCATGCATTTGCCACCATCCGGCAGCGCCTTGACCATTTCCTCGCCGGCCTGAACGCCAGCCAAGGTGTTGGAAGAGCCCAGATAGGCGATGCGATCGCTCTGCGGTGCATCGCTGTCGGTGGTGAACAGCGGCACCTGTGCCGCGATGCGGTTGAAGGCGTCGATCGAGTTGGCCGGATCGGCGGAAGAGATCATGATGGCATCCGTGCCGCCGGCAACGAGGTCGTCCATCAGGGCGTTCTGCAGCGCGGCCGTGCCCTGGGCCGGATAGCGGAACTGCACCTCGTAATTGGGCAGCTCTGCCTGGGCCTTGTTGACGCCGGCTTCAGCCAGCTTCCAGAAATCGGACGCGGCATTCACCACAAAGGCGAGCTGCTGCTTGTCCTGTGCCTGCGCCGAAACGCCCAGCGTCAGGCTGGCCGCGATAAGGGCAGTAAAAGTCATTGCATGCTTCATAGTCCGTCCTCCCTTGCTGTGCTCAGGCACAGCTATTGCTCATGATTTGATGATGTTCGACCCGGTCTCCCTGCTGCGAACTGCCTCCTCCGGTGCTCGCGGCCTGGGTCAGATTGCGCTCGGCAATTGCCGTTTTGGCTGGCCCTCCTATTCTCCGATGTCCTTGTTGCGCAGGCGATCGAATGCGACGGCGAGGATGATGAACCCGCCGACGAAGGTGCCTTGCCAGAATGTGCTGATGCCGAGGAGCGTGAGGCTGTTGCGGATGATCTCGATCAGCGCCGCGCCGACCACAGCGCCCAGCGCCGTACCGCTACCGCCCGCCAGATTGGCGCCGCCGATCACGGTCGCAGCGATGACCGTCAGTTCCATGCCGGTACCCAGCCCAGTGGTTACCGATCCAAGCCAACCCGCCTCAAGGAAGCCGGTAATCCCCGCGCAGAACGACACGAACATATAGACCGAGACCTTGACCGCCTTGACGGGCACGCCCGTCAGGATCGCGGCACGCTCATTGCCGCCGATGGCGTAGAGATAGCGGCCCCAGCGGGTCCAGCGCAGCATGAAGGCGGTAACCATGCCGAGCGCGATCATCACCAGGACAGGGTTGGGAATGGGCAGCCCAAACAGGCTTACGGAGCCGCCGCCGATGGCGAACAGGACCGCCTGGTCGGGTCCGAACTCGTAGATCAGCGCATTGTTGGACATCACCATGCCGATGCTGCGCGCGATCGACATCATGCCCAGCGTCACCACGAAGGGCGGCATTCCAGCTATGGCAATCAGCGTTCCGTTGATGGCGCCAACGAGCAAAGACGCGCCCATAGCGGCGGGAAAAGCCACGGTGATGGGCAATCCGGCATGCATGATGACCGTCGTCGTCATGGCAGAGATCAGCACCGTGGACCCCACCGATAAATCGATCCCTCCGGTGATGATGACTGCCGTCATGCCGATGGCGACGATGGCGACGAAGGCGAAATTGCGGGTGACATTGAAGAGATTGTTGGGCGTGGCAAACGTGCTGGTCAGCATGGACATGGCAATGACGGCCAGCAACGCGGCGAGCAGGACCCAGAAGATCTGGCGGCTCACCAACCAGGATCCGAAGCCCACATGGGTCCGCTGATCTATGGCATTCTGCAGTGACGTATCGACGCTCATGGCGGGTCCTTCTATGCGCGCTCGATAGCGCCGGTGATCAGGCCGGTGACTTCCTGGGGCGAACTGTCGGCGACGCGCTTGTCGGCAACCATCTGGCCGCGCCGCAGCACCATGAGCCGGTCGCATACGGCGAAAACATCGGGAATGCGGTGGCTGATCAGCACGACCGCCATGCCCTGATCCCGCAGGCGGCGGATCAGGTTCAACACCTCGGCCACCTGCCGTACGCTGATTGCAGCTGTCGGCTCGTCCATCAGCACGATGCGCGGATTGGATAGTCGGGTCCGGGCAATGGCGACGGCCTGGCGCTGCCCGCCGGACATGCGTCGCACCAGGTCGCGCGGGCGGGTCTCAGATTTCAGTTCGGCGAACAGCTCCGCCGATCGACGGTACATCGCCTGGTAATCAAGTATTTCGGGAATGAGAAATTGCCACCATTTGCGGCGCTGGTACCAGGGCAGTTCTGCCTGGGCCGGCGTCTTGGCGACCGAGGTTAGTTCACGACCCAGGAAGATATTTGCGGCGGCCGTCAGGTTATCCGCCAGCGCCAGGTCCTGATAGACGATCTCGATACCTTTGGAGCGCGCGTCTTTCGGGCCATGCAACTCCACCGGCTGTCCATTGAGGCGGATCCGGCCCTCGCTGGGATGAAAATTGCCCGCGATGATCTTGACCAGAGTGGTCTTGCCGGCACCGTTGTCACCCACCAGCCCCACCACCTCGCCCGCCTTAAGCGTTAGCGAAATGCCGGTCAGCGCCGTGATCGCGCCATAGTGCTTGCCGATCCTCTCAAGTTCCAGAACCGCCATCGCAGCGCCCTCCAATGTCGCAGGTTTTTCCTGCTTTATATTAGTGATCGACGCAGTTCGGTGTCAGTCCAACGAACCGCGAGAACTCAGTTGCTCGGCCGTTAGATAAGCCATCCTAGGCCAGCCGCGTTGTCAATTATTAAATGATAATATTTTCAGATTGACGATGATGCTGCTGGTTAATTAGCATTAGTAGCTGGAGGGGTTCCATGCTTTTGCTTGTCACCGGTGCAACCGGAAAAGTCGGCCAGGTCTTGCTTGGACGAATTCTGGCGGACGACCAGCGCTGGGCGAATGCGCGCGTTCGGGCGCTCTGTCACAACCGCTCCATTCCCGACCATCCAAGGGTCGAAACGGTCAGGGGATCGATTGCCGATCGCGCTACGGTCGATGCGGCGATGGCTGACGTTACCCACATCATCCACATGGCTACGGTGAAAGAGGATCCGCAGCAGGCGATGGATGTGTCGGTCAAGGGCATGTTCTGGTTGCTGGAGGCCTTTCGGGTGAGCCCGACGGCAGAGCAGTTCATGCTGATCGGCGGCGACTGCACCGTTGGCCACATCTCGGTCCCCTACGATGCGCCAATCACCGAAACGTCCCTCCGTCGGCCCTATCAGGGCGTCTACGCGCTGTCCAAGGTGCTCGAGGAGGTGATGCTTGAGCAATATTACATCCAGTACGGCATCAATGGCTGCTGTCTGCGCGCGCCCTGGATCATGGAGAAGGACGATTTCCGCTTTGCCCTGAGCTTCGGCAAGGACCAATTTGGAGGGCCCGCCTGGAGCGAAGTGATTTCGGCCGAGCAACAAGCCCGCTATGCCGACGAAGGCAAGATACCGCTCCTCCTCGATACCACCGGACAACCGCTCAGGCGCAGCTTCATCCACGTGACCGACCTGGTGGAGGGCATGCTGGCAGCGCTCGACAGTCCGGCCGCACATCAGCAACTCTTCAACATCGCGATGAACCGGCCGCTCGACTATGGCGCCGTCGCCGCCCATCTGGCGCGCACACGCGGCCTCGACAACGTCCGCATCGAAACGTCTTTCCATTCCAACTGGCTCGACAACAGCAAGGCGCGGCAGGCGCTGGACTGGGAGCCCAAGCACGACGCGACAAGTCTTGTTGATGCAGCCTTCGCTTACCAAAGGGCCGCGGATGATCCGCGCAAGGTCTGGTACGTGGGCTGAACCAACCGGGGGTCCGATAACGGACAAAATCTAGGGAGGACGTTATGAAGAAGACTATGCTTGCCTTGGCCGGACTTGCCATTGTTGGAGCGCTTTCCGGCAGCGCCTATGCACAGGACAAGAAAATCCTGGCTGTCGTGGTGAAGGGATTGGACAATCCGTTCTTCACCGTCATGGGCCAGGGCTGTGCCGATTGGAACACCGCCAATCCCGACAGCGAATATGAGTGCCTCTATACCGGTCCTGCCCTGAGCTCGGACGAAGCTGGTGAGGTGCAGATCGTGCAGGATCTCATCAGCCGCGGCGTGGCAGGTATAGCCATCTCACCTTCGAACGCGCCGGCAATGGCAAACATGCTCAAGGCCGCCGCGCCCACCATGCCGATCATCACCGTGGACGCGGACCTGCTGCCGGCCGACGCGGCTCTCCGCAAGACCTACTTCGGCACGAACAACTACGACATGGGTGTCGGCATGGCCAACGAGCTGATGAAGCTCAAGCAAGAGGGCGGCACAGTGTGCCTGCAGCTCGGCAACGTGGCAGCCGCCAATATCAATGAACGGGCCGCCGGCTTCCGCGACACCATTGCCGGATCCAAGGGTATCGAGCGTCTGGCCGATACCAATGGCTGGACCGAGATCGAAGGCTGCCCGGTCTTTACCAATGACGACATCCCGACGGCCAACCAGCAGATGGCCGACGTGTTCACCGCCAATCCGGACCTGTCGGCCTTCATCCTCGTGGGTGGCTGGGCGCAGTTCGGCCCGCAGGCCTACGCGCAGAACACCGATCAGGTGAAGGCGCGCCTCGACAGCAAGGAGTTAATAATCATAGCCGGCGATACCCTGCCGCCACAGATCCAGGCCTTCAACGAGGGGCGCAGCCATTTCCAGATCGGCCAGCGTCCCTACCAGATGGGCAATGAAGCACCAGATATCCTGATCGAGCTCATCGGCGGCGGCACGGTTGAAGACCCCAAGTTCACCGGTCTCGACCTTTGCACGCTGGAAGATGCCGGCATCTGCGGCCAGTAGGGTCATTCCGTCTTGGGTGGACGCATTCCCGTGCGTCCACCATCTCGCTTTTTGCGCGTGCCGAACGCGCGGCCGCCGGGCATCGCCGACGGGCAGAGCGTCCCGATTGAAAGAACGTCCACACATGGCTGACAGCGGAGCGGCGGGCAAACTCGGCAGCGGCCCCAAGGCGCAACGTCGGCGCGTTACCATGACCGACGTCGCCAAGGCCGCCGGCTGCTCGCAGGCAACAGTATCTTTCGTCCTCAATCGCACCGCAGGCATGAAGCTGTCACAACAGACCCGCGACCGCGTCACCGAAGCCGCGCGTGCCTTGGGCTATGTTTCGTCCAGTTTTCCGGCGCAGACCGCCGGCCTTTCTGCCCAGGCACACCCCGTCGACCGCATTGTCGGCCTAGCCGTCGATCAATTGGCCACAAGCCCAGAGGCGGTGGTGGCGATCGAAGGGGTTCGGCAGGCCGCGTGTATCGCCGGCAACGTTGTCCTCATAGCACAGGCCTTGGGCGACGCCGCAATTGAGTTGCGGACGCTTCGGGCGTTGACCGGTGCGGGCGTCTATGCCCTGATTTACATGGCAATCTTTACCCGCGAAATCGTCGCCCCCGCCTACCTGACCGAACTGGACATCCCGGTTATTCTGCTCAACTGCTACACGGCTGACAACGCCTTTCCGGCAGTGGTGCCGAGCGAGATTGTGGGTGGGCAGGTATCGACGCGCCACCTCATCGACCGGGGGCACCGGCGCATTGCCACCATTACCGGAGACCCCAGGATGGAGGCGGCTCAGCATCGCCTCAAGGGCTATCGCCGCGCGCTGGCCACTGCCGACATCCCGTTTGACCCCGACCTAGTGGTTGAAGGTGACTGGTCCGCTGGGGCAGGCTACCGGGCAACCGTGCAACTGATGGCCTTGCCGGATCGACCCACCGCGATCTTCTGCCAAAACGATCGGACCGCCATTGGTTGCTATAAGGCGCTCAAAGAAACAGGTCACTCTATTCCCCACGATGTATCGGTTGTCGGATATGACGACGAGGAAATGGCCCGCCACATGCATCCTCCACTGACCACCTCAATCTTGCCGCATCGCGCCATGGGTATGTGGGTGGTGGAGCAACTTGCCAACCTACCAAGCGTATCCAAACGCTATCCGATAACCAAACTGGAATGCCCGTTGGTCGAACGCGAGTCTGTGGCCACCGCCCGCGCCCGACCAAGATCTGCCATTTGACGATACCCAAAGCGTCCCATGCCGAGCACGGTTCGACCCAAGCAAACTCCGAGAAGGAAGCGACACCCAAGCACAGTCACTTGCCTGCAAGGAGTTAGCCCGTAACTGGTCGATATAATGTCGCTCTTGCGGTAGTGCTGCCAGACGTCGCAACGGCGGAAATGCCGCTCTCGACGCCATTTCCACCGGCGGCGGCATCTCCTTCAAGTCCTGGGAGTAGCCGTCGGCCTTTGTCCCCATAAGACAATGATCGTGGAGGCTGCGGCCAAGATAGTCGCTACCAGGAATGTGCCTTGCAGCCCTGACCCGCTCCCCGGAGGGATGTCAAATGGGGCGATGCCTTGCCGAGCCCGTACGAAAACTGAATACAAAAACCGATGCGCCCTTAATCAGACCCAGGTTGCGAGACAGCCCCAGCAGCGCGGACATAAGCCACGTTGATCCTTGTTCGCTCCTGACATCACGGCAGTATTGTTCGCCGCCTGCAACAGGGCATAGCCGGCCGTGATCCGTGCAAGACCGCCGATGTAGCCTGCCAAGCCGAACCAGCCGGGCAGCACCGTCATGAGCGCTCTTGAAGCCGTTTAGAGGCGGACCCTGCTGCGAGACCGGTTCAAGCGGCTGGAATGGGGCGCATGCGAGACGCACATGGCCCGAGCCTAACTTGACCGTCTGCTTTTAGGAAGTCGACGAAGCTCTTCCAATGGCCGGAAGGGGCGCGATGCCGACTGGCTGCTTGCGACCCCGTTTCGGCCTTCCGCACGCTGAGAGCGAAATCCGAAAAGCTGCCATCCACGTCATCACTGCCCGGCGTGACATGATCACAGATTTGCAGCAGCCCTCGTCTGTGCCCTACCCGGCGTTAGTCGAGTGATAGGACAGCCCGGCGAGAAGCGGCGCGTATGCGTCAAGCCGGCGGGACATGAACTCGGTGAAGAGCCGCACGCGCTTGGTCTTGCGTGTCTCCCCCTGCGTGAGAAGCCAAACCGGTCCATAGAGCTGCAGGTCGGTATCCGGCACCCTCTCCAATAGGGGATCGGCATCGCCGACGAAACACGGGATCGCGGTGATGCCAATGTCTTGCCGCACCGCCGCGATCTGCGCTGCGAAGTCTGTGGTCCAGAACGGCGTCCCCGCGGTGCGACGCTCTCCGGCGCGAGCCCAGTTCGGGACGCCCTGGCCGCTGATGCCGATCCACCGGGGATCCGTCCCGCCCGCGCGCCATTGGGCGCGCCGAGCTTGGGACATATAGAAACCGCCATAGAGCGACGGTCCCTTGATTCCGTAAAGATTGGGCGGCAGGGTCTCGCGATCATAGACAACGCGGATCGCGACGTCGGCTTCCCGGTTGGTCAGGTTTGCCAGCGCGCCGGACGACAGGATTTCCATCTCGATGCCGGGATGCAGACGTACGAAATCAGCCAGGTCTGGCATGAGCAGATGTGCAGCGAGGGGCGGCGGCAGCGTTATCCGCAGGAAACCGCGCACGCTCTGGTCGCGCCCGAAGACACGCGTTTCCAATTGCAGAGACGACGCTTCCATCTGGCCCGCGAACTCGAGGACCTCCTCACCCGCGGCCGTTAGGCGGTAGCCGGAAGGCAACCTATCGAACATCTGAGTCCCGAGGCGGTCTTCGAGTTGGGCGATGCGTCGCAGCACGGTCGCGTGGTTCACGCCGAGGCGCTTGGCGGCAGTCCGCACCGAGCCCCCGCGCGCGGCGGCAAGAAAATAGCGAACGTCGTCCCAGTCCATCATGGTGCATTCCCGCGCCGTACGCTGTGTCTTGCCAAGCTCATCTCCGTGCACTGAGCCCCATTTCTGCGGCCGCTGCAAAGGTTCATTTGTCTTGCCGGATCGTTTTCGCACCACCGATGTGCGCGATTGGGCACTGAGCGGCTGACCGCGATGCACCTATGTCTTGGCTCTCAAGGCGACCTCCTCCCTAGACCAAATTGGCGAAACCAAGGATGCACAACATGACCAGACTGAAGGACAAGACCGCGGTGATCACCGGTGGCGCAACCGGCATCGGCCTCGCCGCTGCAAAGCGCTTCATTGAGGAGGGCGCCTTCGTCTTCATCTTCGGCCGCCGACAGGACGCCCTCGACGCTGCTTTAGCCGAGCTCGGGGCCAATGCCCGCGCGGTGCAGGGATCGGTCGCCGATGAGGCAGACCTCGATCGCCTCTATGCGGCGGTGCAGGCCGAGCGCGGAACCCTCGACATCGTGTTCGCCAATGCCGGGACCGGAAGCCAGCTCGCACTGGGCCAGATCACCGCCGCGCACATTGACGACACCTTCGACACCAATGTGAAGGGGACGATTTTCTCGGTCCAAAAGGCGCTGCCGCTGATGGGACCGGGCGGTTCAATTATCCTGACGGGATCGAGCGCGGGCACGACGGGCGCCCCGGCGTTCAGCGCCTATGGCGCGAGCAAGGCCGCGGTGCGCAATCTAGCGCGGACCTGGGCAGAAGACCTCAAGGGAAGTGGCATTCGTGTAAACGTGCTGACGCCCGGGGCGGTAGCGACCGAACTGGCAAAGGCAGCGCTCGGCGCGGAGGGCCTGGCGGTCTACGGCGCCATGACGGCGCTCCAGCGCATGGGCGATCCGGCGGAAGTCGGTGCCGTCGCCGCCTTTCTCGCCTCGTCGGACAGCAGCTTCATGACCGGCAGCGAAGTCGCCGTGGATGGCGGCCTGGCGCAGCTCTAACACTCGCGCCCGGTCCTTCCTCTGTCGCTTCTGGACCGTCGGGCGTGCTCACCCAAGGAGAAATTTATGACTTACGCAATTATTGGCTTCGGCAGCATCGGCCAGGCGCTGGCCAACGCATTTGCCCGCAACGGCATCGAAGTCGCCGTTGCCACGACACGCGACCCGGAAAGCTTTGCAGCCGATGCAGCGGCGATTGGGACCACCATCATTCCCAAAACGCTCGCGGAAGCCGTCAAGGCGGACATCATCGTGCTCGCGGTTCGGTTCGAGGCACACCTCGACGTCGCCAAAGCGCTGCCCAGTTGGCAAGGCAAGACGGTGGTCGACGCGATGAACAGCAATCTTCCTCTTGAGGATATGAACGGCCTGCTGTCCTCCGCCTTTGTCAGCCAGGCGTTCAGCGGCGCCAAGGTGGTGAAGGGGTGGAACCACCTCGTTGCGGCCACACTGGCGACTGACCCGGAGGTTGATGGCGGTCACCGGGTGGTCTTCCTGTCGAGCGACGCTGTGGATGCGATCCCGCCAGTGGCCGCCTTGGCGAAGCGACTCGGGTTTGCCCCTGTTGACCTGGGAAAGCTCGATGAGGGTGGCGCACTAGTGCACGCCCGCGGCCGCGTCTGGGGCCCGCTGATCTTCAAGGACCTGTTCAAGAAGGAGCAGTAGTCGGCCCAAGCGTTGGGTCGACGCCAAGGACTGATCTCGCGCTAACGCCCGAGCCGCGCGCAATCGACTTTGAGGCTGCTGGGACAGGAAGCCTGGGCGGGCGTGGCGGCATGTGCGTTCCTCAGGAAGCGTCGTGTAGCGTTCCGCAACGGACGGTCGCTGCATAACGGTCGCCGCTTTACAGGATGGACGTCCGCTGCCGCGCATCCAAGTCTGAAAACCGGCCATTCCGCTTTCCACCCCATTCAAGTCATCTCGGTTCGGGGCGCGATGACCTGTTCTGCGAGGCGGGTCAACATGGTCTTCGTCATCGGGGGCACTTCCTGGCTTTCCCCCGGTTGACGCTATGGCCGCGGCCGCACTCGCACACATGAGCGATGGCATTGCGGCCCATCTACCAGACGTCGCCGCTGCGCCAGTCGCAAGCCAATCCTCCCGCAACGTCCAAATCCGTCACGGGGAGGATGAAAATCCCTTCATCCTCCTCTTTGGTGCGGGTCATCCCCGTGGCCGAGATAACATAAGTCTGGCCACGCCACGGCACCCAGCCCTGCGCGTAATACAAGGAGCGCCCCTCATCGGATGCGCTCAACGCTCCGGCGTCATAGGCTCGTCGCACGACTTCATCTAGTCGCGCCGTGAGGGCGCCACCAATGCCGCGGCGCCGGCGATCAGCGCGAACTGCCACGCCCTCGATGTAGCCGACGCGTAGCGGCTTCGCCTTTCTCCACGCTGTTCCACCCGGGGGCAGATGGAGGAACGCACGTTGTACGGCGGCGCCATGGCCAACGAGTATTTCGCCCGCCCTCAAGATGGCGTGCATTCCCCCTATCGTATGCTGCCAGTCATTCTCGGAGAAATCCTCATAAGCCATCTCCAAGAGCTCGCGGATGGCGGCGAGGGTGCCCCGGTCGAGTTGCGCTGTGTGCGTCAATGAGACATCCATCATGTGCCCCGGCGTCATGTCGAAGTGGATGCAGCTTCGCGCGCTCGGTGCCTAGATTCAATGGCAGCATTCAGCGATCGGCGGGCGAGAAGTGATTGGCAGTTTTTGGGGCGGAATGAAGCCCCCGCGGGTGACGGGCGAAGCCGCAACCTGTATAGGCCAACGCCGGAGTCGGTAGACGGAGCCTGTCTATGGAGCCAGTTGACGTTTCTCGCGCCATATCTGCGGCCAAATCGATAGCCGTGACCTATGGCCTGTCGGTCAATGACGCCGTTGTTCTTCAAGACTCGAACAAACTGACAGTCCAGCTGCGGCCCTGCGATACGGTCGCTCGGATCGTACCTTCAACGCAACAGGTGCTGCAATTCGAAGTCGAGCTTGCCGGTCAGCTCGCTGAGACAGGGAGCCCGGCGGTCGCTCTCGAACCGCGGGTTCCGCCGCACGTGTTCGAGAGCGCCGGCTTCTCGCTTACATTTTGGGCCTATCACCCGTCGGTCACGACAGTTGTCGCGCCGGTCGACTATGGAGATGCCCTGGCGCGTCTGCATCTTGGCATGCGGAAAATCGACATTCCGACGCCTCATTTCACCGACCGAGTTGCAGAAGTCGAGCGGCTCCTCGCGAGCCATCACAGGACACCTGAACTCCCCGACCTGGATCGAGCTTTTCTCAGCGGTCTGTTGATGAGGCTCAAATCGTCGATCATCGAACGCGGTGCCGCGGAGCAGGTGCTGCACGGCGAACCGCACCCCGGAAACTTGCTCGGCACGAAGTTCGGGCCCTTGTTCATCGACCTCGAGACATGTTGCCGTGGACCGATAGAGTTCGACTTGGCCCACGTGCCTGAGGCGGTCGTTGAGCACTATCCGGGTGTCGACGCGACATTGCTTGGGGAGTGCCGGGCTCTCGTTCTAGTGATGGTGGCAGCGTGGCGGTGGGACGCCGACGACCAGTTCCCCGACGGCCGACGATGGGCAGAACAATTCATCCGCACTTTGCGCAAGGGCGTACCCTGGCCTTCCCTCGATGCGGTTACACGGCAATCTCGCTAGATCGTAGGCCTATAAGCGCGAAAGTGGCACGGGAGGTCGCTACTGGGTCAATGCAGTGCCATCTTCTGCAATGCCGGGAAGGCCTGGCAGCCACGGAAGAACTGACCGAAACCAGAATTGCCTCTTTGGGGTCAGCTCGCGCCTTTGGTCTAGAACGCCGACCCGAAGCCCAAGGCTTCTTGCTCCCTCGGGCTCGTGAAACGTTGCGTAGATGGGCCGCATACGCGGCAGAACGCCTGTTCGCGTGGCCTGCCGCTTTCAGCCGTCTTCACATAGATGGTGGGTTGGCCGCTCTTTAGCTGGAAGTCACTTTCCGGACACGGAACCATGACCCGAAAGGCGGTCCCCGATAGCTGTTGGCAATCGGTGCAGTGGCATATGCGAACCTTATCGGGATTAATTTCCGCCTCAAACGTTATTGCTCCGCAGTGACATGATCCAGTGACGTGCGTCTGATCCTCCTCCGCGTTGGATGCGCGGGCCACAGTACCTCTCGCGTCGAGTTACAAACTAGGCCCGCTTTATACGTCGTCGTGCACGGGAGCGGCCATTTCACTAATCGAGCCCTTGCGGTCCTAACTAGCGATCGAGCGGACGTCCGCTTTTGGGATCTCGCGGACGTGGATGAATGACAGGAATGGGGCGCCTAGCTGCCAGCACTCAGCGCCGGCGAAGAGTATCGGAAGGCGCTTCGCCGAAAGTGGTTTTGTATTGCGCAGCAAACCTGCCGAGATGATAAAATCCCCATTGAGTAGCGACCGTGGTGACAGTCGCGTCATCGCTCCCCTGGAGCAGATGTTGCC
>JBARWY010000088.1:0-2222 GCA_049647065.1 Devosia sp. | reverse complement strand
GAGGAACGTCGGCGCGGGCAGGGATCTCTCGCCGCGTCAGGGATCGAAGCCCACAGGGTTAGGACGCGCGCAGCGGGGCTTCGGCGGAGCCGAGAGCCCGGCCCGAAGGGGACGTCCTCCACCTCGAATTCAATCGCAGCTGGGCATACGATGTGAGTGTGTGAGGCCCCGTATCTGGGTCATGGCAATTCTCCATGACCGGGGCCGAAAGTCCCTCTCTCGGCCCAACCCATCAGGTTGCTCGGGCCGCCAGGCTGCCGTCGTTTCGGCTACCCATGGCGCAGGCCACACACATCTGCGGTGATGCCGATCATCACTGCCTCAGTCCTTGGGCACCTGCGTGGCCTGTTGCGCCGACGACGCGGACCCACCAAGACAGGCGTGCTAAGGAGAGGTTTCTCGCCGCAAGGGTGTTGACTCATTTTGTATACCGAGCGATTCTACCTTTAAGGAGACTTTATCAGTGTGGTCAGCGGCAGAACAAATCAAGAAGAGACGCGAAGCTCTGGGGCTTTCGCAGGATGCCGTAGCCGCGAAGCTGAGCGTATCTAAGTCATACATCAGCCAAATCGAAACCGCCCGCCGCCCTCTCACGGTTGAGCAGGCCGTACTCTTAGCAGATTTGCTCGAAATTTCGGCCGACATGCTGCTCGTTGGATCGGGCAAGCTCCCTGCTGATGTCGAGGATCTGCTGAAGCGCGACGTAGTCACTGCGACGACAGCCGTCCGGTCACGCACGGAGCAATCTCCGATCAGCTACCCGCGCGAGCCCGCGAACCCTCCAGTGGCCAGCAGGAAGCGACGCGGTCCGATGGGGGCTCATGCGATCCCGGCACTCATACATGTGACCAAAACGACGAGTTCCTATCGAGCACATAGCTACCACACAAAGGTTCCCCCCGCTGCGATAACTCCCTTTATTGAGGCTTTCACTCAGCCAGGGGATGTCGTGCTCGATTCCTTCTGCGGCTCGGGTATGACCGGTGTCGCGGCGCGGAGCCTTGGCCGCAATAGCCTCCTCTCTGACCTGTCACCAGCAGCGGTGCATATCGCGCGGAACTACAATACGTACTGCGATCCGGAGGATCTCTCCCGCGCTATCGACAGGCTTGCGCTTGCGGTGCATCCGACGATGTCGTGGCTCTACAAGCCGGTGGGGCAGGGTGGTCAAACCGTGGAATACACCACGTGGAGCGACGTTTTCGAGTGTCGCCGATGCTCTTCGCAAATTCTCTACTGGGACGTCGTGCGCGACCACGGAGAGATGACCAGGTGTCCTCATTGCGAAACCGCGATGGTCAAAGCTGATCTGAAGTGGGTCGGTGAGGTGCCGGTTCAAACGCATGTTTCCGAGGTGGGGCGTCGGATTGTCTCACATAGTCCGACTGAACAGGAACTTGCGCTGATAGCCGAAGTGAGTGCTGCACCGATTCCGCACTGGACGCCGTCTGTGCCTTTTGGCTCCGATCGCGAGATGTGGCGAGCGTCCCACTCCGCCATGGGGATCAAGACGGCGGCCGACTTTTATACCAGCCGAAACCTGCATGCTCTGGCTGCAATTCGTCATGCAATCGCGCTGGAGCAGGATAGCCGACTGCGTGAGGCATTGATGTTTGCCTTCACCGCGTGCGTGAACCGAGCCTCCCGCCGATACCAATGGAACGAGAAACGTCCCACCAACGTGATGACCGGTACGCTCTACATTTCGTCATTGAGGTACGAGTGGAACGCGTGGAGCCTCTTTAAGCGTAAGGCGTCCGACGTCCTGAGATACTATCGGAGTTTCGTCAAAGGGAACTCAACGTCTCAGGTCTACGAGCGCTCCGCCACGGATCTCTCCTGTATTCCGGATGGCTCGGTGGACATGGCGTTTATCGATCCGCCATTCGGCTCGAACATTTTCTATGCCGACAGCTCTCTCCTGTGGGACGCCTGGCTAGGATCCGCCACTGATCAAGCCCAGGAAATTGTCGTCAATCAGCGGCGTCAGGGGGCGTCAGGCGGCAAGGACATCGCTGACTACGGCTCGCTGCTTGGCCAGGCCTTTGGCGAACTGGAACGCGTCGTTCGCCCCGGCGGTCAGACTGTCGTTGCCTTTTCCAATTCGAATGACCGGGTCTGGGAGGCCTTGCAGGATGCCATTTCTGATGCAGGGTTCACGGTCGACACTGTTCACATCCTGGACAAGGGCCAGCCTTCGATAAAGGGCGTAAAGGGACAGC
>JBARWY010000087.1:0-18693 GCA_049647065.1 Devosia sp. | reverse complement strand
CCATCAACGCGGCCAACCTCAAGCTGGCACACGCACAACTCGAAAGCGGCACGACGATCGGCAAGGTCGTTCTCGAAGGATTCGAATGATCGAACGAGGCTCGGCAGATTTGGCCGCCGCCAGCGCGTTGCTCGACGTGTTCCAGGAGACAACAATGACCGCCTTCATCGTATTCACCAAAGAGAAGACCACCGATCAGGCCGAGCTCGATCTACTCGCAAGAGGTCGGAGCCAGCTTTCCTGGCCATGATGTGCGGTTCCTGGCCACCTACGGCACTTTCGAGGTTTTGGAGGGTCCCCCGATGGAGGGCTCCGCCATCCTCGAATTTCCGGATATGGACGCTGCCCGCGCCTGGCATAGAAGCCCTGCCTATCAGCAAGCTGCCAAGCACCGATTCAATGGTGCCGCCTATCGTGCCTTCATCGTCGAGGGTCGATCGGACTAACTTACTGGTTTGTCCACGCTCCGGCGCTTCTCGTCACGAAGTCCCGGAAAGTGCCAGCCGGGCGCCCGGTCACCCTGGCCACATTGTCGGTCGTACGATCTTCCGCACCAGCGGCAATGGCGCTGTCCATGGCGGCCAGCCCGGACGCGAAGCCTTCCGGCACGCCGAAGGTCACGAACCGCTCCGCCATTTGTGGTTCACTCAATCGGCGATGATGAATTTCGCGACCAGCGGCCTTCCCGATGAGTGCCGCGACCTGGTCGTAGGACAGGATGTCCGGCCCCGTCAAACTCAGCTCCCCGTTCGGGAAATCAGGCGTGGTCAATGCGACTGCGGCCACGGCAGCGATGTCTTCGGCGTCGATGAAGCCAACGCGTCCCTCACCTGTTGCCGAGAAGATGGCGTCCTCGCCGACGATCGTGGGCAGGTGTTGCTGTTCTGAAAAATTCTGCATGAACCAGGTCGGCCGCAAGACGACCCATGAAGGGGCATTGCGCCTGAGCCAGGCATGCACCTGACCCATCATCGGTCCACCTTCCTCGAGCGAAGATGCACTGAGCAGGACAAACCGCGTGACCCCGCTTTGCAGCGCCTGCTGGAGAAAAGGCAGCATGACCGACAGCGGATCGACGGCCCCGGGAGGGGCTACGAGGTAGACCGCACCAATACCTTCGAAGGCCTCGATGTGGGTTTCGGGAGCCGCCCAATCGAAACGAACGCTGTCCGGTCCCTTTGCGGTTCGGAGGGCCAACCGGGGCTGAATGCCCATGCCGACCAGGTGTTCGACAACTCGGCGTCCGGTCTTGCCGCTCGCTCCGGTAACGAGGATGCGGCTCATGACTGAACGCCTTGCGCGTTCAGCACAGGAACTTTCTGGCCGAGGGCCTCCGCCAGCACCAGCGGGTTCCAGTAGTCCAGGTAGTTGACGATGTATCCGTCAGCGACGGTGATGACCGAGATGTTGGTTTTCATGAGCGGAATATATATGCGTCATGCATATACATCAAGCGATGGAAAGGGCATACATTGCGAACTGCGTAAGTCAAAAACCGATATGGAATCGAGCATCAGATGACCAAACGTGAAGCCGTCTTCCCCGCCGATCGTCATGCCCTTTACGAAGCTCATGGCTATTCTGCCGCAATCCGCTCCGGCGACCTGCTTTTCGTGTCCGGCCAGGTCGGCAGCCAGCAGGATGGTTCCCCGGAGCCGGACTACTCTCAGCAGGTAGAGCGTGCATTCGAGAACCTGAAAGCGGTTCTCGCCGCAGCCGGAGCGACCTTGGACGACATTGTCGACGTCACCACCTTCCATACCGATCCGGAGAAGCAGTTCGATATCCTTCTGCCCATCAAGAACCGCTATTTCAACACCAAGCCCTACCCCAACTGGACTGCCGTTGGGGTCAACTGGTTGGCTGGCTTCGACTTCGAAATCAAGGTCATCGCCCGCATCCCTGCAGCTCAGTGATTGGAAGAACAACCGGCCGTCGGATCGCTCCGGCGGCTCCCGACCCCATTTCGACATCGGTCCTCCAATTGGGATTCCCTGAAAGCCGCACTGCGGGGGTGGTGGGTTAGCTGTGTGCTTTCAAAGGGGCCTTGGTTTGGCGTCGGGGTACGCCGAAATCCGACCAATCCACGCGATGAAAGGCTCCGCGTCTTCGTTCGCCCCGTCTCCGGCATCCCAACACGTGGCCGCGTTTACATATCGGCCGGATTGCCGAGCGCCGCCAGTTTCGCCAAGACAGTGGGGGACGTCTCGGTGTCCTTGGTTCCCACCCTTACTCAGCCAAGCGGGTATGCCTGTAAAAGACGCGAAGCCGGGCCAATGGTCCCCGGCCGATACTTCGATCACGATCCCGGGCTCATTCGCCTTCTGCCATGCCTCTTCGCCAGTAGATGTTGGACAGGACATCCTTCTTGTCGAGCTTCAAAACCTCGCGCCAATGGTGACGGATGACGGTAAAAGCCTCGGCCTCCACTCCTGCGAAGGCGTAGACGGTCGTGCCGGCGGGCGGCATCTCGACTGCACGCACGGCCTCCGCAAGCAGCGTTGTCGTGCCGGGCTCGGCGCCCTCACGGTAGAGCCAGCGCACTTCGATGCCGGTTTCGTTCTTGATTTCCTGACGTTCAGTCTTGTCGGCAACTTCGATCAGGGCTACGCCACGGACGCTGGCGGGAAGCGTCTCGAGATGGCGGGCGATGGCGGGGAGCGCAGCTTCGTCGCCGACAAGCAGATACCAGTCTGCCGTGGGGATGGCCCGGCCCACGGGGCCGCGGACGCCCACGATATCGCCCGGTCTGGCCCCCGCCGCCCAGCGGGAGCCGACGCTGTGATCGGGGCCATGATCGCCATGAAGCACGAAGTCCACATCGAACGTCCCGGCAGCAGGGTCGATCTTGCGGATAGTATAGGTCCGCACGCCCGGCCGCTTGTCGTCGGTCGGCCAGATGGGTAGTCCGTCCACACCCGGCACCGGCCATTCCGGCTTCGTGACCCCTTCAGGCGGTACGAGGAGCTTGAAATGCAGACCGCCCGTGGCGAAGCTCCCGAGATCGTTCCCCGAAAGCGTGATGCGGCGCATGTGTGCTGTGATGTTTTCGACCCGCTTGACGGTCATCTCGCGGAAATTCGGAAAGAACTTGGCGTCTGCGCCGTGCCCCGTCCAGACGATCCGCGGGCCGTCGCCCTCAGCGAACTGGATCAGTTGGCGGGCCATGACGTCCTTCATGTAGGCGAGCCCGGCTTCGCTCGCGGCGGTGGCGCGCATGAGCACGCCGTCCGGACGCAGCTGCACGAGCGTCTCGCCGGCGAGGAAGGTGACGACGCCACCACTGACCTGGCGGGTCACGGAGAACTCGTGCTCGGCCAGGTGCCGAAGCACCCGGTCGGTCACCCGTTCGGCATTGGCAAGCGACACCTCGACTTCGGCAACAAAGGTCCTGGACGGTTCGGGCATGGCTGGGTCTTTCAAACTGGCTTGGTCGGTGGTCGCGGTCATAGTCGTTTCCGCGCTTCGGCGAACAGCAGCCAGCCAAGGTAGCCGCCACCGAGCATGACGGTGATGAGCCCGACCGGCAGGGGGGTTGGAGCAATGTGCTGGGCGACATAATCCGCGGCAAGGCATAGGAGCGCGCCGACGAAGCCGGCAGGTGCCAGGGTGATTCCGGCGGTACGGGCGAGGCGACGGGCGATCTGCGGTGCGACCAGGGAGATGAATGCAATCGGCCCGGATGCGGCAGCGACCGTCGCGGTCAGCGCCACGCCCACTACGATCAGGCCGAGGCGGACCAGCGAAACCCGCACGCCCTGGGAGGCGGCCACATCGTCCCCCAGTTCCATCTGCCGCATCGGCCGGCTCAGCATCGCCGCCAGAGCCAAGAGCACGAGAATGCATGCGCCGCCGTTGACGACCTGGTCCCAGGATACCCCGTTGAGCGACCCGGCAACCCACGCCGAGGCGGCCATCGCCTGGTCCAGCTCTGCCTTGAGGATCAGCCACGTGTTCAGCGACTCCAGTATCGCCGAGACGCCGATGCCGACCACGATAAGGCGGAACCCCTGCACGCCGCGCCGGTAGGCCAGTGCATAGACGAGGATGGCGGTGGCCATGCCGCCCAGCAGTGCGCCGCTGACCAGTTGCAGATAGCTGCCGTTGAGCACAAGGATCACGATCAGCGCGCCAGCATAGGAACCTTGGGAGAACCCGATGATGCCGGGGTCCGCGAGCGGGTTGCGCAACATCGACTGGAAGACTGCCCCGCTGACCCCCAGCGCAGCACCAAACACCAGTGCCGCAGCCACCCGCGGCAGCCGCCACTCGACTACGATGTCGTGCACCAGGCCGGTCTCACCACCCGCGAGAGCGGAGATCACTTGTCCGGGGCTGAGCGAGTACGAGCCGGTCATCAGCGCGGCCACCGCCATGCAGGAGACCGCGAGGGCGAGAATTGCGCAAACGACTATCGAACGCCAATCGAGTCGCACCGCGACTCCCCAGCGACGCAACGTCAGCACAGACCGCCCGAAATCCACCTGTGACGGTGACGAAGTGCCTGTAGTCATAGGCTGCTCGCTTTGGTGCGGCGGACGAGCGCGATCAGAACGGGGGCGCCGACAAAGGCCGTGACGATGCCCACGGGAATCTCACCGGGCCGCATCACGACCCTCCCAAGGATGTCGGAGGCCAGCAGCAGGCTCGGGGCGAGAAGGATGCTGTAGGCGAAGATCCAGCGCTGGTGCGGGCCGACAAGCCAGCGGGCCACATGCGGCACCATGAGCCCGACGAACCCGATGGGTCCGGCGATGGCAGTCGCACCCCCGGCCAGCAAGGTGAGCGCGATCACCGAAAGCACGCGGGTGCGGACCAACCGAACCCCCTGCGAAGCGGCCACGTCATCCCCCAGGGCCAGGGCATTGAGCGGGCCCGCCACGGCGAAGGCCAACACGAGCGCCACCGCGAAGAACGGCAGGATAGGCCACACCACATCGAGTGGGCGGCCCAGGATCGAACCGGCGTTCCAGGAGCGCATCGCGTCGAAGGCATCCGGGTTGGTCAGTTGAAGCGCCTCCCTGAAACCCCCGAGCACCGCGCCGACGCAGACCCCGGCGAGCACCATGACCACCGGCGATCGACCCTGCCGCGTCGACCCGAGGGCAAGCACCATGAGCGTGACGACCATCGCTCCCGCGAAGGCGAACCACATATAGCCCTGGATGTCGCGGACGCCGAGCAGTCCCACGGCGACCGTCACCGCGAAGGACGCACCGGCATGGACGCCGAAAATGCCCGGATCGGCCAACGGATTGCGGGTCAGCGCCTGGATCAAGGCGCCGGACAGGCCGAGTGCGACGCCGACCACCGCACCCACGATGGTGCGCGGCAGCCGGAAGTCACGGATCGCGAACTGGTCGATGTCGGCAGATGGGTGGAACAGGGCATCCCACACCACCGACGGTGCAATCGCCGTGGACCCGATCATCACGCTCGCTACCAGCAAGACCAGCAGCACCACGAGCGCGACAACCAGGCCGATGAAGCGACGTTTGTCTTGCTGCAGGGCGAGAGCTGTCACTCTTTGGGCGGAAGGGTCGCTAGAGCAGCATCGAGCGAGTCGAGATACCGCAGAACGGATCCGTAGGAGTTGTTGCCGGGGCAGAAAACGCCGAGCGCATTACCCGAAGTCACTGCGGGAAGCGCCTTCCAGGTATTGGTCTCGACCACCGGGACGAAGGGTTCTGTCGGCTGGCCCGCGGCGTCGACTGGGAAGGTGATCACGTCATACCTGGACAGATCACTGAGTTGCTCGAACGAATAGGCTGTCCAGGCCAGGGGGTTCTCGCCTTCGGGCGCTTCAGGCAGGTTCAAGCCGAGCTCGTCCCTGGCGATTTCGGAGCAACCGATGTCCGCGATGGCGAAGGTTCCGGGATCGGACGATGTCCAGCGGATGACGTCGACGAACGATGTGCCGTCGATGACCTGGCTGTACTTTTCCTTGATCTCGGCAACGCGTGCCTCGAACGCTGCCTTCTGCGCGGTCAGCGCATCAGTCGTGTTGCCGGCCTCCGCGATTCCGTCGGCCAGAGCTTTCCACTCCCTGTCGAGCCCATAGAACACGGTGGGGGCTATCGCCTCCAACTGCGTTTTGATCGACTCGAACTCTCCACCGGGTACCTGCACCAGGATAAGGTCCGGCTTCAGGCTGGCGAGTTGCTCCATGTCGACTTCGTCGGCGCTGGCCGCGAGAATTGTCGCTGACGCATATGTCGCCTGCTGATCCTCCGGCAAACGCGCAACGTCGGTGTCCGATTCCGCCGAGACACCAATCGGCTTCCCGCCGAGATCGATGAACGGAAGAGTGGTGTTGCCGATCGTGACGACGCGCTCGGGAGCGGCTGGGATCTCGATGGTGCCGTTGTCCGCCTCTATGGTGCGGGCTTCCTGGGCCGAGACAGCGGCCGCAGCGAGACCGATCGAGACGCTCACCAGTCCCGCCATGAGAGCGTGGCGCCGTGCGGCAGGAAGGCAGTTGACGGTCATTGTGATGCTCCGAGCACTAGTTGTGTGGGCCTACGCTGGTACCGCCGCAAAGCGGACCGCTCGTCGCGGCCCCCAAATAAGTTGAGTTTCTAAATCAAGAATTGTGGGTCGACAAGATGGCTTGAAGTTGTTTCGGGCTAAGCCTTGCCGTTTTTCACGCACGCACGCCGGACTTCAGGCCTGGATGTAACGGTTGGCCGATCCACAGGCCTCGCGCCGCATCCAACCGGTCGTCGCCCTCATGGATACGATGCCCTTATTGGGAAAGCTCCGCCTGGACTTGACCGCGAGCACGTCGGCTATGGAAACAATGCATGCCCGCTATTGGGAAAGTGCGCCGGTAAATGGTTTCATCCCGGTGGCGGCGGCCTGGTTGGCTTGCCGCAGCCAGCGCGGCGAAACGTGCAGCCACCGAAAAGGGAGATCGAGATGACGATCGCGAAATGGAATGGTGCGGTCATAGCGGAGTCCGACAAGACCGTCGTCGTCGAGGGCAACCACTATTTTCCCCTCGACGCAGTCAACACCGGCTATCTCACGCCGACTGACACGACCAGCCGGTGTCCGTGGAAGGGTCTCGCCAGCTATTACTCGCTGGTCGTCGACGGCAGGATCAATGAGGACGCAGCATGGACCTATGCAGCCCCGTCCGATGCGGCGGCGTCCATCAAGGGCCACGTCGCATTTTGGAAGGGTGTACAGGTCAGCTAGTCTGGCCATGGGCGGTCAGGTTGCGGCACACGCAAGGCTTCGGCTGTACCCGAAATCTCGGCCTGTCTGCCGTCATCAAGCCCATTCAGGGCGGGTGCGCAGCAGATTGGCGGGCCAGCAAGCCGCCGCGGCGCTTGCCAAGACGATCCGGTATGGACCGTGCCAGGAATCCATTGAGGGCACGACAGTTATTTGCCGGATGAGCTGTCAGCCTTGCGCCATGCGGATGGCAACACCGCGACCTAAGGATGACCTAGCTCGACCGTTCGCCGAACGTTTGCCAGGTCCCGAAAGCTGCCGGTCCCCTGACGAATGAGAGCATCCGCTCCGCTATTCTGCCCCCAACTGCAAGTTCTGAAACACCGCCCACGGCGTGTAGAGGTTTGGGCCGCCGCCACCGAGCTGCATCTTCGGGCTGGGCTTACCCAACACCTCGCCCGTGACCGTGGCGGTCTCCATAAGGGTCCCATCAAGTGACCGATATGGGCAAAATGCTCCATCGCAGCATCGATGTCGCGATAGCGCTCGAACACGATTGCCTCGCTCTCATCCTCATTGAAGAAAATTTCGTATTGGAGCGTGCCGGTGTCCTTGGTCCGGACGATCTCCATGGCCTGCTCGCACAGGCGCTTGTATTCGT
Organism: Devosia sp.; assembly: GCA_049647065.1. GTDB lineage: Bacteria > Pseudomonadota > Alphaproteobacteria > Rhizobiales > Devosiaceae > Devosia. Next base: position 10,853 of record JBARWY010000087.1, on the reverse strand, counting down.
CCAGTTTCCCGGGACGAATTGTGGCTCGGGCGACGCCCTTGATTTCATCCATGGTGCTATCCTTCGAAAATGGTCTGCCCCGGAGGCCAACTTGAAATTCAGATGCTGCGGGGGCTGTTGGAGTGCCTGTTCAGGACTTTCCCTGCACGTCGTAGCGCAGCAGAACGACGCCGTTGCCGAAAGGCCTGGCCTCAAGCAAACGCAGGTCCCGCTTGTCGGTAAACAGCCGGGTCCCTTTGCCGCGCGACGCCAGGGAAATGCGCATTTGAACTTCGTCTACGAGGTCGGCCTCAAACATGGCCTTCATCAGGGTGAGGCTGCCCCACAGCATGATGTCCTTGCCATCCTGATGTTTCAGCTTTTGCACGGTCGCCACCGGATTGGCGGTCACCGTCGCGGCGGAGAAATCTCCCCAGGGAGCTTCTTTCAGCTTGGTTGAGGCAACAAACTTGGTGAGCCTGTTGAACTTCTCACCATACTCGCCCTGGTCTTTGGCCCCGGGCCAATAGTCCTTGGACATGGCGTATGTGTTTGCGCCGATAATCATCGTGTCTACACTGTCGATGAACGCCATCACGCTCGCTTTGATGCCTTGGTCGGTTGTGTCGTTATATGATTGCGCGCTCACAAAGCTCAGGCCGCCATCTTCCTCGGCGACGATATTGTCGATGGTTGACCACTGCTGAACGATCAGTTTTCTCATAATTGCCGTCCTCGATATGATTGAAATCTTCGGCCCGCGGGCAAAGATCGGACTACGACCGCCGGGTTTCGGCGGCTTGGCGTTGCGCTGGCTACGCGCTACCCATTGATGCGTTTCGCTCGCTCAGGACCGCTCTTCGGCGTAGGCCTGCTGCTTGTTGAAGAGCGATTGCCAGCCCAAGATGTGGCTGTCTCGGTCCTCGACCGAGACGAAGGGAGCCTGATGAAAGGTCTGCCTGGTCCCCTCTGCCTCAGGGATGAGCTCGACGATGACTATGGTCTCGGTCGTGGGCCCAGAGCCATCTGCCCAGGCAAAGCTGAATTCGAGCCGCCGATCCTTCTCGATCTTGCGGAACTCACCGTGCGACCATTTCTTGGGATATGCCTCCGAGATCATGCCGATCTCCCATTTACCGCCAACGCGGAAATCGACCTTGAGATCGGTGGTGGTGAAGCCTTCGGGCCCCCACCAGCGGATCATGTGCTGCGGCTCCTCCCAAAGACGCCAGACCAGAGAGACCGGCGCATGAAACACCCGCTCAATGAACAGTTCATCGTCGCGCATCGGAATCTCCTTCAATTCTTCGGATCGTCGGGATTCCCCTTGGTCAATTCATGCAGGTAGCTCTCCATCTTGTCGAAGGAGCCCTCCCATAAACCGCGATAGCGCTCGAGCCAGCTATCCACCTCCCGTAATTGTTGCGGCTCAAGTTTGCACGGCCGCCACTGAGCCGTGCGGCTGCGGGAAATCAGCTTCGCTTGCTCGAGCACTTTGAGGTGCCGAGACACCGCCTGCGGGGTCATGTCAAAGGGCGCGGCGAGCTCTCCGGCTGACGCCTCGCCCTCTGCCAATCGTGCCAGTATGGCTCGGCGGGTGGGGTCCGCCAAGGCGCCGAGCGTGATGCTCAGGGTGTCTCCGCTCATTGCTGAACTCCGGGTATAAAACCAACGTGTTTATCAACAATTATGTTTAGTAAGGCGGGGTTGGGCGGCCGTCAAGTCCGAATCTTGGCCTGAAGGCTGCGGTCTGATCCGCATTGATAATCTCTCAGTGAGATCGGATCACAGCAATTTCGCCCTGCTGCTGTCATATGCTGCAAGAAGAGCCAGTACCATTGTCTGGAGCCCCCAGCTTGCTTTGTAGACCATTGAACTGCATAAACATGATCGTACGTTTTTAGCCTACGACGGCCGCCCCCGGTCATCTCCGGACATTGGCTCCTTGCTTCAGAAGGCGAACGTTTCAACGCGCCGACAGCATGTTGCTGCGGGTAACGCTCGCGCCTAGGCATCGAGCTTCAAAGGACTACTTCCATGGGCAGCATCACGGGCACCGTGAAATTCTTCAATGCCACTAAGGGCTTCGGGTTCATCTCCCCTGAAGGTGGCGGCAAGGACGCCTTCGTCCACGTTTCTGCTGTTCAGCAGTCGGGCCTGCAGGGCCTGTACGAAAACGACAAGGTAACCTACGACGTCGAGAAAGGCCGCGACGGCAAAGAGTCCGCAGTCAACCTTACGCTGCTTTAGTACTGCATCTGGTGCATTGGCTCGCCGTGAGACGGGCCAATCTATCCAGCAAGTTCGGTAACTTATGCTAAGTTGCAGGCTCGCTTCGGCGGGCCTTTTCGTTGAGGACAACAGTAGTACACATGGCAGCAGATCCATCCACGATGACCGACCCGAAGCGCATTCGGGTGCTGATGCAGAATGCGCTGGACAGAAACGAGGAAGGTCTCGCCCGCCTCTGTCTGCGCCGCATCTTTGAATTGGGTGGGGACGGCTATCCAGATCCGTTGGTGCGTCGGCTCTGGCAGGCGGTGACGGCCTACGAGGAAACCCGCAAGCTCAAGATTGGTCGCGCCCAGCGCGAAACCAAGGTGCGCAAGAAGATCGAAACCAAGGGGCCTCTCGTCGCGCTGGCGGATTGGGCGACGGCCAAGGACGTCACGCCAGGTTTCCTGGCCGTGATTGATGCCGGCATGGCGGAGTTCACTGGCGAATATATCGTGCTGGAATACGCCGACAGCTTTGACGACAGTGTGGTGCAGGCGGCCCGGACGCGCCTTGAAAGCTTTGGCGTTGCCCTGCCCAAAAGTTGGCGGTCCAGGCTAGGAGCTGGTCAGTAGTCACCGCGTCGAGTGGGCCAACGCCGGACACCGCTCAGCGCAATGAAACGAATGGCTGCAATTCCGATAGGACTGTGCCCGGGCGCCCCGTGACTTAGCCGGCCTGCCGAAAGCCAAGGCCCGGAACAGCCGGAGTGGATTGCGAGGGCTTGCCGCTGCGCTGTTCCGACCACAGCGAATAGCCCAGCCAGATCAAGGCGATGCCCATGGGCACTGCGGCGTAGCGCTGCAGCGCGTGTGGCAGCAGCGCCGCGGCAGGGGTGATGATGGCCGCAGAGACCAGCAGGATGGCTGGCCAACGGGGCAGCACGCCGGCGCGAACCGTGGCGATACCGAACAGCAGACCACCCAGCAGGTAGCAGATCCCCACCACGCCATAGGTCGGAACGAACGCGCCGATGTCCATGACCCCGGGTTGGCCATTGGCGATCCCTAGGGCGCTGTCGACAAAGCCGGGCAGGGATGTCGCGACGACGGGCAGGACAAACAGCTCGACGAAGACAAAGCCGGTCTGCAGCCAGAAGGAGACGATCAGCAGGGCAAAGCCGACAAAGCCGAGCCACCCTGCCTTTTCTGCCTGACGGGCGTAAATCCCGGTAATGCCGACGAGGAAGAAGAGGCACATGGCCAGCTTCAGGCTGATGATGACGGCCCAGAAGCTCGTGGTGACGGAGGCCAGGACATCGGCCGGATGGACAGGTTGAATGCCCGCGAAGATGAGTCCGGCCGCCATGGCGGCGAGACCGGACCAGCGGATGAGATTTGGGGCTGTGGTGGCCATTTCATGTTCCTTGTTTTGAGCGAGGAGGGCGCCTTGCACGGGTGAGAGCAAGGCGTCGTCGAATTTCGTCAGGCCGCGGCCGGAGCCAATTGCGCCGAGGCAAAGCCCGACATGATCGGGGCCGAAGGCTTGAAGCCTTTGATGATCATCCAAAGGGCAACCGCGACTTCCCAGACCAGCGATGGCAGGCCCAGGATGCCGCCGGTTGGGGAGAGCTGCTCGTGAAGCCCGAACATGACGCCGATCCCAGAGAGGATGACCATTGGCCCCGAGACCATGCCGATGATGGTGATGGCCTTGGGGACGAGGCCGGCCCGGTGCAGCAGATAGGCCAGCATGAACGAGTTGCAGCCGAGGATGAAATTGGGGCCGAAGAGGAAGGTCCAGTCCCGCAGCGTGACCAGACTCGTGCCGATCCCCGAAAGGGTGATGACATCGGCGCCGGGCGTGCCGGCCACCATCTGCCTGAGTGAGACGACGGTCACCAGGCACAAGGTACCGACGAGGATCATGGCAGCCTCCAGGATACGTCCGCCGACATAGCCGAGCGCAATGGCTTCGCTTTGCTTCCTGATGACAGGAAACAGCACGACGGCGGTTCCGATATTGGCCGCGGCGAGCAGCAGCTCGAAGAAAGCGCCGAGAAGAACGCGGGTGTCCGCTCCGGCGCCGACGATATATTCGGCACCGGCAAGGACCGGCGTGTAGAGAAGCAGGCCGCCGATGGCGGTGACTTCGGTGATGAGGAAGATGATACCCGCGATCACCGCGGTGCTTCGATAGGGGTTGGGGTTCGATGCTGCAATCTGCACGATAAGTCTCCTGTGGTTGGGAAGCTGGCTAGTTCGGCTCATGCGTCGGCGCGACGGGATTGACCGAGATCAGCGGCAGACCCAGGTCACGTATTCTCTGCAGCAGGCCGTGGAGAGCGGATTGATCCGCCGCAATGCCGCGGAGGATCGTCGTCCCGTCGCTCTCGTGGGTGAGGGCGGGAACACCCAGTTGCTCGCTCCAGCGCAGATCGAGATGACCCGTGAGGCAAATCTCGTAGGTCGCTGGCTCGCGCTGGCCTGATGTCGGGGCGGGGGGCTTGGTCATGGGCTCCTCGGCTTGGTGCCGTGGCGAACGTGTTGTCCGCTGGGGAGCTGTGTGAACCCGCATGTGGTGAGGACGGCTCACCACATCTGATGAGCTAGACCCAAGAAAAATGCATTTCGTCGGATCGGCCCGAGGAGCTGCAGGCGTTACCGGGGCTGGCTCCGGGCCAGCAGGTTGAGCTCCTGGGCGCGATGCACCGCAGAACGGCGATTGTTGACGCCTAGCTTCTCAAAAATGTTCCTGGTGTGGGTGCGCATCGTATTGAGCGAAATCATCAACTCCCGTGCGATCTCGGGGCCGCCCAGTTCGCTGCGGAGCAACCGGAGCACGTCCAGCTCCCGGTCGCTCAGCGGCTCGATCAGGTCCGGATGCGCCGGCATCCTCCGCTCCGCCGGTCCTAAGGCCTCCAGCAGTCGGCGGGTATAGGCTGTCGTGACGCCGCGCTTGAGCGCCGCCCTCAACAGCGCCGCCATCCGTTCGCCGCCCTCAAGGAAGATCCGGACGTAGCCCTCGGGCTCGGCCAGTGTCAGTGCCCGCTCTAGGGGGACGAGCGCCGCGGCGATATCGGTGGTTCCCCGATGCGCCAGGGCCTGCAGCACGGAAATCTCGATGACGCTCCCCGTCCTGGCTCCCTGCGTCGCTTGCTCCAGCAGGCGGTCGAGAAATGGCGCGGCGTCGCCCGAATGCTGCGCCATTAACAGCCGCGCCAGCGTGATGTGTTCGAACTCGCGCAGATAGCTGAGCGTATCGCTGCCATCGAGTCCGGCTTCGCGCTGCCATCGGGCGGCATCGTCGAGACGCCCCTGGGCGATCCAGACGCGCGCGCGCATCGCCGCTACCGGCCGGACATGGGGGAAGAAGTCACTCACATAGAGGCGCTCGGCCTCGTCCAGCAGCGCGACAGCACCATCAAGGTCTGCTTCGTCCTGCAGCAGGTGGGCCATGGCGACGCGCCAGCGATAAGGGTGCTGCGGGAGCCCGGCGCGCTCGCCGAGTTCCTGGCTTTTCGACAGGTGCTGGCGTGCGGCCTCAGGCTCGTTTCGCTCGCGATGGAATTCGCTCAGCCCCGCATGCATGTCGGCAGTACCCCGCAGGACTTGATCGCCCTGCACAAGCCGCAGTGCCAGCTCACAGGTTTGCATGGCCTCCCGAAGATGGCCTTGCACGAGCAGTATATCGGCCAGGGCGATGGACACTCCAAGCATGTCGGCGACGTGTCCGGCCCGCTGCAGCCCATGCTTGCCCGCGGTCCACGCCTCATAGGCCGCCACCAGATCGCCCGACGACCAATGGGCAATCCCCAGTAGGGACGATCCCGCTGCGCGGCCCAGGTGATCATCCGGCGGTGCGAGCTCCAGCACTCGCCGAGCATGGGTGATGACACCCGGCATATCGCCTCGTATCTGGGCCAGGGCGGCACGATAGAGTTCGACGGCTCCCGGTACGCGCGGCAACTGGTTCTGGTCGATAACGACGATCTGGTTCGCGTGCGCTTCCGCGGGTCGTGTGCCGGCCTCTTCAAGCAAGGCCAGACCGCACTCGACATCGCGCAGGCGATTTTCGATTCCGTCGAACTCACCATAGGAAACCAGGCCGCCAATGAGACCGATGCCGAGCACAGGCCGGTTGCGAACCAGCTTGGCGGGAAGCAGGTGCGCCCAGAAGCGAAGCATGGCCTCGCCGCGGTTCTTCTGCATGTCCGGGATGGCAAGCTCCATCAGCTCGGCCGCGCGCTCAAAATCCTTGCCGGCGAGCACATGCCGGATGGCCTCGGTGCGCTCGCCGTGCTGCTCGCACCAATCGCTGGCGCGCCGATGCAGGATGGGCAGTTCCCGGCGTCCGTCGTCACCCACATGCGACTGGAGCACATCGGCGAAGAGATGGTGATACCGGTACCATTGCCGGCGATCGTCCAGGGCCACCACGAACAGGTTCTCGCGGTCCAGTGCATCGAGCATTGCCCTGCCGCCGCCTGAAGCCGTGACGGCATCACAGAGCGGGCCGCTCAGCCGGTCGAGAAAACAGGTTTGGAGCAGGAAGCGGCGAACGTCATCGGATTGGCGCTGCAGCACTTCCTCGACCAGATAGTCGAAAATGTAGCGATCATTGCCGGCAAAGCCAGCGACGAAGGCGGAGTGATCGTCGCGCCCCTGCATCGACAATGCGGCCAGCTGGAGGGCGGCGACCCAGCCTTCTGTGCGCTCCCCGAGGGCCAGTATATCCTTTGCAGATAACCCCAGATGCATTGCGTCGTTGAAATAGGAAGAGGCTTCCTCGTCGGTGAAGCGCAGGTCCGCAGACCGCACCTCGACCAGGTCGCCGCGGGCCCGCAGGCGCGCCAGGGGTAGCGACGGGTCGACCCGGGTGCTGATCACGACATGGACATGCCGCGGGACATGCTCGACCAGGAATGCCATCCCCGACTGGATGTCCGGCTGATCGATCAGGTGGTAATCGTCGAGCACCAGGTGGATCTGGCTGGACAGGGCACTGAGCTCGTTCACGAGGCCCGCCAGAACGGCCTCTGCCGGCTGCTGGCCGCCCCGTAGCATCGACATCAGGCTGGCGCCGATGCCGGGCGCCGCGCTTTGCAGCGCCGCGATCAGGTATGACCAGAAGGTGCCGGGATCGTTGTCGGTCTTGTCGAGCGAGAGCCACGCCACCCTTTCGTCGTCTGACAACGCTTCTGCGAGCCACTCGGCGAGAAGCGTGGTCTTGCCGAAACCGGCCGGCGCGGAGATCAGCGTCAGCTTTGCCTTGGTTCCGCGGTGCAGGCGTTCTCTGAGGCGGAGGCGATCGACGAGACCGGATCGACGCTTGGGAATGAACAACTTGGTCGCAACCAGCGGACTGGCCATGACATCGCCCTCATGAACTGACCGGCTGATTTAGCACTCACTGGCGGGTAAGTCGCATGGTGCTTGCAGGCGCCCAGCCTCACGGTCCGCTATTGCTTCGACAGCTCCTCGGCAAGCAGATCGAAGACAACGCGAATACGCCTGCTGGTGTTGACCTCGCGATGGGTGACCAGCCACATCGAGAATGTCAGCGGCTCAAGATCAGGCAGCACGCGCCGTACCAGCGGCTCCTTGTCGCCGATGAGGCCGTCCTGAATACCGATGCCAAGGCCGTGCTTCACCAGCTCCCACATGACCAGGTAATTCTCGCTAAGGATCGGGAAGTTGCGCTCGGTCAGATTGAGGCCAAGGGCATTGAGACCCTTGAGGTAGATACCGGTGCTGTCGATGTTTATGAAAGGGGCGTCGCGAAGATCGTAGGGAAGCTTCGGCTTGCCGATCCGTTCGATGAGGGCAGGCGTCGCGTATAGGCGGGCCGGAATGTCCCTGACCTTTTTGGCAATGAGGTCGGGTTCTGTGGGTTGGTAGTTTCGTATGGCGATATCGGCTTCTCGCCGCCGGAGATCGCTGGTTACGCTCGAGGCAACGATTTCGATCTGGATGCCCGGGTGGGACAGGCGCAATTTCGCCAGGATCGGTGGTAGCAGCATCGCGGCGTGAGCCTCGCTTGCCGTGACGCGCACCACACCCTCGATCGATTGCGCATTTCCGGCGGCAGACAGCGAAACCAGGTTTGCCGCCGTGCCCATGGCGCGAACATGCTCGAGCAGGTCAAGTCCACTGGGGGTGAGGGTGAAACCGCGTCCCACCCGCTCGAAGAGAATGACGCCCAGTTCTTCCTCGAGTGCATCGACCTGCCGGCCCAGCGTCGGCTGCGCCATGCCGAGCGCCCGCGCGGCGGCGGACAACGATCCTTCCTCCGCGGTGACGAGAAAGGCTCGTGCCCGGTTCCAGTCGAATTTCACCGAGCGCCAATCCATGCAGATACGCATATCAAACTGGCCATTTTGGTCAATTTATCTCTCGGCCGACCGCGCGTACAAACCTGCCACACGCTGAAGAGCGCCAGATTTCCGGGCAACCGGCACACCTATCCAAGCCAGAACCGAAACCGCAACTCCCCCCGCGAATCCTCGTGGCGGGACACAGCAGAGCTTTGCTCCGAGGTACGAAAATGACCACGCAAACATTGAGGCAAAACGCCTTTCCCGCAGCCGTCACGGAACGCGAGCCGGGGGACAACCGCATGTTCCATTCGCGGGTGATCGGCGCGCTATTCCTCGCCGGTTTCGTTGCCTATGGCACCGGCTTTGGCCTCGTGACCTCCGTCGTCGCTGCGCCCGATTTCCTCGCCAACATTGCTGAGCACCAGACCACGCTCGTGCTTGGCGCCCTGTTGATGCTCCTGACCATCGTCACCGACGTATGGCGGGCCGTCGTGTTCTTCCCGATCCTGGGCGAGCGCGGCAAATCGACTGCGCTGACTTATCTCGCCGCGCAGGTCGTTTCTGTGGTGATGTTCTTCGTCGGCGCGCTCAGCCTGCTGCTCATCGTCCCCCTGGGTCAGCATGCTGGCGGAACCGAGGCGGGCTGGGCCACCGCGTTCGCCGCGCTGCTCGTCCAGTCCAATGAAAATGCCTACCATTTTGCCCAGCTGTCCCTCGCCTTCGGCAGCTTGGCGCTGTGGATATTCGGACTGCGCGTCGGGCTGATTCCCCGTGCTTTCGCGGGCTATGCAGTGGCTGGCTACGTCATCCACCTTGGCGGCACCGTTGCCGAGCTCTTCGGCTACCCGGTCAGCGACATGTTGCTGATCCCCGGCGCTCTGTTCGAGGTCGCTTTGCCGGTCTGGCTATTCATCAAGGGCTTCAATGCCGAGGCCTACGGCAAGGCCGCTTAGCGCCACACACGACGCTGCCCGGCTACCAACCCCATTGAGAGAACAAAAATGAAAGCCGCCATCTACCATCGTTATGGACCGCCGAGCGTTGTCGCCATGGCCGAAGTGCCCAAGCCCGTGGCAAGGCAAAACGAGGTCCTGATCCGCATCCGGGCCACGACAGTGACCTCCGGCGACTGGCGTGCCCGCAGCCTGCAGCTACCGCCCGGCTTCGGGCTCATGGGACGCCTCGTCTTTGGCATTCTGGGTCCGCGGCAACCGATATTGGGAACCGAACTCGCTGGCGTGGTCGAAGCAATTGGCCAGGCCGTGACGAGGTTCAAGGTGGGCGATGAGGTCTTCGCTTTTCCCGGCGCGAAATACGGCTCCCACGCGGAATACCGGACCATGCCGGAAGATGGGCTGATCGCCCTCAAACCGGCGAACCTGTCATTCGAGGAAGCAGCTGCCCTTTCGTTTGGTGGCACGACGGTGCTGCGTCCCCTGCGCGACAGACTCGGCATCAGGCCCGGTGACAAGGTCCTGGTCGTCGGTGCCTCGGGCGGCGTTGGAACGGCAGCGGTGCAGATCGCCAGACATCTGGGCGCCGAAGTGACCGGCGTCTGCAGCGCGGTCAATGTCGCGCTGGTGCGCTCGATCGGCGCCGACACGGTCATCGACTATGCCAAGGACGACTTCGTGCAATCAGGAGACAGCTGGGATGTGATTGTGGACACGACGGGAAGCGCGCCGTTCGCCCGATGCGAGCCGGTGCTCCGGCCGGGTGGGCGCCTGCTCATCATCCTTGGGTCGTTTGCCGATGTGGTGGGCATCGGACGGCCATCCAAGGCAAGTGGCAAGACTGTTATCGCGGAGGTTTCCAAGATCCGGCCCGGGGACCTCCACGACCTCGCAGAACTCGCCAGGACCGGCGCATATAGGCCCGTTATTGACCGCAGCTATCCACTCGAGCTGGCGGCCGAAGCGCATGCCTATGTCGACACCGGCAGAAAGCGGGGCAATGTGGTGCTCAGTGTCTGACGACAGTTGCGGTGGAGGACGAGCAATGCCCGCAGAGGCGCTGATGGCGACCGCCGATGTGAGTGACGAGGTTCTGGGCAAGCCGAGCGAGAAGATGCTGCTCGGCGGGGGGCGGGCCAAGTGGTTGAAGAGATTTCGTACTGCAGCGTGCCGGTATCCTGCGTCCGCACGATCTCCATGCCTGCCCTCAGAGCCGCTTGTGCTCATCGGACTTTCCCGGCCGGATCACCGCTCGTGCTAGGCCCTTGATTTCATCCATTGGTAGTTCCGTGTCGAAAATGACCGGCCGGTGGGGTTTAAAGCAGAAGGTCGCAATCGCCTCAGCGGCGACGCTCGATCGCCCGGAGCAGTTCGTCACGGCTGATCCC